>PBPT01000010.1 GCA_002724735.1 Fidelibacterota bacterium | reverse complement strand
AACGAAATTGAAATTGTTAATCTTCCGCTTGGTGGCTTGTCAAATGAAGAGTACGAGCTCGTTCAAATAGAGTTTGACAAAGAAGATTTGCTCATCCAGCTTTCCGATGGATTGCCTGAAGCTCCTAATCCAACTGGCGATTTGATTGATTACGATAGGCTTTTCGAATGCATAGAGCAAAATGCAATGAAATCACCTAAAGATGTTGTAGAATCATTAGTTGAATTGGCAGAAAACTGGTTAGATGGTAACATTAATCCTGACGACATAACTATTGTAGCTACAAAAAAGGTTTAAACAACATAGGAAAAAAATTATGGGAAAAACTCCTAAAGTAGAACTCTCAATACCTATTATACCTGATATGGAACTTGCTGCTACTCAAACATCTGAAGTGGTTGCTAGACATATGGGGCTTAGTCAAGAAAAGAGCGATGAAATTAAAATGGCTTTAATCGAAGCCTGTATTAACGCATTTGAACACTCAAAGACCGAAGAAGGACAGGTAGAAATAAATTTTGCTATTGATGACAATACTCTTGTGATAAAAGTAACTGATCAGGGCGTTGGGTTTGATAGCAATACAGTGCAAATTCCTAAGATTGAGCAAAAAATTAAGTCCGAGCACAAACGTGGATGGGGACTTCAGTTAATAAAAGAACTAATGGATACGGTTGAATTCGAGTCAACAGATGAAGGCACTACCGTGACCATGACAAAGAAAAAATAATATATTCTAGGAGAAATGACTTATGTCAGATTTTCAAGTTACAGTAAAAGAAGCAGGTGATGTAGTGGTCTTAACCACTGATGGTTACCTTAATAATATAGGTGGGGAAAAGATTTCTGAAGTATGCGACAGTCACATGGAGAGCGGTAAAAACACCTTTTTAATTAATCTTGAGAAAACGTCTGTGGTAAACAGCATTGGTGTATCTATACTCATTGAAATCATTGAAAAGCTTCAGGAAAGCAATGGCAAGCTAGCCTATTGTAACCTTGCGCCTATTGTTGAGAAGACATTTAACATAATGGGTCTTACTAAATACTCAACAATTTATAGCACAGAAGATGAGGGTCTCTCCGACCTTTCTAGCTAGGCTACTTGGCGCCAAAAGATCAATTCAAAGATAAAGTAAGCTTCTATCTCAATTCTCTGGATGAGTTGGGCGAAGTTTTAATTAACAAAGAGGGTTCTTCCGGTTTAACAAAAGGAGTTCTTAGAATCATCCTTGGCACCATGATGGCTTCTAAGGGTAGTGTTCTAGGAGTTAAAAGAACACGATGTAATATCTTGTCCTCTCATGGAGTAAGTCTCCCTCCCAACGCTCTTCGATTAAAAGCAGAACAAAAAAAAGCTTTGGCTGGCTTTAAAAATTCAAACCTTAACCGGTCCCAAATAAAAAAAATCTTTGATCCAAAGAGCTCCGACTCAATTGCTGTTTATTTTTCGGATCTTAACGCATCTATTTTAGTGCCATTATTTCATAAGGATAACCTTCTTGGTATCGTTACGCTGGGGAAAAAATTTGATGGAAGCTCTTATAAATCTTTGGATAAAAAAATTCTTGAAATTATTTGTAATCATCTAACTGATTCATTGTACAACCAAGAGCTGATTGAAAATATCAAGGATAAGAGAATGGAGCTGCGTTTAAAGGTTTTAGAACTTCAGACACTTTTTGATATTAGTCTTTCATTAAACTCTGTTCTAGATATTGAAGAGCTGTCATCTGAAGTTTTGATACGCTCTGTTTCAACGCTTAATGCATCATCTGGGTTTATTTTGAAGACTCAAAAAAACAGTCCAATTCTTTCTGTTCTTTCTTCGTTTAATGTAGACGAAGATCAATTGAAGAGTGCGATTTTTTCTAAATCCTCACTCCCATTTAAGTCTGTATGGAAAGATAAAAAATCAATTATTGTTTCTGGAGATAAGTCAAGGTCGTTTCTTAACAAAACAAATTATAAAGAATGTATAATCTCACCAATCGTTGGTAACCGAAATATATCAGGCTGCATTGTCCTTGGTGATAAAGAATCACGGGAAGGTGTCGTCCCTTTTGAAAACAACGATATAAATATTTTAGAAGCGCTTTCTTCTCAAGCTGGTATTGCTATGGATAATGCTCAGCTTTTCGAAGATATTAACGCAGCTAAGAGATTTAACGAAAGTATTATGGGGAGTATTGCAACTAGCGTCATTACTATGAACTTACTTGGTGAAATTGACTCAGTAAACAAAGCCGGAGTTGAACTACTTGGTAAAAAACCAAACGAAATCATTGGAGAGCATTATTCTTATCTGTTTTCAAAAGATAAAGGGTTATGTGCCGCCATAGAATCAGCAGAGCTTGAGCTTGAGAGTTTCTCAGAGCTGAGTGTACCTTTGTTAAGTAAATCTAGAAATACTATTGTAAACTTTTCTGTAGCGCCACTCACTGATCAAAAAGGCGATCACTTAGGAGCAGTGGTAGCAATCGAAGATATCACAGAGCAGAGTAAAATTAAAAATACCTTTAAACGTTACGTTTCAAAAAGCGTTGTTGATCAGCTGCTTGACGATGATCAAAAATTAAACCTAGGGGGCGAGGAACGAGATGTCACGGTTTTGTTTAGTGACATACGTGGATTTACTGCGATGTCAGAAAAGATGACTCCAAAAGAGGTGGTCCGTACTCTGAATTCCTATTTTAGTGAAATGATCGACATTATTTTTAAATACGATGGGACGCTCGACAAAATAGTTGGAGATGAGCTTATGGTTGTTTTTGGCGCTCCAATTTCAAGAGATGATGATGCAGAGAGAGCCGTGAAAACAGCAGTAGGAATGGTCGAGGCTTTAAGAAAATTTAATGAAAAGCGTGAAAAACAAAATAAAGTTCCCATTAATGCTGGAATAGGTATTAATAAGGGAAAGGTTATATCTGGAAATATTGGCTCAAAGGATCAGATGGACTATACGGTAATTGGTGATACCGTAAATTTAGGTGCAAGGCTTTGTTCGTTTGCAGGCCCACTTAAAATAATTATATCTCAAAGTGTCAAAGATGAAATTGGTGACCTTTATAAAACGAGAAAGCTTGATGCAATAAAGGTCAAGGGAAAACGTAAGCCGGTTGAAATATTTAAGGTATTAACTTAGCTTTTTAGTCTGAAGTTAACTGGTATAGAAATCCAGACACCAACCGCTCTTTCACGCTGCTTTGCGGGCCTAAACCTTACCTGTCTTATAGCATCAGATGCTGCTTCATCTAATCCAGTGTTTGGAATACCCTTAAGTATAACAGTTTCTTTGACCCTGCCTTTATCATCTACAAATACTTGTACAACCACTGTTCCTTCAATACCTGCTTCTTGCGCAATTTCGGGATACTTTGGTCTTATTGGAGTCAATGGCACTGGTGGATCATCATAAGGAATGAATTTTACTTTTGGGCCTTCTGGTGGTGGCGGAGGTGCATCCCAGGCATCAAAATCGTCTAAATTAAATTCATCTAAAGTTACATCATCAGCTACATCTTCACTTTCAGACTCTACCGGTACTGAAGGTCTTGCCGGCGGCGGAGGTCTGTCAAATTGTTCGGTTTGAGGTATATCTATTTGTTCAATAACAATTTGTATCTCTTCATCAAGAACCATTTTATTTGTAAATCTAGGAAAGGTTAAAAAAGATAAAATGGTTAGCATTAAACCAACGAGTCCAGAGACTCTGAATATTACTGGGTAATTAACTTTAAGCGCAGCCGACTGTTCTTTATACATGATTTAATCTACAGCAGTCTTTGACGAATAGTTAAGCTTGAGAGCGTCAGCTTTTCTTAGTTCCGTATGTATATCACTAATAAGACCCATTTTTGCACGCTCATCAGCTTTTAATGAAACTACAAGCTGGGGATCAGAAACTCTTTTTTCATACATGATATGCCTAACTCCATCAGCAGAGTATAGCTTATCTTCTATGGACACTAAGCCCTCTTTTGAAACCCAAATATGTGAAGTATGTCTTTTTGATTTTAGCTTTTCTATTCGTTTCGCTTTTGGCAATGAAATAGGGAGGCCAGAATATTCTCTTAGGACGGTAGTTACCATAAAAAATATCAATAACATGAAAATGATATCAGGCATTGATGCGGTAGGTATTTCGGAGTCTAACTGTGTTTTTCTATTTATTTTCATTAATCTGATTCCGCTATGGAGATTCGGGTAGCATTGGCTTGCTTTAGCTGATCAATAACACGAACGTAGTCTTCATATCTTGAGGCATTATGTGCTTTTACNGAGATNACAAGCTTATCATTTTGCGCAATNTTTTGTCGAACTGCCCTTGCAAGATTTTTTATATCAACAGCCTCACCNCCTAACAAAACATTTCCTGTTGAGTTNATCAAGCANTTAAGAATGTTCTTTTTGTTGATTTCCATNTCTTCTCCCTCAGCTGGCAAGACCATACCCAGNCCCTTATCCATATCAATNGTTGTGGTGACGAGAAAGAAAATAAGCAAAAGAAAGGCTATNTCTGCCATNGATGAAGTGGGTATTTCACCACCTTTNAATCGTCTTTTTTGCTTTGCCATATCNTNTNTCTAAAGTCCTTTANTNCTTTTTGGAGTGTAGAGAATCAAGAAGCTTGACAGAGTTTTCTTCCATATCCAGTATGAGNTGATCNATGCGTGATACAAAGAAATTCTGAAAGAACTGAATNATCATAGCAACTATAAGNCCAAATGCTGTTGTTAAAAGCGCTTGTGAAATACCACCAGCTACAACTGCGGGAGAAATATCATTGGCAGCTTTAATTGCATCAAACGCTGATATCATACCAACAACCGTTCCGGTAAAACCAATCATAGGAGCAACCGTAATGACGGTATTTAACCAAATCATATTTTTCTCTAGAAACGCCATTTCAAGAGAACCAGCATTTTCCATGGCTTTTTCAACTTCTTCAAGTCCGCGATCATATCTAGATAGAGCAGCATGAAAAACTCCAGCAACAGGACCGCGAGTTTCGCTACACAATTCAACAGCCTGTTGGACTTTACCGCCCTGCATAGCGCTTGAAACGTCTTCAAATAGTTTGCTTGAATCGATAGATGACAATACAAGAGAATATGCTCTTTCGAATGCGAATGCTAAACCGAATAAAAGTGCAAACAAAATAGGCCACATGAATGCGCCA
Organism: Fidelibacterota bacterium; assembly: GCA_002724735.1. Classification (GTDB taxonomy): domain Bacteria; phylum Fidelibacterota; class Marinisomatia; order Marinisomatales; family TCS55; genus TMED108. The sequence continues at coordinate 87,663 of PBPT01000010.1, read as the reverse complement.
CCATCTATAAAGTATTGAACCATTTAAACCTCCGTAGTTTTAGTTCTAAATTTTTGAGCTTATAAGCTAAATTTTGTAATGGATTATCGTCAGTAGTATAAAACACTAATCATACAAGTTATTTCGATTGCTTATAGTATTGCAAGAGATAATTGACCCTTGAAGGGGTATTGCTTTAATTCAAAAAACTTTTTGCTTCTTCAAAATATTCTATGGATTGCATCACTTGATTGTCAGCACTGACTCTGATTGACCATAACTCATTTATTCCCCATTTGGCTCCAGCGATTTCTGATTTTAACATTGTTTTTAAATAAGAGGAATCAAGAATTGCTTCTTTTATATCAATTTTACTGTCTTGATTTAAAACATAATCAAAGAAATTTTCTAAATCGTCATCGGCTAGTGAGAAGGTGGTTTGAAAGACATCAAACGAAGGAAGGGTATTGTTACTCACATAGCTTGTGCTCCAATTGAACATAAGCCTGTTTGGGTGAGACATTATTTTCCTTGTTGAATCATTTAATTTTAATTTATAAGGAATGTATATATCAGGCGTAACCCCTCCTCCTCCATATACAGTTCTACCAGCTCGTGTTTTAAAGGGAGGTCTTAATTTTTTCAATGAGTCAATTTTGACTTCTCTGTCCTCGTCATATAGCTCGGAGTAATATTCGTTTTGATTTTCCATATCAAAGGGGCGTTGAATAAGTCTTCCGCTAGGTGTATAGTATTGAGCAATCGTAACTCTTATTGCAGAACCATCTGTGAGGGGGGCTTGTCTCTGAACCAAACCTTTTCCAAAGCTTGTTTCACCCACAACCAACCCCCTGTCAAGATCTTGCACAGCGCCAGCGACGATTTCGCTTGCGCTAGCAGAGCCCCTGTTTATTAGTACGATGAGAGGGAATTCATCATTTCCTTTTCTTGGTGAAGAAATGAAGGCCTGGCTCGATTGTTTGTTTTTTCCTTTAGTGTATACAAGAGTATCTTTTTTTGTAATAAAGATATTTGCAACCTCTGCAGCTTGCTCAAGAATTCCCCCACTGTTATTTCTTAAATCCAAGACCAATCTTTCCATGCCCTGACTAAGTAAAGCGTCTAAAGACTTTTTGACTTCTGGTCCAGACTTTGTTGAAAATCGAGTTAACCAAATATACCCTGTTTTTNGATCNAACATTGATGTAGCGCGTACGCTTAGCAAAGGAATGTCGTCTCTTATAATTGTAACATCAAAGGGTTCTGTACCAAATCGTCCTATTGTTAAATTAACTCTGGTTCCTTTCTTTCCTCTAAGCTTCTTATAAACGTCTTCCCTGTCTACGCCTTTAGCGCTTTTGCCATCAATATTGATTATCCAATCACCTGCAAGCAATCCTGCTTTCTCTGATGGTCCCCCAACAACAGGGGAAATCACCGTAATGTAATTGTTGAGGATGTCAAACTCTATACCAATGCCTTGAAATTCCCCCTTAAATAACTCATCAATATTTTCTTGGTCCTTAGCTGATATGAAAATAGAATGAGGGTCAAGCTGATCCATGATGCCCTTAAATGCACCATCCATAATAGCCTCCATATCAACATCTTCGTAGTATAGCTGATTAACATAGTAGAGTATTTGATTCATCACTTTGAATTTTTTCTCTATGATGGCATAGGGATTTGTTTGAGTTGAGTAAACCTTTTGACCTATAGGAAACATCGTCATCAAAAGGGCAAAAGATATTATTAGCGCGCCTTTCAATTGATTGCGCTTTTTAAATGTTTGCTTAGAGTCCAAAATAAATTACTGTACGAACTGTGAGACCACTAATTGAAGCTTCTGGGGAATCATTGATAGGTATGTGTCCATTGAGTCTCCACCTGCCTGCGCCTATTGTACCATTGTTGAATCCAGCGCTTATTCTAAGACCCATTCTATCTAAAAACTGCCATTTAACCGCAACATAGGGTTGAAAATTAAAAAACATTCCGCTTAGTTCTGTCATTGATTCATTCACATTGATTGGTCTGAGACCGCGCGCGCGCAGGAGATTTGCAGCGTCATCAAAGGTACCGCCATTTGCATCAAGCTCTACCATTACACTATCGCCTTTTAAATATCCATACATACTACTCCCAAGATTAGACCACTGAGGGGTCCCAAGATGTTGATCTATTGATAGTGTATAAGTTCCCACACCCATAAGGGCGCCTGCCATAACTTCAAGATCGCGGTATATTGGAAATACATATTCCGCTGTCATAGCTCCAAGGAGTATGTTGACCTTTGCTTTAACAGATAGATTATCAGTAAAATTATATAGTTGATCCCCTTGGTTTCCAGCGTTTGCAGCGGGGGGTTGATATTGATCTACCCCATCTCTATTGGCAAACAATACTACGTTGTAAACGTTGCTTACTTGCGCTGAGCCAATACCAGCATATCCCCCCAATCTCCAGGGTCCTGTCATTTGAGCAAATCCTTCGCCTCCATAAAAAACCATAGGNCTAGTATCAAGNTCATCGGCGTCAAAGCCAAGACTGTCTAANACTTCACCNCCAGGAACCTGGGACATTATGAGATACATGTTTCCAAATCCAATCCCTCCACCGTATGAGGTTTCAACAGGATATATGTCTCCCTGGGAAAGACCAACTGANAACATAAAAGAGCTAGCTATAATTAAACGTTTCATCAAATCAAATAAGTGGGGACATTATACTATTAATTTATTTAGTATGCTCTATAATTCGAAAGATTATTGTTGGGTTTAGTTGAAATTGGTTTTCAGGCTTTTACTTGATATATACTAACCGAGAACCTATATTTCGTTTTAACTCTCGGTAAGGGTATTTATATTTACAAGATTAGTATGTTTAAATTAGCGCCTATTCGCGCTGGAGGGTCCATTGCACTATTGCCGGCTAATATTGGCTAGTTTCAGCTTGTACGCAACCCTGGTTGCTAGCAACCTGCATGTCATTGGTACGTTTGACTTTAANAATAACGGTAAAAGCGAAATACTAAAAATTAACGGTCAAATAGCACCATTGGAATTTATTGAGCTTGATGCATCTGGAAGCCACACTACTCTTTGGACCTATACGCCGGAGAAGGGTTCCATTGTTGACGTTCAATTTGCTGATATCAATAANGATCAAGTCTTTGAGCTGATTGTAATTCAAAAGAATGATGTTGAGAAAGGGTGGTTAAGTGTTTTTGAGTGGAATGGTTTTGATTTTAGTTTAAAGGGTGACCCATTTTCAAAGGCAAACGGAACCACTGATAAAGTCCGCCCCTCAAACCTAACATATTTTGAAGGTGTTTTTTCATCTGCAATATCTTCACCAACAAGAAGCGCTAAAATCTTCTCTCTTGAGTTTGTAGAGGAAAAGTATAGAGTTTCAAATTCTGAAATTTTATCTGATCCAATAGTAACCAATGGCTATGGACCAGTGTATAGCGGAATTTTTGAAAATGAAACTGGACCTATTGTTGCACTGATAAGCCCTGAATCCAACGTTATTAAAGTTGCCGTTTTTTCATTGGAGACAGGAAGCTCTATATCCGATGTTTTTAGTTTAAATGGAGCTCGGGTTGTGCTCGGTCCTGATATTCAGAGATATGATGAGAATAAAGATGGTTATTTTGACCTTATAATCCCTTTTGCCACTGGAGAGGTATTCATGCTCTCCAACCTTGGAGACAGTTTATCTTTTACGCAAAGTAAGTTTTCTGAGATTGGACTTTTTGCGCTAAAGCCCAATAGTGAAGAAAAACAAATTAATGATATTATTATTCAGAGGGTTGAACAAGATTTGCATAGCAGAAATGGGCTATCAAGTCCTGAAGATGAATTTGCATTTTTACTTCCTACAGACTCATTAATGCTTGGCGACACTTTCAATGTTATCATTTCACCAGATTCAGTGTCATCATTTTTTGAATTTAATTGGACGTCTCAACCCCCCTCGGGAATGTTTTTTGANCCTAAGTCCCAAACAATTGAGTGGAGCCCGGAGCGTGAACACATTGGCATTGTTGATTTATCATATAAGTTAATATCACGGACAAGTGAGGAAATTTTTAGTGAGACATCACCCTTTGGAAACTCTTATTTTTTACGTCCAATACTTAAGGAGTCGATGGGGACTAGAATCATATTTGTTGGAGACACCTTAAAACCGCCCGAGCCTTTTGTCGTTTTACCCAAGAGGATGCACACAGTAACCATTAGCACAAAAGACATTGATAATGCCGACCGCTTCACGTTTGAAGGAGAAACACCGTTTAGCTCAACAACAATGAATGCCAATGATGTTATTACTGTGGGTGTCAGTACAGATCTGAGCACGATAAAAAATGACAAGTCTAGCTCGTTTGTATTTCAATCCTCCGATGACAAGCCCGACTCTTTAGTAACTATTACCATAATGCACGACTTATCATCGAATATAATTTTTACAACAATTAAGCCTGCGGTCGACACGCTCACCCAATCGTTTGATGCTGAAGGACAAGATCCCAACATGTACCAACTGCCTGAGTATTTCTTTGAAGGTTTTCCAGACGAACTAAGCCTTGAAATTACTTCAGATTCATCCGTAAGTCTCTTAAATAGCATTGAAAATAGATCTGGGGTTCTTTCTGTAGGTTCACCTCTGTTTGCAAAAAGTCATGATATAATTTTTGATTATTTTGGTGGTCGTCCNTACGCCATCCGCGGCAATGTGAATGTTAAAAAAGATGGTTCGCACAAAACTATCACTGAAATTGATTTTGAGAGCTCGTTCAAACCTCTTTCAATTCGCTCAATTTTGAAAAGTGTAAATAGAGACACTCTTGTTTTTCATGCCGACTCCGTTCCTGACACACTAAAGGCAAAAACGTCGTACCGATCATTTTATGCGCCAGTAACCATCATTGAAAAGGCACAGCCAAAAGAACCCGTACTTGATGAGGAAGCAGTAGATGTCGAAACTCCTGTTGAGGTGGAAGCACAAACAGAGGAGCCTGTGACTGAACCTGAGGTGGAGACACCTCCATCCCAGGCATCAGATCAGATTGATGATGTTATAGAGCTCTCAGCTGAAAATCCAACAAACGAAATTGAGAATGTACCTGTTGAAGTTCAGCCTGATAGTACCGGGTCATGATCAAAAAGCTTCTTCCAGTTGTTTTTTTCCTCGCCACGCGGTCTGTTTCACAAGACCTGAAAATTGTGCACATGGAAGGAAGCTACGATCTTGATGGTGACGGCCTTAAAGAATTTGCTACAGTTGAATCAGGCTCGATTGGTGGAAAACAAAAATCTGTAATTCGTTATTATGAAGTTAACCAAGATGGATTTCAAGAAGTGATGTGGGAATTCGAAGCCCCAGATGGTGTTCTAGGAAATTTTGTGGATGTGGAGCTTGGCGATCTTGACGGAGACGGTTCGCCTGAATTAATTACGGTCTCAAACATTTCAGAGGAAAACGATAGCGAACTATTACAACCGATTGTTTTTTATTATTACTGGGACGGGTTTCAGTTTAGTGAAGAACCTGGTGGAGTTCTTAATCTATCCGATGGACGTAGCTTTGTTCGTGCGCAAAATTTTACCCTTATGGATTACGATGGGGATATGGATCAGGAGCTAGCTGTATCGGTCGGAAGTCCATTAAGGCAAGTAATTGTTCTTGACCTCGATACGGATGGTGAGTGGAAGGAGCTAGAAACTTTGAAACCAAACGGGATGCGTTCGGGCGTTGGTACAATATCTGTCACGGCGGTTGATTGGAATAGAGATGGTTACGATGATTTGCTTACTTCTTCAGNNGANGGATCTGTGTTAAAGACTCAGCCTTTTTATAATACGGGCAATGAGCTTGTCTCTGGTAAAGGTGAAGAAGTTGTGTTTGCAGGTTTGGATGGTCTAATACCTATTAGTATCACTACCCTTGATTGGAACAANGATGGATTTTTAGACGTCATCTTGCCATTTTATAACGGGGATATGATTGGCATGACNCTTTATGGAGACAGGGTTGACGTTGCAAAACTTCCTATAGAAGCTGGGCCAATATCCGAAATTCGGATATCAGACTTCAATCAGGATTCGTACAGTGATATTTTATTGGTTTCTGGTGATATGAATGTTTTGTCTATTGTTTATGGCACTATTGATGGGCTTAGCGGTCCCTCTGAGTATTTTACAATTGAAGAAGCTGGGGAACGGGAGGCGCAAGTATTTACGGCTCTTCCAATCTCAACCCAAGGAATATATACTGGAACAATTATAGCTGCAGGGTTTGATGGATATGAAACCACGTTATTTATGGTTGAATTNGGCAAAGGNCCTAAACCTGTTGAGCCTGAAATTATAGCAAACGACATACCAAAAGAAACGGTAGACATTTACCCAGACATATCAAAAGAAGAAATTGTTACACAGGACACNCCCCCTCCTTCTGTGACTATGGCACAACCTCTTCCAGATGGAATTCTTCCTCGACACGTTCTAACAGTTAATCAATCTTTTGCGTATACTCTGCCTGAGGAGGAAAAGAAAGAGTTCTACAGTTTTCGNTGGCTCCAACCGCCACCTAAAGGCATGTTTTTTCATTATGATTCGANGTCGATTCGGTGGGTCCCAGATGACAGCCAGCTTGGAGCATATAAAATAGCATATCACGTAGAAAGAAAACTAGGAGAAACTGTTACGCCTTCAATTGCAAAGCAAGACACACTTTTAACTTACAAAGTAATTCCAGATCTTGAAGGCGATGATGAAAGGCTATGGGTATATGTTAACGATCCACCAATTATCGCTTCTGAACCACAAGGCACTGAATTTGTTGGTGGCGAGTCTTTTGTTTACAAACCCACAGTGCTTGATAGGAACATTGACAAAAACATAAGAGTTGAGCTTGAAACTGCGCCCGCTGGAATGAGAGTCGAGAACAATGAATTTATAGTTTGGGATACAGATTCTTCCCATATTGATATCTATGATGTAAGATTGGTTGCTACTGACGGATTTGACCGGGCTGTACAAAATTTTAGTCTTTTTGCAAGAGCTGGAGTTAAGATTCTTTCAGAGTCTGACACAGAAGCAGAAGTCGATCAACCGTTTAGATACAAGGTTGATATTTGGAGACCGGATCTTGAGCATATATTAAATTTTTCCCTGACCACTAGTCCCGAAGGAATGGAAATCGACAAAACAGGCCTGGTTTCATGGACGCCTTCAAGTACACAAATTGACACGCAAGAATTTGTCGTAAAGGTGAATCATGGNGTCGCGGTCGATTCACAAACAGTTAAGCTTTTTGTTAACCACCCTCCTATCATTCGATCCGCACCCTTGAAAATGAATGTAATTAACCTTGGAGAAGAGTATCGTTTTGCACTGGATGTTACTGACCCAAATAGAACAGACAACCTAATTTATACTGCAGTGGAAATGCCTGACGGTATGCGGATGGATCCTTATGAAGGGATGATAGTATGGGAGCCTACTCGTGATAATATCGATTTCTCAGAACTTCATATTAATGTAAATGACGGGAGAGTTGAGAAAACAATTAAAGCCAACTATTATGTAAATGCACCTATCAACATTGTGTCAATCCCAAAAATGCAAGCGGAGGTTGGAGAAGAATACAATCATCAGATTATTACATCAGATATGAATAAAGATGCGTTGTTGCCCTATGATGAGGTGATACCCTTGAGGTCTGCAAGTAACTATAGAATTTATTCCATTCAGATTAGCGATGATGTATACATTGAAAACATTGATAGNTATATCATGGATTGGAATGATTCAGANGCTGTCTATTTAACAGATGATGATGTTTTGGACAGTCTTTCTATGGAAGTCTCCAGACTAAATCTTAAAAAATATGTNGATTATATTTTTTGGGAAAATGACAGGCTTAATATCATCGTTGAATCGATTGATGACAGAACGGTTGCTATAAAGGATATCCTTTGGGAATTCTTTCAGGGCAATAAAGGCCGGCCGCCTAAAGTAATTGCAAGAAAAATGAGTCCTATAAAATATACCCTTTTGGAGTTTCCTGATGGAATGGAGATTGATGAATACACAGGGGTGATTTCATGGACACCCACTGTTGATCAGGTTGATTTACAACAGGTTTCTTATATGGTTTCTGATGGATACACAAAAGACGAGCAGTCTTTTGAGGTCTATACAAACCACCAGCCTGTCATTGTCTCGAGCCCACCTGTCTCTGCTCTNGTTGGTGAAGTATTTAAATACAACATTATAGTTGAAGACAAGAATAAAGATGCCGATTTGTTGTTTACGCTAACAAAAGGACCTCAGGGCATGCAAATGAGCAAAACAGGCAAGGTTGTATGGATACCAAAGTCCGCTCAAATTAATGAAAGTAAATTTTCTTACGAAGTTTCTGATGGATTTTCAAGCGACAGACAAGATGGAAAGGTTTTCGTAAATATCAATCCAAACATTATTTCCACGCCACGACCCGTTGCTCTTACCGGACATCAATATAAATATCGGGTCGTGGCCGAAGATTTGAATAAAGACAGAATAGCATATAAAGCTGTCAAACTACCAAAATATTCAACTTTTAGCAAAAAGACTGGTGTCCTCAATTGGAAACCAAGACCCAATCAAAGAGGGCCTAACGACATAATACTTGTTGCAATGGATGAGCGGGGCGCAATGACTTCACATGAATTTCAAATACATGTTTTTGAAGATCCAAGTGCTCGACAGATGATTAGCACAGGATGGCCTTTGCTATTATCTTTTGTTGGTGTAATGTTTGCCTGGGGAATGGCGCAAATATAATTTGCACCATATATTCTTAGTAATTGTATAGAGATGCTCTACAAAAAAGGGACTCGAATGCGTTAACAGTCTCATCTATAGGTTCTGAATATCCTCCTCCCATAAAAATGAGCACTGGGTTTTTTCTTTGTTTTGCAAATTCAAAAACAAGATTATCGCGCTTTTTAATACCCTCCAAGGAAAGTTTAAGCTTACCATATCTATCAGAATACAAAGCGTCTACACCGGCCTGGTAAAAGATTATATNGCTATTAATATCTTTGATTCTATTAAGGTTATATGAAAGTGCTCTAAGGTATTCTTCATCTTTAGTACCGCTTTCAATCTCAACGTCAAGATCGCTCTTTTGTTTTTTAAATGGGTAGTTTTGTTTGCAGTGCATTGAAAATGTATATATTGAAGAAGTGTTATTTGTGATCTGAGCTGTGCCATCACCCTGGTGGACGTCAAGATCTAATATAAGCACATTTTTAAATCTTGTAGTTTCGATGGCCTTCATTGCACAAATTGCTAAATCGTTAAAGATGCAAAAACCTGAGCCCTTATTATACTGCGCATGGTGAGTTCCCCCTGCCATATTACCAGATATTGGTGCTCCTTCAATTAAATCATTTAAAGCACACAAGCTNCCTCCAGTTATAAATAGGGTTCTATCNATTATATTGTGCGTCCATGGCTTTAGGCCAATTTCTCTAATTTCTTTTTCCGAAAGCCTACCGTTGAGAAATCTGTTAACGTATTCTTTTGAGTGTGCCTTATAAGCATATCTTATATCAGCTCTTCTTGACTCTTTAATCTTGATTAAGCTGGCCCTATCACTTTTTTCGAGCCTTTCTTTAATGAGCCTATAACGCTCTCGTGGAAACGATGAAGACGAGTCAATTCCATCGGTATAAAGTCTGTGATAGTAAAGGTTCACAATAAAATGTAAAAAATTCTAGATATGCNCTAGCTTATTTTATCTAGAATGTAAGACTCTCCGTTTTTATCAAGTTCAAATTTAATTCGCAGTGCGCATATCTTTATACCATCAATGTTTAAATCTCTTAATCTAACCATATCTTTTTCAGTTGTTATTACGATTGATGCGTTGTGGTCTTTCAAAGCTCTTTTCATAGTGTTGATATCTGAGTCTGTAAATTCGTAATGATCATGGTAGATAAGCTTTGATGCTACCTTGATATTTGCAAGCTTAAGCGACTTATGAAAGCTGTTTGGATCAGCAATTGCAGATACAGCAACAGCCGATTCATCACTATCTAATGAAAACGGTTTTAAGTCTTTGGACACAAAACCTACGTTTTCTAAAGTGCTTTGAAAAATAGGTAACCCAGTCTTTTTTATAGACTCTAGTATTTTAGGTGGTATGTTTGCNAGATTTGATTTCGTTAAAATAATGGCGTCACCTCTTTTTATATGGTTTAACGGTTCTCTCAAAAGGCCGTTTGGAATTAATTTATAACTTTTACTTGGGGCTTGACTGTTAAGCAACACAAGATCCAAATCTCTTTCAAGTGCTCGATGTTGAAATGCATCATCCAATATTATAATGTCAGAGTTAAATTTTTTGATTGCGTATAGTGCTCCTCTATATCTGTTACTATCTACCACTACAGGAACCCCGTTAAGCTTCAAACCTATTTGGGTGGGCTCATCTCCATAGTTTCTCCAATCATTTGGTGGGATTGATCCATCGGTTACAAGCTGTGTTCCTGCAGTTTTTCTACCATATCCTCTGCTAACAACTGCAATTTTGTGATTCTTTTTTAAAAGTTCAGCTAAGTATATCACAGCAGGTGTCTTACCNGTTCCACCAGCAGTAATATTACCAACACTGATAATTCTNCTTGGGGCTTTTCTTGTGATGAAGAACCCAAAATTGTAGAAAACATTTCTCCAAAAAACAATTCCCCAATAAAAGAGGGTGATTGGAAAAAATAAAAATTTAGCGTTTGATTCAGCTATCCGTGACCAAACCGACATGTTTGTTAACTTTTTCTTCAAGTTGATCTAGTGATTGTTTTAATGTNNTTGAGCACTCTTCAAAAGAGCTTTCCTTGGAAAAACTAAGTGGTTTGCCAAAAGTTAAGGTAATAGTACCAAACGGTTTGGAAAGGTAAAACGTATCCCAATTCTTAAAGCTCCATCTTCTCGATGACTGTCCAGCAACAGGCACTATAATAGCGCCTGATCTTTGGGCTGCTCTGATTGCGCCTGGCTTAGGAATCTTTGCAGGTCCTTGAGGACCATCAGGAGTAATTGCAAAAACAGCGTCCTTTGATTTTAAAATTTCTAAAATTTCGTTGTAAGCTTTTTTTCCTCCATCTGTAGAAGATCCTCGAACCACTNTCCATCCTAGCTTAGCTCCTATTCTAGAAATTATTTCGGCGTCGGGGTGATGGTTTCCGGCAAGGCCAAAATAGTTTTTTTTTGATAGACCCATAAATACTGTTAGAAGAGTATTGTGCCATGAAGCAACTATTATGGGTCTGCCACTAGAAAGAGCGTCTTTAAAATAATGGCGATCTATGTATTCCCACTTGTTTGTATTATAGAAAAAGCGCAATAAAGCTGGCCCAAATGAACCACCAAACCACACGAGGAGTCTATTTTTTATTTTTTTTTCGTTTTTAGAGTTTGCCATTATGTTCTATTTATTATAGCCTGCGCAGCTCTTTCATAAACTCCAGGCATCCCTATTGACCTCCGAACCTGACTCATTCCGCTTAACATTGTTTTGCGCTTGTCGGTGTTGGAAAGCAATGGCAAGATATTATTTAGTATATTATTAACATTTGCNCTTCTTTGTAACAACTCAGGTACGATCTTTTTATTTGCTATAAGATTGACCATTGATATGAATGGTGACTTATTTAGNAACTTTGATATGGCATACGAAGTGGTTGACAATCTGTAACATACAACCTCTGGAGTATCCAGCATTGCACATTCTAATGAAGCGGTTCCTGAGGTTGTTATGGCAGCTTTTGAATATTTCATTGCGCCATAGATATCTTCGCTTTCGATCAAAAAATCATCGGAAAGTGAAAAGGAAACACCGCTTGNTTTTGTTACTATAACTTTAAGTCTTTCTATCTTTTTTTTGATTTTATTAGCAACATCACAGTAAAGCTGTAAGTGTTTGTCAATTTCTTGTTGTCTACTCCCAGGAATGAGCACTAATAATACATCTTTAGTATCTAGGTTGTGTTTTTTATAAAACTCGCTCTTAGACAATCCNGGTTCTAATCCTTCACTAAAGGGATGACCAACATAATTTGTGGGAACCTCGCGAGACTCAAACCAATCTTGCTCAAACGGGAATATGCTTAGCGACTGATCAATGTAATTANGGAAATATTGTATTCTNTTTTCTTTCCATGCCCAAAGTTGGGGTAAAATAAAATAAGTAACGGGCACTGCATGAGGACGACAGTTTTTTGCTAGCCTTAANTTAAAACCAGGGTAGTCAATTAAAATTACTCTATCAGGTCTTAGCTCTTTAATTTTTTCTAAGGATTCGCCCATGACATTGATCATAAATGGTAAGTGTTTGATTACTTCTGTGAAGCCCATTATGCCAAGCTTGTTAACGTGATACATAATATCAAGGCCGCTTGAAACCATGCGATCACCACCATGGCCAACGAAAGATGCAGATGGTTCAAATTTTTTGATTGCCTGCATGAGCATAGANCCGTGAAGATCTCCTGACTGTTCACCAGCTACTATGAAAAACTTTGGCGCGTTGGCATTCATATGTTGATAGGGGGTTCAGCTTAGATAATGAATTCGTATATATATTAACGTAAGGATAAACGCNACATTCTGTAGCGTTCTTTTTTCAGTTTTGATGAGCCTTATCAACGGAAGGGCTTTGCGGTTGTCATCTGTTTTCCACCGAGATAATCGTGGTAAAATTGCTCTTACATTTTTTTTATATTCTTTATATTTGTCACCAAAGAGATCAAGNAGNTTATCCTCCTCAAGTGATACTATTAATGAATATTGAACAAGAAAAAAAGCAAGGGTAGTTAAGGTCATCAATAATGGATTTGGTGATCCTGCTAATAACACAATCCCAACATACATTAGCATATTTCCTACATATATAGGGTTTCTTACGTATCCATAAGGACCTGAAGTACATAGAGAAGGCGCTCCAACCTTAGTTGTTCGCGTTTCACCTCCAGCGTATGAAACGGACCACATTCTTGTTAATTCTCCGATCAACAGAAAGAAAGCTCCTAAGAAAATGAGCCCGTTTTCAGGTTGGGCAAAATAGATTATCAAGAACGCAATAGGTATTGGGGTAAAGCTTCTGTTTTTAAAAAAGAAATTTCTAATATCCATACTATTTGTGTCCCTCCAGTATTTTATCTTGAATTTTAATTGCAACATCCAAGGCCTGCCTTCCTGCATGACCGTCTACAAGCGGTGTTTCATTTCCAAGGATAGATTGGACAAAGTTTTTTAACTCCATCTTTAAAGCGTCTTTTTTTGTTACTGTGGGTTTTTCGTAAAATATTTGGCGGTTTTTTCCGTCTTTACCAATTAATGGAGCAGACATTATTGCCTGGGGATCATTTTGGTGTGCATCCATTGCTTTATAGACCTCGGAAAGGCCTGCTAAAAAATCAATAGTGACGTAAAGGTCTTGTTGGAAAATTTTAATTTTTCTTACTCTATCCTTAGCTACTCTGCTTGATGTNATGTTAGCAATAGACCCATTTTGGAACTTAATGCGCGCGTTTGCGATGTCTATTGAATTGGTCATAATGGAAACTCCATTAGCATAAATATCTTCGACTGGCGAACTGATGAAGGATAGGACTAAGTCTATATCATGAATCATTAAATCAAGGACNACTGGGACATCTGTGCCGCGGCTCATGAATGGGGCCATCCGGTGTACTTCAATATATTTTGGTGTAATATCAAGACCAGAAAGAGCCAACAAGGCTGGGTTGAATCTTTCAATATGGCCAACTTGNACGATTGTTTTATGTTTTTTAGCAAGGCTTAAAATCAGATCCGCCTCCCTTGTTGTTGTTGCNATTGGTTTTTCAATAAAGACATGGCGCTTATTTGTGATGCACATCTTTGCAACATCAACGTGCGTTGGNGTTGGAGTGACTATGGATAATGCATCCACGTTGGAGATTAAGTCTTCAATNCTTTCAAATGCATTGGTCTTTAGTTCTTTAGCAACGATAACTGCTTTGGCTTGGTCAACGTCAAACACCCCTACAAGATTTGCTTCTTTAATCTTGGATAAGTGAAAAGCGTGATGATTTCCGAGGTGCCCAACACCAACCACTCCAATTTTTACTGAATTTGTCATATATATTTTCTAAATATTAATCCAAACTTAATGATTAATAGTTGAAAATTTACAAACTTATAAAGACTTGCATTTAAATCCTTGATGAGGCAATTTTNAGCTAACTTATCCGAGTGTATAAAAAAATATGAGAATCAATTCATGAACAATGACACAAAAACCACGGTCGGTCTTATAATACCTGCCATTTTTGCCGTCGTATTTTTTATCGTAATATTTAACCAGAACTTTTTAAACGCGCTATTCGTGGCGGTTAGTGGTCTTTTGGTTTGGTTTACCTACTCTAGTATAGTTCGAGCGAAAATGCCGGACTTCACCGGAAACATCGTTATGCTATATGGAGCAATGCTTTCTTTAGCTTTCTTTCTTAATTATGGTTTAACTATTAACATGTTTGGCGGTTACGAGGCACAGGTNGAAGGCGCGGTTGGTGCGGTTATGATATTGTTTTTTACAATTCTTCTGGGTTCTCTTTTCAATAGCAAGTCAGAGCTTAAACCAGAAAAGCTTNAGGGGAGCTCATTAGAAAATAAGGTCATTCCTCAAGAAGAAGAGGTTGTTGATTATGCGAATCAGCCAGNTCAAGCAAGGGCCGACAATGAAGATGCATACGATGATTATGATTATGATTATGATTATGACGAACTTGAGGATACATACGATGATATGGAAGATTACTACTCAGAATATGAGTATGATGAGGAGTATGAGGATTAGTACTAGCTTAGAACTATAGACAGCTCGTTTTTAATATCAGCTACTATACCGGCTACTCTTTTATTTTTTTGTTTCTTTTCTTCAATAACCTTACATGCATGCAAAATTGTGGTATGATCTCTACCACTAAAATGCATACCAATACTTGCAAGGGAAGTTCCAAGGAGCTCTCTACATAGATATATTGAGGCTTGACGGGCTTCAACAATTTCAGCTCTTCTGCTTTGCCCCACAATCTGTCCTTCTTCAACACCAGTTACTTTAGAGACCCTTCGGATAATTTCCTCAACAGTAACTTCTGATGCTGACATTTGTCCGACTCTCTCTTTGATAACTTTTTTTGCCAACTCATAATCTATCTCTTGATTGGATAGTGAGGAGTGAGCAAGCAACCTTATTATGGTGCTTTCAAGGTCTCTAATATTGTTTTTGATGTGGCTACCAATAAGTTCGATAATATCATATGGAAGTTTGAGACCATTCATTTCAGCTTTTTCCATTACAATTGCAACACGCGTCTCATAATCAGGGGGCTGTATGTCAACCGCCAAGCCTGACTTGAACCTGGACAACAACCTATCTTGGAGTCCGATCATTTCCCCTGGATATCTATCTGCAGTTAGCACTATTTGCTTTCCCGATTGAAACAATTCGTTAAAGGTATGAAAAAATTGTTCTTGCGTCTGTTCTTTTCCTTGAAAGAACTGAATATCATCGATTAAGAGTATATCTGCATTTCTATACATTTTTGAAAATTCTACAGTCTTGTTTTTTTGGATTGATGATATAAAATCAAGGGTAAACTTTTCACTTGAAGCGCATACAATTTTCTTCCGTGGGTCAGTATTTAGTATACCATTTCCAATTGCGTGTAACAAATGTGTTTTACCCATACCCACACCACCATAAATAACAAGCGGGTTAAAAGATTGTTGGCCTGGATCTTCACTAACGTTAACTGCAGCAGCCTTTGCAAATTGGTTGTGAGAACCTCCTATAAAAGAGGTAAACGTGTAGCCCTCGTTTAAGGAAGTTTTCGGCCTAGGTGGGGCTGTAGCATTATAGCTTTCTACTATACTGTCGGGTTCAGCATGCTCTATTAAAGGATTTTGCGGTGCAACGGTGTATTTGATTATGAGGGTGCCGTCATATAAAGGTTCACATGCTTTTTCAATAGCATCTAAATAGTGTGATTGAATCCAGTCGAAAAAAAATTGATTGGGCAGTTCAAGCAATAGAGTGTGTTCGTTCAGACCTATCGATTTAATTGGTTCAAACCAGGTTGAGTAGGCATGTCCTGGCTGTGTGCTCTTCAAAGCAGCCTTAGCCTTCT
Source organism: Fidelibacterota bacterium (assembly GCA_002724735.1). GTDB lineage: Bacteria > Fidelibacterota > Marinisomatia > Marinisomatales > TCS55 > TMED108. Next base: position 71,456 of record PBPT01000010.1, on the reverse strand, counting down.
TCCAAATTGATTTATGATCGATCATTTTATGTTATCCACAAGTTTTCCACATGTGATTTATCTTCAAATTATATATCTTTTTTGATGCAAGACAATAACCTTTTAATATAATTATTTAAATATTAACATATTTTTACTTTTGGTGTTTTGATTGGTGTATATAGTAAAAATAAGTAACTTCTTCGTCTAAATTCGGAGGTAAAATGAAACGCACATATCAACCAAGCAAAAGGAAAAGAAAAAACAAACATGGGTTTCGCGAACGCATGTCCAGTGTTGGTGGTAAACGTGTTTTAGCACGCAGACGCAAAAAAGGGCGCAAGGTATTATCTGCCTAGTTCTTTTAAAACTCGTGAATAAGTTTTTCTCTAAATTATTAATTTTTCTTATCAAGGGTTATCAACGCCTAGTTTCACCTTTACTTGGCCCTCACTGTAGGTTTCAACCCACCTGTTCATGTTATGGGGTAGATGCCATTATAAAATATGGTGCTGGCAAAGGTCTTTATTTACTGTTCAAAAGAGTAATAAAATGTCATCCGTTCAACAAAGGTGGGGTTGACCCAGTTTAGATTGCTATGGATAGACAGTCGTTATTAGCGTTTTTATTAATTGGATTAATTATTGTTTTTTATCCTTGGTATATGAGTATTGTTGCTCCACCCCCTATTGAAGATCAAAAAGATTTAACAGAACAATCCCAATACGTTAATGAGCCAACTACTAATAAAATAGTCACGCCGCAAGCATATGATAAAAACGCTGGGCCTCAAAAACTCGTTAACGTTACAACAAACCTGTACAGTTTAAATATTAGCACTAAAAATGGTGGATCTATCAACAAATATCAGCTGTTTAGGTTTTTAGATTATAAGGGTCAATTAGTAGATCTCATTAACGATGATAACAAAAACAATTTAGCCCTATCCTTTGTGTCTATTGATGGTGATAAAGTTGTCCTTGATGGCAATTGGAATTTAAAAGAAAACGTAAGCTCACTTCGGGCCGAAAGAAGTCAGAAAATGCTAACCTTTTCTACAACATACCTGAATCAAGAAATAACAAAAACATATACTTTTTATCCAGACTCTTATTCTATTGGTCTTGATATAGGTTTTACCAATCCTTCTGAGTTCATTTCTCGTAACCAATACTCACTTTCATGGAGTGGTGGCCTTCCTCCTACGGAAAAAAATGTAAAAAATGACTACATGTTTTTTGAGGGTTACGCGTCCTTAGGGGGTGAGCGGATGGGTTCTAAGCCCAAAAAAGGCAAACCCATTACTGAAACCCAAAAAGGATCCACTCTTTGGTCTGCTGTAAAAACAAAATATTTTATATCAGCCATTGTTCCTGCTGAACCCGGTATTGGTGCAACCATTACAAGTGAGCTTGTTGGTAAAAAGCCAGTATACAATACAGATTTATTGTTATCAACAAACAGCACCAATTCCTTTACCTCATATATTGGTCCTCTAGATTACGAGTCGTTACGTTCGTTTAATGTTGGGTTAGAAAAAAACGTTGATCTTGGTTGGGCTTTATTTAGGCCTATAGGACAAATTATTAGCTGGCTATTAACAAAGCTGCATACCGTGATCCCGAATTATGGGCTAGTTGTTATTTTGTTTGCGGTTCTTATTAAGCTACTGTTAAATCCATTAACTGTAAAAACCTTTGAATCGACACGAAAAATGCAAGAGCTCGCACCGCAGATACAAAAATTAAAAGACAAATATAAGAATGACCCTCAAAAGATGAGCCGTGCGCAGATGGAATTGTATCGTAACGCAGGAGCAAACCCAATGGGTGGGTGTTTGCCGATGTTGATTCAAATGCCAATATTGGTCTCAGTTTTCTCTATTTTTCGCTCAAAAATAGAATTTAGAGGTGCTCCGTTTTTTGGGTGGATTTCTGATTTAAGCGTCCCGGACACCCTTTTCGAAGTTGCTGGTTTTCCAATCAACGTATTGCCCGTTTTAATGGGTTCAACTATGTTTGTGCAGCAAAAGATGATGGCGGCTCCTAATGCAGATGCAAATCAGAAGACAATGATGTATGTAATGAATGTTTTCTTTTTATTCTTATTTTACAGCTTTCCCTCCGGTCTTAATCTTTATTATTTTGTTTTCAACCTGCTGTCAATCATTCAGCAAAAATACTTCATGCCTAAGCCTGTTGTTGTTGCTGCTGTTGGTTCTCAAAAAAAATGATGAATGGGGACGCTACCTTTGTGGCCCCCGCTACCCCTTACGGACACAGTGGATTAGCGGTTGTAAGAGTCAATGGACCAGAGTCTTTGGCGGTCGTGCAAAAACTCGCACCCAAGATAAAGGGAGATGATCGAAAAGCTGTTCTTTCAAAAATCCACACAACGAGCGGTGAGTTGATCGATGAGTGTGTTGTTACTTACTTTAAATCTCCAAAATCGTATACGGGTGACGATATGGTTGAAATTTCGTGCCACGGTAGTCCTTCAATAGTTGATATTTTACTTGAACAAATCTTAAGCTTTGGAGTAAGATCTGCTGAGCCTGGCGAATTCACAAAAAGAGCTTTTCTAAACGGAAAAATCGACCTCATACAATCGGAAGCTATAGCATCACTAATAAAGTCAAAAACCTCCAAGTCAGCTAAAATTAATAGCAATACACTGGATGGCCTTTTATCAAAAACCCTGAAGTTATTATCTGAAAAACAAATTTCACTACTTGGTGAAATTGAACACGCGCTAGACATATCAGAAGATGAGGTTTCAGAAAAATTTTTAGACCACTGCAGATCTGAAATATCAACACTAAAAGGCAGATTCGATGATCTTTTATCGACTTATAATGTTGGTAAGCTCTTAAATGGTGGGATTTACGTTACAATTACTGGGAAGCCGAACGTAGGTAAGTCAACACTCTTAAATCAGCTTTCAGGACTTGAAAAAGCAATCGTGAGCAATCAACCTGGCACAACCCGAGACCTGGTTGAAGTAATGCTTGATCTTGATGGAATTCCCATAAGATTTGTCGATACGGCTGGCATACATCATACTGACGACAAGTTAGAAAAAATGGGTATTGATAAAGCTGTTAAAATGATAAAGAAATCTGATCTAGTGCTCTACGTGTCAGATGACATAAATTGTAAGTTTTCAATTAATTATGACGTCCCTTACATTAAAATTATTAATAAAATAGATTTGCACAAATCAACATTGAAAGATAATTCTATTATACATATATCAGCAAAAAACGGCAAAAATGTAGATATTTTGTTGAAAAAAATCAAAAAGGCGCTTATGATTAATACAATTTCAACAAGCACTCCTCACCTTACCACCCTAAGACAAAAAGAGGCTTTGTCGCTATGCCTTGAAGACCTGGCGGCTGCCTTGCAATCCTTAAACGCAGGCCGTCCAAACCTTGAAATAGTGGCGTTAGAGTTAAGAACCTCGTTAAACAGTTTAGAGTCTCTTTTGGGCAAAACAACAGCAGACGATATAATGAACACCGTCTTTGCAAAAATGTGTGTTGGAAAATAGTTTCACGTGAAACGTATTACAGATTATGACGTGGTTATCTGTGGTGCAGGTCACGCAGGTGTTGAAGCTGCCTACATACTTAACCATTATAATATTAAAACCTCTCTCGTAACTATTGACGCAAGTTCCGTTGGTCGTATGTCTTGCAATCCCGCTATTGGTGGTCTTGCCAAAGGTCAAATCGTGAAGGAAATTGACCTCCTTGGCGGAATAATGCCACAAGCCACCGATTACAGCGCCTTGCAGTACAAAATGTTAAACAAATCCAAAGGAAAATCAGTTTGGTCACCTCGAGCACAAGTAGATAAGAGAGTATACGAATCCTTTATAGCTAATACTGTTTCACAGCTTGAAAATGTAACTTTAATTGAGGGCGAAGTGGTGAGCGTAGATATTGCAGGTAGCAAGTTAAAGAGTGTTTTATTAAGAGATGGATCTAAAATCATGTGCAGAGCCGCGATACTTACATGCGGTACTTTTTTAAATGGCTTGATTCATGTGGGTCAAAAAAAAATACGAGCTGGTAGAATGGGGGAAAGCGCTGCTGAGGGAATCACCGAATCACTTAAATCGTACGGTTTTAAATCAGGAAGACTCAAGACAGGCACCCCACCGCGCCTTGAGGCGTCATCAGTCAGGTGGGAAAACATGTCAATAGCGGCTGGAGACGATGACCCTATACCCTTCTCATACAACACGACAAAGTTTAGTCCAAAAAACATTGCGTGTCACACTGTTTATACATCCGTAGAATGCAAAAAAATTATCGAGGACAATCTCGAAACAAGCCCAATGTTTTCTGGAGATGTTGGTGGCGTAGGTCCTCGATATTGTCCCTCGATAGAAGACAAAATATTTAGATTCAAAGATCATGATACTCACATGCTTTACCTGGAGCCTGAGTGGTATAAGTCAAATCAAATATACGTAAACGGTTTTTCTACCAGTTTACCTGAATACATACAGATTAAAGCTCTACGGTCTATTGATGGGCTTGAAAACGTAAAGCTGTTACGGCCAGGTTACGCAGTAGAATACGATTTTTTACTTCCCTCACAATTAAAATCAACATTAGAAACAAAAGACATAGGTGGTTTGTTTTTTGCAGGGCAAATCAACGGCACATCTGGGTACGAAGAGGCGGCGGCGCAAGGTTTAATGGCAGGAATCAATGCTAAAAACCATATACAAGAAAGAGAGGGTTTTACCCTAGGCAGAGACGAAGCATACATAGGGGTTATGATTGACGACCTAATTACGAAAGACACCAACGAACCATACCGAATGTTCACATCAAGAGCGGAATACAGAATTTTATTAAGGTTTTCAAACACACACACAAGGCTCTTTAGTAAGAGCAAAAAGGAAAGACTTTTAAAAAACAAAGTTCAAGACAACATACAAAGTGTTTGCGACAGACATAAAAAGCACAAAAAACTCTTAGACAAAAAACTGAAACCAAGTATTATAAACCCAATACTAACATCTGTGAGCGAAAAAGAAATATCAACAAAAAAAACAATAAGAGAAATACTAAAGCGCCCAAACGTTTCAATTGATATGATAAGCGACCATATGAAAATCAACGATAGCGAGGATGGGTTAAGACACCACCACAATGAACTAATGATTGAACTGGAAGCTGAAGTAAAGTATGAAGGTTATATTAAACGCCAAGAACGACACATATCAAAAATATTAAAAAATGAAACAATAAAGATACCAAAAGGTTTTAATTATACCACAATTAAAAGCATATCTAACGAAGGGAGAGACAAACTAAGCACAATCAAGCCAGAAACTCTTGGTCAGGCTATGAGAATTTCGGGAATAACACCCGCCGATATATCCATACTGTCAATTATGATTACTAGATAAATGTTTCACGTGAAACAATGGAAATAATAAAACACCTTCAAAAACAGAAAAAAATAAAAGACATAACCAGAGAGGCAAAGAAAGGGCCAGTTGTTATTAACATGACAGAGCCCGCGCTTACAGGGTTTGTTGTACAGGCTATGATTGGAAATATAAACAAAGCGGCGTTTATATTAAACGACAACAACCACCTCAATTTATGCACAAACAACCTAAGCTATATTGACGAGAATAAAATTAATGTATTTAGTGAATCGATGCTTGTAACCAACACAATAAACGAGTTTACAACACTTGAATTTGAGCAATATGAACAGGGGGTTAAAAATTTATACCGAAACAAACGAGGTGTTTACTTTGCAACAACAAAATCTATAAAAGACAACATCCCCGAGTTTAATGCAGACCAGCCAATAGTGATCAAAGAGGGGGACATAACGAAACAAAAGGATATATTTAATAAACTTGAAAAGTGGGGTTACAAAAACACAGACTGGTGTATTTCCAAGAAAATGTATGCAGCGCGTGGGGGAATTGTTGATATTTTTCCTGCGCTAGAACAACACCCCACCCGAATCGAATTCGATGGAAACACCGTTGTTTCTATGAGAAAATTTGATGTGGGCACACAAGAATCAATAAATCAATCAACAAAAATTAGTATTGAACAACCACTGATAATGAAAGGTGGTTCTACAGACAAGAAACTGTACGATTTATTGTTCGATAAGGTTGATATCTTACTATACATAACACACATAAACACACCCAAAAAACTTTCTAAACTACCGTTGTTTGAGGTGTTTAGTGAACAAATTGGGTGGGTTGATAACAAAAACACATTGTCTTCTGAAACTATCAAAAACGTTTCAAAAAAGGTGGGCGGGGTTTTTGCTTTTGGAAAAAAATATCAAAAACACACAAACGTAACAAACATTGATGGCTCGTTTGATAAAAACATATTATCGACCGACCTTGATGTTTTGTTGATTGGAAACGGAAAGCGCCCTCAAAAAAGTAAATCGGTTAAAATAGGTGGGGTGGAACAGAAAAAGATTAACACATTAGACGACATTCAGTGGGGTGATATACTGGTTCACCANGACTATGGCTTAGGTGTATATAAGGGGNTNGGGNTTGTTGGAACAAAAGAAACGGGAGAAGAAAANATAAAAATTGAATATCTTGGTGGGTCTAGTGTTTTTGTGCCGCTTAATAANTTTGATAGGGTTCATAAATATATTGGCATAGGTGGGTCGACACCCAAACTAACAAAGCTTGGATCTGGCGCATGGGAAAAACAAAAACTTACAACAAAAAAAAGTGTTGATAAGGTTGTGTCTTACCTTGTTGAAAACTATAAAAACAAACAAAGACCTAGAGGTTTTGTATATAGCGGCGACACGGAGCTTATAAACAAGGTGGTTGATGGTTTTCCATACGAAGAGACACAAGACCAAACAAAAGCCATTAAAGATGTGTTTAATGATCTGAGAAACAACAAACCGATGGACAGGTTGGTTTATGGAGATGTTGGTTTTGGCAAAACAGAGGTAGCTATACGCGCTGCAATATTAGCGATAAGTTCTGGTAGGGTTGTTTTTTTTCTGGCACCGACAACGGTTTTGTCCGATCAACACTATATTAATTGCGTTAACAGGCTGTCCCCCGCAGGTGTAAATGTTGAGTTGCTGTCTAGGTTTAAAAACCCAACGCAACAAAAAGAGATTTTAAAAAAATATGAAAGCGGTGAAATTGATCTTTTGGTTGGAACACACAGGTTGTTAAGTAGCGATGTTAAGACAGACAGGTTGGGGTTGTTAATTATTGACGAGGAGCATCGGTTTGGTGTAAAACATAAAGAGGCAATTAGAAGAATAAAGGCTCGTGTTGATGTCTTAACCCTTACAGCAACACCAATCCCAAGAACACTTCAACAGTCTCTGGTTGGTATACGGGACACCTCAAAAATCGAAACACCCCCACGGGAAAGACAGCCGATTAAAACCTATATTTGTAGGTTTAACTGGAAAGATATAAAAACAAAAATAAAGCACGAACTGAGTCGGGGTGGGCAGGTGTATTTTGTTCATAACAAGATAGAAAACATGCCTTTTGTTGTAGATAAAATATCAAGCCTATTTCCCAATATGGTCGTTAAGGGCGCTCATGGTCAGATGCCAAGTGGTCCTCTTGAAAAAACCGTACTAGGGTTTTTTAATAAAAAAGTTGATGTGTTGGTTTGTACCACAATAATTGAATCGGGTTTGGATGTTAGAAACGCTAACACAATTATTGTAAACGACGCGCAAAACTTTGGATTGTCACAACTTTATCAGATACGAGGTAGGGTTGGCCGTGGAAATAGACAAGCGTATTGCTATTTATATATTCCCGAAAAAACCAAACTACTCCCAGATGCGTACAAGAGGCTAAAAACACTGGAATATTATACGAGCCTTGGGTCGGGTTATGGTGTTGCTATAAAAGATCTTGAAATTAGGGGTGCTGGAAACATGTTTGGCCACGAACAAAGTGGTCAAATGTTACGTGTTGGTTTAAACCTGTATAATAAAATTTTATCAGAAGCTCTATCAGAAAAATCGGGCGACTTGGTGCCGCCACAAAAAAAAGAGGTTGTTGTTAATGCTGACTTTGGAGCTTTTATTGATACAGAGTACATGCCCACCGCTCAAGACAGGCTTAATTATTATCAACAACTCGCTAATGCTAAAACAGAAGCAGAGGTTGATGGTATAAAAAGAAAACTAAAAGACCAGTTTGGTTCGACCAATGAGGAAGCTGAAAACCTTTTTTTAATATGCAAGGTGCGGTGTGCGTTGNGTGGTTCTNTTGCTANAAAATGTTATATTAAACAATCGAATNTCCANATAACAGTAGAACAAAATTGTGGTGTTTCCATTAACAAANTAATTAATNGTGTTGGGGATNTTGCAAAANCAAAAAACATTANACACCGGTTTGAACAGTCAAAAANGGGGTTTGTTGTTGTTTTTGAATGTAAAACCAANNGTGTTTTGGTGTCNGTTGTTCGCGATTTTGCTAAGTTGTTTTCTGTGGCGGGTGTNGGGTAATTTAGTCTNTGCGAATTTTTTTCAAAACTCTGTTTATCTGGTTCTTGTCTTGTGGCTCTCCAAAACACAACACCCAAGATGCCCCTGCTTATAGCGCAGCGGTTGNGGCTNGGTTTGTTGATGATCAAAACCTAAAAAAAGAACTCAGTCTGTTTAATAAAAAAATTATTGCGGCTAAATACATAGAGAGCTTAGCGATGGGTCGCGCGACGGTTACGATATCTGAAATAGACAACTATTACAACAACCATAAAACAGAATTTAAAAGGAATGATGACGAGGTTGTGGTGTTAGTGTTTAAGGGGTTTGACAAAAACACCGCGATTAAAATCAAAAACACCCTTGATAGAAACCCGCTAGACAGCGAAAAGTCATCGGGGGTAATTACACAACACAAGCCAGTGCGGGTTGTTTTTAAAAAAGGTGAGATTAGAGAAAATTTATCTAACCGGTTGTTCAACACAAGGANNNGTGGTTCTTTCATCATCCAACAGAACAGCGGNTTTACGGTGTTTTATGTTTTGGAGGTTTTTAAAANAGGAATGGTAAAAGANTTGGTGTTTGTGAGNGATGAAATTCAAGCAAAGTTATTAGCAATTAAAAAACACCAGCTTAAAGAAAAAATAATTGATAGTTTGGGAANAGAATATGCAAAACCATAAAAAAACACTAATTCAAATATTGTTGATTTGTGGCTCTGTTTTTGCNCAGAGCTCTGTCGGTCAAAAAATTGATGGGGTAGCTGCCGTGGTTGGAGATAGGGTTGTTTTAATGAGCGATGTTAATCAGTCATTGGCTATGGCTGTTTTTCAACAAAAACTAGATCCAAGAACNGATGGGCTCAAAATCCAGNAGTTGAAANACAATATTATAAACACNATTGTCAATAGAAAAGTAATACTNATAATGGCTGAACTAGACTCGATAGAGGTTGATGACAAGGAGGTGGATAGAACNCTCCANCANCAAATTGATAATATAGTTCAACAAGCTGGAAGCGAAGAAGCTGCAGAGGTTGCGCTTGGGCAACCGCTAAGGGTTTTTAAAAGGGAATATTGGTACGATGTAAAAGACATGCTTATAACGCAAAAATATCAAAGAACCTTGATGTCGGGGGTTAGTGTGAACAGAGACGCGGTTGAATTGTTTTTTAACACATATAAAGACAGTATTCCAAGCTTCCCAACCACAGCAAAAATAAGACATCTGTTGGTTGATGTTGAGCCAGGAATGGAGCAGGTAAACAAAACAACCAACCTGTTAAATGAAATAAGATTAAAAATACTAAACAACGAAGAAACCTTTGCCGATATGGCTGTAAAATATTCTCAAGACCCTAGCGCAAAACAAGCTGGGGGTTCGTTGGGTTTTGTAAAAAGAGGAACGCTGGTAACAGAATTTGAGACCGTGGCTTTTAACCTTAAACCGGGCGAGGTTAGCGAACCTNTTAAGACGGATTTTGGGTATCATATTATAGAAACAGAAGAGATAAGGGGTGATAAAATAAACGTTCGCCATATCTTGATAACACCCCCCACANCCGAGNCGGATGAGTCCAGGGCTTATAAAAAAGCTCAGGCGCTGAAGGATTCATCANCAACANTAGAACAGTTTNTCAAAAACGTAAAACAACACTCANCAGACAAGGAAACAAAAAGCTCTGGTGGTAATCTGGGTTGGATAAATCCAAAAACATATCCCATTCCAGANTTTGGGTTAATTTTAAACCAAATTGAAAGCGGGGTTTGTGCTGGGCCCGTAAGNACCGACCTTGGTTATCATTTGGTGTGGTTAGAGGATTTTAAGGCAGGTGGATCCGCTGATTTATTAAAACATTGGACAGAAATTGAAGCAATGGCTTTAAATCAAAAACAAGCAGAATGGTTTGAAATGTGGATAAAAAAATCTAAAGAAAACGTCTATATATCTATTAACAATTAGTTTTTCCACAAAAGTTATCCACGGCGTTTAGTTTAATAAATAATTGTTTTATTAATGTTGATAAAAACAAAGTAATACACATGTATTTTGGTTTTTTCCACATGAAGTTATTGTTTTAATTACAGATGTAAAAAATTCAATAATAAACTATACATGTTTTGAAATAAAAACTTGTTTTGTTTTACACTTACTATATAAATAATAATCTTTTATTTTAGTTATTTTTTAAAACACAAATCACAAACCAATCCTTAAAAAAACTTGTTATAAGATAGGTTTTTAGGTAAGATTATATCGTTGATTTATTAACTAAAATTGTCATTAAATCAATTAAAAATATTTTTTACTTAAATGAAATTTTCAACATCAAAANACGAACTTCAAAGCGCACTTCAAAAACTATCAAAAGCANCACCTAGTAGAGCAACATTACCAATTCTAAACTCTGTCTTAATAGAGGTTTCTGAACAATCAACAACTATTAAATCAACTGATCTTGAGATAACAGTTATCGTTAANCTGGCTGCGAGTATTGAGTCTGTTGGATCAGTTGCGGTTCCTCTTCAAATGCTGTTAGGNATAACCAATGAACTAGCAGATGAATCTCGCATAGAGATAACTACTGATAGCGAAAACAAAATAACTATATCCACAGATAAAGGTAATTATGATATTGTAGGGAAACCATTTGATGAGTTTCCCANTACACCCTCAGTTGAGTCTAAAACTAACCTTATAATTAATGGTCAAACCTTAAAAAATATTATTAACACCACCTCTTTTGCAGTAAGTAGAGATGATTTGAAACCAGCGCTTACGGGTGTGTTATTTAAGTTTGATAAAAATTCTTTGACGGCTGTTGCAACGGATGGTCATAGACTNGTTAAATATGAAAACAGTAACAACGAANCAAGTGATAATGTAGGAGATGTTATTGTTCCTAAAAAATTTCTCAACCTTCTTTCTGTGGGNTTTGATGTGGAGAGTGTACAATTATCNTTGGGTGAAAACCATNTAACAACCAACATTGGAAACGATCAATATTTTACTAGAATTATCGACGAAAAATTTCCTGACTTTGATTCTGTAATACCAAACGATAACGATAAAAATCTAACNGTTGATAAAAAAGATTTATTATCTGCTGTTAAAAGAGTGTCTATTTTTTCTAACAAATCAACACACCAAATAGCNCTTAGTTTAAATGGAGANCAAATTACAATTTCAACAGAAGACGCTGAACAGTCAACAAAAGCAAAAGAAGTGGTGGTTGGTAATTATACGGGAGAAAACATTACCGTTGGGTATAACGCAGCTTACCTTAAAGATGTTTTNTCTCATATTGGTTCTGATAAAATAACAGTTCAATTAAAATCACCAATAAGCGCCGCTCTTTTTATACCCACNGTTCAAGAAGAAAACCAAAANCTTACTATGTTATTAATGCCGATACGTTTAAACGAATAAATTGCCCCTTTTTAAATTTATAAACCAAGCCAACATCTTAAAAAAAGGTAATGTCTATTAAAAAAATCGAAATGATTAATTTTAGAAATCATGAAGATATTGTTTTTNATTTTTCACCAGGCATAAACATCATTTGGGGTGANAACGGATCTGGAAAAACCTCAATTATTGAAGCAGTTCATATCTTAAGCAACGGTAAAAGTTTTAAAACAAACAGGCTTGTTGAAACAATAACCACAAAAAAACAGGAGACAATAATAAAAGCGGGTTTTGGTGACAAGGAAATTGTGTTCCACCAAACCACAAAACCCTCGAAAAAAATTAAAATTAATAAAATAGAAAAAACAACCAAAGACCTTGTTGGTCAAAACCCAACCGTTCTTATTTCACCNGAAGAAGAAAAAATTACAAAAGGNCCCCACTCAGANAGNAGAAAGTTTTTTGATAGGGTTTTTTCAAACACCTCCAAAAACTATTTCAAAAAACTAATAAACTATTCCAGTGTTTTAAAAAACAGAAATTTCCTTTTAAAAAACAAGAAAAGCAGAAAAGAAGTAGAAGTNTGGGACGAGCCGTTGGTCAAATATGGTTGTATGTTGTGGGAAGAAAAAATACTTTTACAATCAAAATTTAAAGACAGCATTAAAAACGTTTGTAAGGACTATAACAAAAGCGTTGATGTGATGGTTGATTACGATCACCCATCAAACCCCTCAACCGAATGGTTTTACGAAAACNTAAGAGAAAAAAACGACAAAGAGTTTTTGTTGGGNAGAACACTAACCGGCCCCCATTTAGACAAATACACCCCTTATTTTAATTCTAAAAACCTAAAAATATTTGGTTCACAAGGAGAGCACAANCTCGCCTTTGTTGTAATCAAAATAGCCGAACACTGTTTTATNGAAAAAGAGACCGGGAAAAAACCAACCNTACTNCTTGATGATTTGTTTTCAAAGCTTGACCTTGAGAGGGGTAATGCAATATTTGACCTGATTAAGAGCTCGGGGCAAGCATTTATAACCAACACCGATCTCGTGACAGCGGAACAGCATGGAATTGATATTAAAGACATCAACAACAAAACCATTCATCTGGTGAGAAATTGGAAAAACTAAACACATCAATCAAAACCTTTCTTGATAACTATGGGTTAAAAAAAGGCGTTAAGCAAAATACCGCCATTGCGATATGGGATGAGGTTGTTGGTGATAGGGTTTCAAAAAACACAGAACCGGTGAGTGTTGAGCACGGCGTTATTACTGTTTCTGTTTCAAACTCAACATGGAGACAAGAGTTGCTGTTTAAACATCAAGATATAATACAAGAGCTAAACAACAGGTTGGGTAAAAACACAATTAAGGAGATTCGTTTTATATGAGCGATACACAAACAAACAAAGGTTATAGCGCAGAAAATATCAAAGTCCTTGAGGGGTTAGAAGCGGTAAGAAAACGACCCGCTATGTATATTGGTGATGTTGGAAAAAGAGGCTTACACCACCTGGTTTATGAGGTGGTTGATAACTCTATTGATGAAGCGTTAGCGGGTTATTGTAACCGCATCACGGTTGTTTTTAATAGCGATGGTTCGGTTACTGTAGAAGACGACGGAAGGGGAATTCCTGTTGACATTCACAAAGAGGAAAAAAAACCCGCAGTTGAGGTGGTTATGACGGTTTTACACGCAGGTGGAAAGTTTGACAAAGGCTCTTATAAAGTATCTGGTGGTCTTCATGGTGTGGGTGTGTCTGTGGTGAACGCGCTGTCTGAATGGATGTGGGTTGAGGTTAAAAGAGATGGAAAAATCCACAAGCAAGATTATAAAATAGGCGAACCACAAACAAAACTCAAAACCGTCGGTACCGCAAAAAAAACAGGNACAAAGGTTTGNTTTTATCCTGACAGCAAAATTTTTAAAACAACCACTTTCGAATATGATATAATCAGTGAAAGGTTGCGTGAGCTTGCTTATTTAAACAGAGGGATTGAAATNCACCTTAAAGATGAGCGGTCNGAACANGGTGAGTCAGANGTGTTTANGTTNAANGGGGGTTTAAGTGATTTTGTAAAATANCTTGACGAACACAACAACCCTTTGCANAANAAAATAATCACCGTTAACCGTGANGATGGTGTCGTGCCTGTAGAGGTTGCGTTGCGATACGGNAACACNTATAACGATAATATTTTAACGTTTGTTAATAATATTAACACCATTGAGGGTGGAACCCATTTATCTGGTTTTAGGTCCGCATTGACACGAGCAATGAACAATCACGCCTCAAAAAACAACCTGATAAAAGCTAAGAAAAACGAAAAAATAANCCTCACGGGCGAAGATTTTCGTGAAGGGNTGACCGCTATTGTTAGTGTCAAGGTTGCAGAGCCCCAGTTTGAAGGTCAAACCAAAACAAAGCTCGGAAATGGTGATGTAAAAGGAATTGTTGATAAGGTTGTTTATGANGGGATCCTTGATTTTCTCGAACAAAACCCATCAATAGGTCGTCGTATTNTAGAAAANGCCCTCTTGGCGGCACGAAGTCGTTCAGCCGCNCGCAAAGCACGAGAACTTATCAGAAGAAAAAGCGCCCTAGGTGGATCATCTTTGCCCGGCAAGCTTTCTGATTGCTCAAACCGNGACCCNGTTTTTTGTGAACTATATTTGGTCGAAGGTGATTCTGCGGGTGGTTCTGCAAAGCAGGGTCGCGATCGCAGAACACAAGCCATTTTGCCACTACGCGGTAAAGTGATAAACTCTGAAAAAGCTCGTGTTGATAAACTACTCTCAAACAACGAAGTTCAGTCCATTATCACTGCGCTTGGAGCTGGTTTCGGAGGNTCNGATGATGAGTNTGGTGAAAAATCACCAGGTGATTTTGATTTAGAAAANTTAAGATACCATAAAATNATCATTATGACAGACGCAGACGTTGATGGCTCTCATATTCGAACCCTTTTACTCACATTCTTTTATAGAAAAATGAAAGACGTGATTGATGGTGGATATTTATATCTTGCACTNCCCCCACTATATCGAGTATCACAAGGCAAGAAAGAGTCCTACGCTTATGATGACAACGAAAGAGATTTGCTTATTGAGCGCATGAAGAAAGACAATAAAAACACTAAGGTTGGTATCCAAAGATATAAAGGTTTNGGTGAAATGAATCCTGGTCAACTGTGGGAAACCACCATGGATCCAGAAAAAAGAACCCTAATGAAAGTAACAGTTGAAAGCGCAGCAGAAGCAGCAGAAACATTTCAAAACCTAATGGGAAGCGATGTTGAAGCTAGGCGTGAGTTTATTGAGCGAAACGCAAAGTTTGTCGTTAACCTCGATGTATAATTTTGGAGTAAAAAATGTCAGATTTTAATAGAGATAACACACTACCTAGAGATATTGTAGATGAGATGAAAGAAAGCTATCTCAACTACTCTATGTCTGTTATTGTCTCACGAGCGNTACCCGATGTAAGAGATGGTCTTAAACCCGTACACAGAAGAATTCTTTATGGTATGAGCGAGCTTGGCTCAAGCTGGAACAGGCCTTATAAAAAATCAGCAAGGATAGTCGGTGACGTTTTAGGCAAATACCATCCGCACGGGGATAGTTCGGTTTATGATGCGNTAGTTCGCATGGCGCAAGACTTCTCTATGAGATACGAGCTGGTAGATGGCCAGGGGAACTTTGGCTCCATTGACGGTGATAACGCCGCCGCAATGAGATATACAGAATCTAGGATGACAAAACTCTCCAGCGAAATGTTAAAAGATCTTGATAAAGAGACTGTTGATTGGGATTTGAATTTTGACGAAA
Organism: Fidelibacterota bacterium; assembly: GCA_002724735.1. GTDB lineage: Bacteria > Fidelibacterota > Marinisomatia > Marinisomatales > TCS55 > TMED108. The sequence goes on along the minus strand of PBPT01000010.1, from coordinate 55,725 downwards.
CTCTCAAAGAGCCAAACGTTTTACCATCATCTGTTCCAACTCTTTTAATTAANGGATCTGAGGGAATAGCTGTTGGTATGGCCACTAAAATTCCACCCCATAATTTGTCAGAGGTTATTGATGGTCTTGTATCAATTATTGATAACCCTTCAATTGAAACTGAGGGGTTAATGCAGCACATTAAAGGACCAGATTTTCCAACCGCTGGTCTTATTTTAGGTATGGATGGTTTAAAAGATGCCTACGAAACGGGTCGTGGAAAAATTAAAATGAGAGCACGCGCACATATTGAAACCAATAAAAAAGGTCGCAACAGCATCGTTGTGACCGAGGTCCCATATCAAACAAATAAATCCGCTCTGGTTGAAAAAATAGCAGACCTCGTACGCGATAAAAAAGTTATTGGTATTAGTGATTTGCGAGACGAGTCAGACAAAGATGGTATACGTGTGGTTGTTGAAACTAAGCGAGATGCAGTTCCTGAGGTGATACTAAACCAACTTTACAAACACACGCAACTACAAGATACCTTTGGTATAATATTATTAGCGCTCGTTGATGGGGTCCCAAAAGTAATGTCTCTTAAAACAGTCTTAAATCACTTCATCGAATTTAGACATGAGGTTGTTGTTAAAAGAACCGAGTTTGAACTTAAAGAGGCTGAGGCAAGAGCGCACATCTTAGAAGGGCTAAAGATTGCTTTAGATAATATTGATGCTGTGATTAAGGTCATCCGTGGGAGCAAAGATCCCGCCCAAGCCAAAGAAGGACTTATGAACAGTTTTAATCTGTCCGAATTACAATCTCAAGCAATTTTAGATATGAGACTTCAAAGATTAACCAGCCTAGAGGTTGACAAGGTCGTCTCTGAATACAAAGAACTTATACAAATCATATCAAACTTGAAGAGCGTTCTCGAAAACAAAACAAAAAGGATGGAGATAATTAAAACCGAGTTGTTAGAAATACGCGACCAGTATGGCGATGAAAGAAGAACAGAGATTGTGCCGGTAGACACCGAGTTCTCAATGGAAGATATGATAGCTGAAGAGGAGGTTGTTCTAACAATCACACATCAGGGTTATATTAAACGTACAGCTTTAAATACATACCGAAGCCAGCGACGTGGCGGTCGGGGCGTCCAAGGTGCTATGAGTAAAGACGAAGATTTTGTCGAACATTTATTTATTGCGAACACTCATAATTATATGTTGTTCTTTACAGATACTGGTAAATGCTACTGGTTAAAAGTATACGACATACCTCAAGCCGGTAGAGCCTCTAGGGGTAGGGCTATCGTGAACCTAATTGGTTGTAACCCAGAGGATCGAGTAGAGGCTTTTGTCAGCGTGAAGGAGTTTGACGACAACCATTACATTGTTATGGCTACCCGTAACGGTGTAATTAAAAAGACCGTTCTCTCAGCGTACGGAAAACCAAGAAGGGGTGGAATATATGCAATTGAAATTAGAGAGGGTGACAAACTAATACAGGCTAGAATATCAAATGGAGAAAACGATATTTTGCTTGGAACGCACGAAGGTAAATCAATACGTTTTTCTGAAAATGATGTCAGAGCTAGTGGAAGAAAAACTATGGGTGTAAAAGGCATAGCCCTCAGCTCAAAAGAGGACTACGTTGTTGGAATGTTGATCGTGAAAAGAGAGGGAACCATTTTAGTCGCCACGGAAAAAGGTTATGGAAAAAGAACAGAGGTTCTTCAATATCGCACTCAAACGCGCGGAGGGAAGGGTGTGTTGACAATGCGATGTACGGATAAGACTGGAAAAATGGTCAATATAATGGAAGTGGTAGACTCAGACGATTTGATCGTAATCACCGATTCGGGTGTTTTGATGAGGCAACCTGTAAGTGCAATTCGCGCTATTGGAAGAGTCACCCAAGGCGTTCGTCTTGTCAAGTTAGATGAAGGCACCAATATTTCCTCTATAACCAGAGTTATTAGTGAAGACAGTGCAACAAGCAAGGAAGAAAACAACCAAATGTCACTTGATACCAACTCAAAAGAAGAAACGCCCAGCACCGATTGATGGTTCTTTCTGAAAACCTTAATAAGATAATTGACACTTTAAAAGCGACACAAAGAAAGAGCGGGGCAACACAAAAAGTTACAATCGTCGCCGCTACCAAAACTCAACCCTTTTCTATTATTGAAAAAATCTATTCTTTAGGTGTACNNCACATTGGTGAAAATAGAATTCAGGAAGCTGCCGCAAAGTTCAAATCTTTTGAGAATATGCCAAAAATTACCAAGAGGTTTATTGGTCATTTGCAGACAAACAAAGTTAATAAGTTTTTTGACATGTTTGACGCGATTGACTCTGTCGACTCNTTTAAGTTGGCAAATAAAATAAACAATAAAGCAAAAGANGCAAACAAGCTTATACCAGCACTTTTAGAGATCAACACAAGTGGTGACGAAAATAAAAAAGGATTTAAACCAAAGGTGTGTGATGAGATTATTAAGTGTTTAAACCTTGATAATCTTAACGTTAGTGGTCTTATGACTTTGGGGCCTTTCTCAAGAGATATTCAAAGAACCCGTAAAGCCTTTGTGGATTTAAGAAAATTTTCTGATTCTCTTAATAAAGAGCTTGGCAGTGAAGCGNTAATTAACCTTTCAATGGGTATGAGCGGTGACTACACAATCGGAGTTGAAGAGGGNAGCACTATGATACGGGTGGGCACCTCTCTTTTTGGTACAAGGTTGTGAAGGTTTATTATTTTTGCACCAAAGAGATTTTTGACCAGTTTGGATACACAGAAGAGGCACAAGANAANCGGCACGGTTGGTNAAGCAATAACAATCGAATATTCATTTACCCTCTCTGTAACACGTCCTTATCTATAAACCCTAGAAATCTTAACAAAATCAAAAACAGCTTTTGTATTAAATCGATTGCGTTAATTGATAGGGTGTACAACCAAAAAAACACCACAAGTGCCGTAGACCATATTAATAGAACGGGCGTTAGTTATTTGCGCGGAAATACCCCATTTGAAGAACTGCCAACATTTCCAGATGTATCAAGAATCTATAGCTCTAAAAAAGGCAAAATATTTATGAGTATTGGTAAAAGAAATNCCTTGAACATACCAACAAGAAAAGGTGTAATTTTAAGTCAATGGCTAGCTCCAATCTCATCTGTTTGGCACTACCTAGGTGTTGAAATATTTAGCTTTGGTGTTAGTAAAAACATAACNTCAATTAAAGAATTTTAANGANAATTTTAAACTGTACCATGAAAATTAAAATATTATTATTAACCTGTTTGTTAGCCCAAGGGTGTGTTTACAAAGCGACGGCCATTGCTCATATCAAAGGCCTTAATTCCAACCCAATCAATGGNGTGGCAAAGTTTGTTGAGGAAAACGGCCTCGTAACCTTGGTCGTAAAACTTCGAGATGCTGATTCTAAAAGTCTTGCAATACACATACACGAATACGGCAACTGTGACTCAGTCGATGGAAAAAGCGCTGGTGGGCATTGGAATCCTACCAATGAAGATCATGGTAAATGGGGTGTTCCACCATTTCATAGCGGAGATATTGGAAACATCAATATCGATGAAAACAATACAGCAAACTTTAAATTGAAAGACTTGTTCAAAAGNTGGTCAATCTCTAATCCTGGAAAATCAAACATAATCGGTCGTGCAATTATAGTCCACTCCGGTGTCGACGATTATATATCACAACCCTCTGGAGCGGCTGGTAGTCGTATTGGGTGCGGAGTCATTCGATGAGCCTAGACTATCTTGACCCAACGCTGTATAATCTTACCTCAAGAACAAAACTTACCAAACTACCAGACTCGATAGCCATAGTCCTTGACAGAAAATCAAGAGTCATCATGAAAGATGGGGAAAGGATTTTGGATCAGGCCAATAAAATCAAGAACAAGACAGGTGGTAAAGTTACCCTTTTAACATCTGCACCCGTCTGCAGTAAAACTAGAACCTATTTGTCCGATAATCATATAACCATTACGCATTTATAAACNGATCAGCACTAGTTAAGTANTGTTTTNGGAAACCAAACTTATTTTTCCTGAAAGTGTGTAATTTCTCGATTGATAATNTTTAATAAATATGTATAAAGATACCGATCCACAAGAAACTAAAGAATGGCTAGAGTCGATTGAAGATGCATTGGAAGAGTACGGCCAAGAAAGAACACAGTTTCTATTGCAAAGCCTAATATCATATGCTCAAGCTAAGGGGGCTCGACTACCTTTTAACACCAACACCCCCTACATTAATACCATTCCAAAGGGTGAGCAGCTCAAATATCCTGGNAACCTTGAGCTAGAAGAAAGTATTGGATCTGCAATTCGCTGGAATGCGATGGCTATGGTTACACGAGCTAATACAGCGCGACCTGGTACNGGAGGCCANATATCAACNTATGCGTCTGCAGCAACTCTCTATGAGGTTGCTTTTAATCATTTTTTCAAAGGTCCAAAAAACCCCAATGGACAGGATCTTATTTTTTTTCAGGGTCATTGTTCTCCGGGAATTTACGCGCGCTCGTTCCTTGAAGGAAGACTTACAACAACACACCTAGAAAACTTCAGACAGGAGCTTTCAAATGAGGGCGGTTTGTCTTCATACCCCCACCCATATNTAATGCCAAGTTTTTGGCAGTTCGCCACTGTATCAATGGGATTGGGCCCAATCATGGGAATTTATCAAGCAAGATTTATGCGCTATATGATTGATAGGGGTCTTATGGANGAGACGGNTAGAAAAGTGTTTGTTTATACAGGTGATGGTGAAATGGATGAGCCTGAATCGTTAGGAGCTTTAACTCTTGCATCAAGAGAAAATTTAAATAATTTGATTTTCGTCGTCAATTGTAACTTGCAAAGACTTGATGGTCCTGTAAGGGGTAACTCAAAAGTAATACAGGAACTGGAGGGTGCTTTCAGNGGTGCCGGTTGGAATGTTATAAAAGTAATATGGGGATCTGAGTGGGACGGTTTGTTTGAAAAAGACGTTAACGGGAAGCTCCTAAAAAATCTTTCTGAACTTGTTGATGGAGANNTACTAAAATACATCGTTGAGGGTGGCGCTTATTTTAGAAAAGAATTCTTTGGTAAAGATCCAGAATTATTGAANATGGTGAGTGATTTTTCAGATCAAGAACTCGAGGATATGCTTGCTGGAGGGCATGACCCAATTAAAATGTATTCTGCTTATCATGAAGCCATTAACAGTAAAGACAAACCAACAGCCATACTTGCTCGCACTATAAAAGGGTTTGGTTTGGGAGATGCTGGCGAGGGGAGAAACATTACCCACAACCAAAAGAAACTCAACGATGATCAGCTTCTTCATTATCGCGATCGGTTCAAAGTAGAGTTAAATGACAATGATGCCAAACAGGCTTCATTTTATCAGTTTAAAAAAGAATCGAANGAGTTTAAGTATTTACAAAATCAAAGAGAGTTGCTTGGTGGAGACGTTCCCTTTCGATCAACCAAAGCTAACAAATTAAGCGTTCCTGATATCACTATTTTCGATGAACTGTTAAAAGGTACTGGGGAGCGAGAGGTGTCTACCACCATGGCATACGTTAGACTGCTTACTTTGTTGACAAAAGACAAATCAATTGGTAAATATATTGTTCCAATTGTTCCCGATGAGGCAAGAACATTTGGAATGGACCCTCTATTTAGACAGCTTGGTATATATGCACACAAAGGTCAACTGTATGAACCTGTAGATTCTGATCAATTCCTTTACTATAAAGAAGCACAAAATGGTCAAATCCTTGAAGAGGGNATCAATGANGCTGGAGCCATGTCGTCTTTTTGCGCCGCGGCAACAAGCTATAGCAATCATGGAATTAAAATGATCCCTTTTTATATATATTACTCAATGTTTGGGTTTCAGCGTGTATGGGATTTAGTTTGGGCTGCTGGTGATATGCGCTCCAGAGGGTTTCTCTTGGGGGGTACAGCTGGAAGGACAACTCTTAACGGCGAAGGGCTCCAACATCAAGACGGTCATAGTCATTTAGCCGCTGCTGCATCACCAAATATCAAAGCGTACGATGTTGCATATGGCTATGAGATAGCAACAATCGTTCATCAAGGGCTTAAAGAAATGTGCGAGCAAGATAAGGACGTTATTTATTACCTGACTCTTGAAAATGAAAATTACTTGCACCCTCCGATACCAAATGATGCCACCCATGGTATTATAAAAGGCTTGTATAAAATCAAGGATTCTAAGAATGCAGATGCTCGAATTTTTGGTAGTGGTCCCCTACTAAATGAAGCTCTAGCCGCTAGTGAATTGTTATCAAAAGACTGGAACATCCACTGCGAGGTTTGGAATGTTACAAGTTTTAGCGAGCTCAGGAAAAACGCTGAGGAGGTAGATAGATGGAACACGCTACACCCTTCTGACAAAAGCCAGAAATCTTACCTTGAAGAATGTATAGTAAACAGCGATGTCCCAACAGTTGCTGTTTCGGACTATATTAAAATGGTTGGGGAGCAAATATCTTCCTACATTCCGGGACCATACTATGCATTAGGAACAGATGGTTTTGGCCGAAGCGATACTAGAGAAAACTTGCGGCACTTTTTTGAAGTAGATAGATATTATATTACCTTAAATGTAATTCGTGCATTAATAAAAAATAAAAAATTNGATTCTTCTTTAGCAGATACTGTTATGAGTACGTATGAGATAGATCCAGAAAAACCAAACCCCATTGATGTTTAAATGAAAAAACAAATCATAGATGTAGTTCTACCGGATCTTGGTGAAGGCATCGACGGCGCCGAGGTGAGCGAGGTATCNGTTAAGGTTGGTGATACTGTCGCTAATGGTGACACTATCTTTGTACTAGAATCAGACAAGGCATCAATGGAAATACCTACCGAAACCTCCGGCACGATAAAAGAATTATTGGTTGAAGCTGGCGCCGAGGTGAAGGTGGGAATGACTTTAGCAAAAATTGAATCAAATATTGCTGACTCTAGCGGGGTTGATCCAGAGCCAGTAGAGGAACCTCAACCAGAAACAGTTGATGAGCCTAGTGTTTTAGAACAGGCCAATCCACAACACGATTTGCCAAACTCTGCAGATAAATTTCTTGCATCGCCGGGTGTGCGACGTCTTTCAAGGGAGCTTGGAATAGCTTTACAACAGCTTTCCGGCACAGGAAACAAAGGCCGCATTACTAAAGACGATCTTAATGCGTTCATAAAAAAACAAATGGCGGCAGAGCGTAAAACCGCAATCTCAATTAATCCTCAAGTAGACTTTTCACAGTGGGGGGCTGTTGAGGAGGTTAAACTAAGTAGGATAAAAAAAATAACTGGCAAAAGACTTCAAGAAGCTTGGCAAGGCATTCCGCATGTTACTCAGTTTGATTCAGCTGATATCACAGATCTCGATTCTCAGAGACGTAACATGAATGATGATCTCAAACAAAAGAATACTAAAGTCACGTTCTTACCATTTTTGTTGAAAGCGACGGTCGATATTTTGAAATCGATGCCTGAGCTAAATAGCTCCTTAAATCATACTGGTGAAACCCTCATTATGAAACACTACTACAACATTGGTATAGCGGTTGACACACCAAATGGCTTAGTGGTTCCTGTGATTATGGATGTAGATTCAAAAAGCATTTTACAGCTTTCTGAAGAATTAACTATCTTGAGCGAAAATGCAAGAAGCGGACAACTAAAGCCGAGCGACTTGAAAGGGGGCACGTTTACTATTTCGAGTCTTGGTGGAATTGGTGGGTCTTTTTTTACACCAATAATCAACCCTCCTGAGGTCGCAATTCTTGGTGTTTCAAAAAGTCGTTGGGAACAGGTATTTGATCCTAAGTCAAAAGAACCGGCTCTAAGATATATCATGCCTTTTTCCCTATCATACGATCATCGTATCATTGATGGCGCAGCCGGAGCAAGGTTCACTACTGAACTAAAGAAAACCATTGAAGAGTTAGGATTTTTAAGTAAATAACATGAGCAAATCTAAACACACTGAAATACTTGTAATAGGGGCTGGACCTGGGGGATATGCAGCTGCGTTTCGTGCAGCAGACCTAGGAAAAAAAGTAGTCCTTGTTGATCGAGATGAACACCTGGGCGGAGTATGTCTAAACAGAGGATGCATCCCATCAAAAGCTCTCTTGCATATAACTAAAGTAATGGATGAGGCAGAGTCCTTGTCGAAGATGGGCGTTACATTTGGAAAGCCTAAAATAGATGTTGACACCATTCGTCAACACAAAGATAAAATAGTATTACAACTAAACAACGGAATAGCCAGTATGGCAAAAGCAAGGAAAGTCGAATTCATCCAAGGTAGTGCCACTTTCATTTCTGATTCTGAAGTCCAGGTCTCTCATGAGGACAAAAATCAAACAATTACATATGATTATTGCATTATTGCTGCTGGCTCCTCATCGTCCATGCTTCCAAACATCCCAAAAGATAATAAAAACATTCTCACCTCACGAACCGCACTGGATCTTGAAAACATTCCTAAAGACATGCTCATTATTGGAGGTGGTGTGATAGGTGTAGAGCTGGGACAGGTCTATGCAACCCTTGGTTCACAGGTATCTTTGGTAGAATTTTTGCCTAACCTGATTCCAGGAGCAGATAGAGATATTGTAAAACCCTTAGAGCGAAAACTGAAAAAACAATTTAAAACTATCATGCTTGGTTCAAAGGTCGTAGACATTAAAGAAGGCAAATCCAAAAAAATTAAGGTAACCATTGATCGTGATGGAAAAAACGAGTTCTATGAATATGAAAAAATCCTCATCGCAATAGGAAGAAAGCCTAATACTGATTTGTTGAATCTTGGTTCCACAAGCATTGCTGTAACTGACCAAGGTTTTATCAGCGTTGACAGCTACCAACGAACTTCAGTAAATAATATCTTCGCTATAGGTGATATTTCAGATAATCCCATGCTCGCTCATAAAGCAACCCACCAGGGAAAAGTAGCTGCGGAAGTTGCGTGTGGACATCCTTCTATATTTGATCCCAGAGCAATTCCGAGTGTTGTTTATACTGATCCAGAGGTAGCATGGTGTGGTCTAACTGAAACTCAAGCGAAAAACGAAGGAACCAAATACACCAAGGCAGAATTTCCCTGGGCTGCAAGCGGTAGAGCTATAGCTATGGGGGCAAACCAAGGAAAAACAAAAATTTTATTCAACCCCGAAAATAATACAGTCCTGGGTGTTGGAATAGTTGGTCCATCCGCAGGAGATTTAATTTCAGAAGGAATGCTTGCTATTGAGATGGGAGCTGATGCTGAAGACATAGCGCTTACTGTTCATCCCCATCCGACACTAGGGGAAACAGTGGCTCTGGCCTCCGAAGTATTTGATGGAACAATCACCGACTTGTTTATACCAAAGAAGTAAGCATGTCAGACCTTTTCCAGCACGTACGATCATCGCAGGGTATTGAAGAATATCAATTAAAATCAAATGACTTAAAAGTTCTAATGCTTCAAAACTCTTCCACACCTGTTGCAACTTTTATGGTAACCTATCATGTAGGGTCTCGAAATGAAGCCATCGGTTATACTGGATCTACGCACCTACTGGAACACCTCATGTTCAAGGGATCACGTAATTACAACAAGGAGAAAGGAACCGCAATATGGGACGAGCTTCAAAGTATAGGAGCCCAAATAAATGCTACAACATGGAATGACAGAACAAATTATTTTGAAGTTGTACCAAAAGAACATCTAGAGAAGGCTATATCTATCGAAGCTGACAGGATGAGATTTTCATTTATAAAAGATGAAGATAGACAACCAGAAATGACAGTTGTACGCAACGAATATGAACGCGGTGAAAACAGCCCTTTTGATGTTTTAGATAAAAATGTGTGGGCAACAGCCTATCAGGCACATCCATACCACCACTCAACCATAGGATGGAGATCTGACATTGAGAATGTTTCAACAGAGCGTTTAAAAGAATTTTATGATGTCTATTATTGGCCCAACAATGCAACCGCTACTGTTATTGGAGATTTTGACAAAGATGAAACATTAGCATTAATAGCAAAGCACTTTGGGGTACACAAAAGAAGTGAACATACAATACCAAAAGTATACACGGAAGAGCCCATTCAAGAAGGACCAAGGCGAGTTGTGGTGAGAAGATCGGGACAAACGGGCATTGTTGCCGTTGCTCACAAAACTCCTGAAGGCTTGAACAGTGACACGCACGCTCTACATATTCTTGGTAGAATTTTGTGTGATGGAAAATCCAGCAGGTTGCATAGAAAAATTGTTGACCAAGGGTTAGCCTCATCTCTTTTTATGTATGATTTCCCGTTCAAAGACAATGGACTTTTTATCACATACGCATTTTTGACTCCAAACACTGACCATCAAAAAGTTGAAGACATTATTTTAAACGAATATACTTCCATAAAAACTGAAGGCGTTGAGCAAAAAGAGCTTGATAGAGCAATCGCGCAAACCAAAGCGACGGTGGCCTTTAGTAGAGATGGATCCTATGCTGTTGCCAGCGCACTAAATGAGGCTATTGCAATTGGGGATTGGCAATTTTATACTACCTATTTAGATAAAATAAAATCTGTAACAGTCAAAGACATAAAAAAAGTAGCTAAAAAATATTTACATGATGATGCAAGTACCACGGGCTGGTTTGTTCCTAAACAATAATACATGTCTTTTTCAGAAAAAGTTTTAGTATTTGAAAATCTTGACGGTTTGTCAACCTATATTGCTCCGACCCAAGTTGATGGTGTTGTAACTCTTTCTGGTAGTTTGAAAGGCGGCGAATTTCACGCTAAAAAGTCTAACTCGAAAATTGCTTCTCTATCTGGCTCAATGTTAGATAAAGGAACGGTTAAAAAATCAAAACACGACATAAGTGAGGCCCTAGATTCAATAGGTGCCGATATTAACTTTATAGTTTCTAATCACCATATCAACTTCACAGCGCATTGCTTGTCTAATGACCTTGAAAAAGTAATTTTGCTACTATCAGAAATGCTTCAAGAGCCTAGGTATGATAGTGATGAGCTGACAATTTTGAAAAAAAGAATTATCGCAAACCTTGAGCGTTCAAAAGAGGATACAAGGAAACAGGCCAATATTAATTTTGTATCACAGCTCTATCCTATAGCACACCCAAACGCTCGGTACAATATCGATGATACAATATCGATGGTTGATAATATATCTGTAGAGCAACTAAAAGATTATCATCAAAAAGCATATGGCTTAGGCACAATAAACATCGCCGCTGTTGGAGACGTTGATCCAGATAGTCTTAATCAACTAATAATAAACGAATTTTCACCTATGGCTAAACAGTCAATTTCAAATGAGTATAATTTTCCTGCCCCAAATAAAAGAGTCCATAAATTTATCGAATGTATCATCAAAGATAAAACAAGCTGTGATCTTTTCGTAGGCCAGTCTATAGATATCAATGATAATCATAAGGATTACTACAGTCTAATGATGGGTATATATATATTGGGTGGAAATTTTTCTGCAAGGCTAATGCAAACTGTGCGAGACGAACAAGGATTAACGTATGGTATAGGTTCAGGTATGGCGGGGTGCAGCTATGGTATAAGCGGGCATTGGTACACCTGGGGGACTTTTTCACCAGACATTCTAGATAAAGGGTGTGATGCAACCGTAGAACAAATTAATAGCTGGTTTGAAACCGGCATAACAGAAGAAGAATTACAAGCTAAGAAAACCACATTTAAAGGTGCATTTCAAGTAAGTTTAGATACCACATCAGGTTTTGTAGATAAAATACTTACAAATGCAGAAAAGGGTAGATCGATTGAATATCTGGATAAATATAATGAAAGAATAGACGCATTGGATAAACAGTCGATTAATAAAGCAATAAATCAATATATCGACCCTAAAAGCCTGACAACATCTGTTGCCGGCAGCCTAAAATGAAAATAATATTAATTTGTGCCACCACATTAGATGGCTTTATAGCTAGACACAGCAATGAAAAAACAAATTGGACGAAAGATTTGAGCTTATTTAAAAGCCAAACAATGGGCTACCCGGTTATAATGGGCTCAACAACATATGAAACATTAGAAAATGAGTTGGTAGGAAGAAAAATAATCGTATTTCACAGAAATGATGAGCCTAAAGAAATAATAAACGAGCTATCCATAAGCCACAAACAAGTCTTTATAGCAGGTGGTGGTAAGACCAACGAAAGATTCAAAAACTACTTAACCGATATGTACATCACACCTCATCCAATAATATTTGGAAAGGGTATAAAGTTATTTGAATCCAGCTCATCAATGATATCAACAAAGCTAGTAAAAAAAGTAAAGGTTCAAAATACCAGCTCGTTATATCAATATCAACTTAAAGTCGAATCAATTAAATAATTCGGAATAATTATTATAACTCTCTAAAATATATCGGATTATAGGAAATTGATATAATTTTAGCAGAATAATAGATACAACCTTAACAAATTCTATAAATTAATTGAATAGAATAATAAATCCTAAATGCCAACATCTGTCTAATCTAACAAAACACTTAATGATTTTATTCAATAAATAATGATAAAATATTTCACCTTAATTATCTTCGAAATTAATATACTTGAAAAGTTATCTATATTTCGATATAGAATAAAAAAATAACCATTATAGGTTTTATGATATAATTGAAACCTATAAAAATACTTTGTAAAATATGTAATATAATTGATCCCACACAGTTAATGGGAAATGTTTTTACATTTCCCACTCTATTAAGGATGTATACATTATATTATACATAAAGNAATTTGTTCTTAAAANGGTTCTTTTACTATAATGATACTGCTTGCATTANATGTTTTNTAAATGAATTTGAATTTTGTTATTATATCAANAATAAAAGTTTGATAGGTTTTTATAAAGCTCAACCACGAATACGCTAAAATTAGTCTTTAGCTATCCTAAAAATAGTGATTAAGGCGTTTGGGCTGGTTTAAATGGTATAATCCATTATACCAATCGATTATAGACAAAAAATCCACTTATAATTGTAGATTATGTATAGTGAATTCTTTTAATTTTATATTATATAAAGTGAGTNTTTAAGAGGATCTTTTTGCTTTTACAATCGCTGCTTTTATTTTTCCTCTTAAAACCTTGTCNTTAAGGTTATTTATTTCATCCATCTTACCCTGAACTCCATCCGCAACAAGCCTTTCTATCATTTTGTCTTTGTCTTCAGTCTCATTTGTATTTTTTGACTCTTCACTTTGATCTGCATCTTTCTTTAACGGTTCGCTTGATGGTANCGCTGGTCTTTCTGCTGTTCCTTTGTTTATCTTAACTATTAGCGCTTTTGCCTTAGCCCTGATCACCTTGTTGTCTAAAGCGTTTAATGGTCCATCATCACCATCTAAGGCTTGATTTACTACAGNTGCGAGAATGTCTTCTGGGCTCTGCTGTTGACTAGCCGGTGNTGCNTTGGCTGCCAGAGGCGCAGCTGTTGTAGAATCTTGCATCCCCGGATCAGGCATGGGAGGACGATCCATTTTACCTGCGTTAATTTTAATAAGCATTGCCTTAGCTTTCCCCCTAGAGTACACATCTTGAGTGGCTTTTATGATATTATCATCACCATCAAGAGCTTTATTAACAAGATAGGCAGCCATCAAATTTTTATCCTGAAATAAGCTGTCTGAATCATCTTTCACAGCAGTTTTAGAATCTTTCAAAGCAGATTCTACCAATTCTTGCTCTGGTATTAAAAAACCAAGATTATCAAGTATTTTTGATTTTTTTGAATCAAACCCCCAAACCGTTAAAAAAGAAAAAGGACCATAGCTTTTACGTGTGCATGTTAATGTTGTCCCTTCGCTATGTGAGCTTAAATCAAAGCGAACAAACTCCTTATTCAAGGGATTAAATTGCATGACCATCTCTAGTTTTTTGTTAGGTACCGCAGATGCAATCATACCTTTTCCAGCTGGAAAAGGACCACGGGGACGAACGGTGAGTTCAGAGCCTGGGGTAAAATCAAATTTATCGAAAGAATATTTATGAACATAACGATCGGTTTCAACCACAGGAAGGAGTCGAGCAACACCTGGAAACCAATAATTATAGCCTGCTAGATTGGAAACTTCTTTCCAAACAGACTCAACCGGAGCCGCATAATTGTGACGAACAAAAGTCTCAGATTCAAATGGGGATAAAAAACTTGATAACTCACTAGTTGTGGATTGATCTTTTGCTGTATCAAGCACAAAAAAAACTGTAACTAGCAAAAAAGCGGTTATAGCAATTATTAAAACCATTTAAATTATCCTAATTAAGAAAACCAAATTTACAATCCCAAAACAAATAATCGAAGTTAATGATTGGAGATAATATGAAGTCAGTTAACGCATACGAACTAAACGGACTGATACAAAACAATGAAGACTTTACATTGCTTGATGTTAGAGAGCCCCATGAGCTCGAAATAGCTCAAATCAAACACGACGTGCATATACCAATGGGACAAATCCCAGATAGACATTCGGAGCTAGATAAAGGCAAAAGAATTATAGTAATGTGTCACGGAGGAGTAAGATCTGCAAGAGTCTGCTCTTATCTTACGGATCACGGTTATGATGCTATAAACTTTACGGGTGGTATTAGCGCTTGGTCAAGAGAAATAGATCCAAGCGTTACCGAATATTAATGATTAAAACAGCGTGCACCAGTAAAAGCCATGGCTATTGAGTATTCATTACAAGCGTCAATAACTTCTTGATCGCGCTTTGAGCCGCCTGGTTGAATAATGCATCTTATTCCACTTTTAGCAATTTTATCAATACTGTCTCTGAATGGAAAAAAAGCGTCTGATAAAAGAATAGAGTCCTTAATATCACCAGAGGCCTTTGTAATAGCAATGTCAACTGAATCAACGCGGCTTACTTGACCTGCGCCAACACCGAGGGTAGCATTATTTTTGACAATAAGTATCCCATTTGATTTAATATATTTTAAAACAGTCCATCCGAATTCAATCGTTCCATAGGTATTAGGTGAAATTTTAGANTCTGTTACTATTTTTAAAGATTTCGCATCAACGGTGAACGTATCGGTTTCTTGTAATAGTAAACCACCATTAATATTTCTTACAGATGTTTTGTCATTAAAGCCATCTAGGCTCACAAGCTCTATGACGCGAAGATTTTTCTTAGATGAAAAAATTTCAAGCGACTCCTTAGTAAATGATGGCGCAACAATGATCTCAATAAAAAAGTCAGAAAGCTCTTTTGCTATCTCGGTTGTGCACTCGCGATTGAGGGCAACTATACCACCGAACGCGGAAAGGCGATCGGCGTTTAGTGCCTTGAGAAACGAATCNTAAACATTATCTGAAGCCGCTGCACCGCAAGGGTTGGCATGTTTGATAACCACACACCCTGGCTGTTTAAACTCGGATACACAACTGACCGCAGCGTCTGCATCCATTATATTATTATAGGATAGATCCTTGCCCTGATGAATGGTTGAATTCAATATGCCTGTTGTAGATAAATTATTTTGATATACCGAAGCCATTTGCTGTGGATTTTCTCCATATCGTAAATCCTGAAATTTTTTAAACGTCAGATTAAGAGTGTCTGGTAGGTGCTCATTTGCCATAAATTGACTAATTGTAGACTCATACTCTGCAGTTATTGAGAAAGCTTTTCGTGACATCTTAGATCTATAGTCAAAAGGCAAACCTGTTCCATTACGTATGTGCGACATCAATTCCTTATAGTCCAAAGGGTCAACAACTACGCATACCCACCCAACATTCTTTGCGGCAGCACGGATCATCGTTGGTCCACCAATGTCGATATTTTCAAGAGCATCAGCGTAGCTGACGTCGTCCTGTATTATGGTTTCTAAAAATGGGTATAAGTTGCAAATCACTAAATCGATGTTNTTTATTTTATTTTCGCGCGTCTGCATTGAGTGAATGTCTCTTAAGTTTAAAATTCCTCCAGCAATAAATGGATTAAGAGTCTTAACTCTTCCATCTAAGATTTCGGGGAAGCCAGTGTATTCATCGACCTCGATCACTGGTATTCCATTTGAATCTATTTCACTTGCGGTTCCTCCTGATGATATTATTTCAACGCCATGTTCATGAAGACAGGTTGCTAACTCTATTACGTTCTTTTTATCAAAGACCGATATCAGCGCTCTTTTTATGTTTATCGGCTCAGTATTTATAATTGGGTTTTTAAGCACTTGATCCCTTATCTAACAAATTAATTGCTTCAATAAACGCTTCTCCCTCAAGAATTTGAACCCTCTCTTTTAATGAATTCACAGTATCGCTAGACTCAACCTTACATCTTTTTTGAATCAAGATCGGACCTTGATCAACTTCCTCTGTGACAAAGTGGATTGTGCATCCAGTTTCTAGATCACCGCTTTCTAAAACTTGTTGGTGTACCTTATTGTTCATTCCCCCAGCGTATTTTGGTAGTAGAGATGGATGAACGTTTAAGATTTTATCAGACCATTCCCTGCAAAACTTAGTAGATAGTATTTTCATAAATCCAATGAGTAAGATAAAATCAACTCCATTATCCTTCAATACCTTTGTAGCCCTGTTGCCGAACTCTTCTCTCGAAATTTCTTGATCAGATATAAATTTGAAGGGAAGTTTATTTAGTTCTGCACGCTCGAGTATGTACGCTTCTTTATTATTTGAGATGACTATATTAACCTGAGCGTCTATACTGCCATTATTGATACCATTAATAATCGCCTGGAGATCGGTTCCTCTTGTGGACCCCATTATCCCTAGTTTTAGCATCTAAGTTTTCTCATATTTTCAATTCGTCTGTTTAATAGGTTTTGTCTTCCAATATCTTTTCTATAAAAAAGCGGACCTTTGACATTGCTAATCGATTCTTCAGCGGTTTTTTCAGCGAGAGNTATCGTATCTGCAACACCAATAGCTGCGAGGGTTCTGCTCCCAGACTCAATAAGATTTCCATCTACTTCGTCAACCGATGCAAAATATAAAGACTCAATATTTTTCACATTGGACGTATCGATCTTTTCCCCTTTTATTGGGCTGTCAGGATATCCTTGGGGAACGGCATATTTGCATACAGTCGCTTTTTTATCAAATTGGATTTTTATGTTTGAAAGNTTTTTTTCTGTTACAGCTTTACAGATCTCGATTAGGTCTGTCTCTAATAATGATAATACATTCATAGCTTCAGGGTCACCAAACCTTGCATTGTATTCTATAAGCCTGACACCATCCCTAACCGCCATGAAACCCCCGTAGAGTACGCCCATGTAATTCATACCTGTTTTTTCTTTCAGTGCGCGCATAGTAAGTTCGTTTATCCTTTTTGCAGCCTCAACGTCTTGTCCTTCTAAAAACGGTAATGAGTGATCGAAATTAGAATAGGTACCCATTCCACCAGTATTGGGCCCCGTATCGTTTTCATATGCGCGCTTATGATCTTGTACAATGGGCATATGTTGGATGGTTTCACCGTCGCAAAAACTCATTAAGGAAAACTCTTCTCCAATGAATTTTTCTTCAATTAAAAATTTTCCACCTTTATCTATAATATTTTTACAGTAATCTAAAGCTTGGCNCATCCCATGTAAATGTTCACCAAAGACTTTAACACCCTTTCCACCAGCCAACCCATCGAACTTAATTACAAACTCATTTTGAAGATCATTGCAAAATTCTTCCACTCCTTTTAACGATATAAAACTTTTAAATATTGGACCTCCAGGAATGTTAAAATCTTTCAGCATTTTCCGCGCAAACTCTTTGGATGTTTCGATACGTGCAAGAGATTGAGTTGGTCCAAAAACTTTAACATTAATTTTCCAAAGAGCATCAGCTATTCCAGCCTGGAGAGGGTTTTCAGGACCAATAATAGCATAATTAATTTTATGTTNTTTAGCGTANTTAGTAACAACGTTAGGGTCGTTAAAATTTGCAACAACTAGGTCTTCGCATTTGCCCATAATCCCAGGATTATATCCGCTTCCAATGCAAAAGATTTTATAATTTAATGAAGACTTAGAGCATGATCTTGCAATAGCATGTTCTCTTGCACCCGAACCAATTAAAAGGATGTTGGTTGACATCAAATCTTACTGAATTCTTTTAGAGTCATCGCGACTTCTTTCAAGTTTTTGTAAAAAAGCCTTGGTGATATCTCCTGTGCAGTAGTTTCCTGAGAAAACAGAATCTTCAAAGTCATCTATGTTAGGATTGCCAATTTGAGCAGCTCTCTTAAGATCATTTAAGTCTTGATATATTAACTCATCCGCCCCTATATATCGCTTGATTTGAGCTAAAGACTTGTTGTGTGCAATTAGTTCTTTTGTAGCAGGCATATCAATTCCATAAACATTTTGATATTGAACGGGTGGAGATGCTGATGCAAAAAACACCTTATTTGCTCCACAGCCCCTTACCATGTTAATGATTTTTTTTGACGTGTGGCCTCTCACGATCGAATCGTCCACTAATAATACATTTTTATTTTTAAATTCTAACTCTATTGGATTTAGCTTTTGAGCAACCGACTTTTTTCTAGTAGACTGTCCAGGCATAATAAAAGTTCTGCCGATGTATCTATTTTTCATAAACCCTTCGCGATATTTAGCCCCAACTTTATGTGCTACCTGCATTGCAGATGTTCGGCTTGTGTCAGGAATGGGTATGACAACATCAATTTTTAACGAACTATATTCTCTAAGAATTTTCTCTCCAAGGTAGTCCCCCATTCTTAATCGTGCTTTATGAACTGAAATGGAGTCTATGGTTGAATCAGGCCTAGAAAAATAAACAAACTCAAAAAGGCACGGATTGTGCGTATTGTTTTGTGTAAAGCTTTTCTTTGTCAGTTTTCCATCTTCTCCAATTACAACTGNTTCACCTGGTTTTACATCGTAAAGAAACNTATAATTTAATGCGATTAACGCACTGCTCTCAGATGCCACCATATACCCATTATCATTTTGACCGATGACAATTGGCCTTATTCCATGTTTATCTCTAAAAGCAACAATCCCAACTCCAGCGACAATCATAACTACTGCAAACCCTCCAGAAATTGACTCATAAATATTTTTAAGCGCTTTAAAAACATGTGAGCGCCCGAGTTTCTTAAAATTTGTTCTAGAAAGTTCATATGAAAATAGATTTAGCAAGACCTCTGAATCTGAACTCGTATTAAATTGACAAAAATGAGTCTTTAACAGTTTGGTTTTAATTGATTCACTATTTATTAGTGTTCCGTTATGCGCAAGAGTTATGCTCACTGGGTTTGCTGTATAGAACGGTTGTGATTCAATTACGTCATCGCAACCAGCCGTAGGATACCTTACGTGCCCAATTCCAATATTTCCTGAAAGATTTAATAATTCATCACGTTTAAATACTTCACTGACAAGACCAAGCTCTTTATGAGTAAACATTCTTGAGGAGTTCCATGTAGCAATTCCCGCAGCGTCTTGGCCTCGGTGTTGTACCTGAATCAATCCATCGTAGATATCAGCGCTAACATCACCAGATTTGTTATAAATTCCGACTATACCACACATTTACTTAAGCTTTGCAATCTCGGCAGCGAGGCCGATGTAATTATGAGGTGTTAATGAAAGTAAAAATTTTTTATCATTAGTAGATATTTCCAAGTCATTTATAAACGCTGAAAGCAACTCCCTATCAACCGTGTGCCCACGAGTCAACTCTTTGAGCTTTTCATATGCCGAATCGTTTCCAGATTTTCTTAATATAGTTTGTACTCCTTCAGCAAGCACCTCCCAGTGGTTGTCTAGTTCATTGTAGAGGTTGGTTTTGTTAGCCTTAATTCTTTTAAGACCGTTGATAATATTTTTAATAGACAAAACACTATGTCCCATTGCAACCCCCTGATTTCTCAACACAGTAGAATCGCTTAAATCTCTTTGCATTCTAGATACAGGGAGCTTAGTTGATAGGTGATTTAAAAGCGCAATTGATATTCCCAGATTTCCCTCGGCATTTTCAAACTGAATGGGGTTAATTTTGTGAGGCATAGCAGAAGAACCCACCTCATCTTTAATTCGCTTTTGNTCTAATATTCCCCGAGATATGTAATACCAAAAATCATGACTTAAGTCTATTAAAACCGTATTAATTCTGATGAGTTGATGATAGCTCTCTGATAATGAGTCATGCGGCTCAATCTGAGTTGTAACAAGGTTAGGCGTTAATCCCATTCTTTTAATGAAGTTATTTGCAAAACGTAACCAGTTAACTTTAGGAAATGAGACAACATGTGTTGACCAAGTTCCGGTCGCGCCACCAAACTTTCCAAGAAAAGACTGCGATTTGACTTGATCATATTGCCTGTTTAATCTGTTTGCAAACACAGCTATTTCTTTGCCAAAAGTTGTGGGGGTTGCAGACTGCCCGTGGGTCATTGAAAGCATTGGATAATCTGCATATCGTCTTGATAGCTTCTTCAACTCAGTAATAAGAGATAATAACAACGGTAGAAAAACTTTTTTTAAGGCGTCTTTCCACATAAGAGAATAAGATAAATTATTAACATCTTCTGAGGTAAGTGCAAAATGAATCCAGGGATGAAGTTTTTTGTCTATTTTTTCACGAAGATAATATTCAATGGCTTTAACGTCATGGTTGGTTTTTTTCTCAATTTGTTTGATTCGCCTGGCAGCCTTAGTGTCAAACTTCAAATACAACTCGCGATACTTTATTTCGCGAGTTTTGGGAAATGGTTTAATTCCAAAAAAAGACTTTTCTTTTGAGAGGGCAATTAAATATTCTACCTCGATCATGACACGATAACGCATAAGCGCAGCTTCGCTAAAATATGGCAAAAGGACCGCTAATTGTGCAGCATAGCGACCATCAAGTGGTGAAATCGTTTCCTTCACACTCTCCCTATTTAATTAATTTTATTTAGCTATTAAACACCAAATATTCGCTTAACTGCTAAAGCGCAATTACCAGGATCAATAACAGTCAATACCGGTGTATTGCTTGGCATCTGAAGTGTNGAGTGAATGTTCACAAGCATATCTGCTTTATCTGAAAAAGGAGGACATCCAATCGTTGGAAATTCAGAATTTGCTGCAACAAAACCTGATAGGGCGTTAGATCTTCCAGCAATGGTAATATAAACTATATCTTTTTCGGTCTCATTATTTTTTAAAATTTCTAAAACCTTTAGAGGTTGCTTGTGAGCCGATGCTGCATGCTGTTCCCATNAAATACCATAATCATCAAGCTTGTCGGTTATCTTCTTAGCGTGTGGCTCATCAAATGTTGAACCCATTATTAGTACGGCTTTCATAATTGATCCTTCAAGTTGTTTTTAATTCTTTCGTTAACTGGAATATTCTCATCAGGAAATGGAAATGATTTTCCTGTGATGGTCTCATAAAGATAAATATANCGCTTNGATANNTCTACAACNAGATCCTNAGGNGCGTCAGGNAGCGTTTCGTCATTGTATGGATCGCAATTATCTACAAACCAAAGCCTTAAGAATTCCTTATCAATNTTTTGTGGCTCTTTNNCATTTTNAATTCTCTCNTGNTAGGTATNNGCAATCCAATACCTNCTNGAGTCTGGTGTNTGNATCTCNTCNATCAANACAATATTACCATCNCTGTCCTTTCCCATTTCATATTTAGTATCNACTAANATCATNCCATTTTCNAGNGCTGTNNTTTGACCAAANTCAAANAGTTGCATTGCCTTTTGACTNCAAAANNTCCAGTCTTCGCTGGTCATCCAGCCNTCANTNACAATTGCNTCTGGAGAAATTGGCATGTCATGATTTTCGTCTTTTGTTGTTGGNGTAATCATNTTTTCNTCAAGTTTTTGATTTTTNTTAAGCCCTTCCGGNAGNNCGTTTCCACAATATTCTCTATCACCATTATTATANACNGTCCANAAAGANGTACTGGTGCTACCGGTTATGTATCCGCGAACTACAAANTCAATNGGGAAAACATCNCANTTTTTNGCAATNGTNACATTTGGATCTGGAANACTNAAAACNTGNTTTTNAATAATATCCTTTGTTTGATCAAACCACCANGCNCTNGTNANGTTGAGAACCTGNCCCTTAAANGGNATTGATGCTANAACCCTATCAAATGCGCTTTGNCGNTCNGTGGTTATNANNGCAAGCTTTTCTCCNAGGTCATATTGATCNCGNACTTTNCCCGTCTTNTTTGATTTGGCAACTANNTCNGTNTTGGTTAATGTATTATNTAGTGAGCCTTNTATNGNCTCTTTATATTTGTCAGTTGATTCTAAAGTATTCATAGCNATGAGGATTTAAAAATATGTTAGTTGTTAAAATTGAATTAATTACNTNATCTAAATTACCGCTATTAACATTTACATTCCATATTACTCCGCGNTTTATGNAAGAAATTTCATCAATGNTGAATCGTTCNGTNAGTGANTCGTACTTCGCNCTNCCATGNATGTCNTCCANNGGCCTTACAAGAAAAGANGCATCNTAATCATTGCGTTTATCNANAATGTANTCTTTNTTTGAATTGAANANTTCTCCTGANAANNTGATNTTTTCNAATGTTTCCTCTNAAANATTATCNAGATTNATCTCCCAATGGACTTGTCTCGTAACANTNACATNNTACCCNAANNGTATAAGNGCATTGTTTACGGATTTAGCATCATTGTCNGAAATAANNAAATCNACTANCCACTCGANTGAATTCNCATCAAGNTNNAANTTAANAGGNCTCTTTANTTCNGGGGANTATGANATTTTTTGGNTTANNATAGGATTTCCNTTTTCAATATATTCGCGCATTGATGTAAAAATAGCNTCACCATTTTTNGTTCGTTCAGGGTGAGGCATCATTGCCATNACATTNCCAGCACNGTTACATATTGCAGCNATATTNTTNATTGATCCNTTTGGATTTACTGGAAACTCATCTATNACCCTNCCNGANTNATCTGCNTATTGNAGAGNTNTTTGNTCNTTTNTTTCAAGTTCATNNAGCANCTCTTCAGGAANNATAAANCTTCCTTCNCCATGGGCAAGNGGAATATGTANTANATCNGATGNGCTCAAATGTCTTGTAAANGCGCAACGNTCNGCTGGNGNNTTTCTTTTNAGNTNNGTCCAGGTATTATAATANCCAACNCCNACNACTTGTCCGTTNGNTATCCTTTTGTTATCNGCTANAGCCATACCCNNGNTGTAATTNTCTAGNCCTGGAACAAGACCACTTTCTACAAGNACNTGAGCNCCNTTACAAATACCTAGAATAGGNTTNCCCTTTTCNGNTTCAANCTTTATCTGATCCATTATNGGGTCTAGNGCNGCTATAATACCAGCTCGNGACCTATCTTCNTANGAAAANCCACCTACGATTATAAAACCATCNAAGTCTGACAATTTATNTTTAGAGTCATTCCACAATACNTCAACAGGATTCATCCCTGTTCGCAANCANGACATGTATGTTTCTCNCTCTGTGTTNGATCCAGGAAATTGAACTATGCCTATATTATACAATTGNNACCTCACANCTNCCTGAGCANACTGANCCNATNTCNTAGGGGGTGGTNAAATCTGANAGNGCNTCAAAAACTTGTTCTTTTGAATGNCTATCAANCACAATCGTCATCCCTATTCCCATATTGAACGCACGAAACATTTCNNNNTCATCAATAGATCCNATATCNTGCATNAGNGAGAAGATTGGTAANATNGGCCAACTANCNTTANTTATATTNACNNTGCAATTNGATGGNAATANTCTGGGNAAGTTTTCNANCAATCCNCCTCCAGTNATATGAGCNACNCCTTTTANTTCGANANCANGNTCCANTATTTTTNNTATNTGGTTTGTNTAGTTTATATGNGGNTNAAGCAGCGCNTCTCCTACNGTTNNTCCTAANGTNTCGANGTATTGATNNACATNATATTTNGCNGTATTNAAAAACANTTTTCTNGCNAANGANTATCCGTTNGTGTGCAANCCANTTGATGGCAANCCAATAANNATATCATNNGGNTTTATTGTTNTTCCATCAATTATTTTATCTCTATCTACAANCCCAGTTATNACACCAACAAGATCNTGNTCNCCAGGAAGNTATGTATCNGGCATTTCAGCAGTCTCACCACCAACAAGACNAACCCCTGTTTCTTTACANGCNTTTGCCATACCNGTTACAATTTGNTCTATAANNTNAGGNTTNANTTTGTCATTTGCNATATANTCNAAAAANGTAAGAGGNTTGGCNCCCANAACAATAATATCATTTGCAGCNGCNCTAAGNAAATCAATACCAATNGTATCGAATTTTCTCATTTTTCGTGCAACGATAGTTTTTGTNCCAACCCCATCTATGCTTTGGACNATTATAGGATCNTTGTATTCAGANACCACATCNTTAATNCTAAACAATGANCCAAAACCACCCAANCCAGTTAANACATTGTTNGTAAAGGTTGAGCTTACTTTNTCTTTNATTTTTTCTACAGCCTCATTNCCAGCNTCAATATCNACACCAGCTGATTTATAATCTATTTTNTTCAAAATAANCNCANTNTAATTTTGANCTAAGACCATCTGACCANGCTTGAAANGCTATNTTNGGTAGNTAAGCTTATTGCNTTGTTAATTTTNATTTCNCNTTCAATNGTTNANCCAATATNAAAACNTTNAAGGCCGTACTTTTGAAAACNNCNCTNAANATNNNCAAAATCTTCGTTNCTAANNTCTAGTANAAAGCCNCCTGTCTCAGAAAACAATACANNANCNTNNTCAANGTNGCTNTCTATTTNAACATCACAACCCAGNNNATTTNTAAATGACATNTCAGCAAGNGCNACTGCTATGCCCCCATCTGAAATATCATGACANGATAAAACAAGNCCACTGNNNATACAATCNGTNAATGCGNAGATTTGATTTTTAACTTCAGATAGGTCTGGTTTAGGAATNNTATTNCCTAANTNATTAAANAGNTGATANTACGCTGACCCNCCNAGNTCGTTCTTTCTNTTTCCAATNAAAANAATAGTAGAATTTGGNGATNTAAANGACATCCCGATAGCATTGTTNATGTCATCTATNTTTCCAAGNCAGCTTACNATAGGNCTTGGNGGGATTGCNCCGNTNNTTGANTCNTTATAAAAGCTTACATTNCCTGCTATGATTGGTGTNGGNTCNNTNGGGCTNTGNTTTAAGGTAAGNGATNTGCAAGCATCTGAAATNCCTTTTACGCTTTCCACAAACTCCCACATTTGANTTTCTTTNTCAGGNTTNCCAAAACATAAACAATCTGTAAGAGCATGNGGGGTNGCNCCNATGGAAGCAACGTTTCGCATNGATTCNACAACAGCATTNACNCCNNCCCAATAAGGATCGACTTTTCCATAAAGNGGGTTGTGNTCNGTAGANAGAGCAATGCCNGTTTTNCTAATTTCATNTGGAAACTCATCAGAATTAAAGGGGGCTAAAAGNCCACANTCNGCCTCNCCTGATTCAAANACNGTACGNCCNTGNACCTGCTTATCNTANTTATCATAAATAANNTTTTTACTGGCTATATTTTCATGCGANANNAGCTGNATGACAGACNTGGTTAAAATCATTTATATTNANGATTNTCGGATCATCTNTTTCNTTTGNTNCTGGAGAATACTTTCTNTCGTAGAGAAATCCTTTGGTNACTTGTTTTGCCTCAGCNTNTACAATNACTTCNTTTTTATAGTGNACAATATATTTTCCATCATCACGAATCTTACCAATCACGCTNGCCATAGCNCCCTCNCTNACNGATGGAAGATCGTATATNTTNTTNTAGTGATCTANAATNTGNNCTGTAAGNTCTGGCGGACATACCCACATAAANCTTTCTTGCGTTTCACTNCATAANTAGACNGATGAGTGTAANTTTTNCATNCTCGTATGAACATTATCTAGCCANACNTCAGANCCATANCCAGAAGTTTCTGCTAGCTCTACACTTGCGCAGGCAACACCACCAGCTCCAAGATCCTTAAATCCTACTTTACCCAACAAGTCCATGTCTTTAATTTTTTTAAACAACGCATACGATGATTTTAAAAGGTGTCTTTCTAAAAAAGCGTTAGGTTCTTGGACTGCTCCTTTGTTTTGATCTTTTTTGTCCTCTTCCAGCTCAAGGGAGGCAAAGCTTGCACCTCCAAAACCACTATTGTCGGTAGGTTTGCCAACAAGAACTAGATCATAACCGTTGGCATTTTTTGGTGCGTAGGAATGAATTATATTATCTTCTTTGACAATCCCAAGTGTCACCAATGTAACCAAACAATTTTCATTGTAATCTCTGTTATAGTATATATCACCACCAATATTGGGAACGCCCAACGGATTGCCGTAACCGGCAATACCAGATACTACACCATCGTTTATCCATTTTGTTTTTGAGTTGTCAATATCTCCAAATCGAAATGAATCAGTACACGCAATAACTTCCGCACCCATACACATGACATCGCGAACGTTACCGCCCACACCTGTTGCAGCACCTTCATAAGGTACGATTTGCGAGGGATGATTATGGCTCTCGTGGCTCATCACAATACACCACCTTTTTCCATTCTTATCAGTTGCAACAGCTACAACACCTGCGTCTTCTTTTGCACCTAAAACTACATCAGGACCATCTGTAACAAATTGCTTAAGGTGAGTTCGACTACTTTTATAGCTGCAATGTTCAGACCCTTGAATAGAAAATAATACAAGCTCAGGTAGTGAAGGTGCCCGCCCAAGCATATCATTCTGTATTTTAAGTGCTTCTTCTGGGGTCAGCGGAATGTTTAGCTCCCTCAATTTTAAACTAATTTGGTTGCTGTTGAGATTGCTGAAATCGACGATTTCTTTGGTAAAGTTCACTACGAAAATTCCTTCTCAATCAATTCAAAGGGTTATCTAATAATGGTCTCATGACGTTGCGGTCCTACAGATAGAATTCTCACTGGGCACTTAACCTCATTTTCGATGAATGAAACATAATCTTGAAGCTTAGAAGGCAACGCATCGTATCCCTTTTCCCATACAGAACTAGGCAAATCTCCCCACCCAGGTAAATCTTCATAGATAGGCTCCGCATTTCTGTAGGCTGTTAGGCTAGCTGGCATTTCCTTAATAGTTTCATTGTTTGATGTGTATGCAACGCAAACAGAAATTTGGTTAATGTTGTTTAATACATCAAGCTTAGTTAACGCAATTTCAGTCAACCCGTTTACCCGTACTGCCTGTCTAATCTGAACAAGATCTAACCAACCTATACGTCTTGGGCGACCAGTAGTCGTTCCATACTCCTTACCAACATCACGAATGCGATCAGCGGTAGCATTCAAAAATTCAGAAGGTAGTGGGCTTTCACCAACTCTGCTCAAGTACGCTTTAACTACGCCAATAACCCTGTCAACTTTATGAAAATTTACGCCCGTGCCGATGGATATATGGCCTGTCGCAGTATTGGAGGATGTGGTAAAGGGGTATACACCATGATCCACATCCAGGCTTATGCCTTGAGCTCCTTCAAATAATATTTTCTTACCTGATTTATACTCATCGAAAAGTTCTACAGAAATATCGGTAATGTATTTTGAAAGCGTTTCACCGTATTCAAGATAGGTTTTGTAAGTCTCTTCAATTGTTTGGTTCAACAATTCACCTGACATAGTTTCAATCAACTTCTTATTAAACGAAAATCCTTTTTCTAGTTTTTCACGAAAAACTTCTGGCTCTAGAAGATCAATCATTCTGATGCCATTGCGAAACATTTTATCTGCATAAACAGGTGCTATTCCACGATTTGTACTACCAGCGGCTAAATTTTGTTGGTGGTCAGAAAGCACCCCATCAAGAGCAATGTGGTAGGGCATAATGACGTGAGCTCTATCGCTAATAATCAACTTGGGGTCAACGCCCTTTCTTTTAAGATAACTTATTTCATCTATAAGAACTTTGGGATCAATCACAACTCCATTGCCAATAACACTTATAGGTTTTCCGTAAATTACACCGGATGGTACTAGGTGAAGTTTAAATGTATTCCCATCGACGATTACTGTATGGCCAGCGTTGTTACCACCATGGAAACGAACAACATAATCTGATGTACCCGCAAAAAAGTCTGTAATTTTACCCTTACCCTCATCACCCCATTGGGTTCCAACAATAGCTGTAATTTGCGATTGGGTGGATTTCACGGAAGGTGTTGCTGGCTGGCCTTTAATATGCGGAAAGAAAACATGAAATAAAATATATTTGTTTTACTTAAGGTTACGTTCAATTCAACCAACTATAAAAGTGAGAAATTCTATTTTTAATAATACTTAACTCAAAATCATTTCTGAAACACCTTTGCAAGATAAACTGCGTCTCGTTTTTTAAAAGCGTTGTAAATCTTAGATCCCTTTGCACCTGCAAAATCCATAAACGCATTTCTTAGTGTTTTGGGTACGTGGCGTTCAATCATCTGAATTTTTGCCTCATGTATTTCATCTAGAGCACTCACAACATTAGATGTAATGTCTGATTCGGATTTACATTTAAATAAAGCGTTTTTAAAAATCTTGTCTGTATCTAGAACCATTTCTTTGGCGCGTAAGTCTGCCCAGCTAAAATAACCACCAGGACTAATAACTCTATAGACTTCGCTTACAAACTCCTGCATGTTTCCATAACAATGCGAGGATTCAACATTGATTACAACATCAAAGCTCTCATCCTCAAAAGGTAAATTTTCTGCATCTCCGCGAATGAAACTTAAATTGTTCACATTCTTATGCAATCTGTTTGAAAGAGCAACTGCAGATGCTGAGTAATCGAGACCTATTATTGATAAAGGCTTATAGTATTTTGCAACGAAAGAAGCTCCTCCACCTCTACCTGACCCGATTTCAAGAATCTTTAAACTTTCAATGGAGATTTGAGAAACAACATAGTTATATAGTTGAATAAACATTCGATCTTTTTCATCTTTTGAATCAAGCTCAATACGTTTGTCCCTATTATTCTTATACCCATAATTCATAAAGGTCCAGCCACTGTCTTGCGCTCGCTTACCAAGTCTTTGATACCACCACTTCCACACTCTCTTTTGAAAAAATGGTGAAACACGAACGAGAGATATAAAAAGTTTTGCTAACATGATTATTCGATATTAAAAAGGGTTAATTAGCACCAGTCGCAGATATCTATCAGGTGTATCATTGTTCGCCCAGCCTTTATTCGTTTGCGCTCTACCTATGGAAGTTGTAATTGGGCCTAGAGATATTCTTAGTTCCGCACCGTATGTAAATACCTCAAAAATTTGCTCCCCTTTGCTCCAAACTTTTGCATAATCTGATATGAGATTCATTGATGCAACATTTGACAGGAAAGGTACTCTATATTCGTGCGTTGAAAAGAACAAGTGGTCACCTACAGCAAAACCGCTCCAACCTCTAGGGTTATAGTTTTCTGGCAAAAATTCTGATAAATCACCCATACCATTTATATATAATGGTGCGTCATTTGTGAGTCCTACGTAATCTTGTGCTGGTGGGTTGCCTGTTTGTTTAATTGTATTGGCTCTTAAATAAACCGCGCTATTAATGGGTCCTAGGATAATTGGAATATTTATAAAAGAATCAAAATTAAATCGGGAGTAGTTAAAGTCTCCAAACACCGATGTATCGGCAACGTCTACTTTGAAACTTACACCATATCCTTGTAATGGTAGGGACATATTCCATGTATGTGGTCGCATAGATTTCCATGCGTATCCAAACGATACAACTGCTTCTTTGCCTGATTCTGGGATGGGCAGGTTGTCAAAACCATAACCAGTTATAAACTGAATATCACCTTTTTCTGTAATTTTATTTCCAATGATATTATCGTATATAGAAGCTGCAATCGTAAAGGTGTGATTTGACGATAATGACTCGGAGAAATTTCTCATCAATTCAAGCGACACGCTTAGACCATTTTGATATTGAAAGATATTCTTACCATCGTATACGCGAAAAGATGCCCCGTCAAACATATATGCATTCCTAGAAACTACGAATGTAATCATTGGGCCATAATTTGCAGTCGTATACCCCAAAAGAACCCCGCTGTTATCAACGTCTTGATCATTGAGAATTGCACCAACACTAAAAACATTTTTGTTCATAGCGTCTAACCACGTAGCAAACCCAAAATTTGGTGGCAGTACAATTACCTGTCCGAGTCTTAGTGTTTTTAAAAACTTATAGGGTTTTGGTTTTGATATTTGAATCGTGTCGCTAGGATTAGTATGTACAAAAGATACATCAGGCCCACTTTCTAGCCACTTACTAAAATGGTTGCTTATAGAAAAAGAGGTTTTCTTTGCCCTTCTAAATGGATCAAGTGCGACCAGTCGAACACTATCAGCCGTACTTATTGACGCTTGCCCGAAAAGTAAATTTGAATTAGGCATCCATTGTCTGGAAACTATCCCATCTCCTGAATCTGTGTTCTGGTTTATAGCGCTGTTACTGAGATTTATCGTAAAAATATTTGGAACACCATTGCGATGCGAAGTAAATGATATAGCCGTACCATCACTGTGCCATATCGGCTTCACGTCAGCTGCTTTATGGTTGGTCACCCTTTCAACTAATTTAGACTTAATATTTATAGTGTAAATATCAATGTTTCCGCTCTCGGGAGACATAGCAAAAACGATGGATTCGTAATTTGAAGATACGTTCAAATCTAAGATCTGAGTGTTGCCACTAAAATCAGTGAGTTGTTTTAGATTTCCATTTTGATCTGAGATGAAAATGTTTGAAGTATCATTTTTAACTGATACAAATGCTATGTTTGTCGAATCTACCCAAACTGGGAAGCGTGTTCGCATTGACGAAGTAATCCATTTGTCTTTCTTTGTAGTTGTGTCATAGACTTTTATATCATACACAAGTGATTGATTTTCTTTCGCGTAGTGGTATTTAGAATATGCTATTTTATTTCCATCCGGAGACCAGCTCATGCTTTCATGAAATCTTCCAAAGTCTGCTTCGCTCTTTTTCCATAGCACTGTTCCTTTGTAGTTCTTTTTCAATCGCAAAGAATCTTTTTTAGTCTTTTTCTTTTTTTTATTTATTTTAGCTGTTTCTGTGTCCCATTCTTTACGTTGTTTGTTTTCTTTAGCTGTATCCCTTTCTGCTAAAATAAGTGAGACATCGCGATTGTTTTTATTAAAAAGTCCCAACAGTGCAATTTTTGAGCTGTCGGAATAAAACTTAAACGATTGCATTCTTTTTATTGGAAGCGTAAGGACCGTACCTATTTCTTCGTAGGTTTCTTTTTGAGAGCGATAGCTGTAATAGTAGGTGTTCATATGCACTCTCCAGTCTTCAACAAATTGTTTTGAAGAAATCCCAGTCACCTTTTTAAAGGCTTCCTCAAAGTCATATAACCCTGCATCATTTCGATACTCTAAAACCTGAACAAAAGTTGAATCACCAAATCTACTAGCCCAATATAATGCTTTTGAAAAACCGTCAGCGTGGGGGTCCCACATGCTCCTCTTATCGGGGTTTGATAACACGTGTCGTTTGTGTTCTAAATCGGCTCGGTATGGTCGCCAGCTTTCGGTCATATATTCAGCAATACCCTCGATCACCCAAGGTGGAGTATTGCCAATTAATAGATCCATTGGGGAGGGCAGCCATGTCTTAGTTTTTTCAAAATAAAGGACGTGTTGTAGCTCATGCGCAATTACAGTTTCAAGCCATTTGTCTTTCTCGAGCCAAAGTAACATATCGTTTTGCTCTACCCAAATAAACACTTGATAAGTTAATCTGATAGCAAAACCGTTTTCAAATTCATCTTCGTTTGTTAAGGTAATATCAATCTTGGGAATCGTATCAAGATTCATCTGCTGCATAAGCGTTGGCATGACGTGCTCGGCTACTCGCGCACTTTTAATAGCAGTTTCCTCCAGACCATTATGGTAATGTATGTTAAACTGCTTAGTTGAAATAGTTTTCCATTCCAGTTCGGGATGGTTTCGATTAGATACCATCCAGGTGCCAATTTGACCGGGTAGAGCTTGAATGCAAAAAATAAACGCAATCACTTTAACAAGTTTATTAATCATATAAAATCCAAGTTTAAATTAAAGACTTTGCAACTCTATCTACTCGATCAGGGTCAATTGGTTTAGACATGCCCAAATGAAATGCTAAAAACCACATCACAAAAATCCCATAAAACAAAAACAGTACTTGCCATATCCAAAGTGAGGGCAACCCAAAAGGAGCCCAAAGACTTGGAGAATTCGGATCAGAAAAAAGAGAGTTTCCTACAGTCGCGAAGGGCCCAAAGCCAACAAGAAACCAAACGAGCGTTAGTACCCACGCTAGACGAACCTTTTCTTTTTGATAAAAATTCATTCCAGCAACGGTTGATAGTAACTTGTGAACTCTATTTTTATTATCCTTTTCAAGCTCGCTTTCACTTGTAATACTCGAAATTAGAAAAGTTATAATAAGGTTGAAAAATATTCCCCAACCTGCACTGTGAATTGTGAAGGGATATGCGCCCCAGGGCACACCAAACCAAATAGATGTTTTATCTGTGAGCGTTACAGCAATAAGACCAGCAATAAGACCAGCCACAACGCCTTTTCTGTTAAATCCTTTATAGTAGCAAATCCCAATTAGTGAAGGATACATTTGAAATCCATACGCCACAGCTAAACCTCCAAGCATAACGATAGCCTGGCTTGAGTTTGCAGCAACAACAAGCGCTGAACCAGTAACAAAAACAACAAAAAATCTTCCGATTGATTTTTGCTCTTTGTCAGAAGCTTTTGGTGATACGTAGCGAGTATAAATATCCTTGGTAACCATTGCGCTGAATGTTGACATATAGGCTGCGCCGGTACTTTGCATTGCCGCAAGAGCGCAAACCGCTAAAAGACCAACAAGCCATGGAGCACTGTCAGATAATAGGTTGATTAGTTGGGGAATTAAATTTTTATCCGTGGCATTTTCAATCACGCCCTTCTCAATGAGAACGTGCCCGCCTATTCCTTGAATTATCGTAAAACTAAAAAGTATAACACCAATTACTAATGATGAAGCAACAACCTGTTGCCACCGAAACGCTCGAGAGGTTTTATTTGAGTATGCCCACATTGAAAAAGCTGGAGAAGATTGTATACCCATTAACGCGAACATATATGTCATGCACATAATACCTGTCCACCCTCCACCTATAGATTGTGCCCCTGATGATACAAATTGTATACTACCAGGCAATGCTACTTTAGATGAAAACCCATCTGAAGTTAGGTTGTTATCAAGTGCTAGATCATTACGAACTACTTCAGCAAATGAGGCTGTAAACCCACCCCAACCACCAGCGTAATAAATAACAATTCCTCCAAGTATTGCTATTCCTAAAGCTAACAACACAGCTTGGGCGCAATCGACAAAGGCAACCGACCTTAACCCGCCAGAAGCAACGTAAATCATTACCACGGTCGATAATGCAATCATCCCTGTGTTTGGGTTAACCAACCCATCAGTTAGCACGCTGAACAAATCTCCTGAAGCACGAAGTTGCACTCCTAAATATGGTACGCTGAAAAGAAACGCAACCAACACAGTGAGCATTCGAATACTATTTCCTCCGTAATAATCGCTATACATTTCACCTGGAGTTATATATCGATAGGCCCTTCCTAGCACCCATTGTCTTCTAAGAAACAGGACCCCAGTAAATGGTATAGTTAAGGCATAAAACGAGGCAAAAGCATAGGGAAGGCCATCTGTAAAAATCTTCCCTGGGTGACCAACAAAAGTCCAACCGCTAAAACTCGTTGCGGTTGCAGCTAGTACAAATACCCATATACCCAGTGACCGCCCAGCGAGAAAATAATCTGAAGACGTTTTGGCGGACTTTGCACCTTTAAAACCCCAGAAAAGGCAATATGCCCAGTAGATCCCAACAAAGCCCATGAGCCATACAAGTTTCGAGTCCATAGTGTATCCTATTGTTTTTGCGACAGATATATTTTGGTAGAATCTAAATTACCATCGTTATCTGCAGGTACAATCTTAAGTAAATGACACATTAATTCATACAAATGTATGCTGCTGAAGCCCGCACCTTTAAAACCCTTTTTAAAAGCAGGCCCTCTAGCAAAAAAGATACCTCGCATCGATTCGTAAGTTGAGTAATATCCATGGTTTCCGCCATTAAACCGTTCGGGATTGTTTTCAAAACTGGTTCGACTACTAATGCTCCAATGTTCTTTTGCAATAGCAATAATTGGTTGAATCCTATTGTGATCGTTATAGTGAAGCTCATCAGGTAGCTCCCCCTTTTTATATACGTCAAGCATTGGGTGCGCGTCAGCGAGCTTTGAAAAAATTGAGTCTACATTTACTTTAGGTAAAATAGCACAAGCCGGACCCCAGTCAACAACCTCAATATTGTTTAAATCAATATAGTCATCTAGAAATATCATCGAATCTTGAGATGTTGAGGCCATTCCATGGTCTGTAGTTATTATAATGTTAATGCTATCATAAATGTTTTTTTCCTTTAATGATCTAACTAATTGACCAATAAGATCATCCATATTCTCAGTAGTGCGTTGGACCTCGATCGAATTTGGGCCAAACCTATGTCCTTGAGTGTCAAGATCGCTAAAATACAACGAGAAGAATTTGCCTCTTTCATCAACTGGATAATCAAGCCATTTTATAATCTGATTAATTCTACTGATATTTGAAATCGACTCATCATAGACAAAGTATTCAGTTGGTCTTGTTCCCATAATCTCTGCTTCTGAGGCAGGCCAGAACATTGTCATCGATTTTTTACCCTGCTTTTCAGCGGTGACCCAAATGGGTTCCGCTTCATACCATTTGCTATTTAATACGGGTTTGCTATTTTGGCCAATATAGTAATATTCATTAAAAAAAGAGTCAAACATGCGATTTGAGACTATACCATGCTTGCTGGGATGTCTCCCCGTAACCAGCGTAATGTGGCTTGGGAAAGTTTTGCTTGGAAAGGGAGGTATCAATCCTTGAGCTTTTACACCTTCACTTATGAACTCATCAAAGTTTGGGGTCTCTGTTTTATCAATGTAATCCCACTTAAACCCGTCAAATGAAATCAGCAGAACAGTATTCTCAAATTTGTTACCATCATCATTTAATGACCTTACCGGTTTTGAGCATGAAAGGGGACCCAAAAATACCGACATATATATAAGGTGTCCGATTAGGTAGTTTTTATTAAAAAACATCGAAAAACAATTTAAATAATAACTTAAAAAATCACTTAAACAAATTTACTACATAGATTAAATTATAAACCTACAAACCAAAGGTATAATATGAAGCTTAAGCAACTTTCATCCTTACTAATACTTGGTGCGCTAGTAGCGCAGACAAGATCCTTACCTGCTGACACGGCAGTAGTTACTTATCACAGAACAAATATTAGCGGTAAAAAAGTGGAGTATAGCGCAACTACTGGAACTCAACCCGTCTGGAGCGATACCTCCAACAAGCCCATAGCAGCAGTACATTATACATACTATGAAAGAACAGATGTAGCAAATAAATCCAAAAGACCAATAATGATCTCATTTAATGGTGGACCAGGTTCCGGTTCGCTTTGGATGCACATGGCTTACACTGGCCCAATGGTTCTAAATATTGATAAGGAAGGGTTTCCGGTTCAACCTTATGGAGTCAAGTCAAACCCATATTCAGTTTTGGATGTTGCCGACATTGTTTATGTAAATCCAGTAAACACTGGGTATTCAAGAATAGTAGATAGGAGAGTTAAAAGAGAAACCTTCTTTGGAATCAATGCAGACATAAAATATTTAGCTGAATGGATCAACACGTTCATACAGCGAAACAATAGATGGGAGTCCCCAAAGTATTTGATTGGAGAAAGCTATGGTACGGTTCGAGTTGCAGGGCTTGCTTTAGCGCTGCAAAACAGACAGTGGATGTATTTAAATGGTGTTATTTTAGTCTCGCCAACAGAGCTTGGTATTGACTCGTCACGCCCAGATGCCGATGGACGTACAGGTCCTTTGGGCGCAGCATTAAGATTGCCCTACTATACTGCCACAGCTTGGTATCACAAAAAACTACCAGACGACTTACAAAAAAAATATCTCGATCAAGTATTGGCCTTGTCAGAGGATTATTCTATTAATCAACTAATGGCAATTCTAGCTCAGGGTAATTCAGCATCTGATGATGCAAAAAGGGAAGCTGCAAAAAATATTGCTCGATTTTCGGGAATGTCTGAAGACGCTGTGCTTTCATACAACCTAGACATTCCTACAAATTTTTTCTGGAAAGAGTTATTGCGAGATGAAGGATATACCCTTGGACGACTAGATTCAAGATATAGAGGAATTGACAAAACCGTTGCTGGTGATAGACCAGATTATTGGGCTGAACTAACTTCGTGGAATCATTCATTTGCCCCTGCAGTAAACTATTATTTTAAAAACGTTCTTAAGTTTGAAACAGATGTCAAATATAATTTATTCGGTCCAGTCTATCCTTGGGATTGGAAAAACAATAATACAGGAGAAAATCTCAGAAAAGCAATGGCCGCCAACCCATTTTTGCATACGTTAATTCAGGCTGGTTATTACGATGGGGCAACTAAGTATTTCGACGCAAAGTATACTATGTGGCAATTAGACCCAAGCGGTAAAATGAAACAGAGACTTTCTTTTGAGGGGTATCGAAGTGGACACATGATGTACCTAAGAGAAGCTGATCTTCTAAAATCAAATTCAGATA
This sequence comes from Fidelibacterota bacterium, assembly GCA_002724735.1. Taxonomy (GTDB): domain Bacteria; phylum Fidelibacterota; class Marinisomatia; order Marinisomatales; family TCS55; genus TMED108. The sequence goes on along the minus strand of PBPT01000010.1, from coordinate 18,795 downwards.
TAAGAAAGTTTATACTGAGAACAATCCCGAAGTCAGGTGCCCCAGCAAAATATTAAAGACCGCTAAAAGTCAGATCTATATCTGACGCCAAGCCACAGATTCTTTTCAGGGAGCCATCCTCCTTGAACCGTACCACCCTCTGCTCCACTGTAGGTCGTCATTGAAAACGATACGTTGTCATTAATATTCACAGCGAGAGATGTAATGGTGTTTAGGTTAGTAATGTGCTGCAGAGAGAGTTCAAACAAAGGAACTTTGCTTAAAGTAATAAAGTCTAAAAACTCGTACTGCTGCAAGAATTTAGGTATTACACCTATTTCAGTCATAAGGTCAACCCGTCCATATAGGCCAAATTCTTTGGTAGACGATTTATCGCCGTCTCCATACCTTTGGTATGATTTTGTAGCATAGTCATATTCATAAAAAGTTCTATTGTATAGTTTATCATCTTTATCTTTGGTTCTATGAGCAACTTTCATGTAATGAAGACCCGGAGTAAAAGTAACTCTTGATATTGCAGGAATTTTAACAGGAGCTTCAAATGTTGCAGCAAATAATGCATACATGTCAATTATGTTTACGTATCTATCTTTAGGATCAATATCATTTCTGCTGAAAAAAGTCGTATCACTTGCGATGGTGCTGCTTCTTGGAAAAAAACTAAAACCCATCTGTGCGTGAAATGCGGCACCGGTAGAGAACATGTTATCAATCGTAACTTTTGAATAAAGCCCTAGGTACTCTCTAAGTAATTTTTCATCTTTTAAATCTTTGAATGACAGCAAGTTTATTGGTGCAGGGAACCTGATTCCAATTTCAGAATTTCTTGTACCAACCCCCATAGAAGTTGATCCAAAGAGTGATCCAGGCAGCCCAACCAAGGTATTACCAAAAGCAAAATTTGCTGAATATTGAAGTAAGTTTGATCTTAGGTAAAGCTCTTCCGTGCTCAAGAGAAAGTTGTGTTGTTTCCAAAGAGAAAAGCGAGAACTGTAACTTGCCAACAGTCTCTGGTTCTCGCTTTCAAAAAAGACCACGTCGGAAGGGCTATTTAAATATTGATCCTTTTCTATCAACGCTTCTTGGATATCTTGGCTGAGTACCCAATCAACGATCTCTCGTGGAATTATATCAAAGTTCAACCCGTTACCATACCAAATTTCGTGAATTTCATTTTTGGTTGACTTTTTTTGCTGAACAATAATTAACAGATCATCCGCACGCATCTCTTTGAGAATTGGAAGTTTTTTAACACCTTTCTTTTTCTGAATCCTAGGATTTTCAAGAGTGTTTAGCGTGTTATAGTCAATAATAGCGTCCTCAACTAAAATATGATAAGGCATATGATCTACTGTCCATGCAATAAACTTTCTTTTATCTAGGCTCTTTACTTCTTGTGCGTCCGCACTTGCAAAGAGAAACACAAAAGCGAATGCGATTTTAGATGATACTAAACTTTTAATTTTCATTTTCTTTCCTTGATTAAAAATGGAATGATATATATGGTGAGATGATTTGTCCACCCTCTTCTCCAGCTGGATACCATTTCCAAAGATTTTCACTTGAATTGCTCTCAAGAAACTCTAAGCCACTTCCTTTAGGAATGTTGACAACCTCAAAACCTAGCTTCAATACTTTAATACTGTACTCTGCCCCAAGGGACATACTGCTAAATCCGTTAAATGATTGATTGGCTTGAGCATATGCTTTAATTTTTTTGTTATCTGTAACAAGTTCAGAACGAACAAAAAACCCCAACGCTTCATCTACCTTGTTTAATCTGTCTGTTATTTCAAGATCTCTACCTTCCTTGGTATCTTTTGTGCCAGGCTTAAGCTTAGCATGAATAAACTCAGTGAATGATAACCCAACTTTTAATCTTAGAGACCCAAAGGCCTCGTCAGTTCTTTCAGCGCCAGAAATATTTCTGTTTAATCGCTTAAGAAAACTAATGTTTGATAAGTCTACAAAATTATTTATGGCAAATGTATTGCTCCAATACACTAGCCCGCTTGCGGATGGAAGAACTACATGTTCTTCATCAACAACGCGACCAGTTTTAAACTTGTTTCCAGAATCCATATAGTTTACCTGGCCACCAATCGAATGCGTATCAAATTTGAAACCAATTCCAAAGGTTCCATCGAGTGGCTGCACAATAGTTTTATCTGCATTTAAAGTTCGCGGAACAATAAAGTAAGTACTTGAAATGTCATTAGACAGGCCAAGAATAGTGTTTCCAAAAAACTGACGATGCAATCCAAGATCGGAAATACCCGTTTCAAGCCTGAAAGCTTGATTAGTTGATTTAGAACGTATGTATACACTTTGATTTGTTGAGACCTCGACTTGTGAAGTCGTCCACCAAAAACCATCTCTGGCGCGTTTAAAGCTTCTTTCATTTAAAATATTATCAATGTTGCTATAGGTTTCTAAAGCTGATAAATCTCGTCTGTTGATCTCAGCCCACTTATATTTACGATCCATTATTGTATTCAATATATCAGGTCCAAGTTTCTGAACTTGATCCATCATAAATCTTCTATACTCCCCAGAGTCATAGTTTTTAGCTCTAAGGCGTTTTAGGGTTAACTTATCGCCTTGTTGTTGCATTTGAACCATTATGACGTCGGATGCCTGAATTGAATTTTGCTCAAATTTATCGTTCTCAATCAGCTTGTTCAGATACATTTCAATAAATTTTCTATTAAGTTGTGGATCTGCTACTTCCCAGCTAATCAGGTTTTGCTGAGCAAATAGATAAGACATGCTACAGAACAGTAGGCTTAAAACAGCCTTGTGGATTTTCTTAGTCGAGATATTCAAATTCATTTTCATACTCATTTATATCACCATATTTATCTTTAATTTTTAACTTCACAGTTTGTAAGCCTCCATATGCAGGTCTTGAAATAGATAGTCTGTATCTAGTAAGTTTTCTATTGCCGTATTTTTCACTGCCAATTTCAATCAACTTGCCACTAATGCCGCCTATTGGGAACATTTTGTCTACTGCGTTCGACTTTCCGTAAGTAATAACTTCAAGAGTTAAGTCATTGCTATTAGGCCTCCTCTTGAAGTCCACAGATGGAGCGGGTAATGTCTTTACCGAAACGCTATGTGTCAAATCTTTTAATGGAGTTCCATCAACAAGAGTTTCAAAAGTAAGTTTTCCCGATTTCTTGTAAGGACCTACTGACATGGAAGATTTTTCAACAAGTTTGTTCTTATCGCCAAAGCTACTACTGAATCTTATAGTAACTCTATCTCTTGAAAGTGATTTTACTCTCATATCAAAATTATACTTTTCATTTGTATAGATTTCTGTGATGTCTTGTTCAGCTGCCCATTCCGGCTCAATTACTACAACCTGGGCTTTGGTTGAGACAACCTTACTATCGCTTTTTCTAACACCACTTACTTCAATTGTTCCACCAGTATTTGTTGAGGTTCCAATAAGCATTGTTCTGGGAGTGCCCTGTTCAAGGCTACTTACCATATCTGCCCCTCTAGACACCGAAACCTCAAAGTCCTTATTTGAAAATACACCCCCCACAGTTACCGGCACTTCCCACTTCAAACCCTTTAATACTGTATAGCGTTTTTTGTCAAAGAGTACAAAGAAATCGGTTCTTTGCCCTTCAAGTGGAACGGGTGTAATAAATGCGTCAAGCTTTCTGGACATTTTAAATGAACCTTCTCTACGAACTTTGTCTGAAATATTCTTTTCGATTTTAGTTGCGATTTGCTCACTGCCAAACACATCGGCCCAACTTGTAAGTGTTTGAGGAGAAATTTCAGGTTTAAAACCAATCAATAGTTCTACGTTAAACCTTTTATCTTGATAAATATCAAAATCAGATAGTGGAAGCTCAGCGACATACGAACCTTCTTTCTCAACTGCTTTTGATGAAACACTATATTGTGTTCCAGCAACACTTGTATCATTCAGCGTAAATGTTGCTTCAACATTGGCAGAGTTCTTTTCATATTCACCATCAAGATTAAACGTGAATTTATATAGCGAATCTGAGTTAAGAGAATTCACATTATCAACACTCACCATCGCTTCTAGTTTGTCCTTAGCAACTTCAAGCAAAATATCATTTTGCCGGCGCATATACTCTCCAAGCTCACCTTCAATGGCAAAAATACTTAGAATTGCACCTAAATTAATAAGGAAGTATACTTCTACTTTTTTCATAGCTCTATCTATTTATCTAATGCTTTATTTAAAATGTTGCTAATTTCTTTGTGAATTTCTTTTTGGACGCTTCCCTTGACCAGCTTATTAACGCCATCACTGAGCGTCTCAATTTTTTTGTTATGATCTCGAAGCTCCTCTTTAAGCCCTGCAACAGCGCCAGTCAAAGCAGAAACGGAATCCTTATCCATTTTGCTTATCTCTCCGGCCGCAGCGGATGCGCTTACTTGTGATCCTCCGCCATCACCGTCCGGACCCAAATTATAAATGCTTTGTGCATACACCAAAAGCAGTACAAATTCTAGAATCAGAGCCGCGATAGATAAATAGGTCATTAGCCCTACATGTTCAGGGTCGAGCGTTGCAAAAATTGATCTAAAACCAACAATAACTAGCAAAAACGCTGCACCTCCGTACACTAAAGCGGTTCGTGCATTTATATCTGATCTAAGTTTGAAGTTCATAGGTTTTCCTCAAATAGTTAATTGAATAATTTGAAATATAAAATTTAAATAAACTGAATATGTTAATTTGAAAATAGGTTATTGCTCTTTTCTAAGCACTACTGCAATTATACTCATATAGTTAATTTAAATCCGTACTATATAGCTTACCCTTATATTCAAAATAGTTTTGACCGTTTCTTCGAGCCTTGACAAATGCTTCTTTAAATCCAGATGTAGTAACCTGAGGCGCTAGTTCCTTTTCAAGTTCTAGCACAATACTTTTTCTCGAGCTTGACAGCGTTGCACTGTTTGTAGTTATGTCTTTGACTATATAATTATCAATAACGGATCCATTTTGATATGTTTTTCCATTAATTGTGACTGATGGATTAGCTGAAAAACGAATTTTAGTAAGATAATATGCTCTGTTGTTTGGGGCTGGTTTTGAAACTTTTTTAGCTTTTAAAAAGAGATCTTTACCCCAATTTTTTGATACCATAATATTTTTGTCGGTGTATCTAGGTGTGTTCTTAACAGCGTTTTCAAAATTAATTGTAAGCATATCCACAGCGCCCAAGGGTTTAGATATGTAGTGGTATAAAACTAGAAAGCCCGTAACTCTAGAATTTGAGGATCGACTGAGTTTAACAGACATAATATAGTAGTTTTTTTTGGACAACTGCTCAATGACCTTTCCAACGTTTAAAAATGTGCCCGCAACTTTTAAATTAATTTCATATCTTTCGGTTGTTTTGCTGTAGTTTTCAAATGCACCCTGTGCCGCGTAGAGTGTATTCCTGAGTTCTGAGCTGAGGTCGCTAGCAACCACGTTGTTTGCGTTGCAAATCTCCTTAATTTTATCTAGTGACTTTAAGTAGTCAACATCTGCTTCAAAGGGCTGTGTGATTCTTTCCAAAAAGTTAATGTATCGTTTATTGACAGCAAGTAAATCTGGAATATTCGAGGTATTGTAATTTGAAAGCTCTATTTTGTTATCAATATAAGATATCTTGTTATTAATTGAGTTTATGTTGAGCGTTGTAATGTAGTTGTATGCAACAAAACAAATTAGAACCACTATTTGTAAAATACCTTTAAACCTTTTGTTTTCGTTCTTCATGATTTTATATCAATAGTAAAAATTAAACCACCTACGGGTAATGTCTTCTGGTCTCTGATAATTACCCTATTTATCAATGGTTGTTTTCTTAAATCAGAAATAAACTTATTAAATATTCTGGTCGCTGTGCTGTTGTTACCTAGTATCTCCCCCTCTACCATATAAGAAAAACCTCCGCTTGTATCTGAAGTATATATCACCTCATCAAGCTTAATTCTTGAAGGGGTCATATTTGAAAGAAGCTTCGACAGAGCTATTGCCCGATTGCTGTTTTGTGTGTCTACTAACTGATTCATCTCGATTTGATTACCAACAATTGATCCTGAAATTAAATGTAGTTTCCTTTCTTTAGCAGGAAGCTCATTGCTTAAATCTCGAAGTTTGATATAGTTTTGAGATGTAAAATATATAAGAGCTACAATCACTCCAGTGTAGAATGTTACTTCAACGAATAACCTCAAAGGTGATTTTTTTATTTTTTCTTTTCGTTTAGATATTGAAGCATCACTCTCTTTAACATCATCATCAGTTTCCCACAGTTCATCTTCAGCCTCATCGGTTCTCTCTTCAAGCTCTTCTTCAATAAAATCCACACCCTCAATATTGCGATTAAGCTCATTAATACCTTTTACAACGTCAGGTTGGGCATCCTCCAGCGCCTTCCTGTGTTGCTCAATATCAATTTTCAAGTCTACATCTGTGATGCTTTTTTCATAATCATCAAACTTACTTATTTCTTGCTCAAGCCATTCATGGTATGCCTCATCTTTTTGACCAGTAATTTGGGCTTCATCAATAGTAGACTGCATTTTCTTTAAAGATCTTTTTGCTTTGGTGAGGTCCTTACGTAACAGTGTGTATTTTGAATGATCAATTGTTTTTTCAAAATCGTGAATTGCAGCCAAAACTCGATCTTTGCTTGCCTTTACAGAACGTTGAATGCGTTTCTTTTGTAGCCGTTTGTGAAAGATTTCTATCTTGTTGTGATGAGAGCTCCACAAAGATTTTTGTTGCAGTGAATCCTCTGCCTCATTTTTTAAAGCAAAGACAACTTCGCTATATTTTTTTATTTCTCGCTCTATTGCAATAAAATCATTTGAGGTTGCATCCTCATCAACATCTGACAGCATTTGAGAAACGTTTGACTCAGCATTGGTCAGTTTCAATTTAAAAAGCTGAGACTTTTGATCTACAAGATTTGTTTTAACACCATCTAAAAATTCAGCATATGTATCGTCCTTCTTAGCTAAATCTCTACCATCTTCGATAATCCTCTCTAGTTTTTCAATCGACTCTGCTACGCTTTGAAAATCTTGGACATTGCTGGTTGAATCTTTTTTCATTTTAGTATCATCTATATTATAATTATCGATCAGCCCTTTGTGAATCGAGTTCGTGTCAATGGGTGATTTATTTTTGTTTTTTCTCATCAAGCGGGTTTTACTTTTGATATGTATCTGTTAATTGCCATCGCTACACTATCATAATTCTTTGCAACTCTATGACCTGAAGAAAATTCACGTATGGACTTTCTATTGCTATGAGATTTAGAAATAATACTTGAATACCCTATTGTTGTTTTAAAAACTCCAGCTTTAAACTCTGATGCTGCCACTTTTTTCATTTCTACTGATTGTGACGAACCATTCACAAATTTTGTCATTAGCACAGGCAGGGGTTTTATTTTTGGATTCAACTTTCTTACATCTTGAATTATTTTATCGCTTACAATCCTTGCATCCAAAGACCATTGATCCTCTGCACTTAAAACATACCAATACCAATTACTTGTAAGTAGTGCGTTTAAGGTCAAAATTGATGACTTTTGTGGTGGCGTATCAATGATAATAAAATCATATTCTGATTTAAGCTTTCTGTTAAAAAAATGATCAAACAGTTTAAAAATATTCAAATCTAAAAGAGATTTAATCTCACCCTCTGTATTGTCAAGCATTAATGTAGAAGCCAGCAATTTTATATTTGGATTTCTTGTATCGACTAAATAGTCTGTCGCGCTATCCCCATATGACTTCAAAAGATTGGTGACATGTCTACCATCTTCAATTACATCCTCTTGATAGTTCTTTGCCAGGCTGGATGACGTATTGGCTTGAGCATCAAGATCGCACACTAACACGTTGCACTTCTTATTAGCAAGACTCCATGCAATATTAATTGCTGTTGTGGATCTGCCCACACCCCCTTTGTTGCAAACCAGGGTAATGATTTGAGTTTTTTTTGTCGCCATTATACAATTTACTTAATAATAGATGTATTTTCTGAGGAAGTTATTTTATTATTAACATCGATGTATACTGAGGTATTTAGCCTTAAATCATTCCCAACTTCATAACGGTTGTCGTCATTTCCACCATCCCATTTCTTCTTAGATCTAAAAAACCCACTCTCCAAGCATACGCTCAATTCATAGGAACCCGTCTCAGAATTTGAACTATAGGTTATAACACAATCAGGGGAATAAGTAATTAAATCATCTGAAATCGGATTGATGAGTGTATCAGAGGCTGGTGGTGAGGAAAGCGTGGTATCGTCTGTAATTACTGATAGAGTATCTATCGAATCATATGTTAAATTGAAATAGCTTAACAAACCAAGCTTAGCCCTATTAAAATAAGTTCTAATCGTATCTGAATTTGTCTGACGTGAGATTTTTTCATAAGATTTGTAGGAAGTATTAATAATATTGTTAAGGTCAACAGTAGAGCTGAGAAATAATGGGTCCCTAATCTGACCATAAACTATTTGTTCATCATGCAATAGAATAGAAACATTGCTATCAAGACCTGACTGGGGATAATAGCCGTATGTAATATTATAAAACTGTATAGACTTTGATAAAGTTTCAATATTGGATAGCCTAGCAAGATCTCGGGTGTACTTTCCAGCCTCAACTGATACATAAAGCATTAATATAAAAATAAACGAAAACGCGACCAGTCTAATAAAGAATTTTATCAAAAGCTAATTGCCTAGTAGTTGTTGATTAAAATCCATGACAATATTCGTGAAATCAAAATACAAAAATGCCATCAAAATAACACCAAGCAATGCGATTATAGCAAAAGATTGACTAAATAATGATTTAATATAGTCATCTACTTCAAGGTTAATTTCGTCTTTTTCAACCGTAATGGTATCAGTAAGACTTGAATTAGTTTTATCAACAATATAGGCTTTATTAAAAGGAGATGGCTTGGGATATGTGGAAGGGTCATTAAGCGCAGAGGTATCAACTTCACCATAAATATATAAATTGCATATATCACAGGTAATTGCCTCAGGTGTTAAACGTTCATTGCATTTGGAACAAATATAGGTATCTGAAAAGGGATAAGCTGGATCCCGAGGATCGGACAATCTATGAACGTAACTTTTCATTAATAAAAGTTACGAACACAAAAGAAAAAAATTCAGGAGATTTTTTCTTATAAAAAATACTAATAAAAGGAAAAAACAAATTACAAAGTCACAGTAATCATTTTACAATTAAATGTTAGAAAAATATTATTTAACAGTCGATAATCTATGCATAAGAAAAGGTATGTTTAATATAAAAAGTTATACATAATATTTAATTTTTAATCATAAATCGCAGTTATTAAAACTAATGAATTAACAACTAGAGTTTGAAAGCCAAAAGAAAACTGGTATGAATTATATGTAAATATAATCGCGTTTCACTTCGATAAAATGTGATTTGGGTTAAACTGTACTCAAAAAAAACCAAGAATAAAAAAATTTTTGCAACAAAAAGAATAAACAAAATCATTTTAACAAATACATAAAACAATATGGTACCAAATGTGTTTTATTTAGTCATTGATAATACATAATCAACACTACTATTCTACAAAAGCAGTCTAGAATATAGATGAATTATTTAAACTCTGAATAATTACAAACATAATTGAAATATTAAAGCTCTATTAAGCAGTTTAGTAAATATTTTAAGTATTACTTTATAATTATTTATGATAATAAATAAAAATTATTNTTTTGAGTATNGTNTGGTAGTTCAAAGTATTCTNTCNAATAATTAANTNAATTAATGTNATTTTCCGATTTTAGATTGACATTATNTATTAATANATCCGATATTCCGATTAATANATGAACGATTCAGATATATTTAAAGTAGTTCAGACGCTTGTTGGTTACACAAAAGACTCATACAATATGAGTCTAAGAGACCAAATCAAAGACCTGCTTCCAATAGAAACAGCAAGTGGGTATTATTTATCAAATAAAGTGGAATTTTATGACCCAATACAGGATCAAGTTTTTTATAGAAACTATAAATACAATGATGAAAAAACTCGGCTTAATTCTCTGGAATATATCAATGGAAGAATTGATTATTATAATAGACTTTGTGATGATGAATTTAAAAAATCAGGCTCTATCTACGATTTAATTGACCCTTTACCACTATGGGGTGTAAGAGTCTCCCTAAGTAGCTCCATTTTAAACTATAAGACCAAACCCAATACTGATGTTAACAAGCCCACTGTACGAATATTAAATCATGAATTTCTTTATAAATGCGCATTAAAATTAAACTCTGAAGACTTCACTAAAAGATTTAATAAGATGGTTTATGTATATTTGAATAAACTAACTGGCGGAAAAAAATTGCTTGTAGATAATACACTTTATAAACCAATAATTGAATATGAGGATTGGTTCATGTCTACTGGTCAAGATCTTCATGAAATCAACGCATTAACTACTGGACTCAGAGGAATGAAAACTAGCGATTCACCGGTTGCATTTACATCAGATGAAAAAATAAAAAAGATTCATACCATATACAGTTTAAGAGCCAATCCTAATCATCGTAAGTGGTACTCAAGTCCCGTTGAGGCTCAAATAATTTCTTTAATTGAAAATGGCATGATCGATGGTTTTGTAAAGGACTGCATGTTTAAAAACGTTAATAAAATAAATATTAAAAAACTTGCTTATAAACTCAAGTGCAGCGACAAAACCGCTAAGAAATTTATTATTAAGCATGCATCTTACTTGTTGGAACAATGATGAGTGTTAGAATTTTTGTTACTGGTGGCACTTTTGATAAAGAGTATGATGAATTAACTGGACGTTTGTTTTTTAATAAAAGTCACTTACGTGAAATGTTAGAGCTTGGCCGTTCAAAAATTGATCTTAATATATCTACACTAATGATGAAAGATAGTCTCGAAATGGATGAGACTGATAGATCTCTTATAGCTGATAATTGCTTAAATGCTACTGAAAAAAATATTATAGTAACTCATGGAACCGATACAATGGTAAAAACTGCTCGGTCAATTGCCCTTAAAAATACAGATAAAGTAATTGTGTTGACTGGAGCAATGATACCATACAAATTTGGGAGTTCAGATGGACTATTCAATTTGGGCGCTGCTATAGGATTTGTACAAAGTTTGAAAAATGGTGTTTATGTAGCAATGAACGGAAAGTGCTTTGATTACGACTCAGTTGTTAAAAATAATGAGACCGGAGAGTTTGAATTATCTAGATAACTATTGTTAGTTATCTGATAAGTATCATTTTTGTTTGTCTAGAGTCCATATAATCACATTTTTCACCATCAAAAAAAGCATCTTCTTCTAACATTATAGCGATTTCTTTGCCCCAAGATTCAATATAGACTTTAGCGTTTAATTCAATCGAGTAGGCAGTATTCTTGAAAAGTGGATAATCTCCATTGACAGGAACTCCCTCTTGCTTGTCCCACATTCCAATGGTTGGGCCTGACCCATGTCCATAGAATCCGATTGGATGGGTATAGATTTGCGGTTTAATACCAACAGACTTAGCTTTGGTTAGAGCGCTAAGTAAAATTTCATTGCCAGTTCTACCNGTTGTAAATTCATTTGTAAGAATGTCCTGAAGTTTATTCCCAATCCTAAGAGCATTATTAAGCTCTGCNGGCGCATTCATTTCACCATCCTTTAGTACATATGCATGCTGTTGGGTGTCAGTGTTTAAACCAAGGTAGGTAATACCAAAGTCTACATGCAAAAGGTCACCTTTTTGTATGACATTGCTCACTTTTGATTTTGAAAACGCGCTTAAAAAATCAAACTTAATATTATCTGATCTTTGTAAGTCTACAGTTGGATGAAACCAGGTTATTAAACCTAATTCTCTAATGCGATCTCTATACCACCAAACAACATCATCGGTTGTTGTTATTCCAGCAGTGATTACGTTTGAAGAAAAACCTTCTTTAATAATTTCATGAGCGATATTGCATATTTCAGGATAATACTCCATCTCCATTGCGCTTCGAGTCTCTAGCCATCCNATAGCAAGTTTTTCAGCGCTGACAACTTTTTTTAATTGGCGTCTATTTAATGAAGATTTAAGTAAATTATATTCCGTAGCTGTTANGCCATCTGCTTGCGCAAAGAATTCACTCTGATTAATGCCAATTTTATTTGGATTTTTATCGTAAATAAGCTTTGCTAGAGCCTTATACTGGTCTGGTTGTTGCTCTGGATCCCACATTCTTTTAAATACTTCTCCAACATCATAGCGCGCAATGGCATATGTTTCTAGTTTATTTCCGCTTCCAGGATTGTATACAACCAGGATTGTTCTACGCCGAGCATTAAGCCAGGTTGCAGGAAGCATGGTTTTAATGACAGGATCTTCATTGTATTCTCTTGCAACAATTATCCACATGTCAATACCAGTGCGCTCCATTATGTCTGGCAATACAGATTCAAATCGGTCTTTTAAAAGCCTATTACGAATTTCAGAACGATCTCTAAGCGNCAAAACCTTTTTTTTAAGATCGTCCGCAACTGCAAGGTTTGGAATGATAAAAATCAAGCTCAGTAAAACCAAAAACCTTTTCATGATGTATCCTTTTATGTGATGTTTTATTTCACTAAAATATATGACAAATTTTAACTAACTACTTAGNCTGAGAAGCAAAATCAATCAAGAATTGTAGACAACATGTATTTTATATGTACGCACAGCAATGCTATTATTAAATCCCCAAAAACTCCAATTGGATTATCTTCNGTTGGAAAACCTTTATCTGTGCGTTATGANTGGGAAAACACCCTTACAAATTTACACATTGATATAAATGAAGAATCACTGTGGAGATACGCATCGGTCCTTCCAAAAATTAAAGAAAGAGTTACTCTGGGCGAGGGTTTTACGCCTTTAATTCCTATTTCAGAAAAAATTTTCGTAAAAAATGAAACCGTAAATCCAACNGGCTCATTTAAAGATCGAGGCATGTCTCTTGCCATATCTATGGCAAAAGAACAAAAAGTTGAAAATATATGTTTGCCGTCAGCAGGAAATGCTGGCATTTCTGCTGCTGCTTACAGCAAAGAGGCTGGGATAAATTGTCATGTATTTCTTCCCGAATCCATTCCCAAGGAATACTTATTAGAAAGTAAGCGATACTCTAAGCATGTAGAGCTAAGCGGTAAAACCATAGCTGATGCTGCAAAAGAAATGGTTAAGCAAAAACAGGAAACCTGGTTTGATATTTCTACTCTCAAAGAACCATTTAGAGTGGAAGGTAAAAAAACATTGGGTTATGAAATAGCCGAACAGCTTGGGTGGAGATTGCCAGATGTTATAGTCTACGAGACTGGAGGTGGAACAGGGCTTATAGGCATGTGGAAAGCCTTNAATGAACTTAAATTACTAGGAAAAGTATCGGGGAAATTGCCTCGTATGGTTGCCGCCCAATCAACNGGTTGCGCTCCTGTTGTTAAAGCATTCCAACGGCGAGAAAACAAAACTGAGTTTTGGGAAAATAGCCAAACAGTCGCACTAGGTCTTAATGTTCCTGGACCCATTGGAGGGTATTGGATTTTAAGAATCTTGTATGAGAGCAATGGAATAGCGGTTGATGTGCCTGAAAGCGACCTACAAAGTCTAACCGATGAATTTAATTCTATTACAAGAATAAACGCTGGTCCTGAAGCTGGAGTTGTATGGGGTGCATTTCAAAAGTTGCGAAACGTTGGATGGATAAATAACAGTCAGTCTGTTGTTTTATTTGCAACCGGTATCGAGCGTTGTAAATTATGATTATGAAAAGAAAAAATTATTTAATTGCATCTTTGGCAANCGTTTTGATTTTTGGTTGCGATCCNCTCGTAACTACCTTTGATGAAACTGAAGACGCAGTCATTTANCAAGCAAACCTAATCAGGGACTATCCTCCAAAACAATCAGTAAGTGTGATGACTTGGAACATACGTTTTGGAATAGCGCGTCTTGATTTCTTTGGAGATGCGTGTGGCGATAAAGCAATTTTCAGTAAGAGTGAAGTAATAAAAGGGCTTGAAGGAATAGCAAAAAAAATTAACGATAGCGGTGTAGATATTGTTTTGATGCAAGAAGTAGACATTCAATCTAAAAGAACTTCTTACATTGATCAGGCTCAGTGGTTATTGAACAACACTAGAATGAACTATGGAGCTTATGCCTCAAAAATAAAAACGCAGATTGTTCCTGCGGAGGGTTATGGAAGGTTTGATGCCGGTAATCTTATTTTATCCAAATGGAAACTTGAAGACGCAACTCGGCATAAACTACCTCTTAGGGGAGATCAAGATGGATTGACCCAACTATTTTATCTGAGNAGAAATGTTGTAACAGCTAAAGTTAAAATGCCCGGATCCCCTTTTTTTGCTGTTAACGCTCACCTTACAGCCTTTGCNACAGATGACACCAAACAAAAACATATATCAGGGTTCAAGAAAATATTAGATGATATTGTTGCGAGTGGTTTCAATTTTGTTGCTGGTGGAGATCTAAATGCAATACCCCCTAACGCTACCAAAACAAATTATTGTTATGATGATCAATGCAATCCAGGAGACTATAANCCAAACAGCGAATCTGGAGATAAAAAAGGGGGTTGTGATTTTACTGANGAAATTACCTGGCTTAACGACTTGTACGGAACTTATGAACCAGCAATAACTTTAGAAGATAATAGCATGAAAGAATCCAAACATTTTACCCACAGTCCAGGCAACAAACTTCTTCTAGATAGGAAATTAGACTATCTTTGGACAAATACCTCATGGTTAAATGGGCAAACTCACCAGGATGCCACTACACTCTCTGACCATATTCCTGTAACAGCATCATGGGTAGTTGAGTGAAGTTCTTACCTTTTTTAACAATTTTTTCAATTCTGTCAGCNCAATGGAGTAGTCAATCTGCTTATTTGTTGGAAAAAGACAGGAAAGAAGTGAGCATATTTAGACCATTTAAATATGGAATGAAAAATGGATCTGAGCTNAGTGTAAATAAATTTCTCTTGATGCCAAGCCTATCGGTTAAGCAAGAAATGTCACCATATGGTAGTTGGAAAATGGCCCGCCTTTTCAGACTAGAATATCCTACTCCTGGATTAAAATGGCTACAAAGCCCGCTTGGAAAAGAAATGGGTGATCCGAATATGGGAGCACTTATTTCTCCTCAATTTTTCATTCCCCACATGCTGTCATTTTATGTGAGCGCGTTTGGAACAAAAGGAAGTTTAAAGTCCGGCCAGCTATCTCTTAGCTCAGGGTTAGGCTTAGCATTAAACGCAAAAAAACTTTCGGATGATGCAACTATTGATCTTCCCATTATTTATTCAAGATTGTCCGTTTATTTTAATGGTTTGATAATCAATTTTGGTGGAGAGTATTATCGAAAATTATCTAAATCTATCAACTATCTAATAGATTACAAGATGTACTTAATGCCTGGAGGGCGTGGTAGATATTCCTTCGAACAGCAGGGGTTATTGATGTGGCAAGCAAGCAGTACATTTACATTTTCATTTGGATATAAACTGATTGCTGGGGAATATCCATTTGGGTCTCAAGCACACCTATTACCAACCTTTGATATTCAATTTGGCTGGTAAATATNTTTTATTAAAAGNCTCCAGTGTCTTTTTTCTTTCAATTGCCTTTGGACAATTGCAAGATGAAACAGAGCTACTTATCAATGAGTTGGGATGCGGAAATTGTCATGCAGGAATTGAAAAATCATCCGTGATGTCAAAGAGGGCACCCAACCTTAGCTATGCTGGATCAAAATACAACACTTCTTATATATACAACTATTTACAATCTCCTCACAGTGTAAGAAAAAATATTGGGCGATCAAGAATGCCTAACTTTTATTTTACTGAGAAAGAGGCGTTTGCATTATCAATTTATCTTGCTTCGAAAAAATCAGACAACGAAAAAAGACATAACATTCAGACAAACACCAAACTTGACGCAAAAGAATTGATTGTGGATAGTTATCAATGTACTTCCTGCCATATTATAGAGAACGAAGGAAAAAATAATTCAATAAATCTCAATACTTCAGGTGCCAGGTTAAAGCGCAACTGGATTTATGAGACAATATTGTATCCACAAAATCATTTGTTAGGCAGCGCTATGCCCAAGTTTTTTGACGACAACGATCAAAAGTCAATAGAGGTCGTTTCTGCAATGACAAATTTCATTGAAAAAATTGGTATTAATAAATTGAAGGAGCTTGATAGAAATTTCAATAAAGCACAAAAGATGTTTTCTNATATAAATATAGAAAATGGAAAAAAGATATTTCAATCGCAAAATTGTTCATCTTGTCACAAAATGGAAAACGAAAAAACTTGGTTTGAGGAACACAATGCCCCAGATCTATCTGGGCAAAAAATGAGAACCAAAAGATCATGGTTAATTTCATATTTGAAGGATCCAAAACCTATTCGACCCAACGGGTATTTTCCAGGAACTGGAAGCAGGATGCCTGCCTTTGATCATACAGATCAAGAGGTTGANTTGCTTGTATCTAAACTTGGATCTGATTCGCAAACAACCACGCTAGCACCTCTATCAGAGTTTCAAGCCAATAAAGTTGAGAATCTTTTAACAAACCATCTCTCCTGTCTGGGGTGTCATATGCTAAATGGTGCGGGTGGTAAGGTTGGGCCAGATTTAACAAACGCTAGTAGTCGATTAACCGATGGTTACATCAAGATGGCAATTGATATGCCTCATATGGTAATGCCTGAAAGCATTATGCCAAAACAGAACATTAGCAAAAAAACAACAAGCCTTTTGCAATCCTACCTTGCAATGGATCGAAAGCCAAGCGAATCTAAATATCTATCTCTAGAAGACAATATATATAAGGTCTCAAATGGTTATGTTGCAAATTGTGCATCATGCCATGGCTTAAAGGGTAAAGGCGATGGTTTCAATGCACCTTACCTACCAGTAGCACCTGGAAATTTATCTGATGCTAAAACTATATCAACTAGATCAGATGACACGCTTTACGAGACATTATACAATGGAGGTAAAATCATGAAAAAGCATCATTTTATGCCAGCTTGGGGGCTAAAGCTGTCTCACCAAGAAATTGTTGAGCACGTTAACGCTATTAGAAAGCTGTGTGATTGTTTACCCCCTCAATGGTCAAAAAAATAAAAAAATAGACGCNGNTTTTTTTCTTATGTATATTTTATACTTCAATTTTACTGAAAGCANTNANAGGAGGTAATTCATGCGGACAAAAACATACATTTTTTCATTTCTCTTAATTGGAGCATTAACAGCCCAAGATGATATACATTTTGATTTCGGAGCAGATTCTGTTGTGCTTAACGTTGGTGAGNTTAAAGAAATAGAAATTAAACTTCTAAATAAAAAGAATAAATTAGTCGACAATCCTTTTTACGTGTATGGCCAACGTAAAACTCTATCTGTTTCCCCGCGAATAAGCGAATCAGGGGGGATCGTTAAGGTTAATGTAAAGGCTCACAATCCAGGACGTTTACTCTTGACCACTCAAACTGTAACTGTAAAAAGGGATGATCGGGTGCGCGGAAGCTTAGTTATAAATGTTCCATTTCCTCCAATCGAAACTGTTTCTTTTTCTCAAGCTCCCAGCAAATTATATACCAACACGACCACAGATTTATCTGCTACGGTAACAGATAAAGCGGGCCTTGACCGTACCGCTAATACCCCTGTCACCTATGAATCAAGCGATGAAAGAATCGCCAGTTTTGATGAGCTAAATAATCTTGTAACCAAAAAAGCTGGAAGGGTTACTGTTACAGCCACCGCGGAAGGTGTTTCTCAATCTCTAAAAATTAGAGTGGTAAAAAACCCAGCTCGATCTGTTAATCTTTCAACAAATGGAGTTGATGAGATACGTACTGGTGACGTGTTAAGAGTTATCGCGAAAGCTGCTAGTGGTAGTAGAACTTTTGATGATGTTCCAGTCTATTATTCATTTACTGGTAAATCAGAGTACGGCGAATTTGGATTGCCAGCATCNGCTCAGATCACCAGTGACGGACGCTTCGTTGCAGAGACCGAAGGAATGTACACAGTTTCGGCGTCTGCTGGTGGTTACTCAGCTCAGAAAATTATCAAAGTTGTACCTAGAAACGTTAGTAAAAAGGTAAAACTAGTAGGTCATGGATTGATTACAAACGTATTGACATCTGATCTATGGATTTGGCCCGGTNTCGGTAAGCACGAAGGCAAAGACTTTGCGGTGACCGGAACCTGGGGNNCNAACGGCGAGGCGTATTTTTGGGACGTGACCGATCCTTCGAACATGGTNATCATCGACACCGTCACNGTCGATGCCCGTACAGTCAACGACGTCAAGATCTCGGAAGATGGTAGGGTCGGTGTGATCACCCGCGAAGGGGCGTCAGATCGTAAGAACGGCTTTGTAATCTTAGATGTGTCTGATCCTTTCAACGTTACAATCAGCGCGGCGTACAACGACGATATGACCGGAGGAGTTCACAACGTATTCATCTACGAAAACCACGTCTACGCAGTCAACAACGGCCGCAAGTACGATATCATTAATATCGATGATCCAAAGAAACCGTTCAGAGTGGGTGTCTACGAACTCGACACACCTGGACACAGCATTCATGACGTGTGGATCGAAGATGGCATAGCCTATTCTTCCAACTGGGCGGATGGTGT
>PBPT01000059.1 GCA_002724735.1 Fidelibacterota bacterium | reverse complement strand
TATCCCTTTGTTTCTAAGTGCTTGTATTACCGTAGCCAGTACGTTAGCAACGTCCGCAGTTGTTGCAGTGCCAGCGTTCAAATCTTTATCTTGAGTAAAGTTACTTACAGCAAAGCTAACATCTGGGTCACCCGTGTTAGCCGCTTGATTAATCTTCTCTATCTCGTTCTCAAGTTCATCTATGAGAACGTCACCCCAGTATCTTAAGTCTTCAGTCGGTCTGGGTAGCGTAGCCATTATCTCTCACCATCTGCTTGCATATCGACTCTTGTAAAGCCAAGACGCCAACCCGTGCCGATTGAGTTACTTTCTGCCTTGATAGACATCTGCCTTCCTCGCAACCTTGGATTAATTCTTTCCGTAGCTGAGGTGACTGGAAATGGTCCTTTAGTTGTAAAACTGGACATAGCGTCTTTTCTTGTTTTGAAGGTAACGTCAACCGTTCCGCTTGTTTCAATGTCAGGCAGTGCGCGAGTGACGAACATAACCTCTTGGCCGTCCCCAATGTCCATGTCTGCCGACTCAATATAAGACTGCATAGCCGCGCCATCTGCATCCTCACCGATTTCATGTGAGTATAGATATCCGTTAGTTGCGGCACCTGTATTGTTTGGGAATGTTGATGCGTCTGTCCATGCCGTTCTATCCATTGTCCCGACATCCCAGACATTCTCACGATAATTATATTTAACATATCTATTGTTCTCGTTATTAGAGGCATCTGGATAGAACCAAAAAACTTCACTATGTTCCTTGTCTAGTCCTGCCGCTACCTTTTCTACTTGAATAGGATTGAGGTCTTCAAAAACAAAATTGTTTACTGGACCAATAAGTGGTCTAACCGTTCCGTCAAAGGCGAAGAACTGGTTAATACCCATCCAATAAACAATACCGCCTACTTCTACAGAAGCAAGCGGTCCACCAAGCCCACATCCCGTGGCTAATTCACGAAAGCCAAATGTATACGGTGGCCCACGAAATGTCATAGAGTGCAGACTTGTGTCAGTCCAAATCAGTATCTGACCGCGAGTTCTTCTTGCACCAATAATCTTAGAGCCACCAGTCAACCTTTGTGAACCCGCAGTATTTGTCGCGGCGGCTGTCCACGTTCCCGTTGTTTCTTGACTGGCAAACTTAACTGTCAGTGGGTCATCTGCACCAAGAGAAACTAAATGTCTATCTGGTGTGGAAACGATAACGCTTCTTGATGTGTTTGGTGTTTCACTATCGCCTGTGGATGAGTCTGTTATTTGTGTGGCTCTTGTTCCAACACCAGCAGAAGCATCCCATGTCATAAGCGGATGACCGATAACGGAAGCTACCAAATCTTCACCGAATATATCAAACGACCAAGTTCTTGCATCAACCTCAAGACCTGTGGTATTTGCTGGCACATTCCATCCACCACCGTTTCTTGCAGTGTTCCAAGTTCCGACACCCCAACCGTAATCAAATACAGAATCAGATTGACCGGGATTTAAAAGGTACTGAAACGATACCGTGCCGCCTACAGAGGAACCTGTTGATGTGGCGTTGCCAGAGGCTGTAATACTAAACGAGTTCGTATTAATAAAAGTAATCGTAAACTCTGTGCCAGCCGCCCAAGATATACCGTTGAAGTTTGCCGCCCCAAGAATAATTCTATTTCCATCCACCATGCCATGTGCGGATGATGCTACTGTTACGGTAGCAGAACCATTAGTTACACTAAATGCATTACTAAGATTGCCTGACGAGACGACTGGAGTGACATCATACAACACACCACCCTTAAGTATATATAAATGTGTATGTGTACCGACAGCCATGAGGGCGTTGCCATCGTTGTCTCTCCACTGCACAAGACCACGACAAGAGCCAGAGAACTGGTTTTGTGTTAGCTTTTGCCACCCCTTAATTTTTTCCGCCTTGCCGTTCCAGAATCGTATTTTATCAGAGTCAATCCACCTACCCTCTGATGAATAGCTAGTGTCATCTTTTACGATTCCCGGCATAAATTTTAAAGTAGCTAGTGGCATTAAGAAGCCCTTCCACCATAAAACTGATTAAGTCCTATTGTTCCAGATGAAGGCAAAGAAGAGTTGGCGGCTACATCTATGCTTGTGCTTCCGGCGTTTCCATAAAACTGAACACTTGAACTGGCCCAACCAGCGGAAGGCCAAGACACAACACACTGGACTCTGTCACCAGCATTCAATGGTATTGTACCGCTAACACCAACACTCGCATTTACGGTGTAGGGTGTATAGTATTGTGTATATTGAGAGTAACTACCAGTATCTCCTGCCTTTACATTCCATGTGTATTGCGCCCTATTGTATCCATTTTGGATATAATAAGAAGTTGCATAGTTGTAAGTTCCAGTTTTATCAATTACCCAAGATGTATTGCCTGAACCCACCCCACCGTTATCAGCCCATCTATTGTGAACATAAAGATAGTTTCCGCTATTCAAGGTAGCTGGAGTACCCCAATAGTCTCCACGAATATCCGAAACACTTCCCGCCAGAGAACTCGCTGTGACTTGTTCTGTCACTGTAGATGGCGCACCAACACCTAAATAGTATTCCGATATGCTGTGCGGTGCAGTACCACCATACTCAGCCGCTATGTCAGCGAGTGATATTGCGCCTGATGTTTGTAGTGTCATGATTAGATAGTTCCAAATGCTGTTACGTTATCAACAGATGTTATGTGACCGTTAGTTGCTATCTTTGCCACTCCCGTGCCGCCGTATGAAAAGACTAAGTTGTTGCTAGAGTCCACTGTTATCGTCCAAGCGGAGCCAGCATTAACTAGACTTAGAGACGCACCTAAGGACGATGATGCGTTAGCAAATGATATTTGCCCAGAGCCGTTTGTTGTTAAAACTTGATTAGCGGTTCCATCTGCTTGAGGAAATGACAGTCCGTCAATAACAACAGAACCAGTTCCGTTTGGTGTTAGATTGATGTTTCCGTTTGTATCTGTAGATGTAATTGAATTACCATTGATGTTAATGTTGTCTACATCAAGGTCACCAGTTATATCAGTTGTGCCTGTAATTGTTGTGTTGCCAGCCGCTAGAGTTCCAGAACCAACTATGTTGGATGAGACATTTAGTATACCAGTTACATCCACTCCACCTGATACGGCCTCTGCTTTTGTTACACCGTTGTGTCTAAGCTGATTAGCGGACCCCTCAGACAGGGAGTAAACACTGTTAACGCCGTCAGTGTGTATAATGCCAGAGGAGTTTGCAAATACTGTCGTTGTTGTTGCGCCATTGCCAACTTGAAATGTGATGTTCTGAGAGTATCCATTGATAATGTTAATTATTTTTTTAACAGATGATGGCAAGGTAACGGTAACCGCACCAGATGGTGAACCAGTATATCTATACGTTGCGTATCTCTCTTCTTGACCAGATGTGCCATCGGTTGGTGCGGAAACAGTTTGTGACGTAGCACTAGAAGAAATTGTNTAAATTTCTGCCATTGCCTCGTCAATGATATCAAAATTAGTATTGGTAATATCACCCCAAGAGTTGGCGTTTTCACCCGACCCTTGTTTTTCAATTCCTAGATTGGTGTAGGTTGACGGCATTTTATCCTCTTTCTCGACTTAATATAATATATCATAGTCTTGGTATTGGCGGCTTAACTATCTTACAGGGTCCACCCAAGTTGCGTTGGAAACGGAAGAACGTGGTGTCCATGTGCCTGTTCCTCTGCTGGTTGTTGACCAGTTTTCCGTGGCTGAAGGAACTAGGTCAGCCCAGTCCTCGTACAAGTTATCTCCAAATGTATCTTGACTAAATGTAAATGTTAGTGTGCCAAGATTGGCGTCNTTCATCTTGTTGCCAATCTGTGTACTCGTAAATGAGAACGACAAATCACCAGATGAGAAGCGGGTAACAGACGATGCTGTAGTTTGTTCCACTATCGCCCTGTGTGCAGACAGCGCACTGACTGTCTTTACCGCAGACAGGTCTTGTGTAAAGGCAAAGCTAGGTTCAAATCCTGCGCTTGCTGTGAAGTTCTGCGGTGTGGTCTGCGTAAAGGATGCAGACATCTCACTAGCCGCCGCCACTTCTTTAATTGAATTGATNGTGCTTGTAAAACTAGAGTTGTAATTAACAGGACTGACGTTGAGTAACNNTTGAACAGTTTCTTGAGTAAATGAAGAACTTGCCTGAACCGTACCCAAAGCCATACCACTAGGGTCTGCTTCAAATGTAAAATTTGTTGATAACTGGTTATTGGCAGAAGCAACCTTTTTTATTGCGGGTGTTGTTTGTGTAAACGCCGATGATAATTCTTGAACTCCAAGTTTAACAAAGCCCTGTGTAGAGATACTATCTTCCGATATTGCTAGAACGCCAAACATCTGAANTCAACTCATTGTATGTTAGTCTTGGTGTGGTTTATAAGCTGATAACTTGAACCACCATTGTGTGTTTCAAATTCTAAAAAATGTCTATAGCCCCTTGAGAAGAACTTAGTAGTACCGCTAAAGGCTGTAGCAAAAGTTGGTATATACCTTGTGCCACGTTCAATAATTATGAATTGGTCAGAATAATATATTCTGTCTAGTGTAGGCATATGTGTCCACAAATTGTTCGTCCCTTGAAAATGGACATTGACACCAAATCTAAATATCTTATCTGAGTCAACTGTCGTATTACTGTGAAGAAGGTAAGGGCTGGCGGGGGTTAGTGTGTATATGCAATGACTTGCCAGATTTGCGGGGCCGTAGAACATTTTTGTCCCGTCAGCGTTCCAAAGCATACACCCCGCATAGTTTGAAATAGAATTTCCGTCACATAAGGCGTTTGTTGAATCAAACCTTACGAATGAAGCAGTTGATACATCAAAGCCAGTTGATAAAAGATATTGGTCAACCCCGTCCCCAGTAGAGCCAGAAACTTGCATTCTTGTGCCGTCAGCACTAAAGCTAAAATTATATGGGCTTGTCTCGTTAGACCCAACAGAAAAGGAAGAGTCGTATGAAATAGTAGTCAGGTCAAAAGCAGTAGACAGATGAAACTCTTTTACTGCATCACTACCACGGCCCATTACAAATAGCTTTGTCCCATCATTATTGAATCGCATACACTCAGGGATAGACATAGAGGCATTAAAAGACTGCTTAACAACTGGGCCATAGCTATTTGAACTTTCATTATTCAAATAAATTCTATGATTCCAAGTTGCAGTCTCAAGTTCAAATGGGCTACTTAATATAAATTCATTTATTTGGTCGCCACTGCCAGTTGATGTATAATACCTAAGACCGTCATTGCTAAAGAGTCTGCAAAAATAAGCAGTGTCTATATTTCTATGATAAGCTCCGTCAGACCCATCGATAACCCAAGTGTCTGTATCATCTACTGAAGACGCACTGGTGTCGTAGCTTGGTATAAAGGTGTAAGTAAATCTTTTGCTTTGAGTAGACGGCGTCCCAAAAGTAACGGTAGTGGCCCCAGTTAAAGTCTCAGCGTCAAAGTAATTAGAGTTACCACTTAAATCCAAAGTAACATTGCCAGNCCTTCCAACAGCCGTTCTNGTTGTTGCGCTAATTGAACTTGCNAGATTTCTTGCCCTACTCATGTTTTACTCCGGCTTATCAGGCCACACCACATCGTCAAGTGATGAGTNTGTTTTGGTTATGTCTCGCAGTGCCTGACGATAGGCTGTGCGTTCTGCGGACATAGTAAGGTCAGACGATGCCCACCAGTCC
>PBPT01000058.1 GCA_002724735.1 Fidelibacterota bacterium | reverse complement strand
AGGCTCTGGGTTGGCGTTCAGAGCCTTATTTTTTTGTTTTTTGAAAATGGGGGCGATCGGTTTCGACGGAATATGCGTCTTTCTAAATGGCATGTCGAGCTCCAGAATCTCGTTAATCCTCTGGAAAAACCATAAATGCCGATTACGGCTATATGGCCGCTGCTTAGGTAAGTGGCCCATCCTTAGTTTAGTTTGCCTTTGGCTTTTCTAAAGGGTGTCAAATACATAGGCTGGTTTTGGTTGTGTCTGTGAANCCAAAATAAGACTTTAACAGGCTGTGCTTNCAATGGTTGAGTCCTCAGAACAGTTGTAAGCAAGATTAACCTGAGCGACTAAGCGTGTAGATATTTATTTTGATTCTATTTCGGACGGGAGTTCGATTCTCCCCGCCTCCACAAAATTACATTCGGNTTATAATGGTTTCTACTCCGTTAATAATAAACTGAACAGCAATAACCATTAGAATTAACCCCATCATTCTTTCAATAACTCTCATTCCTGCTATGCCAATTCGCTTTGCAAGGTAGTTACCGGCTCTTAATATTAAGTAAAACAANGACATGGTAATAATTACAGATAAAAGTAAAACTAATATGCTGTATTCACTGGTTCCTTTTCCCGANAATATTACTACGCCGGTNATTGCACCTGGGCCCGTAATTAGCGGAACGCCAATCGGACTTATAGCNAGCTCATCACCATCTTTAAACTCATCTCTTTCTGACTGTGTTGTTCTTGATCGCCCAACTTGAGCATCGAGCATTCTCAACCCGCTTCGAAAAAATATTACACCCCCCATTATCTGAAAAGCTTCAACGGTTATTCCATAAAAACGAAAAATAAATGACCCAAGTAAAGTGAAAACAATCAACACAATTGAGCCAGTTAATATTCCTTTTTGCGCAATTCGCTTTTGGTCATCATTTGAAAATTTTTCGGTCATTGCAGCAAAAATCGGTGTAATCCCTAAAGGATTGACAACAGTAAATAATGTCGAAAGGCAAAACAGTAGATATTGAAGCTCGATATTAAAAATTTCAACCATCTACATTTTCACAGGAGCGTTTATTCCTAAAATATTTAANCCACTAGCTAATACTTTTTTGGCAGCCAAAGCCAAGGCAATCCTTGCTGAGGTNAAGTCTTCATCATCACTAATAATTCGACATTCAGCATAATATTTATGAAACAATCCAGCCANTCCNTGGAGGTAGCTAGCTATAATTTGCGGCTCAANCAAATCTAGAGAATTCTTAACCANGCTAGGAAACTTTTCAAGTTTTTTAATNAGAGCAATTTCTTCGTGATGNATTAAAAGTTCTGCATCAAAGGAAATTGATTTATCATCTAATNTTTCGCTTCTTTGCAAAATGTTGCAGATTCGCGCATGTGCATATTGTAAATAGTAGACTGGATTCTTTTCTGATTGGTCAGCAGCCAAATCTAAGTCAAAATTTAAATGTGTGTTTNTTCCTCTCATTATGAAGAAATAACGAACAACATCGACCCCAACCTCGTCAATAAGCTCATCCAATGTTATGAAATTAGCTTTGCGTGTTGACATTTTAATTTTTTCACCACCCCGTAGTAGGGTAACAAACTGATAGAGCAAAACTTTTATATGGCTAGTTTTGTANCCCAGAGCTTCAAGGGCATTCAGAACATCNGGGTACGTGTCCATATGGTCAGCTCCAAAGACATCAATTATCAGATCAAATCCGCGCTCAATTTTATTTCTATGGTANGCAGTATCGGGGACTCTGTAGGTNGGTTCACCAGAACTCTTTATAAAAACGCGATCTTGTTTTTTACCTAAGGATGATGACTTGAACCAGGTTGCACCATCTTTTTCATAGATCAGATCTTTTGATTTCAGTTCACTAATGAGACGATCTATATCGCCATTTTCATAAAAGGCTTTTTCATTTGAGAACAAATTAAATGTTATACCTAAACCTTTAAGGGTATTTTTGATTTGATCGAAAATTTTTTGTTCAGGAAATTTTTTAAAAACAGCATCACCAGAGGACAAGCTATTTCCATGAACAGAAATGATATTTTTTGCAATTTCGTTTATATAGTTTCCTTCATAACCATCTTTTGGAAACTTCGATGGTTTGTCAAGTTCCTCAAAATAACGAGCTTCAACCGAATCGCTAAGTATTCTCATTTGCCTACCAGCATCATTAAAATAGTATTCACGAGTCACTGAAAATCCATTCCACTCTAGAATATTAGAAACGACATCACCTAATACCGCATTTCTCCCATGCCCAATTGTTAATGGACCGGTNGGGTTAGCGCTAACAAATTCTACGTTTGCTCTTTTACCTTTGCCATATTGAGACTTTCCAAAATCAGATTTTTTCAAAATAATGTTTAACACATTATAATAGTATTTATTAGAAATTTTGAAATTGATAAAACCTGGCTTGCTAACNGTTATCTCATTAATAATTTCATGGTCCAACCCCATTTCATCTTTTATTTTCTGAGCNATAGCAATTGGGTTTTGATTTAGTTCCTTTGTAAGTAACAAAGCAATATTGGATGAAAAATCTCCAAAATCTTCATTACTAGCGGGTGAAATATTTACTGCAATAGATGGATAGCCTAAATTATTAAGAGCAACGGTTAGAGCGGATTTGATGTTTTCAACTAACATTTTCTTCATAGGTTGTTATTTTTGCATCACCCCATAGTTTTTCTAAATTATAATAATCTCTCTCAAATGTTTTAAAAATATGAGCCACAACATCTACGTAGTCTAAAATTATCCAATTCATCTTTTCGTAACCTTCAATTCTCAAGGGCTTACTAGGAGTATTCTTTCTTATGTTATCAGCTATAGCTTTGGTTTGTATATCTGTATCTGCAGAACAAATCACGAAGTAATCTGCAATTGATGTAATTCCAAAAAGATCAACACTAACGACCCTNTCAGCTTTTTTATCAAAAGCGAGCGNNGCGATTTTTTTTGTTAATTTCTTGGAGGATATTTTATCAGCAGGCACTGATACTAATTTAATTTTTCAAATATGATTTAATTGAATTAATTGATTTAAAATCTTTTCCTATTACCAGAGTAATATCAACATCAGAACTTGGGTCAATAACAGTCATGACTCTTTCACTATTTTTTATATCAAATTTTAATGCGTCAGCAACATGTTTTAATCCCANGGTATTTTCGTTTCTTTGAATGAGTACTGTTGTAGCGTAATCNAAATTATCAGCATTTTCAGANCNAACAACGTCTACNCGCTGATCACGCAAAAATTCTGAGAATCTAGCAGCTATACCAGGCTCACCACATCCATTTAAAATTTCAATTTCGATATCAAGAACCGGGTTTGCTTCATAGATTTCTGTTGCAAGTTTTGGANCTCCATCGGTTGATGGAAAAGTAACGGTTCTGATTGGAACACCGNTTTGGCTCTGCCTGCTTGAAAAAGAGAATATAAAAGCAAATAAAAGAACAGACATCACTGCAATACCAGCATTNATGATACCCATTTTTTTCGCTTTTTTCGCTTTAGATCTGCCCATATCAAANAAGCTAAATCTTGGAGATTTTTTTGTATTAATCTTTGCCACTATCTGGAATAAAGATATCTTGAGAAAGAATTTCTATAAAAACGTGGGTAGTTATTCATAGAAAGCTTAAGTATCATGTTATCCGTTGGTTTATAGTCTATGCTGGTATTGTAAAATAATTTTGCACCATTTAAACTGTTTTGAGAATAGGGATTTATTCCACTCATTGGACTGATCAAACTGAATTGTGAGGAAAGTCTTACCTTGTCACTNACTAGATAGCTTANTTGTGAATTAAACGAGCCAAGAGAAATNGATTGATTTCCTCTTGTATTCATTGACATCCCAAAGCTATTGGATACTGATAATCGATTGGAATCGAACAAAGGCATACTCCTNGCGTGCGACACGCCATGAATNTTCACNGGAAGTGTTCGGGAAGGTGCTTCAGAGCGAAGTTGAGCTGATGCAACGCTAAAAATAAATATGTATGACACTAATATTTTAAACATAACCTATATAAAAAATACAAAAAGTAATCATTTGTTCCACTAACTATCGAATTAGGATCTTTCTAAAATTATTCCTCCTCCAAGACAAATATTTCCATCGTAAAATACAATAGATTGACCTGGAGCTATTGCAAATTGAGGCTCTGCAAATTCAATATCACAAGTATCATTATTAATATGGATAATGANACATTCTTGATCTTGCTGTCTGTANCTTATCTTTGCTGTAAGNTTTTCAACTGATTTTGGAGCGCANCCTTCAATCCAATGNAGTGAATTTGCTTTTAGCCTTTTATGATAAAGNGAGGGGTGCTCAATCCCTTGCGATACTATCAAAATATTATTTTCAAAATCTTTGTCTGATACGAACCACGGATCCCGATTGTTTCCATAACCTCCGCCAATCCTAAGCCCTTTTCGCTGACCTATTGTGTAGTAAGATAAGCCTTCATGCTTTCCACAAGTTTCTCCATCATGTGACCTAATTATTCCTGGNTTTGATGGAATATATTTTTTGAGAAATTCTCTAAAATACTTTTGNTCGCCAATAAAACAAATACCTGTACTATCCTTTTTTGCAAAATTAACTAAATTACTTTCCTTAGCAATTTTTCGAACCTCGCTTTTACGCAATTCCCCTAAAGGAAAGAGGCTTTTAGATAGTGCATGCTGATTAAGCAAATATAAGAAATAGCTTTGGTCTTTGCTTTCATCAATACCCTTGAGAAGCTGAAATTTTTTTCCATTTCTTTTAATCCTGGCATAATGACCTGTTGCTATTTTGGCTCCACCCAAATCTATAGCGTAGTTTAAAAAAGCATTAAATTTTACCTCCTTGTTGCAGAGAACGTCAGGATTAGGTGTGCGCCCGACAGAATACTCTTCAATAAAGTTTTTAAATACATTATCCCGATATTGTTTTGAGAAACTTGTTGAGCGAAGTGGTATGTCTAAAAGATTGCATACAGCAAGAGCATCTTTATAATCATCTTCCACAGTACAAAACTCATCATCACCATCCCAGTTTTTCATAAAAACACACTCTACTTCATAGCCTTGTTGCTTGAGTATTTTTGCAGATACGGAGCTGTCCACTCCTCCGCTAATACCAACTATTATTGGATCAGGCACCAGCGATCTCGCAAATTGCATCAATTAAGGTTGAAACGTCCTGGATTGTATTGTCACGACCAAAACTTATTCGAATAGTGGATTTATTCAATTTATCTTTAACTCCAATNGCTTTAAGTATGGGAGAGCTTCCAACNGTTCCGGATGAGCATGCTGACCCGTTGGAAACTTCGATGCCTTTTCTGTCAAGCTTTGCTAGAACAATTTCATTTTTTTTTCTGGGTATTGTTATGCTACAAAGTCCAGGTATGTGCTGATCATTATTTCCATTAAATATGATATGAGGCAGTTTTTGAATNATATTATTTTTAAAATACTTTTCGAGCTGAAAAAGATGATCGATTCTACTATTGAGGTTCTGATCTGCTAACTTAGCAGCAACGCCTAAACCTGCAATGCCCGATATATTCTCAGTTCCTGCACGAATATTACTTTCTTGACCGCCGCCTATAACCAAGGGCCTCAAGGGAGCGCCTTTACGCCTGTAAAGAAATCCTATTCCTTTTGGACCATAAAACTTATGAGCNGAAAAAGTCATATAGTCTGCTTCAATTTTTAGGACAGATAANGGTAATTTTCCAANAACCTGAACACAGTCAGAGTGAAATAATATCGATCTTTTTTTTGATATTTCGATCAATTTTTGTAGAGACTGAATCGTGCCAATCTCGTTATTAACATACATTATCGAAATCATTCCCGTATCCTTTTTNATAGCCATTTCAACATCCTTAGGATCTACAAGGCCAGTTGAGTCAACTGGGAGAANATCAAAGGTGATTCCAAAGTATTGCAGTTCCTCTAAAACCTTGAGGACTGCTGGATGTTCAATTGCAGAGGTGATTACATGCTTTTTCTCATTATACAGCATTGACCAAAGCACAATATTATTGGCCTCAGTGCCACTGCCAGTGAAATAAATCTCTGATGGACTTGCGTCAATCATACTTGCAATTTGACTTCTGGCATCTTCAATTATGGATTTTGCAACTCTTCCAGATGAGTAAACGCTGGATGGATTTCCATAATCTTGTCGTGAAACATCTTCCATTTTCTTAACAACTTTCGGGTGTACGGGTGTTGTAGCCGCGTGATCGAAATATAGCATAACTTTAATCTAATAAAGTTTTATATATCATTTCTGATCGCGGCATAACGAACAGTATTCTGAAGATTTTTATAGAAGGGTGGTTTTTTTGACTCTAATAGATCAATGGTTTTTTGAGAATCATATTCAAACCTGACAACGTCCCATTTAAATTCATCACCTATAGTAAGAAAAGCAATGGAACTTCGAGGATCTTCGTCAAATGGTAACCCAGTTGCTCCTTGACATAGGATCTTTACATTTTCCCTAGTTTCTTGGCGTGGTATATGTAAATGACCGTGTACAAAAACAAATTCTTCAATTTCAGGATGTGATTTTGAGATATTATCCCTCCATTCGAGCGCTTCATCAATCGTTGGTGGTATTTCATCTCTTTCATACCAAGCGTGTGAGAATTCAACCCATGTTCTACCAACTACTTCTTTATACGATGTGACCATACTCTCACAAAAGGAAGTGCCCTTTGTACCAATTTGATCTGCCGTCCATTTTTCATTATCAATTATTTCTTTTAAAATGGGGTCATCTTGCGACATACCTTCAAGTTCAGGTTTTTCATCATCCCAAATTTTTTCTATAAGATATCGTTCGTGATTGCCTTTAATTATTATTGAGTCGTTATCGGAAAGCAAAATGTCCAAGATCTTATTTGGGTCTGGACCCAAAGAGAAGTAATCCCCTAAAAATATTATTCGATCTGCGCTCGACCGATCTTTGATGATATCGAGCCCTTTCTCAAGAGCAGACGAATTGGAATGGACGTCAGTTATTATTGCAAAGGTTTTTGAATTCATAGATTCTGAAAATACACCCTCTTTTTGAGAAGGGTCAAGTTGTCTCTAAAATATATTAATTTATGATAAATCTTGTACAAGCAAAAATACCTCATTAAAATCGAATCTCCTATGGATCAAAATACTGTATTAATTGTTGGATCAATAGCTCTTGATTCAATTGAAACGCCTTCAGATAAAAGAACAAATGTAATTGGAGGGTCGACCACATATAGTTTAATTGCAGCTAGCAGGTTTTCAAAAACTTCTATTGTTGGAATTGTAGGTAGTGATTTCCCCAAAGAAGGGTTAAAGCTTTATGAAACATATGCTGATAATCTTGAAGATTTAAAAATTAATGAGGGAAGTACGTTTAGATGGGGTGGAAAATACCATTCTAATTGGGATGACCGAGACACTTTATACACTGATCTGGGTGTTTTTTTANATTTTAATCCTGTTCTGTCTGAGCAGAATCAGAAAAGAACACATATCCTTTTGGCCAATATCCATCCTGAGCTTCAACATTCAGTTATTGAACAAAATAAAAATCCAAATGCAGTCATTGTTGTTGATACTATGAATCTTTGGATTGAAACAACGTTTTCTGAACTTAAAAAAGTGTTAACCTCCTCAAACATCCTTCTTATTAACGAAAGCGAGTCAAAGCTTTTAACAAAGCGAGCAAACATTGAAAACGCAGCAGAAGAACTGTTAGGAATGGGGCCAGAAATAGTGGTAATAAAAAAAGGCAGTGAGGGCGCTGAGCTTTTTTCAAATAGAGAAACTATTAAAATTGGAGCGTTTCCAGTAAAAGAGGTGATTGATCCAACAGGAGCAGGTGACGTATTTGCAGGTACATTTATCGCAGCTTTAGCTGAAAAAGATTCAAATCAAACAGCCCTACTAAAAGCTTCAGCCATGGCATCTTTTTCTATAGAATCTTTTGGAGTAGATAGATTAATAAATCTGTCCGATTATGATCTAACTGAACGTATAGAATATTTAAAGACTACGGTTAAATCTTGATAGGCGCAATAATGAACCATAAGTTCACATTCTTTAATACATTAATTAAGAGATAAACATGAAGACTTACAAAACAATATCACAGATTTTATTACTTTTTATTTCAATGCTCCTTTGGTCCTGTGGATCAACGGTTGAATACACCTCAGCAAAAATGGCCCTCCAAAATGAGAATTGGGACGAAGCTGAAAAGTATTTGTTCGAAGCCCTAAAAGTTGAGCCTCAAAACGCCGAAGTTATGGTTCAAATTGGATATCACGTACATGCTCGTAAACAGCAATGGGAAGAAATGAACGAAATGTTCAACAATGCCGTTTCTGTCAATCCTGAAGGTAAAGCTTTGGGTAGACCGGTGAAAGAAATCACTCAAAACTACCGAGAAATGTATTGGGCTGAAAATTATAATAAAGCAGTCAGAAAGTTCAATAATTACAAAAAGATGCAAGATAAGGCCATTCTAAAAGAAGCTATTGATGTGTTTAATGAAACAGTATCCATTGATCCTGCCAAATCGCAAACCTATTCTATTTTGGCAACCTGCTATTATGAGCTTGGCAATAGTGATAAAGCAATCGAATCCGGTAAAAAAGGCTATGAGATGGACCCAGATGATTTTCAAACAAATTACACTCTTGGTCAAATACTCTCACTAGCTGGAAATAAAAAAGAGGCACTTTTCCATGTCGAAAAGTCAGTTCAAATTGAACCTTCAGATACCGATGCTGTTCGTCAGCTCGCTACTTTATACTATGATAATGGTGAAAAGGAAAAATCTGTTGATACTTTTGAAACCGCCATCAGGCAAGAATCAGATAAAACTATCAAGGCAAATCTCTACTTTAACTTGGGCGTATTGTATATGCAGCTTGAGAAATTTGAAGAAGCAGAAGACAACTTTTTTTCTGCGTATGATCTTAATCCTGAAGATATTGAAGCACTCAGTGGTATCGCTCAAACATTTGAGAATGCTGAAAAATGGAGAAGAGCATCAAAGTTTTACCGTGAATTGATTGAGTTAGATCCTGAAAACCCAGACCATTATAAAGGCATGTCAAGAGTTTTAATTAAGCAAGGCGACATGGATGGCGCCACGAGGTACTTTGAAAAAGCAAAACAGCTCGGTGGTTAAGATCGAGCTATCGCGATTTCAACCTTTTTTGCGTGTATTCNTTGAGCGCTAAGTCAAATTTTTGGTCNGTAAATANTGGAACATAATCTATTTTTTGATTTCCGCATTCTTTTTTGTACAAATTTTTAAACGCTTCAAATTTGTCCTGATAAGATGCTTTGATATGCCANGGATCAGTAGTAATTACANTTCCTGTCTCCATATCTTTGAACTTTGTTCTTTTATTAAAATCAAAACTAAACTCTTGNCTGTCCATCAAATGAAATACTATCACTTCCTGTTTGTTATACCTAAAATGNTTTAACCCCTTGATCACCTTTTTTGGATCATCCAAAAGATCAGAAATAATTATCACNANNCCTCTTTTTTTTATTCTTTGTGCCATTAAATCTAATATTGATNTTATGTNGGTATTGTCACCAGCCCTACAATTACTCAANGAATTAAAGATTATATTTTTGTGAGCATTTGATGTTCTTGGAGGTATGTATTTTTTAATTTCATTATCAAAAAGAATTAGACCTACCGCATCTTTCTGATTAGTCATNAGATGAGTAAGGCCTGCAGCGAGCGATGCACCATANCCTAACTTTGTNAAAGATTTACTTTTAAAGCCCATAGATTTACTAGTGTCTAATAATATATAACTTCTCAAGTTTGTCTCTTCCTCAAAGCGTTTTATATAAAACCTATCTGTTTTTCCATATAATTTCCAGTCCATGTGNCTAATTTCATCACCNTGACCATAAGAGCGATGCTCTGCAAATTCAACACTAAACCCGTGATATGGACTTTTATGTCTTCCTACCAGGTATCCCTCTACAACCAATTTTGCCCTTAACGACATATTATCGATGTTTGCCAAAACCGATGGAGATAATAGCTTCTGTTTCTTAGGCATTGTCTAGAAGTTTTGATAGGATTTCATCTATGCTAACACTATCAGCTTCTGCACTGTAGCTTGGAATCACTCTATGGCGAAGAACGGGAAAAACCATTTTCTTAACATCGTCAACATTTACAGAAGGATTCCCATTTAAGATGGCATGAGCTTTTGCGCCAAGAATCAAAGATTGCGTAGCACGCGGCCCAGCTCCCCACTCAATAAGTTCGTTAACAAATTTCTTTGCCTTTTCACCGGGCCGTGTTGATGCAACTAAATCCACGGCATATTCTATTACATTATCAGCCACTGGAACTCTTAGTACAAGCTCTTGAAATGCTAGAATCTCTTTTTTAGCTATAATTTTCTTTGGCTCTAAAGTATCTGAAGCAGTGGTTTGTTTAATGATAGATATTTCATCTTTACGCTCAGGATAATCAATCATAAGATTAAACATAAAGCGATCGAGCTGCGCCTCGGGAAGGGGATATGTTCCTTCTTGTTCAATAGGGTTTTGAGTCGCAAGAACAAAAAAAGGTTTATCAAGTTGATAAGATTTTCCTGCAGCAGTTACTTTTTGCTCCTGCATTGCTTCAAGTAATGCAGATTGAGTTTTTGGTGGAGTTCTGTTTATTTCATCAGCTAAAATTATATTTCCAAAAATAGGACCTTTGAAAAATCTGAATGACCTTTTACCTGAAGATTTATCATCGTCAATGACCTCAGTACCAGTAATATCACTAGGCATAAGGTCTGGAGTAAACTGAATCCGTTTAAAATTCAAATCTAACAACTCAGCCATTGATTTTATGATGAGCGTTTTTGCTAAACCCGGAACACCAACAATTAATGTATGACCTCTACACAATAGGGCAATTAATATATGGTTCAATACGTCTTGTTGACCAATTACAGACTTACTAATCTCTTGAAGAAATTTTGACTTCATTTCTCCAAGCTTTTCTAAAAGTACTATATCTTTTTGTTCTGTCATAAATAACCTATTTTATTTTAAAGGGGCATGAAATTACATTTTCATTTTTGTTGATTCAAAGAGATGTCTTGCGAACCCAATTTTGATTTATCAAATTATTCAGTATGAAAAATAAGGTTAAATCGCTCCTTGACTTGAGTGACTCAGAGATTTGTGAAATCTTGAATAAATACGATGCGGATTCCTATCGTTTGAATCAAATTAACGATTGGGTTTATTCAAAATATGTCCAAAAGTGGCAGAACATGGTTAATTTGCCAAAAGATCTAATTAATAAGCTTGAGTCATCAATCACATTGCACCCACTAAAGGAAATAAATTGTTCAGGTCTTGGAAGTGATCCAGCTCAAAAATTTCTTTTTTTAACCTCTCAAAACAATAAAATTGAATCTGTATTGATGAGGGAGGGGAGCAGGATAACAGTTTGCATTTCAAGCCAATCAGGCTGCGCAGTTGACTGTGACTTTTGTGCTACTGCATTCATGGGGTTTAAGCAGAACTTAAGCAGGGGTGAGATTGTCGATCAGGTATTGCAACTTTCAAACAGGTCAAGTTCTAAAATTACAAATGTTGTTTTCATGGGAATGGGTGAGCCTTTTTTAAACTACAAAAAAGTTGTCGAATCATCTAAAATTATTAATGAAAAAATAGGGCTTGGGGCCAGAAGAATAACTATTTCAACATCAGGAATCGTGTCAAAAATTTATCTAATGGCAGATGAAAGGCTTCCTTTCAAACTTGCGGTAAGTCTGAATGCCCCAAGCGATGAAATACGTAAAGAGATAATGCCTATAACAATAACAAATCCAATCAATGAATTATTAAAAGCAGCAGAATATTATTATTCAAAGCTAAGAAGATTTGTCACTTTTGAATACGTACTTCTTGATAATGTAAACAGTGATGAACAATGTGCTCATCATCTTATCAAACTACTTAAGAATATTCCCTGTAAAGTAAATATTATTCCATACAATGAAATTGATTCGCAATACAAAAGACCAAAAAGCAAGGTTATCAATAATTTTGTTAGGATATTAGATGATGCGCCATTTACAACAACAATTAGATGGAGCAAGGGAACAAATATCGATGCTGGGTGTGGACAATTAGCTATTCGTGATTAAGATGAAGAATTACGACATCGCNAAAAAAATTTTATTAGANAAAATCAGTTGCCACCCAGATATTGCAGTTGTTCTAGGGTCAGGCCTGGCTAATATCTCTCGTTATCTAGATAATTCTATTTCAATCCCGTACCATTCAATACCNAACTANCCTCAAACAACCGTACATGGACACTCAGGAAAGTTTACTTTTGGAAAAATTGGAGATATAAATGTTCTCTTAGCNGTGGGTCGATTTCATTACTATGAAGGATATTCACTTAAAGAGATAGCAGCTCCAATTAACTTATTTTCAA
Source organism: Fidelibacterota bacterium (assembly GCA_002724735.1). GTDB lineage: Bacteria > Fidelibacterota > Marinisomatia > Marinisomatales > TCS55 > TMED108. The sequence continues at coordinate 17,226 of PBPT01000058.1, read as the reverse complement.
AACTTAAAATAAAAGATTTGATTATAACCAATTCTGCAGGATCAATGAATGAGAATTATCCTCCAGGAAATTTCTTAATTGCTAAAGCTCACTTGGATTGTACTTATCGAAATAACAGCTACGAACCTTCATTAATTAATCACGAAAAATATCATGATTCCAAATTGACTCAAATTGCCTTATCGTGTGCGAAGAAACTAAATCTTAAAGCTCACTTAGGAACATACTGCTGGACAATGGGGCCAGCATATGAAACTCCAGCGGAGATACACGATATGCAAAAATATGGGGGTGATGCTGTTGGAATGAGTACAGTTCCTGAAATAATTAAAGCAGGAGAGCTTNGTATGAGAATTCTAACAATGTCCTGTCTTACTAACTTTGCTGCAGGAATTTCCAAAAAAAAATTAACTCATGATGAGGTTGTTTATTATGCAAACAAGTTTGATAACGATTTTTCTANATTGTTAAGAGATATAATCAAAAAACATTATAAAAATTAATACCCTATTGCTGAATTTTCGCCTCTCCTATCAGCACCGCCCCAAAACCCAAGACTGTCAATCATTATACCATTTGCCTCTCCTATACTTCCACGTTGGTTTAGGGCATGACCCATTTGTTTAAGATTAGTTAAGACTTTTTTAGAAAGACTATTNTTCTCGTAATCAATTATATCCGGCATCCATTGGGAATGAAATCTTGGCGCATCAATTGCTTNTTTTATNGACATTTGATGTAANGNCACGTTCAAAAAGTTTTGAAGAACAGTCGTTATTATTGTTGATCCACCAGGAGTTCCTAAAACTAAGAAGGGTTTCTCATTTTTTAANACTATTGTAGGTGTCATTGAGCTGAGAGGACGCTTTGCAGGCTCAATTGCATTTGCTTCATTACCAAGGAGTCCAAACATATTAGGAACTCCGGGTTTGCTTGAAAAATCATCCATTTCGTTGTTTAAAATAAAACCAGCTCCTGTTACAGTAATGCCGCTACCATAGCCAGAATTGATNGTTGTAGTNACAGATACTGCATTGCCGTCCTTATCAACAACAGAGTAATGAGTGGTTTCTTCACTCTCCTTTGTTGAAAACGATCCAGCCTTAATATCTTTTGATAAAGATGCGTTATTTAAATCAATATCCCCAACCCTTTTTGCTGCATATTCTTTTGAAAGAAGCATGGCTGTTGGAACTTCCCAAAAATCCTCATCTCCAAGATGTGTAGCTCTGTCAGCATATGCACGGCGTTCAACTTCCGTTATTAAATGAACATATTCTTTTGAGTTAAATTTCAAACCACTTAAATCATATCCATTTACTTTGATAATTTCATCAATCATGTTAAGCATCAACACTAATAAAATTCCCCCTGAACTTGGAGGCCCCATTGAAATTATCTTGTATTCGTTGAAATTTCCATAAATCGGGTTTCGATATATTGATGAATAATTTTTTAAATCATTAATTGAAATCCAACCCCCCACTTTTTCCATTTCNTTAACAATAAGTTCAGCTGTTTTGCCTTTATAAAAGCCATCTCGTCCATTTTCAGCTATCCTTTTCAAAGTTTCAGCTAAATCTTTTTGATAAAAAATATCACCTGCCTTCCACTTTCTATCTTCCCTAGTAAAAATTCTTTTCGTTTCGGGATGTTTGCTTAAAAAGGCTTTTCTATTATTAAACCTATTTGCCTCGTAGTGTGATAGCTTAAATCCATTTTNCGCGAAGTTGATTGCTGGTCCAATTAATTGCTCAATCGATATAATTCCTGACCCATGATCTTTCCATGCTTTTAAAAGCCCATCTACTGAGCCNGGTACACCCGATGCAAAGTGTGTTCTTGTAGATTTCCCATTAATAACATTTCCAGCAGAATCAAGAAAGATATCTTTAAATGCTGCTTGAGGCGCCATTTCTCTATAATCAAGACTAAAGGTTTTTCCATCTTCAAATCGAGCAACCATAAAACCGCCACCCCCTATNTTACCATTTGAGGAGGATGTTACTGCCAATGTGAAGCCTACCGCTACGGCAGCATCTACAGCATTACCACCTTTATTTAAGATATCAATACCAACNTGAGATGCTTGGCGGCTTGTGGAGACAACCATGCCGTTCTCACCATAAACTGGATGCCGGTTTGTGCATGCAAAAAGAAGCAAGCAAATAGATAGGCTTATCTTATTCTTCACTCTTTTTCTTTAAATAAACTACTTTTCCTTCCCGTCTTCGATCAGCTGCTCCATCAAGTTTGCTTGGCAGAACAGTAATTAGATGTAGCCCTGAAACTTCGTTCCTGCCAAAGTTGATTACTTTATAACCTTTTTTCNTAAGTATTTTTTCAATTTTTTTACCTCTCCTTGAGCTTTCTACCTTTACTTTTTCACCCCGAGCTACAATATTTGGTTGATCCACCGCTTCTTGAGCTGTCATACCCCAATCAAATACCCCAACAATTGTTTTAGCAACATAAGCTGGAATAGAGTTTCCACCAGGTGATCCNGTAATCATCAGAAGATTATTATATTTATCAAAAATCATGGTTGGAGACATTGATGATCTAGGTCGCCTATTAGGAGCAACGGCATTAGCTAATCTCGTCCCATCTTCAGGAACCTTCCTTGCAAAATCTGTCATTTCGTTGTTCAGCAAGAAACCTGATGCCCATCGATGTGAACCAAATGCGCTCTCAACAGTTGCGGTCATTGAAACGGCATTGCCTTCAAAATCTATTATGGAAATATGAGTGGTTCCCGATGCTTCTTCNGTGTTGTCTGATCCCCAAGAGGGAATTTGTTTTTTTAAGCCAATNAGTTTTGANGGGTCACCAGGAGTTGGAGTTTGACCAGGTCTAAACCTTTCTTTGGAGCGTAATTTTAAATATTTTGGGTCAAGCAATGCATCGATTGGTATTTCAACTTCATCTGGATCTCCAAAATAGTGATCTCTATCAGCATATGAAAGACGTTGAGCATCTACGAATGCTGTAACTCTATCCATCTTGTTTTTGCTGTTGTATACTAAATGGTCATAAATACCAGCAATCATTATTTGAGCCCCACCTGAGGATGGNGGAGAGGTTGTACAAATTTTCAAATCTCTAAAAGAGCCACAGATNACAGGTCTTATAACTGTTTTNTAATTCCTTAAATCAGCCAAACTTAGGCTGCCAGGGTTTGGTTCGGCTGATGCGCTGGTAACAATTTCCTCAGCTATAGCACCACTGTAAAATGCTTTGGGACCCTCNACAGCAATGCGCCTTAGTGTTGCACCGTATTCTTTATTTACTAAAATATCGCCTGTTTTTAATGGTGATCCGTTTGGGTAAAAATATTCTTTTGAACCAGAGTTTATAGATAGTCTTCCATAAGATTCAAGGGCTTGAACAAATCCGGCTAGCCTTGGAGATACTTCAAATCCATTTTCCGCCAAATTGATCGCATGGTTAAAAAGCTTGCTCCATTCAATTTTGCCTGATTGATCATGAGCTGTCTTATAAAGCGCTACCGCCCCTGGCGATCCAACTGCTTTACCACTTACCCAAGCTTCTTGAAAGTCCATGACCTTTCCGTCTTTCATNAACATATCAATTCGTGCNTCTGATGGTGCAGTTTCTCTTCCATCAATAAAAATTAGGTTTCCGCTCGNAAAATTATAATTAAGAATGAAACCTCCGCCTCCAAGACCAGAGCTTTGAGGTTCAACCAAACCCAATACGGCGTGCGCCGCAATAGCTGCGTCAACTGCACTGCCCCCTATATTCAAAATATCAACAGCGGCATTCACCGCGTGNGGATTCGCAGCACTTACCATTGCACCTTTATCCCAAAGTGTTTTTTTTTCAGACATTGGTGTTGGTTTCTCTGGCGCCGTAGTGCTACAGGATAGCAAAAATAAAAATAAATAAAATTGCGTTCTCATTTAAAGACTCGTTTTTGCCATTTTTTTTGATATGGCAACAATACNAAATATATGCCNGTTAACCAAAGGACTAATAAAATAATTCCCGAAGGGAAAAAAATAAAGTATTTGACTTTAGAGTTAAACCATGAGCCATCATGAATAGACTCGATCAAATCAGACCTTCTATAGGCCTCCTGAAGAATGACACCAGTTTCTGTGTCAATTTGTAATTCCCATTTTTCTTTTGACCGAACCTTAACTATTCCCTTTTCAGGCCTAACATCCAATCTATCAATGTCATCCCAGCTATAAATCTTGACATTTTTAGCGCTCTTAGCGGATTCAAGAATTTCGTCAAACGTGATGGAGGGGAGGTTCTTTTTTGAGCCTACTTGGGTAGGAGGTTGTATCCAGCCAAAATCCTTTTTTAATTGCAAAAAAATTCCAGTGGAAAAAATAATAAGAACAGGAAGAGCTACAACGAAAGCACCCCAATAATGTACTTTTCGTGACCACTTATTTAGGTTAAACTTTTTTTTAGGCAAACTAATTACGACGCGATGACAACTTAGCAAGCAATCTGAGTATTTCCAGATAAAGCCAAATCAAAGTCACCATTAAACCAAATGCGCCATACCACTCCATATATTTGGGCGCACCCTTTTCAGCACCCTCTTCAATAAAATCAAAATCAAGAACCAGATTTAAAGCAGCAATCACAACCACTCCTATGCTGAAAAGAATACCCATATTTGAATTAGAGTGAATCAATGGCACGCTTACACTAAACCAGCTCAAAATCCAGCTNATTAAGTAAACAAAGGCGATGCCGCCGGTAGCAGCTATGATTCCAAGCTTAAAATTTTCAGTGGGTTTAATTAGTCCAGAAATATATGCCAAAAGTAAAGCACCAAGTGTTCCAAACGTAAGCATAACAGCCTGAGTGACGATTCCNGGATACATTGTTTCGAAAAATTTAGAAATTCCTCCAAGCGCTAATCCTTGGAAAATTGAATACGCGGGAACAGTAAACCTGGCAAGATGTTGTTTGAATATTGTTACTAAAGCCAAAACGAAGCCCCCCAACATGCCTAACATCATTAGTCCTCCAGCACGAGGATCACCAGCAGCAAGGTTCCATGTAAATAATGACGCCGTCATTAAAAGCAAAAGTGAGAATCCTGTTTTTTGAACCGTTCCAGAAATGGTCATTGTTTTTCCTGTAGTTAGATCAAACCCGCTAAAAGTTTTGGCGTTTAAAGTGGGATTGCCTGAACGTAATGATAAATGCTGATTCATGAAAAATTCTCCAATTTGTTTTTAATTGCAGTGATAAGTTGATCGATATTAATGCGCTCTTGTAGTTGTGTGTCTCTATGGCGCAAAGTAACAGATTGATCTTCTTTTGATTGATGATCTATAGTAATTCCAAATGGTGTTCCAGCTTCATCTTGCCTGTAATATCTTTTGCCGATGGATCCTTGTTGATCATAAACTACCTTGAATTCAGGCTTAAGAATATCCATTACTGTTCTTCCAATTTCGGGAAGTCCATCCTTTTTTACTAGTGGACAGACTACAGCCATNACTGGGGCTATTTTGGGATCCAGTTTCATTACAATGCGATTATTTTCGTTATCATGCCAATATGCATCTGAAAGGACTGCCAACATCATCCTATTCAATCCCGCTGAAGTTTCAACAATGAATGGCAAGTATCGCTCATTGTTTTCAGTATCAAAGTATTCCATTTTCTTGCCAGAAAATTCTTGATGCTGTTTTANGTCAAAATCAGTTCTGTTATGAATTCCTTCAACCTCTGACCATCCAAATGGAAAATTGTATTCAATGTCCCAGGCCTCTTTGGCGTAATGAGCAAGTTCATCTGCTCCATGCTTTTTAAATCTTAGGTTCGATTTNTCAATGCCTAGCTGGGAATAAAATGACAATCTTTCGTCTTTCCAATCATTGAGCGATTTATCGTCCGTGTNAGGTTTAACAAAATATTGCATTTCCATTTGTTCAAATTCTCTGGTTCTAAAAACAAAGTTTCTTGCAACAATTTCATTGCGAAATGCTTTTCCCACTTGAGCAATTCCAAATGGTAATTTCAGTCGCATTGCGTTTTGAACTAAAAGGTAATTTACATAAATACCCTGTGCTGTTTCAGGACGAAGGTATGCAATATTTGAATCACTTTGAACAGGACCAATGTGAGTTTTAAACATGAGATTAAATTGTCTAGGCTCAGTTAAACTCCCTTTGGTTCCACACTTAGGACAGATCATCTCTTTCCAATTTGTCTGTTCACTAGCAGTCAGCTCATCAGCTCGAAATCGCGCTTTGCAATGTTTGCAATCGACCAAGGGATCATTGAAAGCCCCAACATGACCAGATGCCTCCCAAATTTTGGGATGCATTAATATTGCACTGTCAAGACCAACAATATTCTCATGTATCTGGGTCATCGCTTTCCACCAAAGTTGTGATATATTATTTTTTAGTGCAACACCAAGTGGTCCATAATCGTAAACTGCCTTAAATCCGCCATAAATATCTGAACTCTGAAAAATAAATCCTCTGCGCTTGCATAGCGAAACTATCTTTTCAATGCTCATTGATCTAACTCTTTTAATTCAGTTTCAATTTCATCGTCAAACTTTAGATTTTTNTCCNGAATTTTAACGNTATCGTTGTNNTTCTGGGTCTGCGGTATTCTAAAATATGCAAAAATTATCNCCCCTCCTAAAGCGCAAATAGCGAGNGGGGCAAGCCAAGCAAAAATATTAAACCCTTTTGCTTTTGGCATCGCAAGAATCCGCTGACCATATTTGTTCACGTAGTGATTAATGATAAAGCTTTTGTCTTTTCCCTGAGCTACAAAAGCAGCAATCTCNTTTTCCATCTCTGCATTGCCGTGTTCATAAACAGTTCCGTGAAAACAAGACGCCATAAGACTTTTTTCAATATCTAGAATTAATTCACTTTTATCATTTGCAAAAACAAAAGTAGNNAGACTGAATAANATTGTGAANATTTTCATCTTTTTATTTTTTCTTTTTTTTACGAACNCGTTTTTTTCTTGGAGGCGCTAAGCGTTTTTTGTTTATAAGCCCAACTGCCTCTTCAAGTGTAATGTTTTCAACTTCGATATCGCTTGGGATGGAAGCGTTAATTTTTCCATCTGTGATATAAGGGCCATATCTTCCATCTTTTACAATTAGAGATTCACCTGTCTCAGTATGACTACCAAGATTTTTTAATTCTTGGGGCCCGCTTGCTCTTTTAGCAATTAGTTCAATGGCTTCATCTAATTTGATTGTAAGTGGAGATAAATGGGGAGGAATTCTTCCGTTTTTACCTTTGCCCGCTGTAACATATGGACCAAAACGTCCGTAGTCTGCTTTGACCTCCTCGTTTGTTTCAGGATGAATTCCAAGCACACGTGGAAGTGCTAAAAGTTTTTGGGCTAGATCTATATCCACATCCATAATGCCAGTTCCTTTTGGAACGGCTTTTCTTGTAGATGTTTCACCTAGCTGAACATAAGGACCATAGGGTCCGTTTTTTAGAAGAATCATTTCCTTTGTCTCCGGATCTAAACCTAATTCTCTGTCTTCGGATAACTCTTGGTTCAAAATTTCTTCGATCTTTTCAAGAGTTAAGTCTCCAAAAAAAATATCAGCTGGTACAGATTTTCTATTTTCTCCTTGTCTCAAAAAAGGTCCGAATTGACCCACTCGAACTTCAATGGGTTCATTTTCTTCAACAAGCTGAACGGAACAGGCTTTTCCAATATCTATCTTATCTTCAAGCATTTCTGAAAGTCCATTTTGATTTTTTGACCCAAAGTAAAACTCTTTCATAAAAGGAAGAGAATCGAGCTCTCCTCGCGATATAGCATCTAACCCATCTTCCATAGTAGCGGTAAATTGATTATCAACCAGTGAATTAAAATGATTTTCCAATAATTGGGTTACAGCTAAACCAAGAAATGTAGGGGTAAGTTTGCTCCTCTCTCGAGAAGCATAAGTTCGCCTAACAATCGTATCTATAATGTTTGCAAAAGTTGATGGACGGCCAATCCCTTTTTCTTCAAGTTCTTTAACCAAAGAGGCTTCTGTAAAACGAGCGGGAGGTTTGGTTGAATGTTCATTGGACTCCAGGGAAGAGCATAAAAGTGTTTGTTTTTTTTCCAATTTAGGTAGAATAGTTTCTTTGTCCTCTTTGTTACCACTTCGACTGTCAGTGCTCTCAACATATGCCGCCATATAACCAGGAAACAAAATAGTTTTTCCATTAGCTCTAAACTCTGCCCTTTGGTTTTTGATTGTTACTGTAACCTGATTTATTTTAGCAGGTTTCATTTGAGACGCTAAGGTTCTTTTTAAAATTAGGTCATAAAGATTAGCCGCATCGCCATCAGTAGTTTTTTTGACTTTATCTAAAGAAGGAAATTTGCTTCCAGAGGGCCGAATTGCTTCGTGAGCTTCTTGAGCATTTTTAACTTTTGTTGAGTAAAAATTTCCTTTTTNAGGCAAATATTCTTTGCCAAATACTTTTTCAATTTGCAAACGTGANGCTGCCATACCTTCATCTGACAAAGCCGTTGAATCAGTTCGCATGTAGGTAATAAAGCCCTGCTCATAAAGAGTTTGCGCAGTTCGCATTGTTTTTCTTGCAGAAAAACGTAGTTTTCTGGCAGCCTCTTGCTGAAGAGTAGATGTTGTAAATGGCGGTTTAGGGTTAGAGTTTTTAACTTTTTCTTCGATGTTTTCAATGGTCCATTGACCATCTTTAAGATCTTTTACCAACTCATCAGCTTGTGAATCTTTTAAAAGGAAAACTTTATCGTTATTTAGCTTTCCTGTAAAGGGATCAAAATCTTTTCCACTGGCTATACGTTTATCATCAACCTTAAAAAGAGTCGCACTGAAAACATCTTTGTTATGCTCAAAATCAGCTTTTATATCAAAATAAATTGCAGGCAGAAATCGTTGCCGAAGACGCTCGCGATCAATAAGAATTTTAAGAGCAGCGGATTGGACGCGCCCCGCAGAGAGATTTACTTTAACAAATTTCATATTCTTTTTTAAAGTACTCCATAANACTCTAGAAACCTTGTAACCTACTAGTCGATCTATAATACGACGTGTTGTTCTGGCATCAACGAGATTGGTATCAATTTCTCTGGGATTATCCATTCCGAGTTTGACACCTGCTTTGGTGATTTCGGTGAATTCAACACGCTTAATTTTTTCTTTTTCTACTTCACTTGCAAGGTGNGCTGCAATAGCTTCACCTTCTCTGTCAGGGTCAGTAGCCACAACAACTTCATTGGTTTTTTTAGCTAAAGATCTAAACTCTTTCATAAAAGATTCTTTATCAGGAAGAACCATCTCTTCAATGACAAAGTCATTGTCAACGTCAACTCCAAGATCTTTACGGGGCAGGTCTTTAATGTGGCCAACGCATGCAAGCACATCGTATTGCCCATCAAGGTATTTAGATATAGTCTTTGCCTTAGATGGCGATTCTACTATAATAATTGGTTTCACTATTTAACTTCTCTTTTTTTAATGTTTTCTGCGCGCGAATTTAATCTTAATAATCATAATCAAAAGGANAAAGACTTTAGCTTTGAAACAATCGAATCCATTGATATTTTTTCTTGCTCACNCGATCTTAAATCTTTTAATTCCACTCGATTCTTTTTCAATTCGTTATCGCCAATGATTATAGCAAAACTCGCACCCATTTTGTTTGCTTCGCGNAGTTGAGCTTTCATTGAGCGGCGAAGCATATCATAATCGCAGGAAATATGATTTTCTCTTAAAAGCTCTACCAATTCAACAACTTTAACCCTTACGTTCTCTCCAAAACCAATAATATATATCTCAATATTTTTCTCATCAAATTCATGCGATGAAGCCAGCAGAATTCTTTCAATACCAGCAGCAAATCCTATCCCAGGTGTGGACTTTCCTCCAATCATCTCAACTAGTCCATCGTATCTACCACCTCCACAAAGTGCATCTTGTGCACCTAAAGATGATGACAGTATTTCAAAAGTCGTCCTAGAATAGTAATCAAGNCCCCTAACGAGATTATGATCAATTTCGAATTGAATTCCCATTGCACTGAGAAAATCACAAAGGTCTTTAAAATGTTGACGATCATCTTCTGTCCAAAAATCTGATATGCTAGGAGCTTTTTCAATCAATTTAATTTCTTCATCTAATTTTGAATCCAGAATTCGTAAAGGATTTTTTTCAAACCTTACTTTGCTTGTTTCTGATAATCTATCAAAGTGGGGTTTTAAAAAGTTTTTTAATTCTATTTTGTATTTTTCTCTGCAAATATTCGAGCCTATTGAATTGATTTTTAAACGTAAATCTTCAATACCAAGCTGCTTAAAAATTGAAACTGCTATAGCAATGATCTCGGAATCAATTTCTGGATGTTCAGACCCAAACGCCTCTACTCCAAATTGATGGAATTGTCTGTAGCGACCTTTTTGCGGCCTTTCNCTTCTAAAAAGTGCATCTAGNTAGTATAGTTTTGTTAAAGGCTGTTTGTTTCCTAGGNTGTGTTGAATAAACGCACGCGAAACCGGCGCTGTTAATTCAGGTTTAAGAGTCAAGTTTTCGCCACCTTGATCTGTCCAGCTATACATTTCTTTTGAAACAATATCGGTCTGATTACCGACACCACGGTCAAATAATTCTGTTCTTTCAAAAATGGGTGTTCGAATTTCCTTATAGTTATATGTTTCCATTGTTGAGCGAACTAATTGCTCTAATTTTTGCCATTTGAAAGACTCGTTTGGAAGTATGTCCTGGGTCCCTTTAATTGATCTAATTTGATTTTTACTCATTATACAAACCGATACTTTGCAATAAATCTAATGCTTTTTGTAAATATTCTTCAGGAATATACAATTTAACCTGACCACCTGGCATCTTGAATGCGTTTAAATGGTAGGCGCTTCCGAAAAAATCACTTTTAATATATGCGGGTATATCATTATCAATCAAAAAGTCCTTAGCCATTTCTGCATTGACATTGCCGCTATACTTTGAAATCGCTACCCAATTTTTTGTTTTATCTTTCATATGCATCTATCTATCAAATAAAGAGGGCCTTGAAAATGTACCTCCCCGTTGTTCAAATTTGAGATCACTCAGGTTGGGTGATTTAACGTTTATTCTGAAGTACAAACCAGAGGCATATCCATTTGGCGTCCAATTAAGACTCATTTCCCAACAGTGCAAATCTCGATAGATTGAAAACGTATGACTTACCAGACTTTGTTCAATCAGGTCAAACCTAGCGTTGTACTGTATTTTCCAAGCCTCAGTAAGTTTTATTGTTGAATTAGATGACATCCAAAACGTTTTTTGTGGATTATTAGGATTTGCATTGTTGTAAGCAAAACTGAACGAGGCGTTAGTCGACCAGAGATTTGCTGGACTAGCACTTCGTTCGTTCGATGCAAACCTTTCCAAATCTGTTGCTAGATTAGCGCCATCCATACGATCACCAACGNTGAGTGAGTCGTTAGGGATCTCTGAGATTTCAGTTGCATTATCTGAGCGTGATCCGTTGAATCTGAAGCCGGTAGAAAATCTTGCGTTGATCAGTCTGGGTGAGGGTAGACCGTTAACCATCCTAACCTCATTTACGCGCATATTATTTTCTAAGTCATAATCATACCAATCATGAGTCATTGAAAAATCTAAGTTCAATCTTCGTTGAACGTTGGCTCTAATTGAGGAATTTAAATTTCCCCACTGAAATTGGTCTGAAACGAAATTTTTATTTGTACTTAATCTCCATGAGAAAAGGTCCTGTTTTAGCTCCTGATCGCCGTTGACTACCTTAGCTTGAAATACATTATTTAGAGAAAAATTAATAGATTGATTTTCACCTTTTGGAGTACCTCCAGCAAGCGTACCAGCAAATCTATCAAAATAAACAACCTCTCCGTTGTCTTGTTGAATTGCCTGGTAGTAGTTAGGATTTGAACCAAAAACCTCTTTGGAAAAGTCAGGCCTGTAAGAGTACCCAACAGATGGTGATGCAACATGTCTAACGGCTTGTATGTTGCCTAACCTTATAGGAAAAAGTCCATACACTTGTGTGTTTACATTCAAACTAAACGATCCTGTGGTACGACTGGCAAAACCCAAAACCTCACTCTTGCCTATCTCACCAGTGCTGTCAACCATTCCTTTGAAAGATCTGTTCACCCAATCAGATTTTAATGAAAGATTTGGAGTGATATTGAAATATTTGAATACCTTTGATGACATATTCATTCCTGATGTATGCGAAATAATATAATCCGAAAAGGTTTTNTCTTTTGCAGAAGCATCTGAATCAANCACCCACTCATAGCCCATGGTTCCGTCATCTTGCGTGGTAGATTCGGTTTCATAGAAATACTTTTGATTATTAGTAAACCTAGATGAATAATGATAGTTGATATTATTAAACCAGCGTTTACTTTTTGCTTTTGTAGGAAACAGCGCACGCTGACTGTGTGAGAATGCGATTTGTGGCAATACATTGTTGGATATATTTATTTGCTGACCGGGCCTTATCGGTGATACATANAAGGGAGAGTTTTTATCAACTTTTTGTTCGGCCATCAAGTCTCGTCTTGAGGACAGATTAATACTGAGACTATTCCTAGATTTTGGCCATCTTTTTGAATAGGTTGCATTAGAAACTGCCTGTTGATTAAGGCGTTTTTGCTGTTCAATACCTGTTCTTCTGTTATAATCTCCGCTTGAATAGTAGCTCGCATTAACAGAAGCAGACTGATTTTTACGCATGATNTGTCTGTGATTCCATCTTAAAACGTAATCGCTTTGACGATTTTTTCCCAAATTAAAAATATCTCGCTCAGCTTCTGGAGTTGAATCCGAGAATCTTTGTTTGGTTTCAAAATCAATATTTCCTGAAAATTTATATTTCATTGAATAATTGTTCTTTGATCTAAGTGTAATTCCATCACGGTCATAAAAACTCATGGTTANCTTTGTGTCAAAATACTCACTTCCTGCCCAATAATAACCCAATCCATTAACATAGCCACCCCATCGAGCATCGGTTCCGTAGGATGGCATGATCCAGCCAGAGTTTCGCNTACCTTTCTGGTGNGGGAAAACACCAAAAGGCAATCCAAATATCGGTATGTCTGCAATATGTAAAACAATAGGCCTTGCGACAACTTTATCATCATTAATCATTTTCATTTTGTCCATGTGAAAATGAAAATGGGGATGATCAAGATCGCAAGTGGTGTAGANCGCGTCCTCAGCGTAAAAGATATCCATATCTTGATTTCGTATTTCCTGTCCATGATAATACCCATCGTCCGCCTTAGTCTTTCCTTTAATAACTTTTCCTTGTCTTGACTCCATATTGTATGTCATCGAGTCTCCTTTAAGAGGTTCTCTTTCAGCCTCTATCATTGTAGGAATTAAAAAATCATACGTTGAGTCCCTTTTTGATTGAGGAATAGCTTTCAGCAAATTATTGTTCCATTCCATGTTGATAAATCCGGCTGTGAGGTTCACATTTGTGTATTTGATATCTGCTTCCCCATGCAGATTCATGAATTCATTAAGAATATCGTATTCAATATCTTCAGATGAGTANGTTACAGGACCATCAACCTCNCCATTAGTAGAGTCTGGGATGTAGGTCCCGCGCGACCCCCCATTGACAAAAATATGATCAAGATCTTGATTGTCAAACTTCATGCTTATAGTATCACCTGAGACCAAATTTCTACCTTGATAGACAGAATCTTCAAACAAATGATATATAGTAGTTGCCATACCTTCTAGTCTTAATGAATCTAGAGATCCATCTACAAAAAAACCTCGAAGAGTCGAACCCGTCATATCATCAACGAAACTTGCACTATCTGTAAAGGTGGAAGTATCACCATCAACGACCTCAAACCACTCACGAGTTCCGTTTGTGGGCCGAATTGCTCTTGCATCCTTTGGGATAAAAATATCTTGAAGAACATCTTCCTTATATTTTAAAAAAATCTCACTTCCTGTGATGACCTGTCCGTTATCAGTGATCTCAGGGTTTATTCGTAGGGTAGTTTTTCCGTTTTTCCTATCGTAGACTGCCTCTCCACAGGTAGCCAGTCTTTCTTGTTCCAGTATCGTAACACTACCTCGAGCCGCATATGAGACACCCTTCAAGTCTGGAAATTCTTTGTATTCAATCTTTTGACCACTGATGGTNTGATTGTCCTGCTTTAAAATTGCATNTCCGTTAGCGGATCCGCTGTCAATTTTTGAAAAATAAAATAGTGTATCCGCGCTCAAGCTATAGGTCGAATCCCATACCTGTGCGTTACTGTAAGCTGTGAGAAAATCATTTGGAGAATCAACAAACAAAGAGTCGCAAGTAAGATTTTGTGCCCCCTCTTTCATAGACACATTGCCAAAAAGAAAACCTTGTTCGGTGCGTTTATTAAAACGTGCGCGATCGCACTGCATGGTCATGTCACCTTTCTGAAAAACAACATTTCCCTTTAGATACTGCATAGCAACCCCATCAANAGTAATATTCTCTAAAACATCTGCTNTCCTTAGCTTCANGCGAGAGTCGGATTGGGAAAAAGTGAAAGAAATTAGCAGTATTACNCAAAATTTAAATTTTAAGCTATATGTTAATAGCATAGTTAAGCCAATGTTTGTTATGCGATCTCGGATAATCCTAATACGCGATTTAAGCTAAAAATGTTTCTTTGTTCAAAATATGTGCATTTTCTTATACAGATAAATTTAAGGAAAATCTTATCTGTCAATTGATGTAAACTTTTGCATATAAATTGGAGCAAATAATGCAATTTAGATGGCATATAATCACGCTAGCAGTTTTCTTATTTGCTGTTAGCTGTAGTAAGGAAAAACAAACAATGAGCAATGGATTACAAATTGAAGATATAAAAATCGGTGAAGGTAACGAGGTAAAGAAATTCGATATAGTTACAGTTAATTATACTGGAACACTTGAAGACGGAACAAAATTCGATTCATCCTTGAACCCTGGCAGAACACCATTTAGATTTACTGTAGGTGCGGGTCAGGTGATTAAGGGCTGGGATGAGGGTCTCATGGGAATGAAAGTTGGCGGTAAGCGCAAACTGACCATCCCGCCAGAGCTTGGCTATGGAAGCAGAGATAATGGTCCTATACCAGCCAACTCCACCTTAATATTTGATATAGACCTTCTTGGTATTGAATGATTGCCTAATCTTTAAACTCCATGAATAGAAATACGATAGAACTCATCGGATTTGTAAGCGTAATTGCATCTTTGATTTTCGTAGGGATGGAGATAAGACAAAATACTACTGCAGTTCGAGGTGCAACCAACCAAGCTATCTCTGATCAAGCTACCGAGCTTTATCTTGCCATAGCAACAAACCGAAATCTAGCTAGCTTGACTGTAAAATTGTATAATGGTGCTTTTAGAAAAGATTTTGATCCAATCGATGATATGCAATTATTTTTAACAGTTATGACAGGCCTTCGCAGAGTCGAAAATATATTTCTTCAGCTTGAAGACAATATACTGGATGAAAGAGCCTTTGATAGAATAGGTTTAAGTTTTTATCGTTCTAATTATGGCAGAGAAATCTGGGACAGCAATAAACAGTTTTTTGATCGAAAGTTTGTCCCATTTTTTGAAAAATTATTAGATAAAGAATAATTATTTTTTTTGTTGCCACTGTAGCTCAGCTGGTAGAGCAACGCATTCGTAATGCGTAGGTCAGCGGTTCGACTCCGCTCAGTGGCTCAAGTTTTTTACTTTTTACGAATAGTTTCTTTCTATATTCTTGAACAACTTTATTTAATAATTATATTTAAAATTAAGGGGGAGTTGCTATGAAACAAATCGTTCCTATTTTGTTTTTTATTTTCTTTAGTTGTCAGAAAGACGAGGGTTATGACTCCATGTGGCTTATTGGGGAATGGGAAATTCTAATGGATCGAGGCGAAAATCCAATGCCAAACTTTCAAAAAGTTGGAATCCTCAAATTCGAAAAAATATCAGATTGGGCAGATGCTACGTGTGGTTCGTTAACTTATTCTCTAACTGATACAAGCATTTTTTCATCGAATGAATTAAACAAAACAATGAGTTATCACCACTGTGGACACTCAAACAATTTAACCTTTGTTGATGGTGGTCCAGAAATCTTTAATACCCTTGATCCAATAGGCAGCAAAATTTTAGATATTTTTAGAGAAAAAGAATGTGCTTGCTATATCCCAAATGGAAGTCCAGATGGATATGGACCAAATCTATTTGGAACTGTAGAGAAGGACGGTGTAGAGTTTCCAAAACTAGCAACCGTTAAAAACTTTGTTTATGGAAAAGATCTTAATTTTAATAGATTTGGATATGGCAGCGTTAGCAACGATATACTTTTGTGGAGCTGCTTAGATTCAACAGGAATAGAACCTGAATATTATATTCGATTAAGTAAAATTAAATAAATATAAATATAGTTAAAAATTACTGTGACGGTTTTTTACTTTTATTGTGTTACAGTATTCATCTTTTTTGACCTTTAGGTTTTAGCCAACCAAGCGCTGCGCCGATTGCAACACCTACTGCTATCCACACTGGTTCATTAGTGCTGGCATAAATTGCTGTCCCTATTGCTGTGCCAACCCCAATCCAGTTTCCAGCATTGTTAGAGTTCTTAGATTTACTATCTCTTTTTATTTTACTCATGGTTTCAATTTTATTTTTTTGAATTTAAAAACCGGTGCGAACAATTTTATTTTACCATTAATACTTTAGAAAGGCTGCCTTACTGACTCAACTTTTGTTTACAAACAGGGAGGAGATCCACCTCCGCGAAGCTCCTCGCAACGCTCACCGCTTATGTGAGATATGAGATACCAACCTCCACCATATTCCCGGTCTACTTTAGAATTATTAAAAAGCCTTAACTGGTGGTATTCATGCGAGCAGCTATCATCCAAACATGTTGAGTGTATTTCTACTTCGATCAAAACTATATCACCTGCATGCGACGTATTCTGGTAGAAGTTTAATGTCTTACATTTACCCTCGTAGTCTTCTTCCGGATCATAATCATCTCCACATGTTTTGTAGGTGTAGCCTTTAAAGTTGGGATCTATCATGTAGTTGCCATCTTTATAAATATTTTTCTCGTACTTTTTCAAAGTTGAAGTCGAAAGAGAAAAAAATCCATTTTCGCTAAAAAGAAAAGTGGCAACTAAAATTGGATTACTTTCAAAACTCT
>PBPT01000057.1 GCA_002724735.1 Fidelibacterota bacterium | reverse complement strand
CCTAATAACGCATCGGTGACTATTGAATGGGATGAACCCGCGAATGGTTGGAGCGCACCAAAACTTTCCAAATGGCTTGAGGCGACTATTGATGATGCCTCCCAACTATTTTATAGTAAGCCTGCTATGGCTATGGGCGAAGGAGGGACGATTCCATTTATGGCAATGCTTGGCGAGCAATTTCCTTCTGCACAGTTTGTCATCACTGGNGTATTAGGACCCAATTCAAATGCTCACGGACCAAATGAATTTTTACATCTACCTTTTGCTAAAAAACTTAGTGCCTGCGTTGCGTACATACTAAATCAATATCCATCTTGAGCCAGTCAAAAAAGCTNGAGAGCTTTAAACCGCGCCCATATTGGGTTCGTTATTGTGTCCACTATCTAGCCCTTTTTCTTGGTTCTATTTTTACAAAAACAAACATAGTTGGGANAAAACATCTTCCCAAAAAAGGNCCTTATATTATTGCGGCNAATCATTTCAATGTTTTTGACCCTCCCCTGGTGATTTACAGCGTTCAGAAGCCCATAAGCTTTTTGGCTGCTAGCGACACTCAGTTTACATTTGTGGAGTATTTTGCATTGTGGATGTATGGCTTCATACCTACAAACAGGACCAATCTTAATCCTTCTACAATTAAAATGGCAAAAAAAGTTTTGTTAAAAGGCGATATACTNGGCATTTTTCCTGAAGGGGATACAGAGTCTGATCAATTACGAGAGCCAAAATCAGGCGTAGTCTATCTTTCGGCATCGTCAAAAGCTCCGATCGTACCAATAGGTATATATGGCCTTGAAGAAAGTTTGTGGTCNTATTTGCTTAAGAGGTGTAAGACCNANNATTTCTGTAAAAATAGGGAAACCTTTTGGACCTTATGANCTTTCTAAGCATAAGGCTGATAAAGAACAAGAGATTNCTGAAATCGGAAATCATGTAATGTGTAGAATTGCGGCACTTTTGCCAGCAGAAACGCATGGGGCGTTTTCTAACAACCCGCTCATAGAAAAATATAAAAAAGAAAATGAATAAAAGTTTTCTTATCTCTTAAGTTTACTCAATAAAAAACACTATGATCTTTCTATTCACAGTCATTGCATCTCTCTTTAATCTATATNAGGATCCTGTTTTGGAAAGCATTTACGATGAAGCGGTTAAAAAAGGGATTCCTAACACTTTCCTCAAAAAAACATTTGAACAACAGAAGATAACCGTTCACAATAAAATACCAGATTTGTTTGCCCGTCCATATGAAAAGAAGTCATGGGATCAATACAAAAAGATTTTTGTTACAAAAAAACGTATTGATGGCGGTCTTAAGTTCTTTAAAAAAAATGAAGATAGACTAAATAGCCTAACAAAAAGGGACGGTATCCAAGTGGATCCATTCATTGTTCTAAGTATCATTGGAATTGAAAGCAATTATGGGCTCAATAAAGGTAGATATACCGTTTTTAGTGCCCTGTATTCTCAGATTCTGCTTATGCCAAAAAGGTCCAAATGGGCAAAAAAAGAACTGGTTGATTATTTGGTACTTTGCTTTGAAGACAACATACCCCCTCATTCAATACAAGGTTCTTACGCAGGTGCTTTTGGGTATGGGCAATTCATTCCATCCAGCTTTATCTCCTATTCAGTTGATGGCAACAAAGATGGTAAGAGAAGACCGTACGATTGGGATGACGTTATTGCTAGCATAACAAACTATTTAATAAAAAATGGGTACCCGTCATCTGAAGAGAACAAAAAATCTATTTACAAATCAATTTATGCATACAATCATGCAGATAATTACGTGAAGGCCGTATTAGCATTGAGCGAAGAGATTAAAAAAAATAGCAACTAGACATAAATATCAACTGCTTATGTCTATCAATGAATTGTAATTTTAACAGCGTATGATCAAAACAAATACCAAATTCGTAGATATTAAAGTCTCAACAAACTACCTACCTTCACGCTCAGACTTATCCAAACCTTTGTTTTTCTTTTCTTATAACATAACAATAACCAATTTTAACGATGAAACAATTCAGCTTTTATCTAGATATTGGAATATTACAGATGGAAACGGGAATGTTGAAGAAATAAGAGGGCCTGGAGTTTTAGGAAAACAACCATTCCTAAAAAGCGGTGAACAGTACGAATATACCAGCTATTGCCCTTTGCCAACAGATTTTGGGGTAATGCATGGATATTTTGAAATGATTACAGAAAGTGGTAGAAAGTTCAATGCCAAAATTTCTCCTTTTAGACTAACAACCCCACATTCAGTTAACTAAAGTTTTGCTTACCAATACTAAAATTATTGCCACTATTGGCCCTGCTTGCGATAACAAAGAGACATTGCAAGCAATGGTTGATGCAGGAGTTGGAACTTTTAGGGTGAACATGTCTCATGGAGACTCTGTGGCAAAACAAAAAATGTTTAATTTAGTTAAGTCTATTGACACTGGTAATGGAAATTACCCTGCCATTATTGCTGATCTTTGTGGGCCAAAAATTAGGGTTACAAATGTATCTAACGGGTTAAGAGTTAAAAATGGCGACCTATTACAAATTGGTACTGAAAAAGGTTTAGGCGATGTTACAGTTACAAGCAGTATTTCTTTTTCAAACTTGAAAACGGGTACAAATGTACTGATAAACGATGGCAGGGTTCAGTTAAGCGTAAAAAATNTAAANTCCTTAAATTTAATAGAGTGTGAAGTTCTTGTCGGAGGTGAAATTGAACTAGGAAAAGGGGTGAATTTTCCTGGGGTCACTCTTGACGTTCCCGCAATGACAGAGCAAGATAATCAAGATCTAAAGCTTGCTTTAGATAACGGCGCAGATTGGATTGCTCTTTCGTTTGTTAGAAGCGCAGACGACATAAAAGACGTTCACGGCGTAATGGAAGAATACAACAAATATCTTCCTGTGATGGCTAAGATAGAAAAATGGGAAGCGCTTGAAGATTTGCAAAACATCACTGAGGCTTTCGATGGGATTATGGTAGCACGTGGGGACTTAGGTGTTGAAATACCTTCAGGTAAAGTTCCTGCAGCACAAAAAGAAATCATTGAACATGCTAATGTGCATGGTAAGCCTGTTGTTATCGCAACTCAACTTTTAGAGTCAATGGTTAAAAGTCATACGCCAACCCGAGCTGAGGTTAGTGATATAGCAAATGCTATTTTCGATGGGGTAGACTGCTTAATGGTAACCGGGGAAACCGCGATGGGAAAGTATCCAATTGAAGTAATAAAGACGCTTAAGCAAGTTATTTTTGAGACTGAGAGCTCTTCTGATACATTAAAAAAACCTCTTCCTGATACTATAACAAAAACCGCAGATGCAATCAGTCACGCAGTTTGTCAAATAGCTGAAGATCTTGAAATCAAAGTGATCATGTCTATGACTCATAGTGGAAGCACGGCAAGAATGATTTCACGATACCGCCCAAGCACATCAATTTATGCCTTAACTCCTTTCAACCATATTATAAGACAATTGCAACTAGTTTGGGCGGTCCAACCAATTAAGGTTGATAATTATGATAACGTCGAAAATATTCCCAGCCTATGCAATAAGATTTTAAATGATATTGAAATATTAGAAAATGGAGAACAGTTTGTAATTACGGGTGGTGTTCCCATGGGAATTGCTGGTACAACAAATTATCTTTCAGTTCAGGTCTATAAAAGTTAAACAACATGGAGAGTTATCATGAGAAAATTTAAAGTTGGTGCATTATTTTTAAGCAGTTTCTTTGCGATCACATGCTCAAACGATCAGATGCTTAGAACAAGAGCAAATGAACTTGCTCAAAAATTTATTATTACAGATGGACATATTGACACACCTTGGAAACTTTCCAAAAATTATGAAGACATTTCCCTGCGAACAAAAACCGGAGACTTTGATTATGTTCGAGCAAAAGAAGGGGGCCTTGATGTCCCTTTTATGGCAATATACATCCCTTCCTCTTATATAGAAACAGGCGGCGCTAAGGAGAAAGCTGACTCTTTAATTGATATGGTTGAGCAAATTGCAAATAAAGATCCTGATAAGTTTGAAATTGCATACAGCCTTGAAGATGCAAATAGGATTTTCAAAGAGGGTAAAATTGCGCTTCCGATGGGTATGGAAAATGGAGCGGGAATTGAAAACGACATCAACAACCTTAAGCATTTTTACGACAGAGGAATAAGATACATTACTTTAACACATTCAAAAGATAACCTGATATGCGATTCTTCTTATGATGAAGAGGAAGACACTTGGGGTGGCCTAAGCCCATATGGAAAGAAAGTGGTCAAAGAAATGAATCGCCTTGGTATGATGGTTGATATTTCTCATGTCACGGATGAAGTTATCAATCAGGTCTTAGATATGACCGAGGTTCCTGTAGTCGCCACCCACTCTTCATGCAGACACTTTACTAAAGGTTGGGAACGAAATATGGGTGACGATGAAATCAGAAGGCTTAAAGATAATGGCGGTGTAATACAAATTAACTTTGGATCTAGATTTGTGTCGCGTGAAACCGATGCATATGCAAACAATAAGCAAGCTGCGGTTGAAGAGTATTGCTCTAAGCCTGGTTCCAATTGCGTGAACTGGAGCGCACCTGATGAGTTTGAAGAGGACTACAGAAAAACCAACCCCTACCCCTTTGCAACTATTGACCATGTTGTTGATCATTTTGACCACGTTGTAAAACTAGCTGGAATCGATCATGTTGCGATAGGGTCTGATTATGATGGATTAGGAAATACGCTGCCTGTTGGACTAAAGGATGTTTCCACGTATCCCAATCTAATTTATCATTTGTTGAAGCGAGGTTACTCCGAAGAAGACGTTGAGAAGATTTGTTACAAAAATATTTGGAGAGTTTGGGCTGAAGTTGAAGCCTACGCACAAAAGTAATTTCATTGTAGACAAATGAACAAAATCTTCAAACGATGAATATATTTGATTGGAGTAATTAGGTTCAAAGTTTGAGCTTATAATTTTTTGAATTCAGATTACTGTGATTGATTAAAATCCAATTGTTTTCTCAGTTAAATNAAAAAAACAGGCTAAATCTTATAAAGTTTTTTTACCCACTCCGCGTCCTCTTTTGAAATAACTCCTCCTAGTTGAGATGCTTTAACAACCTGCTCCTCATTTCTCTGGCCTAAAAGCACACAACCTGTGGGTGCGTCTTCTAATATTGGCGATATTAAACCATGCATCACCGGCTGCAAATGGTTTGAAAATCGATCATTAAGTTTTTCCTTATTCAACAGAATTAAATCAATGATTTCTTGGTTATTAAAAGCTTCAACATTCTTTCGATAATCTCCATCTTTAAATTGAGGAGGGCTTTTATACTTACCAGTTAATAGGCCATGTTTTATTGGTGAAAAAAAACACACTCCAACGTTATTTGAGTCTATATACTCTTTCAAACCCGAAGTTTCATAGCTGCTATCCATAACGTTTCTATAAGGTTGAACTACATCTGGNTTGACCTTATATATATAGCNCATTATCTTTTCATCTGACCAATCTGAAAGACCTATAAACTTTGTCTTACCATCCTTTTTGAAATTTAATAGTACATCCAATGCGTCGTCAAAATATTCCCCATTCTTTCCAAAGTTACAATGATGTAAATACATGAGGTCAACGCAATCGGTTTTNAGATTTTTTAAGGAACGGTCCATATTCTCAATCATTTTTTCTGGATGATACCAGTGATTAAAGGTACCCATGTCCCAACCTACCTTGGTCGCAAGAAATATCTCATGTCTTGATATGTCATTCCATATACTACCAATTATACTTTCAGATCTTCCATCACCATACACATCAGCTGTATCCCAATGATTAATGCCAACCTCATGGGCTTTTAAGAGAGCTTTTTTACTATCCATATCAGCTTGGTCGGCCCATCCAACCGACTGCCTGCCTGAAATTTTGGCTCCTCCGTAAGCCCATGTTCCAAGGCTAATATTTGAAACAGAAATTTCGGTTTTGCCTAGCGTTATATATTCCATATTTTTGCAATCACTTAATTGTTTAAAAATTTATTTTAATCATTATGCATTCTGAATTTAAAGTCATTGATATTGGACACAAAGGATATTCAATAGATAAAGCGCTTGTAGAGCTTGAAGTTGCTGTGAGTGATTGTATTTTTTCGGAAACAACGCGTGTCATTAAAATCATTCATGGGCATGGAACTGGTGCACTAAAAAAGGGCGTACGCGAGTGGTGTAATTTTCAACAAGGTCGTTTTCAAGCAGTGATTAACGGNGAGGATTATTCTTTATTTAATCCAATTTCTGCTAGCATGAGAGCAGACTGTGGATCACCAAGGGATCCTGATCTCGATAAGAAAAATGGTGCTATCACATATATATGGTTGTGGTAATGTCAATGAAATATTTTAAAGTATCNTTCTTTAAAACAATTGCATTTGTGCTTTTGTCATTATTTTTTGCTTGCTCAAGTGGAATTAAAACAACTCATTCAGAGCTCGATCTAGCTTTGAAAAGCGATTCGCTTATTTCACTTAATCCAGATGATNCCGATCTGTTGAATTCAATAATCAATGCAAAAATCAGTTTAGCAAAAACAAAAGGTGGAATATCTATTTACGAGGAAATTCTTATCCTTGATCCAACTAACAAAATNGCNCAATATCACATTAAAATGAATGAGGGATACCAATATCATGATAAAGACTATAAAAATGGTCAGTGGGACGCTATACAAGCTTTCTCNAAAGCCGCTGCATTGATAGACACTCTTGGCGAACCTCATTATTGGATTGGAAAGGCCTATGAAAAAAAAGATGAGATGGATTTTGAGCTTCCNTTAGAATCATACAACAAATCCTTAACGCTATTTCTTNCACCTGATATGAAAGAGAAAGTTGAAATGTCAAAGAGAGATCTACTNAAAAGAAANAAAACATATGANGATTTCTGGAGGTGAAAAAATTTCAGATAAAATCTTTTTTTGTCTTGTTTAAAGCGTTAGTGGTATTATAACTTTGCGAACTCATTGAGTAAGGTCAATGAACGCCACACAATCCGAGGTAAAGATAAATGGCAAATAAAATGAATTTTAAAAACACAGTAATTGGGTTACTTGTTGCTGTATTTGCAACTACCCTTTTTGCGCAAAAACCCAGAGACATTTCAGGAACCGTTGTGGGGGNTGANGGAAAAAATGTTGCAAAAACTACTGTCATTCTTATGGCAAGCGATGGCACCGAAGTNAAGCGCGTCGAGACATCCCGTAGAGGCAAATTTAGCTTCAAAAAAGTATCTCCTGGCAANTACACTCTTCAGGTTGATGCTGGTGAAAAAGGTCGCCTCGATGTTCCTGCGGAAGTTTCAGAAGAAAACCTTAAGTTGGGTGATATCCAACTTGCAGTTGATGCTGAAGATGAAGGTTCATCGACTCCTGATGAAAACTCATACGATCCCACCCTCAGCCAAGCATCTTCCAATGCCTTGACTGATGATCCAATGATGGGGTCACCCGAACCTGATACCACTGGCAATCAAGGTCAAGATCAGGAGTTTATACCAGATCCTGGAAAAGATTATATTTTAAATGAGCTGAGCTTTGAAATAAAGAAGATGACCGCTGAATTAAAATACTTAAATGAAGAGTTAGAAAATCTAAAAGCCCTGAGCAAAATGTGGGTCAATCCTTTGGCAATATATTCCAAAGAAATTATCATGAAAAATGGATCTACTGTTTTTGGTAAAATTGTCTATCAAGATGAAACTTCATTAAAAGTAGAAACCCTTGTTGGTTATTTAATTGTTAACAGAAAAGACGTGGTAAGAATAGTTGATAATGTTGTCACTGAAGAGCAAGCAGAGTATGTACCTGAACAAGTACGCGACAGCTATACCCCACCCCCAATGCCTAAGCTGGCAGAGCCAAAATATACCTCTCCAGAAAGAGACCAGACTGGAAAATATGCGGCAAATTGTGTGTTGATGGGAAACATCAGCGAAAAGAAGGATGCCCAAGGAAATATTGTTTTTAATGGCGAAATTAAAAACATTGGTGGTAGAAGAGCTGATTTTGTTAAGGTTGATTTTGTCTTCAGGAAAAATTGGAGCGGTGAAACCAAAACCCTGACAACATTCATTAGGGGTGGTTACCATACTTTTGATTCAGGCATAACTACAGATGCCACCCTGTTACCTGGAGCTACTGGAGCTTTTGAACTATACGTTCCACATGACTTTGGATCGTTTATTGGGTATTCATATGTAATTGATTGGGAAGAATACGAGTGATTTTTCAGTTGAGATTTTTTCATTTTTTCAAACACTCCATAGTTTGGGCGTTCTTTTTGGTGAGCCATTTCCACCTTCAGGCCCAGCAAACTCCGCTCTCTGAGGTTTTCTTCCTTGATCTCGGAATCGTAATTGAGCCTTCAGATGGGTCTAATAATTTTTCAAGAGTTGTTGATAAGCCATCTGAGGAAGTAAAATTTAAAGTAAAAAAGGTTGAAAGCGGTTCAGTATATATGGCGTCTAGCGAACAGCTTTTATCAACTCTAAAGCGTCTCAATGGTAGAATTGAGAACCTTGAAAATTCATTTAAAACTGAAATTGCTGCTATTCAAGAGCGTAATGACAACCTGCAAAAGCTTCTTGTTTCTGTTTCTGATAAGCTTGAGGACCAAGAGATGCAGCTTGCAGCACAAAATAGCTCGTTAAATGATTCAAATAGAGCAACAAATGAAGATCGCAACAACATTAATATCTCCGTATTGAATATTTCTTCCAACGAAAACCAATTGTTTGACAAGTCATTGTATATGTCAGGTGTATTTGCTTACCAACGCGAGGATTACCACGGCGCTCTTGAAAAATTCAGTAAGCTTAAGTTCGACGATGCCCCAAATAATACTTTTGAAAACATATTATATTGGATGGCTGATGCTTACCAACATACCGGTCAGTACAATCAAGCCTTTGTANTNTTGAACAANATTACATTNGTTGGAAGCTCAAGGATTGATGACGCACTAATTCAAATGGGTCTCCTCCANAAACAGATGGGTCAAGCAGATCTCGCNGAAGCTGCTTTCGAAGATGTTTTAGAATATCATCCAAAGAGCGAGTANGTAAGACTTGCTCAGATGGAACTCAACAAAACTTTTGATTAATNAATAATGAAGAAATTTTACATCATCTTCTCTTTTATATTTNTGCANGTAATNTCATTTGCAGGCACGCGAGTTGTATATCTTAGACCTGGACCAATGATGAAAATTCCATTCACTTCTATTGCACCTTCGCCATATTTTTTTACTGCAGGNACGGGAACAGAAATCCATAATTTTGGCCCTTTTAATACTGCTAGTGGGGCTTATTATAGTATGGATTTTGCCAACGGGTGGAGCTGGGGTGTTTCCACAGCTACTGGTGGAGATACTACTCGAATCGCAAATTTAGAGGTATCTACTTATAAGGCGCCAGTGGAGTTCGGATTTCACTTTCAAAAACGTGTTCTAGTTAGGGATAATATTTCATTTTCACTAGGACTTCAAGATATTATTTTTGAAAACGAGAAATCAGGCTTGAAGCTTGATCCTGCACAACTTTCTTTTTTTGGAATTGTCAGCAGTGAATCTCAAATAAGTAATTACACGTTTAATACATTTATTGGTTTTGGTACAGGTGGATTCGGAGCGATTGACACGCTTGAGGCGGTTGACTCTCTTGCCACCGAGCCTGCTAGTACCAACGCAGGTGTATTTTTTGGAACCATTTTTAATACTCCCTTTTTAGATAAATGGGGAGGCATAGACATTGTGGGTGAATTTGACGGTAACGGCATCAATGTGGGACTCCGCATCCCCCTTACCTCGGATTATCGCCTGAACCTAGGATTCACCCACATAGAACAGTTGCCCAAGTGGAAAGAGCCGTACTGGAAAGGACATTCAGCGTTCACTTTAGGGTTTGAAATAACAGCTCCCAGAAGGTCGGCAACCAAAGTTCCAGGTAGCGGACCATCGCCAGCTCCAATGTTACAACCAGGCAACATTGACATGGCTGAGATTGACACCACGTTAAAACTCGCTGACTATACCGTATCAACTTTGCGTGATTCTATGGGTCTGATGACAAATGAAATGAGAAATCTTATGACCAGATTGTCTGCCATGGAGCAGCACTCAAAATTTCTTGAAGACTCTTTAAAAGCAGTAAGATTGAATAGTACGGTTAGCGAACAGAAAATGAATAATGCTATGCGTCATCTCTCAAGATCATTAAGATATTTCTATTCTGGTAACTACAGAGCATCATTGCAAGAAGTTGAATCCGCTTTAGAGCTTAACCCTAATCTTGCCTTAGCCTATGCTCGTAGAGGATCTATCTATTACAAACTTGGCGACGTTCAGCGCGCTACGATTAATTGGAATTTAGCCTTGCGCATGGATCCTGAATATGACGACGTACGGAATGTGCTTAAGGCGCTTCATGAAAATAGATTAAAATCAACAACATTGATAGAGGATTAATCATGGATATTGCAACCCTTATAGGAATTATTTTTGGTTTAGGTGCCATTGTGGGAAGTATTCTTTTAATGACACCAGATATGGGAATGTTTGTATCTGCTTCAAGTTTCGGAATTGTGTTTGGCGGTATGCTTGCATCCGTTGCTGTTGCTTTCCCCCTTAAAGATGTATTACAACTTGGTACAGCAATTGGCGCGGTGTTCAAAGGAGGCAAAGATACTCTTGGCGGTCTTGTTGATGAGGCTGTTGAAGCTGCCGAAGCAGGAAGAAAAGGTACAGCAGATCTTGAGAAACATATTGAAAGTATTGGGAGCTTTTTCTTTAAGGATGGAGTTCAAATGGTGATTGATGGTTATTCCCTTGAAGAAATAACGGAAATATTAAATACTAGAATCGACTACCGAGAGCTAAGAGAAAACACGCAAGCTGGCTTGTTTAAATCCATGGGGGTCATGGCCCCAGCATGGGGAATGGTTGGTACTTTGATAGGTCTAGTGGTTATGCTTTCAGGTTTTGGTGGCGAAGGTGGAGGCACAGATACTCTTGGGTCGGGTATGTCTGCTGCACTGATTACAACTATGTATGGAGCTATTTTTGCAAACTTGTTCTTTTTACCTATGGCTGACAAAATCAAAACAAGAATTACTTCCTCAAGTACAGAACAAAATTTACAGCTGGAAGCGGCTCGATTGATTCATCAAAAAAAGCATCCAATCATTGTTCGCGAAAAGCTCAACTCTTTTATACCTCCTAAAGAATGGAAAAAAGAAGCTGAATAATTATGCCTGCAACACCGCAAGAAAAGAAGAAATTTATTGCTAAGGGCATGGAACAAGTCGAGGAAGGTTTACCAGGATGGTTTGGAACTTTTGCTGACATGATGACTTTGCTTTTTGCATTTTTTGTGTTGCTTGCAGCTATTTCAACGATTGATCCCGTCAAGCTTCAAAATATGGCTGACAGTATGGGAAAATCTGTTGGAACAAAAGAGGAAATGGACAATCAAGCCATGTCGTTGGGAGACATCCATAAGGCTGCCGTTAAGATGGTTGAAGAAATGACTCAGGAATCTGGAAGCGACGAGGGTGAGACTCCTGTAGAAGTCACTACAAGTCCAAAAGGTGTTACTATAGGAATATCCTCCGACATAAGCTTTGAGTCAGGATCTGCAACTACAAAACAGGGCTTTCTTGATATACTAAAGAAAATTGTACCTACTATTCAGGAGTCTTATTTTATGATTGCTGTTGAAGGGCATACGGATAGCGATCCACTTCCCAAAGCTCTTCGAGAAAAGTATCCAAGTAATTGGGAGCTATCAGGTGCCAGAGCCGCTGCCGTTGTTAGGCTCTTGATTGGTCTTGAAGTTGACCCAACTAGATTGCAATCGGTTGGATATGGAGAATTTGTCCCGAGGGATAAAACTACAGCAGAAATTATAACGACCGATTTAATACAAAAGTATAACTCTACGCCTCAGCAAAAATCTCGTAATAGGCGTGTAGAGATAACATTTTTAGCACCAAATAAACTTTAATTGAGGTAAAATATTCATATTAATAAGGGAGCAAATATGATGAAGCGGAATAATAAGCCAGTAAGATTATTAATGATTTACTCTTTGCTGCTATCTTTAGCGCTAGGGCAATCAAATGGTTATCTTGCTCAAAAACTTATGATTGAAAATAGTCTTAGAAATCGTATTTCTGATGCGATGGAAAAAGTTATTGACAATCGTAAATACGTGATTGACGTTAGTGTTGATCTTGAAGTGAGCAGCGCTATAGAGAGCGAAACAACTTTTTCACCAAATGAAGGATCGGTGCAATCATTGCAGTCGGCCAGAGACCTTATTACTTCTAGCGATGCTCCAGCTAGTGGCAGTGTTGGTCTTCCAATACCAGGTTTTGATTTTACAGCAGAAGCTCCCGAAACCACTGCGCCAACTAACCCTGAGCCAAAAATGGATTCTCCAGTAAACGACAACGTGGTTTCTCGTACTGAAAAAGAAATGAAGCCCTCCATGGCTAGCGTTAGAAATATGGAAATTAGTATAATTATCCAAGAAGGAGCGGCTCCTGAGCTAATTGAAAATATTCGCCAGGTTGTCATGGTTGCCTCAAGATTCAATAGACCCCGAGGCGATGTTT
This sequence comes from Fidelibacterota bacterium, assembly GCA_002724735.1. GTDB lineage: Bacteria > Fidelibacterota > Marinisomatia > Marinisomatales > TCS55 > TMED108. The sequence continues at coordinate 163 of PBPT01000057.1, read as the reverse complement.
TAAGCATTATGACAGCAAGCTTCAAAGAGCGCCGTGATGAAAAATCTGCGGAACAGGTTCTATTAAAAAATATTGCTGAAAAACTCGAAACTCTTGAGAGTCAAAGAGAGCGTCTTGGCGAAGTTGACTGGAAGCAAGAATTAGAAAATTACAAGCAGTCCGA
>PBPT01000056.1 GCA_002724735.1 Fidelibacterota bacterium | reverse complement strand
TTTTCTACTAATGCGTCATCGCGTCTTAATAGAGCTTCTTTGACAGCTTCATTTTCTAAAGCAACCAAAGGGTAAATCGTATATTTACCACACAAAGCCATAAATTCTGATTCAGTCATAATATTTTCTCCATAAAGTTAAAATTAAATTATATATTATGCTTTACTTAAAGTAAATAATATGTTAAATTAATTTTATTAATTTTAATTCAATAATAACTTTAGGAGGTTAAACAATGAATAAAAAATTACCTTACGAAGTCAAAAAAGCGTTAGCAAAATTGACTGAACTAAAAGCTGATCATGACTATATTGTGCATTGTAAAAAAATCAATGCTCAGGAAAAAACAGTCAATGCCTATAAGAAAGAACTTAAAGAAGTTCTTGACTTTAAATTAACACCACATGGTTTACTAGTACCAAGTGATGCTATAGAAAGAGAATGGAGGAAACAAAATTTGACTGTTTCTGATTCTGTTGTTGGCAATACCAAAGGTTACAAAGTTCATCATTACTTTGGCAGTGGCGAGGGAATATCTTTTGATGTTCATAAATCAAAACCTAGAAAAGCTATAGTGGTTTACAGAAATTTACAATGGGAGGATTACAGATAATGAAAAACTTTATTTTAGGTTTTGGTTTTTGTTTTTGCCTATTGGGATTATTTATATTGTTCGATAAAGGTTTTTATTGGTCAATAGGTCATTACCTTTATACAGTATTATTAGGAATGGGTTTAAGTTTTTTCTTAATGGGAATGTTAAGAGACTTATAAAAAAAATAATTCCTTTGAAAACCCCGCCATTTTTTGGCGGGTTTTTTTTTGGCTACCGCCTCCCCTTTTTTGTCGCACGCGTATATATCTATATATAAAATAACATTTCACATATATAATCTTTAGAAAATGAAAACAAAGACCAAAATGATAAAAAATAATGGAAGATTTCTATCTAATAGCTGTTTTAGGTTTATGTGCTTTGATCATTTATATAGATAATAATTATCCAAGAGAAGTTGTTATTATGCGAAAAAAATTTGTGAAAGGCATGAAACTATATTGGAAGGCTCTGAAAGATTGGGAGTCCGGTAATTAATTATCTAAGGGACCCCTATTGAGGTCACAAAAATTTTATAAAAAAATGTCATTTGAACATCTAAACGACGACACCATAAAAGAGATCTTAATGATTCAAGATCGTTTAAAAGTTATGGAAACCAAAAACAAATCCAAAGAATCCTTTTTGGACTATGTGAAACATGTCTGGCCTGAGTTTGTTGAAGGCGAACACCACCGTTTATTTGCCAGCAAGTTAGAAGCTGTCGCCCAAGGCAAAATTAAAAGATTAATTGTCAATATGCCACCCAGACACACCAAGTCTGAGTTTGCTTCAGTGTTCTTCCCGTCTTGGTTTATGGGACTCAAACCAAACACTAAGATAATGCAGACCACGCACACCGCTGAACTTTCCGTTCGTTTCGGTCGAAAGGTTAGGAACCTTATGGATCAGAATGAATACAAACAAATTTTTGATAATGTTGGCCTCTCCGCCGATTCCAAGTCGGCAGGACGTTGGGAGACTGATAAAGGCGGCGAATATTTTGCTGCTGGAGTGGGCGGAGCGATCACGGGGCGTGGTGCCGATCTGTTAATTATTGATGATCCGCATTCAGAACAAGATGCCCTTTCTCCGGCAGCCTTAGAAAGTGCTTGGGAGTGGTATTCTTCTGGACCGCGACAACGTTTGCAACCAGGTGGCACGATTGTGATCGTCATGACCCGTTGGAGTACGCTGGATCTGACCTCTAAACTAATCAAACGCATGGGCGAAGACAACGCCGATCAATGGGAAATCCTAGAATTACCCGCGATTTTAGATTCTGGCAAACCACTTTGGCCTGAATATTGGCAACTAGAAGAGCTCGAAGCAGTGAAAGCGTCAATTCCTGTCGCTAAGTGGAATGCTCAGTACATGCAAAATCCTACCAGTGAAGAAGGCGCCATTGTCCGCCGTGAGTGGTGGCAAATCTGGGAACACGAAGAACCACCGCCAGTAGAGTACATCATTCAATCCTACGATACCGCTTTTTCTAAAAAAGAATCCGCTGACTACTCGGCGATTACTACTTGGGGTGTGTTTCAACCGACCGATGACGCGCCCGAATCAATTATTCTTTTGGATTCTAAGAAAGGCCGGTGGGATTTTCCTGAATTAAAAACCATTGCTTACGACGAATATCAAAGTTGGAGTCCCGACATGGTCTTGATTGAGGCTCAATCGAGCGGGACTCCTTTGACGCAAGAGCTCAGAATGATGGGGATCCCAGTGATCAACTTCCGACCTTCGCGTGGAAATGACAAAGTCACCAGGATGCACTCGGTGGCACCAATGTTTGAAGCGGGTATGGTTTGGGCTCCAGAAATGGGCTTTGCTGATGAACTGATTGAAGAGTGTGCAGCTTTTCCTTATAGCGAGAACGATGACTTGGTAGATTCCATGACCCAAGCTTTGATGCGTTTTCGTCAAGGTAATTTCATCACGCTTGATTCGGATGAGGTTATGGAAGATAATGAGCCAAGACAACATATTTATTATTAGAGGATTGTTATGCCAGGACACACTAAAAGAAAAAAAAACTTAACACGAGTAAAAGGAAAACCAACTAAACCAAATCCACCTTCTTTTGGTGCAAAGTTTAAAGCGGCTAAAAAAGGGGAAGTTTTTCCATTTAAAGGAAAAAAATATGTCAAGGTTACTGCCGATGAAGTAAAAGCAGCTGGTTACAAAACTTTACGCGAATACTTAAATGCTAAAAATCCAAAAGTAATAAAACCTAAAGTAGCCAAACTTGGCACAAAACAACGTTCTAGAATAGCCAAACCTGTACCAGCTCGCCCAACACGAGTAGCCGTAAATAGAAAAAAATCTAGAGGCACAAAAAGAACTCCTACTTCGATTAGAAGAGTGGTTAGTAAAAGGCAATCTAGAGCAAGCAGAACTTAATTTAGTTTGAAAGACAATCTGCCAGCCGTAGACCATTTAGAGTTTGAAGAGAGCTTAGAAAAATTAAACAAAGTTGTTAAAGCTTTAGAAACAGACAACCTCCCCCTAGAAGAAAGAATGAATGCTTTTGCTTATGGCATAAAGCTTACCAATCATTCACAAAAACTATTGGCTTCTAGTGAAAAAAAGATAGAATCAATATTAGCCCAATACGATAATGAAGAATGAAACTTTTTTTAACAGAATATACCGCTTGGTTGGATAAAAAAATTTATGAAGGACCAAGTATTTGTGCTCCAGACTTTGCTTCTGCTCAAGAAATAGCAGATACTATGGGCTTAACAATTGTTGGCGAGCTAACAGATTTAATGTTTGCACAAATGTCAATGGAAAATGAGACAATACACTGATGGCAGATATAGACAAAGCAATAGATGCAGCTGATCAAGCTGAGTTAAAGGTTGAGAATAAAGATAAGTCAATTGAAGTTAGTGTCCCCGAAGACAACGAAATAGATTTAAGTAATTTTGAAACTCAAGAAGACGGTACTATTACTTTTGGTTCGGTCTTAACACCAGATATTCAAGAAGAATTTAACGATAATTTAGCTGAATATCTTGAAGACGACGAACTTAGTTCGATTTATAACGATTTGGTTGATGCTGTTGAGAATGATAAAGCTTCACGCCAAAACTGGGAAAATACTTACAAAGAAGGCCTAGAAACTTTAGGCATGAACTACGAAGAGCGNTCGCAACCATTTGATGGTGCCTCTGGAGTCATGCACCCACTCTTGGCTGAGTCGGTTACTCAGTTTCAAGCACAGGCTTACAAAGAATTAATCCCTTCAAACGGTCCAGTACGTACTCAAGTTATTGGTGCTACCACGCCAGACAGTGATGCCCAAGCTGATCGAGTGCGTGAATTTATGAATTACCAGTTGATGACGGTTATGGAAGAATACGATAGTGAAACCGATCAACTATTGTTTTATTTACCACTTTCTGGTTCTGCTTTTCGTAAAGTTTATTACGATCAAAATTTAAATCGAGCTGTATCTAGATTTGTTCCAGCTGAGGATCTGATCGTGCCTTATGCCACTACCGATATTTATAGTGCTACTAGGATTACCCACCAAATTGAAATGCCAATGAATGACATTCGCAAATTACAAAAAGCTGGATTCTATCGTGATGTTGAAATATCTACCGCAGCTATTATTAGTGAAGACTATAGCGAGGTACAAGATGAAATCGATGAGTTGCAAGGTATCGAACCTAGTTATGGCGAAAGCGATACTTGCAATGTTTTAGAAATACACACTGAATTAGACTTACCAGGCTATGAGGACATGGATGCTGAAGGTGAGCCCACAGGTATTAAGTTGCCTTATGTGATTACTTTATCCAGTGATTCCAGTGAGATCCTAGCCATTCGTCGCAATTATCGAGCGACTGACCCAAATAAGAAAAAAATAAATTATTTTGTTCACTACAAATTTTTACCGGGCTTAGGTTTTTACGGTTTCGGGTTGACGCACATGATAGGTGGGTTGTCAAAAGCGTCAACCTCAATACTACGTCAATTAATTGATGCTGGAACATTAAGCAACTTACCCGCTGGTTTCAAAGCACGTGGTATTCGTATTCGTAACGACGATCAACCGTTACAACCAGGCGAGTTCCGTGATATGGATGCACCTGGTGGTAACTTACGTGATGCCTTTGTTTCTTTGCCTTACAAAGAACCATCGGGCACTTTATTAAATTTACTCGGTACTTTAGTTGATAGTGGTCGTCGGTTTGCTGCTTTGGCTGATACGCAAGTTGGCGATGCTAATTCCAACATGCCAGTTGGTACCACCGTAGCTTTACTAGANCGTGGCACCAAAGTTATGTCAGCCATTCACAAACGTTTGCATTCTTCTCAACGTTTTGAATTTAGTTTGTTAGCAAAAGTTTTTGCTGAATATTTACCAGCTGAATATCCTTACATGACTGCCAATGGCGATGCCATGATTAAGAGCATGGACTTTGACAATCGAGTTGATGTCCTCCCAGTTTCAGATCCGAATATATTCTCCATGAGTCAACGCGTNATGTTGGCCCAAGAGATCTTAACGGTAGTAAATTCAAATCCACAGATTCATGGTCCACAAGGTATCTACGAAGGTTATCGCCGTATGTATTCAGCAATGGGCGTGCAAAACGTTGAACGTTTGTTGCCACCGCCACCACAACCCATGCCGACCGATCCAGCTGGTGAAAACTCCTTAATGTTAAACGGTCAACCCGTGCAAGCTTTCCCTGGCCAAGATCACGATGCTCACATCAATGTGCATTTGTCATTTGCTGCTACTAGCAGTGTCATGGCTAATCCAGTCGTGATGGGGGCTGTACAGGCTCACGTTTATCAACACGTCTCATTACGAGCTGCTGAATTAGTTGAAATGCAAAACAGTCAAGATCCTGAATATTTACAAACCATACAAATGCTCCAACAAATGCCACCACTCGAAGCTCAAGCAATGTTACAAAGATTATCCGAAGCTGTGGCTAGAGACGTAGCNCAAGTTGAAGCGGGTTTAATGGCACAAGTCAATCAAGCCTTTATGCCACCTATGCCGCCACCGGATCCATTAGTGGCTTTGCGTGATAAAGAATTAAATATCAAAGCACAAGATGTAGAAAGAAAACGTGAAGAGTTTATGATGCGTCAAGACTTTGATGCGCAAAGAACCATGCAACAAATGGAACTAGCCAAACAAAAATTAAATGTTACTGAAGAGATAGCACGCCTGAAAGATGATTTAGGACGCGATCGTTTGGCCTCTTCCAACAGAATTAAACAAGCAGAATTATTAATTAAACAGAGGGATTAGTAGTCAGTGCCAGTTATCCATATCTCTCCAATATCCCCCCGATAGGACTTGCACTGACTCAAAAAATATATGGAAGCAGTAAATTTAGCCGAATGGCTGTTAAAAAAAATTCATCAAAGAGAGCAAGATATTCTTGAAAGTTTGGGTGGAGGTAATATACAATCCATTGAAGATTACCGATTCCACATAGGAGAGCTAACAGCACTTCGCTCTCTGGAGGCGGAAATAAAAGAGGTGCTGCAAACAGAGGAATAATCGATGTCAGAACTAGTGGTTCCAAAACACATCGCAGACGAAGACAGAAAAGCTGCACAACAAAAAGTTGATGAAGCCTATATCAAAGCAGAGGACAGGGTTTTAGATCCAACTTTGCTAAATAAATCATTATTAGATCGAATGCCGACACCTACTGGGTGGCGTTTGTTGGTTTTACCTTACCGTGGTAAAGGTGTAACCGAAGGTGGCATTCACTTAACAGACTCAACCTTAGATCGAGAATCTTTAGCAACAGTAGTTGCCTACGTTTTAAAAGTAGGTCCAACTGCGTATAAGGATAAAGAAAAATTTGAGGGTGAGGTTTGGTGCAAACCAAAAGACTGGGTATTGATTGGACGTTATTCTGGGGCGAAGTTTCGTCTCGAAGACAACCATGAAGTGAGAATAATTAATGACGATGAAATTATTGGAACTATTACAGATCCTGATGACATCAAAACTTTATAGGTAAAAATATATGGCTGAACAAGAACAAAGACAAGAGTACGAACTTCCAGATATTTCTGAAGAGCAAATTGAAAAAGCTGCTATGCCAGTTGGCAAACGAGCAGATGAAGAGGTCTCTGAAGAAACTCAATACATTGAGTTGGAAGAAAACAAAGATGGCTTAAAGCCTCTACAAGAAGATACAATTCAAGAAAATTTTGAGACTAGTCCCAAAGTTATTGAAGATACTAAAGAAAAATCTGAAGTAGAGAAAAAAGCTGCTATTGCCCAAAATAGAATTAACAAAGCAGTAGCACAAGCCAAAGATTTTCAACGTCGTGAGTTGATGGCAATACAATATGCTAAAACTCTGAAAGAAGAAAACGATTTATTAAAAGCCAGCAAACAGACTTTTGAAAAAGATATGTTTGAAAGTCGTAAAGGCGAGACTGAAGCTGCAATTGAACTAGCGAAACAAGCACACAAACAGGCCATTGAGTCNAATGATGCTGATTCAATCGCTAGAGCAACTGAAGCTTTGAGTACTGCCATTGCTGAAAAGAAATACATTGAAGCAAGTGAAGCGAGATCCAGAATGGATAATATTCAAACTGCTCCAGCAGAGGAATCGCCAATTTCTGAAACACAACCAGAGATTGATGAATANGCTCAACCATCCCCAAAAGCTCAAGCTTGGGCTAATAGAAACGATTGGTTTGGGCAAGATCGTATTATGACCAACGTGGCTTTATCAATTCATGAAAATTTAGCGAACGAAGGTTTTGATTTAAATTCAGATGAGTACTACAATGAACTCGACGATAGGCTAAAACAAGAATTGCCTAACAAATTTAAAAACGTGGAAGCTGACCAAAAACCCGTCCAGACGGTTGCTTCACCATCACGCACTACATCAAGTGGACGCAAACCTAGTAATCGAGTGGAGCTTTCTCCAAGCGAGCAAAGATTGGCGAAACGTTTAGGCGTTTCATTTAAAGATTACGCAATACAAAAAGCGAGGTTACAAAAATCGTGAATAAGGAAACTAAAAAAGTAAACAAAACTCCTAGATCGGAAGAAACTAGGGAAACTAAAAAAGCCAAGCAACCTTGGACTCCTCCAAGTATGCTTGCTGTTCCAAATGATCCACCCCCTGGGGTTAAGTATCGTTGGATCAGAGCTGAGGTCCTAGGTTTTGATGATCGAAGCAACGTCTCTAAAAGATTTAGAGAAGGTTGGGAGCCAGTTAGACCGGAAGAGGTTCCTGGTTACGATTACCCTACAATTGATGAAGGTCGTCATGCTGGGGTTGTCGGTGTCGGTGGGTTGATACTCTGCAAAATAGACGAAGATATCGTCGAACAACGAGATCAGTATTATCAACAACAAACTGCAAATCAAATGACAGCTGTAGATAACGACTTAATGCGTGAAGAAAATCCTGCTATGCCTATCTCTAGAGATAGAAAAAGCAAGGTAACATTTGGTGGAGGGACTAAATAGTTCTTCTGAATTTTAACCGTTTGGAATTTAACGTCGAAAAAACATGGCAAACGAAACTACAAAAATGGGTCTGATCCCAGTTCGTAAAATCGGTGGCGCTCCATTTACAGGCGGCCAACAAAGATACAGAATCGCGAGTGGCGCGACTACTGCTATTTTCCAAGGTGATTTGGTNACACAACTTACTGCTGGAACAATAGGTAGACATGCTGCTTCAGGTACTGTACCTATTCTTGGTGTCTTTAATGGTGTCTCATACACTGATCCAACAACTGGTGAACAAGTATTCAAGAACCATTATCCTGGTAGTATTGCTGCAAGCGACATCGTTGCTAACGTAATTGATGATCCTATGGTTCAATTTACTATTCAATCGGACGAGGCTTTCCCCGTCACTGATTTGTTTGGTAACTTTGACATAGTTGATTCATCACCTGTTGGCGATACTAAATCTGGAACTTCTAACATGCAATTAGACACTTCAACTGGTGCTACTACAGCAACTTTACCGTTGAAAGCTATTGACATTTCTCAAGATCCAGAAAATTCCGATACGTCTAGCGCTGGCACGAACGTAATTGTGGTTATTCAAAATCACGTTATGGGTGCTAAAAGCGCTGGCTTAGCGTAAGAGGTTTAACACATGGCAATATCTAGAGCACAATTAGCGAAAGAATTAGAGCCTGGTTTGAACGCGCTTTTCGGAATGGAGTATCAAAGATACGAAAACGAGCACGCCGAAATCTACGACACAGTTTCTTCTGACAGAGCGTTTGAAGAAGATGTATTACTCGTTGGTTTTGGTAACGCCCCTACAAAAGTAGAAGGCCAAGGCGTAAGTTTTGATACGGCTTCAGAATCATATAGTGCTAGATACACTCATGAGACAATTGCTTTAGCATTTGCTCTTACTGAGGAAGCTATCGAAGATAACTTATATGACAGACTTGGTGCGAGATATACTAAAGCATTAGCTAGAAGTATGGCTCATACTAAACAAGTTAAAGCTGCATCAATCTTAAACAACGCTTTTAATTCTAGTTTTACTGGTGGTGATGGTAAGGAGCTTTGTGCTACTGACCACCCATTAGCTAGTGGTGGCACGTTATCCAATGAGCTAAGCACAGCTGCTGATTTGAATGAAACTTCATTAGAAAATTCATTGATCGATATAGCTAACTTCAAAGATGACCGAGACATGATCTTGGCTCTTAGAGGTATGAAACTTATCGTTCCTACAAATCTACAGTTTGTTGCTGATAGGCTTATGGACACTCCAGGAAGAGTTGGCACTTCAGATAACGATATCAATGCAGTAAGAAACATGGGTATGATTCCTGAAGGCTACGTCGTAAATCACTTCTTAACAGATACAGATGCGTTCTTTATCAAAACTGATTGCCCTGATGGGTTTAAACATTTTGAAAGAACTCCTTTGTCAACTGCAATGGAAGGTGATTTCGATACTGGCAACATGCGTTTCAAGGCGAGAGAAAGATATTCTTTTGGATTTTCTAATCCAAGAGCTGTCTTTGGCTCACCAGGAGCATAGTTCTAACAGATCTTAAAGAAGTCTTAATCTCTACTTTATAACTCAGTGAGATTAAAATCAGGGGTAAACATTGTTTACCCCTTTTTTTTTGTTTATAATCGAAAGCACTAGGGTAACAATTGTTTTATAGACTGACCTAGCAGACAAGCCAAGACTATAAAACTTATTTCCAACGGAGGAAATTATGGCAAAAAGTACATTCTCAGGACCAGTAAAATCACTTGCTGGATTTATCTCAGCTGGTAGTTCATCAGTAGTCAGTCTGACGGCAGACACAACTTTAACTGTTGAAGCTCACGCTGGTAAAATTTTAACGACTAATGATGCTGATGGTAAATTTACTTTACCTAGTATNGTAGCAACTAGTCCTAGCGATCCTACAGATCCTAATCAATTAAATAACTTAGGTGCTACTTATTTCTTTGTAGTAGAAACAGCAGCAACTGACATGGACATCTTAACTGATGGTACTGACAAATTTGTTGGTGGCCTATACACAGGTAAAGACGACGCTACAGGCAAAACTTTTATCTCTGGCGCTTCCAATGATGTCATTACTATGAACGGTTCTACCAAAGGTGGATTAGCCGGTAGTATTGTTAAAGTTACTGCTATTGCTGCAGCTAAATATGCTGTCGAAGGTATAATTTTAGGCTCAGGCACTATAGTTACACCATTTGCTGACGCATAATCAGGAGTAAATTATGGCTGATACAGTAACGTCACAAACCATAGCCGATGGCGATAAGATCGCAATTTTAAAATTCACCAATGTCAGCGATGGCACTGGTGAGTCGGCGGTAAAAAAAGTCGATGTATCTGCTTTAGCTGCTAATAGCCAAGGTGCTACTTGCACTGGCGTTAAAGTAGCTAAGATTTGGTGGGCTTGTCGAGGCATGGGAGTAAACATTGAATTTGATGCTTCTACCAATGTCTTGATAACTGGCCTACCAGCAGATAGCACAGGTGATGAGTATTACGACGAAGTATTTACTGGGATCCCAAACAACGCAGGATCTGGTAAAACTGGTGATATAGATTTCACTACAGTTAGTGCTAGTAGTGGTAACACTTATTCGATAATTTTAGAGTTAGTTAAAACTTACGCATAAGAGGTGTTAAATGGTTTATAAAAAAACAAAAGGTTACGCCATGGGTGGCATGGCAAAAAAAACTAAGGGCTATGCCAAAGG
>PBPT01000055.1 GCA_002724735.1 Fidelibacterota bacterium | reverse complement strand
GGTGGCGCATCAGCATTAGTTGCTACAGCCGAATTTTTTTCTAAGTACGGCTCTACAGATCAGACGATCTTTCTAAGTGTAACCATCATTTTATCAATATTTATTGGTACACTTACACTAACTGGTAGCTTTATAGCTTTCGGAAAATTACAAGGTTTTGTATCAGGTCAGCCCATCGTCTTTAAAGGTCAACAAATTTTAAATCTTATTATTATGACTACATTAATAGGGCTTGCTGTTTATGTATGCTATGGCGGCACAAATGAATTAAATGCGTTCTATATTTTAATTGCGCTTTCAGCTTTAATTGGAATCACATTAACAATTCCGATTGGTGGTGCAGATATGCCCGTGGTGATCTCACTGCTAAATTCCTACTCGGGTATTGCNGCGTCTGCAACAGGTTTTGTTNTGATNAACAATGGNCTNATCATAGCTGGAGCATTGGTAGGTGCGTCAGGTCTTATTTTAACCAATATAATGTGCAAGGGTATGAACAGGTCTCTTGCAAATGTAATTTTCGGTGCAGTTGGTCTTGCAGAAGAAGCAGATTCTGGCGAAGCAAAGCAAATAAGCATTAAATCGTCAACTACAGATGAAGCAGCAATGATTTTGGATGCTGCAGATAAGGTAATAGTAGTGCCAGGATATGGATTGGCTGTGGCGCAAGCTCAGCACGCTGTGAGAGAAGTTGCTGAGCAATTNGAATCTATGGGTAAAAAGGTTCTCTATGCTATTCATCCCGTTGCTGGAAGAATGCCTGGCCACATGAATGTTCTATTGGCNGAGGCAAACATTCCCTACGAACTACTTAAAGACTTAGATGAAATCAATTCTGAATTTGAAGATTGCGATGTTGCAATAGTTTTAGGAGCAAATGATGTTGTTAATCCCGCAGCGAGACATGACACAACAAGCCCAATCTTCGGAATGCCAATACTTGATGTTGATAAATCGCGCACCGTCATAGTAAATAAACGCACCATGAATCCAGGCTTTGCTGGAATCCANAACGAGTTGTTTGGCTTCGAAAACACAGTAATGGTTTTTGGCGATGCAAAGGAAATGCTCACGACACTTCATAAAGATTTGAAGGAACTCTAGGGTTTATCTTGAGAGCTAGATATTGTTTCTTAATTTTACTTTTGATAGGTATTAGCTCAGGTCAAAAAAACGGGAATCAAAACATGAATGATAAAAATTTTGAAAATGCAATTTTAGGAGGAGGTTGTTTTTGGTGTGTAGAGGCTGTATTTGAAAGAATAGATGGAGTAAGTGAAGTTATTTCAGGATACGCTGGTGGNCATACTAAAAATCCGACCTATCAAGAGGTGATTACTGGACGTACAGGTCACGCTGAGGTCTGTAAAATTATTTTTGACCCAAAAAAAGTGACCTACGATGAGATATTAGATATTTTTTGGCAAGCCCATGATCCAACNACTCTTAATCGACAAGGTAATGATGTAGGAACACAGTATAGATCTGCTATTTATTATATTGATGACCAACAAAAATCCTCAGCAAATAAGGCAATGAAGAAAGCCAGTCAATTGTATGATGACCCTATTACAACTGAAGTAAAAAANCTAGAGAATTTCTATGTTGCTGAGGGGTATCATCAGGATTACTATGAAAACAATCCAAACGCTCCTTATTGCGCATTTGTTATCGCGCCAAAAATTAAGAAACTTGNCAAAAAAGGCTTATGGGACGATTAAGTTTGCTTCTCAAAATCACGCATAGCTGAAATGAGAGCCTCTACCCCTTTTTCTGGCATTGCGTTATAGATAGACGCCCTGAANCCCCCTACTGACCTATGACCTTTTAATGCGTGCAAACCTCTNTCAAAGCAAAAATCTAAGAATCTTTTTTCATCTAATTNNTCNTTAAATACAAANGAAACGTTCATGATGGATCTATCTTCAATNTTAACTGGGCATTTAAAAAGAGGGTTTCGTTCTATTTCNTCATAAAGTTTTTTTGCTTTTTCCCTATTTATTTCTTCCATTTTTTTAATTCCACCNTTTTTATGCAACCAGCTTAANCTTNTNTTCACTGAATATATAGCCATAACTGGCGGAGTATTAAACATGGATTTCTTTTTAATATGNGTTTGATAATCCATCATAGTGGGAATTTTTCTTGAAATTTTACATAGAATATCTTCCCTGACTATGACAAGAGTCACACCAGCAGGTCCAATATTTTTCTGAGCTCCAGCATAAATTAAACCAAAATCATTCACTTCAAATTCTCTACTAAAGATGTCAGAGGACATATCTGCAACTAAATATGAGTCTTTATTTAAAGGAGTTGGAAACGTGCTCCATTGCGAACCATAGATGGTATTGTTAGATGTTAAATGGAGATATACCGAATCCTCAGTATGAGAAAGCTCCTTTGGGATATAGCTGTAGTTGGAATTTTTTGAGGAGCTGATCACATTTACATTTCCGAACAGTCTGGCTTCGTTTATTGCTTTTTGCGACCAGGTTCCCGTATTGGTATAATCTGCCGTTTGATCTTTTGCAAGCAGATTCATTGGTACCATNCAAAATTGCAATGAAGCACCACCCTGAAGAAAAAGAACCTTAAATTTATNGGAAAGGTTTAACAATTTTTTTACCAGANCCTCCGTCTCGTTTACCATATCTACAACGGGTTGCGACCTGTGGCTCATTTCCATGAGGCTCATTCCAGTGTTGTCAAAATTAATCGTAGACTCAGAGGTTGCTCGAACCACAGATGNATGTAGCATTGCTGGGCCAGCGCTAAAATTATATAAAGNTTTCACAGTGAATATTACTCTCTGAATTGAGTATTNTGATACAAAAAAACNCTCACAAAAGAGGGTTTTTATATATAGTTTTATCTACGCCGCTTTCCCTGTTTCATTTTTGAATTTGGTTTCTTACGATATCNTTCTTTCATTCCTTTTTGTGCTTGCTCTTTCAGGTAAGGCTCAAAAGTCAAATACATTATCTGCTGAGAGGGGTCTAATATATCATCGATGGATTTAAAGAATTTCATTCGAGAGTCGCTCTTTTTGGTATTTAAATCCTCCATTTTTTTGTAAAGAAGATTTACCTCTGATTGAGATATTTTTTCTCCTTTTTTAATTTTAGATAAATATTCATCAAATAGTTCTTTTTCATTATCGAAGTAATCTTTCATTTGAACTCTTTGCCTGCGCATTCTAGGAAAAAGCTTTTCAGCCTGATCCTCAGTTAGGTTTAAATATTCAGTCATTTTCCAAACCATCATCATCTCCATTCTATTCCCATACTGCCCCCCCGGGCCTAACGGCTTACCAGGTTGACAAAGAGCGATGGTCNGGATAATTAAAAGTGTAGCGATTTTATTCATTTACATCTCCNNAGTTAGANGCTATTATATTGTCAAAGTTTATTTCATCAAAAAAAGCAAGCGTTTCCCAAATATCGTTACTTGAGTCTAATAAATAATCGGCAAGGTCGAGCACATAAGACTCTGTTTCATCATCCATCTCTTTATATTCTGTTAAGTCAATTGAAGCGTAGGATCCAGGATCGTTGGCTAACTGCGTAACCGTTAAAAAACCAAACAGTGCTATAACACATAACGATCCAAGTGCNCTGATTCTTTGAGAAGATCGCATAATATTTTGATTTCTTTTTTTATGAAGATTTTTTATAAAGGATTCAGCATTTAAAGATCCAACGTTCTCGTTTTGTATTTTTCTAATTTGTTTATCTACATCCATTCTATTTGCCTAATTTTTCTTTTAATAGTGTAACTGCATGATGATAGCTTACTTTAGCTGAATTTTCAGTAATACCTAATGTTTCTGCAATCTTCTTGTATGGGCTATTATCGACTAAACGCATTGTCATAACCATGCGTTGTCTTTTGGGAAGCTTAGCAATAGCATCCCAAAGCTCTTTTTTTTTCCAGGCGTCTTCTACCGTTTCATCGATAAAACTCGGCTCTGGAGCTTGGTCTAGGTGAAGAATATTTTTCCATTTTTTTTGTCTAAGATACGTATTGGACATATTTACGTTAGCTCTGTATAAATACGTTTTAAATTCTGACTCAAATCGAAATTTCTTTAAGGCTGTATACATTTTAATAAATATGTTTTGCGCAAGGTCCTCAGCTTCTTCATTTGAGTCAGTAAATTTTCTAAAAAATCCATACGTTTTGGAAAGATAGCGACTGACCAGCTCATTGAAGGCTTCCTCGCTGCCTAGTTGAAAATNTTTNATTAATTCGTTGTCTGTGCGCATGCATTNTCTANTTAGACTTCTAAAGCAATATAAAGTTAAAAAAAAGGCTGAGAATTTTTACCTCAGCCTTACTAAAAAATAAAAAAATGACTAAGAAACTTCTGTCAACATGCTCCAGGAACAACTGAGGTTACGCCAGCCTTATCTGCTTCGCAGCTATTAGAATANGTAACATTGTCGCATCCACAAACCGGGTCATAAACTGCGGGACAAACTCCATTTGGATTAATTTTAGACCTGTCAATGCAAACTTTAGAGCCGTCCTTACCTTTTGAGTCACCCCATCTACCATCTTTATTTCCGTCGCAGTGTTTTGCAAACATCATAACTAAAGAGGCATGCACTTTGATCACNTCTAACTGTTTATCGCTAAATAAAAGCTCAAGCTCANTGTTTCTANCAATGTTAAGATCTTTAATTCTNTCTTCAAAATCTTTTCTNTCNACAGANTCACCACCATTTTTCATTTCTTCNAACAGAGCTTTCACTGCCTCTTCATGCTTTTGATTAATTTCATCTAAACTAGCTTTTTGATCCATCGTCATATCTAACGCGGCTANCATAGCATCGTATTCAGCTTGCATAGCATCCTCTCTTTTTTGCTTCATATCAGCCTGCAATCTATCTATTCGATCTTTTTGTTCATCTGTTAAGAGGGAATNAATTTCGTTTTTCATTGCTAATTCAAGCGCTTCAATTTCGGCTTTTGCGGTTGCTTCATCTTTGGTGCCATCTTTCATAGCGCGCATAACCGAATCCATTTGAGATCTATAGGAATCCATGATATTTTTAAGTGCTTCTTGTTGATCCGTACTCATAANCGTCATCATTAGGCGAATATCTATACCNCCTTTATCACCTTTTGGACCNCGGTGATCTTTTTTTTCAGGTGCGTGAAGAAACGCTACAGAATTGTCATCCATCCATGCGAACATCTTTTCTTTTTCTTCAACAGAGAGATTTTGCTGCATGTCAGCAGCTACTTTCCACAAAAACCCAGGGTCTCTTCTGTGTTTTCCATCTTTTCCATGTTTATTGAGGGCATCTTTGAATGCGTCATTAGAAGATTTGCTAAGGCCTATATCAGCGTTTAAACCTTCAGCTAAGGCTTGAAGCTCCGGGTCATCAAGATTGACTTCATTGTTGCTATTCATATTTTCGCAGCCAACAATTACTAAAAGACCAAATATTGTTAAAAATGATAATTTATTCATTAGTTTTCCTCAGAATTCGTTATTCTATACACAGTTTCCATNCTNCCTTGCGGATTGTATCTATGTATTTTTTCTATATTTTCAAAAATTGANTGTTTTGTGCACTTTTTAATGGTTGATTGTTTATTCTTTAAAAAGAAAATGTCTTTATAATCGCTGTCTTCAAAGTGATGGAATGAGAATCTGGTATCTAAGATATGTCCTCCAAAGAAAAAAAGAGATATACTGAAAAGAGCTTCAAGAAATGAACTTAACACATTAACACCATTATTATTTTAACAAATTAGACCATAAAAAGTTTCAACTCGCAAGCTGTAAAATTATGATATAAAAGAATTTAGGGAAAGTTTTTATAAGTAAAAAGGCTGATTAANGAACTTTAATCAGCCTTTTAAGTACTTTTTACCCTTTTGAGCGACNGCCTTTTCTTCCTTTTGAGGGTTTGTGTCTNTTCATGCGCATTTCTAGTGCAGTNAATACTTTTACAATATCTAACTGCTTNACGTTAAACAGAGATTCTAGCTTTTCATCCCTATNGGAGAANAATGACTGCAAGCTTGTTCTCAAAGTCTCTCTATCAATTTCACTNTTTCTCGATTGCTCAAACAATGCCATAGCTGCAGCATTAGCTTCCTTCATTANTTCGTCAANAGTAACTACCTGCTCGTCAGACAATGAGAGCACATCAATCATCACTGTTTTTGATGAATCTTTATAGGCCTTTCGNNTNGCTTCGCGCTCAGCTTTATTCTGCTCTATCTGCGCTCTTTGCTCATCAGTTAATAATGCATCTAGCTCTGCACGCATTGCATCTTTTAAAGCATCCATTTGAACCTTAGCNTCATCTTTAGATAAAGATCCGTCTTCTACTTGAGATTTGAGTGATTTAAATTGTTCCTTGTAAGATTCGGTTATAGATCTATGCAAAGCTTTTTGTTCATCCGTTAGAATCCTGAATATTTCGGAGCCGTTTTTTCTACCTTTTTTCCCAGATTTTCCCTTGTTTCCTTTTCCACTACCAAATAATGGAATTTCTTTTTGATCAATTTTTTCAAATAAAACTGCTTTTTCTTCATCGCTCAACTGATTTGACACTTCACCAGCCACTTTCCAAAGGAATCCAGGCTCACGATGCTTACCTTTCTTGCCGTGACGATTTAAAGAACCATTGAGTGCATCTGTAGATGACTTGCTTAATCCAAGATCAAACTGCAGCTCTGATGACAATTCTTGAAGTTCTAAACTTTCAAGGTTATTTGCATTCGAGTGCATTGTGCTCTCACAGCCGATTATAAATAAGAAACTGAATGAAATTAGTAGAGTAATTTTTTTCATGATAAATATCCTTTAAATTTGAGTTTCTGTAGTATTAGATGCTCAAAAGTATAAAAAGTTAAAATTTATGTATTTATCAAACAAATTATATTTAGATCTATCTTAATGAGCAATTGACTAGATTAGCTTTACACGATTAATTTAAATGCACTTTGGATTTAGAATCTTAAATAACATGTATCTACAAAAATTAAGGGATAAAAAATGACATTACCTGTCTTNTACGAAATTGCAAAAGATTACCGCGATGCACTTGAAGAACTAACTGAACTTGAAGANGAAGCTGTAGTTGATACTCTTGAAGGGTTAAAGGGGACACTTGAGGCCAAGTCCGAAAATATCATAAAATACACCCAGAATCTTAAAAGCACCATAAATGCCATGAAAGANGCTGAAAAAAATATGGCTGAACGTAGAAAAAGATTAGAAAAAAAATCTGAAAACATAAAAAAATATGTGAAAAACGTNATGGAAGAAAATCAAATCCATAAAATTGAGACCGTTCATTTTGATTTAAGTATAAAAAAAAATCCGCCAAAAGCTGTNATTGAAGANGAAGCGATGATACCAGAANCCTTTATTGATGTGCAAAAAATAGAAAAGGTCAATCTTAAAAAAATTAAAGATGAGCTTAAAAAAGGTGAAGCAGTTCAAGGAGCACGACTCGTTCAAGAGACTCGTTTAGATATCAAATGAATGATTAAGGAATTATTATGAAAAAAATATCTACAATTGTTTTAATGACATGCTTGATGCTCGGTCAAACAATCACAGAAAAAACAAAAGGAATGAAAAAATTACCTGGATTTTTCAATATATATTGGGCTGAATCTTCTGGAAAATTATGGTTAGAGCTAGAAGATTTTGAAAAAGAATTTCTTTATGTGAATTCATTAACCGCGGGTGTGGGCTCAAATGACATTGGGCTTGATCGCGGACAGCTAGGNAATCANCGAATAGTCTTCTTCAAACGCATTGGTCCAAAAGTTCTAATGATTCAACCAAACTATTCTTACAGAGCTAACACTNATGACAAAAAAGAAAAGNAAGCNGTGGCGGATGGTTTTGCACAATCTGCGNTATGGGGGTTCAAGGTTGAAGCAGAACAATCGGGTAAGGTGCTTGTTGATGCTACAGAATTTTTTCTCCAAGACAGTCATGGTATTGTTGATCGATTAAAGTCTCGCAAAATGGGGAGCTATAAAGTAGAGAAATCTCGATCAGCCATCAATCTACCTGGCACAATGAGTTTTAAAAAAAATACCAACGTTGAAACTATTCTTACTTATGTTGGAACNTCACCNGGTAGCTACGTAAGGCAAGTAACGCCCACGCCTAAAGCTATAACGGTTCGTTTGCATCATGCATTTGTTGAATTACCAAATCAAGACTATTCACCAAGAAAACATGATCCAAGGGCAGGGTTTTATCCCATATCTTTTCAAGACTATTCTGTGGGATTGGATGAATCAATCTATATTAGGTATATAGAGCGCCATCGTTTAAAAAAGAAAAACCCAAATCTTAAGAAGAGTAAGCCTATCACTCCAATCGTGTACTACGTTGATCCAGGCGTTCCAGAGCCTATTCGCAGCGCAATGATTGAAAGCGGTAAATGGTGGAATGATGCTTTTGAAGCAATTGGTTATGACAATGCATTTCAAATTAAAGTTTTACCGGATGGCGCACATCCAATGGACGTTCGCTACAACATGATTCATTGGGTCCACAGAGCGACAAGGGGTTGGTCTTATGGAGGAGCGGTTGTTGACCCAAGAACTGGAGAAATTATCAAAGGTAACGTTTCTTTGGGTTCGCTCAGACTTAGGCAAGATTATTTAATCGCTACTGGCCTTATGGCTCCTTANACGGACCAAAACATCGTTCCGAGCGCTATGCGTGAACTTGCCCTCGCAAGAATNAGGCAACTTGTTGCACATGAGATAGGTCATACAATCGGAATTCAGCATAATTTTCTTGCNAGCACATTTGATCGCGCATCGGTTATGGATTATCCACANCCTACCCTTNGTCTCAGTTCAGATAATGAGCTTGAATGGAAAAACGCTTACGATGTAGGGATTGGNGAATGGGATATGCTTGCAGTAGANTATGGATATCAAGATTTTCCAAAAGGAACTAATGAAGAACTTGCTTTGGAGGAAATCATTCAAANAGGTATTCAAAGTGGGATGACCTTCATAACCGATGCTGATTCAAGGCCTGCTGGCTCGGCTCATCCTGGCAGCCACCTTTGGGATAACGGTAAAGATCCTGTAGTTGAATTAGAAAATTTAATAAATATTAGAAAAGTTTCNCTCGACAAGTTTGGTGAAAACAATATTCGTTTCGGACAGCCATACAGTGATCTTGGTGATGTATTGGTTCCAATCTATTTTTTACACCGATATCAGATTGANGCAGCTGCAAAGATTGTTGGTGGATTGGACTATACTTATGCTCTAAGAGGTGATGGTCAAATGATAAGCCAAATGCTAAAACCATCCGAACAATTAAAATCCCTTAAATCATTAATAAAAACTCTNAAGCCAGAATTTCTCACTNTAGATGAGCGCATTCTTAATTTAATTCCACCTCGTGCAGCTGGAAGAGGAAAAACGCGTGAATCATTTCAAAGCAAAACGGGATTAACATTTGATGGAATAAGCCTAGCTGAAACTGCTGTAGATATGACCTGTAAAATGCTGTTTAATCATGAGCGTGCGGCCCGACTGGTTGAGTATAATNCTCGAAACCAAAATCAACCAAGCCTAGAAAATGTTTTGAGTATAATCATTGAAAATACTCTATTTTNTAATGCCCCAAATGGACTTCAAGGTGAAGTGAAGCGCGCTTCAGATTTTGTTGTTTTAGACCATTTGATGAGCCTTGCATCAAACCCGAATGCCTCAACAGCCGTACAGTCGATAACCATGCTACAAATCAAGTCTCTTTCCACAAGGCTGATGAGGTTAAATTCTAAAGGGCTCAGAGAAAAAGGNCACAACGATATGCTTATGAAAAGAATTGAAAATTTCTTAGATAACCCCGATAGTTTTAAAAGAATTGAAATTCCAAAAGCGCCTCCAGGGTCACCCATTGGATCAGATTATCAATGCTCTCAAGTTGATGTTCATTAGTCTAGTTTTCAGTAAGCACCCAATCAATTATTCCCGAAAATCCTCGAAGATATATGATGACTTTATTTACGGTTCGATGATTTTTAATTTCTGTTTCTACAAGATTGGAATTGATTTGGTAATTATAGATTAANGTGTCGCTCTCACCCATTACCGAAATATAAGANGAATCACCAGCGGTAAAATCAGAAATAACCAATGTTGAGATCAATTGTTTGTTATTTTCTAAAGAAATAGTGGTCTGAAATGCCTTTTCATATTCAAAATTGTCTGCACGTAGAGAAAATGAAAATACATCGTTTTTATTAATAACCGCTGGAAGGTTTTCTACTAAACCATGACTGGGTTCTGCTGGTCCAACGCAACCATTTAATACTATAAAAAAAACAAAAATAATTAGGGGTTTCAATCTAAAAGATCCTTTTTTTGAGAGTCTTGGCCTAACTGCAAATCAATTATTTTATCCATAGGTTTTTCGAGAGCTCGAAATCTTGGGCCTTTCAATTCATCATAGTGATTAGTTAAAGCCCCAATTGATTTACCCATTGCATTTATCTTTTCTGTGAATTGTTCCCATTGCTTTCTAAAAACTCCTACCAACTCTTGCATCTCACCAGCTTTTTGTTCCATAGCAAAATTAGAGACGGCCTGCCTAATAAGAGAAAGCACAGCGTATAGGGTCACCGGAGAGCATAGAAGTACTTTTTTTGAAAGCGAGAAATCAATTAATTCTTTGTCTTCTTGGTTCAAAAAAGCATAAAGGCTTTCATTGGGTATGAACATTAAGACATAATCTACTGTACCATTTGCAGGGTCAATGTAGGAGCGTTTTTCTATAGTTTTAATATGATTTCTAACATCTTTGATGAAAGCAATCTTCTCTTGTGCTTTGTCGTTCTCGCTATCTGAATTGATATAATTTTCGTAGTGCACTAAAGGAAATTTTACATCCATATTGATAAGTTTATCATTTGGAAGCTTAAAGGTAAAATCGGGCCTACCCTCAGCAATTTGTTGTTGTTTTTCAAAGTTTATACCTTCAACCAGACCCATAAAACTTAAAATATCTTCTACCATGCGCTCACCCCATTGGCCTCTTTCTTGTGAACTAGAAAGAATGCGAGAAAGCTTTTGAGTAGAATCTGCGAGATCTCCTATTCCTTTTTGAGAGCTCTTAACATGTCCTGTAAGCTCATTGGTAGATTTATCTAAACCCTCAAGTTTTGATTTCATTTCAACGATAGATTGATCAATCAATTCCTTCTTTTGATTAAGCTGGTTATCAGAAGATTTGAGAAGTTCAGAAAATTTATTTTCAGCTAATTTCAAAAAACTATCAAGATTTTGATCAAGTGCCTGTTTGGATAAATCACCAAATTCTGCTTTAATATTGTCATGATCTTGCTTTTGAGCAGTAGTTAATCTTTGACTTAGCACCCAAAAAAGACCAGCGCCAAAAACACTTCCTGCAACGAAAATTAAGATCGGAATGATATCCATTAGATTTTAAGAAGGTCAATAACTAAACGAATAACCTCCCCAGTTGCAGAGCCTGGATTTTGATAGGTTAATTTTTTATCACCCCATGCTGAACCAGCTATATCAAAATGACACCAAGAAACACCCTCATCAACAAAAGATTTTAAAAAAGCACCACCAGCAATTGTGCCAGCTTGTCCACCAGTTCCTAAGTTTTTCACATCTGCGATTTTTGATTTTACTTGGTCCAGATATTCATCCCACAATGGAAATTCCCAAACTTTTTCACCTGTCATGCATGAAGATTGTTTTATGTCCGCTATTAAACTTGGATCGGTTCCCATAATACCGGTAGCTACATGTCCTAGTGCAACCACAACTGCTCCAGTAAGCGTTGCAAAATCTAAAATATATTCTGGATCATAATTCTTACATGCATAGGACAAAGCATCGGCAAGTATTAACCTGCCTTCAGCATCCGTGTTTAGAACTTCAATTGTTTTTTTATTATAGGCCGTTAAAATATCGCCGGGTCTGTAAGCTTTATCACCGCTCATATTTTCCGTTGAGGGTATTATTCCTACAACATTCATTTTTGGCTTTAAAATGGAAATAGCACGCATCACTCCAAGAACAACACCAGAACCACACATATCAAATTTCATCTCATCCATTTTGGCCGCTGGTTTAATTGAGATTCCTCCGCTATCAAACGTCAGACCTTTTCCAACAAGAATTTTAGGTTTTTCACTCTTAGGTCCTTTAAAATACTCCATTATTATAAATTTTGGTGGCTCCTCCGTTCCTGAAGCAACGCCTGCAAGAGCACCCATTCCCATCTCTGTGAATTCTTTTCTGTCAAAAACGGTAACTTTTACATCAGAGGCTTTAGAAATGTTCTCTGCATTTTTCGCCAAATGTGTTGGGGTTGCTATATTACCTGGTCTATTCTCGAGGTTTCTAGCAAAACACACAGAACTTGCTATAACAGCTCCCTTATTTACCGCTTTCTCTACCCCACCAAAAATTGATGCACTACTCATTTCAAATGCTTCGTCATTGTTAGATTTAAATTCCTCAAACTGATAGCTTCCAAGTACCAAGCCCTCCGCAGCTGCTTGTGACATTAATTTATCCTTAGCTTCAATTGGCATCATAAATGTGACGGACTCAATTTTGTCAGAGATGCAGGCTTTTGCCACTCCAGCACTAGCAGCTCTAAGAATCTCAGGAGTTAGTTGACTTTTTTTACCTAATCCAAACACATAAGCAACGCTACCTTTCTTTCCTACAATTCTTGTTACTTCGCCAAGCTTACCCTTAATTATTCCAGCTGAAAGGTTGTGTGAAATAGCTCTACCCAATAATCTATTGACACCTTGTAGCTGTCTATTGAGTTTTAAATCATCGTAGATACCCAAAGAGAGTGATTTATCCAATGATTTTTGCCAATTATCATTAATATTATGAACTTTTAAAAGATTTGACATTTTTTTCCTTAAAATTAAAATTATTTACTTAATAAACGTATTTTAAATTAGTATTTTATTGAATATAATCAAATATTCTTATAGATAATTAACTTTAAAGAAAGAAATAAATGATAAATAAAAAAATTAATTTTAAAGAAAAATTCAGCAAAATATCAGAGCATTGGTCTCCAAAGATAATCGCCGAAATGAATGATTAT
This sequence comes from Fidelibacterota bacterium, assembly GCA_002724735.1. GTDB lineage: Bacteria > Fidelibacterota > Marinisomatia > Marinisomatales > TCS55 > TMED108. The sequence goes on along the minus strand of PBPT01000055.1, from coordinate 25,761 downwards.
CAATTCAAGCTAGCTAAAGTTAAAAATAAATTTATTTGGCACAAACACGATGACACTGATGAGACTTTCGTTGTCATAAATGGGCACCTTACTATTGAATTTAGGGACTCAAAGGTTCATTTAAAACCTGGCGAGATGATTGTAGTGCCAATGGGCACAGAACATAGACCAATAGCAAGTGAAGAATGCGAAATTATGTTAATTGAACCTAGGGGTGTTATCAATACTGGTGATAAAAAGAACGCTTACACCCAAAACAGCGAGGTATGGATCTAGCTTATTCTTTCCTTAACCAAGCTTTTCACAACAGCTGGATCTGCAAGAGTCGAAATATCCCCTAATTCTTTTAAGTCGTTTTCTGCAATTTTTCTCAAAATCCTGCGCATTATCTTTCCAGATCTTGTTTTTGGTAATCCCTTCGTATATTGAATCTTGTCTGGTTTAGCGTGAGGACCAATTTCTTTTGTGACGGAATCTTTAATCTTGATATTTAACTCTTTATCGGGATTCAAACCTGTCATAAGTGTTACATAGGCATATATTCCTTGACCTTTTATCTCATGTTCGAAACCCACTACCGCTGCCTCAGCAACCCCTTTAGTTTTTCCAATAGCACCCTCTACCTCAGCGGTTCCGATTCTATGCCCTGACACATTCAACACATCGTCAACTCTTCCTGTAATCCAATAATAACCATCTTCATCTCTTTGAGCACCGTCTCCAGTGAAATAATATCCATTAAATTGAGAAAAATAGGTATCTTTAAATCGCTGATGATCACCATAAACCGTTCGCATTTGACCTGGCCAGGATTTTTTTATTGCAAGCAAACCGCTAACCTCGTTGCCTAAAATCTCTGTGCCATCATCTGTAAGCAATACTGGCTCTATACCAAAAAATGGTAATGTAGCTGATCCAGGTTTTGTTGGTGTTGCACCCGGTAAGGGTGAAATCATAATGCCACCTGTTTCAGTTTGCCACCAGGTATCAACTATTGGGCACTTACTTCTTCCAATTTTGTTAAAGTACCATTTCCACTCTGGTTCTTTTATGGGCTCTCCAACAGTTCCTAGCACTCTTAGTGAACTTCGACTGCTGTCTTCAAGCCATTTATTACCCTCTTTCATTAATGCTCTTAAAGCAGTTGGTGCCGTATAAAAAAGGGTTACCTTATATTTGTCAACAACGCTCCAAAATCTTCCAAAATCTGGATAATTAGGCACACCCTCAAACATAACCGAAGATGCACAATTTGACAGTGGGCCATAAACAATATAAGAGTGACCTGTGATCCAACCTATGTCAGCAGTACACCAATACACATCTTCTTTTTTGTAATCAAAAATTGTTTCAAAGGTATAATTTGCGTAAAGCAAATATCCTCCGGTGGTGTGGAGCACGCCTTTTGGCTTGCCTGTCGAACCTGAAGTATAAAGAATAAATAAAGGGTCCTCAGAGTCCATTGGCTCAGGCTCACAGAATAAATCAACACCATTCATTTCATCATTCCACCAAAGATCTCTTCCGGGTTTCATTTTTACTTCATTTCCTGTTCTTTTTACCGTAATTATGTTTCTAATTGATGGGGTATCTTTTACGGCTTGATCAGCATTTGATTTCATTGGAATGCTGTTTTTTAAACCTCTAATACCTGTGTCTTGAGTGATCAAGATTTTGCACTGAGAATCATTGATTCGATCTCTAAGAGCGTCCGAACTGAAAGCTCCAAAAACCACGGAGTGAACGGCTCCTATCCTGGCACAAGCCAACATGGCGATAGGTAGCTCTGGTATCATTTGCATATACAAACAGACCCGATCACCCTTAGTGATTTTATTTTTTTTGAGGACATTGGCAAACTTATTTACCTCACCATAAAGCTGCTTGTAGGATAATGTAATATCCTCACTAGTGTCATTACCTTCCCAATACAGCGCGATACGATCACCATCGCCATTGACTATGTGACGATCTAAACAGTTATAGCTCACGTTCAGCTTTCCATTTAAAAACCATTTTATACTTGGTTTTGTAAAATCTACATCACTTGTCTTTTTCCATTTCTTTATCCAATCAAGACGGTTGGCTATTTTTGACCAAAACTGATCGTTATTATTGATCGATAGGTCATAATCTTTTTGATATTCACTCAAAGAAGAGTAAGAAGAGTTTTTTGAAAGTACTTTCGGTGGTTTAAATGTTTTTTTAATCATGATTAGTGTCGGTTGCAAAGGTTTCTAAATATTCTACATCTTTAGTTCGGATCCATCCGTGAAAAAAGTTTGATGATTTTTTTGTATGCAAATCCAAACGCACTCTTCCATAGAGCTTATTGCCAGCAGATCTGGATATAACTATATGATCATCCTTGCTGAGCATAAATAGTATTTCGGAGCCATTTTCAGGTCCCTTTCTAAATGGAGTTAGATCTGACCTAACACGAAAAAGGGATTCACCAATCATTAAGCTCATTGAATTTAATGCAAGGGTTATACTAGACACTCCCTGGCTAACTTCAATGCTCCCTCTCCAAAGGGGATATCTGCCATCGGTATCAATCAATGCATAAAGAGGTATTTCTCTATTCCTGTCAATGGGAATTCGTAATCTACCATAGCCAGATGAATCCAGTACTGTCTGAAACAATACTTTTCCCAATTGAAAAATTTTTATAGTTGGCTTTAACACTGGAGAGCCGGTTTGTCCATCAACAACGCTTAATTTTACTATATCACTTTTTTTCTTAACATCAAAAATTCCTAAATCAATTACATCAGACTGTTTGGAGAATAATTTATAGCTTTTTTCAAAACTACCACCAACAGGCTCCAGGCTTGCAATATTAGCAAGGCTATCAGCATCAAGAATGTTCTCTGGAAGCACAACTTGAAGTGAATCACCCGGGAAAAACATCCTGGAAATATATACCTCAGATGGCCTGTGCCTAGGAAAAACTGAAAATCGATAAGCGGTTGGATTTAAATTACCTGATCTTACTTCCGCAGAAATTATAATCACATCAGACTCTATTTTTTTTAAAGATTGCAAGCCAACCTTTAATGAGTCCTCTTGCTGAGCAAAACAAAACAAGAGGCTTGAGAAAATTATTAAAGTATTTTTAAATGCTCTTACCATGAGGGTGTTTGATATAAATTCCTGAGTTACTTTTTTTGACAGAAACCATCACCAAAGAGGCAATACATGCCAATCGGGGCTCAGACTTACTTCCCTCCGCAAATGCCTTAACCTCAATATGCATCGATGTTGTACCTGATGACACTATTTTTGCTGTGAAATTTACCCAATCACCAAGGTAGACAGGCTCTTTGAAATCCACCTGCTCAATAGTTCGGGTCACAGCGCCGTCAGCCTCAGATCCTTTCAAAAAACGATGAGCAACTTTTGCCGCTGCCAAATCAATCCAAGCAATCATTTGACCTCCAAACAGTGTGCCTACAACATTAATATGATCAGGCATAACAAATTGAGAATACTTCGCTAATAATTGAGCCATTTATACTTCCATTTCTTCCTAAAATATTTAAACGACATGCTTCTATAGTTTAATTTAGTTAGACTTTATTCTTAAAATAAACAAGCTATGTGCATGATGTCTAAAATAAAAGTATATCTTATTCAGGTTTCGGTCAAACTCAATAATTTTGCTTAGTTTGCGCAACTCTTTCGCCCTCTTCAACGTCAACCATCATAAGAAAATACCCTCCAAGTACGAATAATAAAATAATTGCCAATATTCCAAATCTAGGATTTCCAGTTGCCATCGCAACATAACCCATCAATGGAGGTCCGATAATAGTGGCAAACTTTCCAAACATATTATAAAATCCAAAAAACTCAGCTGAATTATGAGAAGGTATAATTCTTGAATACAATGATCGGCTGAGAGCTTGGATTCCTCCCTGAAAACATCCAATTAAGATTGCAATGATATAGAAATGCCATTCTTTAGAAACAAGGGAACCGATGACAGCTATACAAATATACCCCCCTATTGCAATTAATATTGCCTGCTTAATACCAATCTGCTTTGCGAACCAATTGTAAATTAAAGTTGCGGGAAATGCAATGAACTGAACCATCAGTAGCAAAGTAATGAGCGTTGAAGTTGTAAAACCAAGGCTGGTTCCATAATCAACCGACATCCTTATGATTGTATCAACTCCATCAATATAAAGCCAATATGCTATAAGGAAAGTTGTGACTACTTTAAGCTCCCGTATTCTTTTTAATGTTGACAGCAATTGAATCCATCCCGCAGAAATTGACTTAATTATTCCAATATCATTTGCAGGTGCTTTTTCCTTAACAAAAATTAAAATTGGAAGCGTAAAGATTGCCCACCAGACTGCAACAGTTAAAAATGACAACTTTATTGCGCTTGGGGCATCTGCAATTCCAAAAAATTGAGGCTTTAGGTACATGGCAACGTTTACAAGGAAGAGTATACCCCCACCTATATATCCAAGAGAATAGCCGAGCGAGGATACGAAATCTCTTTTTTGTTTTGAGGCAACACTCGGCAATAAAGAGTCATAAAATATATTTGCTGACATGAATCCAACAGAAGCAACTACATAAAATACCGCTGCTATTTTCCAATAACCTTGCCCAACCATTGACAACGCGCCAGTGCTTATAATTCCTATAAATGCAAAGAATATCAGCAATCTTTTTTTAACTGAAGCTTTATCTGCTATAGCACCCAGAAATGGAGCTAAAGAAGCTACCGCAATTGATGCTAAAGAGTTGGCTAAACCTAAATACCAAGTGCTAACAGTTACATCAGAAGCTGTTGACCAATATTGCTGAAAAAAAATGGGAAAAAACCCAGCCATAACCGTTGTTGAAAAAGTACTGTTGGCCCAATCGTATAGAGACCACGAAATTATCTGTTTTCTATCATCAAGCATAAATATTTAGGAATTTACCACGATTGAAAGTAGGAAGAAATTTGAACCCATGAAGCTACGTTTGCAAAATTATGATATGTTAATGGGTAGGGCAAAAACCAACTTGCACCTAATTCAAGCTCAAAGGGCAGTGGTCCTAGCATAATGAATGGATCCAAATTAACAAAATTAAATTTTACAAATTGCGTAGTAAGCATATTTTGACTATCAAAACCATCTCTTTTTGCCATCAACTTGCTTATAGTAGAATTTTTGGAGAAAAACTGATCTCTGCCGTTAAACTGACTATTTAACCCAGTTGAGACGAAAACTCGTTTAGGTACAAGTTCCAATTGAATCTTGATAGATCCATTAACTTGAGGGGATTTTTTCCTTGTAACATCGCCTATTGATTGCGCAATCGAGTCAGCAGACGCATTTTCCATCCATAAAAAAGTTATTGGAGGATTTACAATATTTTTTTGAAAACTTGAAACTCCAAAAGACCAATTCATGTTGAGCAAACGCCCCCATCCTTTTCTGTAAAACTCACCAAATACCCTAACCCTCAGTTCAGTAAGGCCCTCACCAATTGGTAAATGCTTAAATTGAAGCGGAGTACTGTTGCTGTCAATACTTTTGGAATCAAATTTTTTTAAATCTTGTGCAAAGGGAAACACCATATCAAAGCCTGTATATAAAGAATATCTTTGCTTACCTCCTCTCCAAGCAGGTACGCCCCTGATAAGAAAATTTAAACCCAGGGTAATATCAGACAACCCTGAATTGTTTGTTGGTTTTGGGTAATAAAAATTTAGAAGGCTGTCTAATTTTTGAGGGAGCGGATCGTATGATATTTTCCAAGACCGCTCCTCTTGAAGGTTACTTACAATTGGAATTTCAAGCATCAATGTCGCTTTATCAGTAAAACCATATTCTAGTTTTAACAGGTTTCGTGATATTGATCTATTAAAAAACTGTTCTACCTCAAAATTTGTTGTATCAACTCGATATTTATATTTCAATCCATCAGAAATACTATTTCCTCTCCATTTTCCGACTGAATGATCTGATTTAAACGATGTACGCCAGACGTTTTGAGGAATCGTAAAATGCGTTTGAGCAAAAATAGAAGATGAAATAATTAAGAATAATGCATATAAAAAAGATTTCATGAAAATCTTAGTATATTAAAAAACGCTGTCTAAACTGATTAAACTTTATTACGTCCTTAAGCCACAGAGGTGGAAGGTAATTCGCAGGTTTTCCTTGGGCTGAGAACACTCTTAATTGACTGTGTCCATAAAGCATATCAATTCTATCAAACTCTGCCCACTTAAACTCTCTAGGATAAAGCTGGCTGGCTAAAACAATAATTGATGTAGCCGTAGCAATCGGATCGAAAACATTTGGGTTTGTAATATTTATGTCAACGCCACTACATTGCTCGTTAACATACATTGGAGCGGACGTGTCGGTTTGTTTCATGCGAGGTACATAATTAACTGGGCTAATGCTTACACCAGGTAAATTTAGATTATTAAGTTTATCAGCCAAATGATATCCTGACATCCATGGAGCTCCTGCTCTCATGTAGGGCCTATCAGTACCTCTGCCATCGTTTAAATTCGTTCCTTCAAGTAAGCCAAACCCTGAGTAAGATAAATTTGATTTGATTGAATGAATAGATGGATGGGGATCAATCCAGGGATGTTCAGAGTTATCTAACCAATGAGATCTCTTCCAATTTGCCATAGGAATTATAGTCAAGTTAGCTCTCTTGAGATCTTTAATCCATCCCATTTCATTTGCCATGATTGCAAGCTCACCAATGGTCAGTCCGTGCCGTATAGGTATGATGTGATATCCTTCGAGCGATTGGAACTTTGACCGAACTACGGGACCATCAACTCGGTCACCCCTAAGTGGATTTGGCCTATCTAGTACGATTACAGGTAGGCTCCATTCACTAGCAACTTCTAAAATTTTAGTCATGGTTGCTACGTATGTCGAGAATCTTACTCCAGTATCCTGAATGTCAATAATAATTAAATCGAGATCTCTAACAGACCAAGCAGGTGGCTTCATATTTCTTCCAAAAACCTCAACAAGTCGTGCATTATGATCTGGGTCGTACTTTTCGCCATTATTCATTTTAAATCGCTTATCTTGATCAGCAAACAAGCCAAACTGTGGCGTAAAAATTACTTTTACATCAATTTTGGAATGCTTCTTCAAAAGATCCAAGATATGACTGCCTTTTTGATTGACGGCTGTTTTATTCGTAAAAATTCCAATTGATTTATCATACAGCGGTTTAAAATCCATTTGCTCCAACACATCGAGACCATAAAAAGTTGAAGAATGAAATGATAAATCTGGTATGGGCATTACGACGCTATGATTAAAAGATTGCCCAGAAACAAATGCGCAGCAGAAAAAAAGCGATTTAAAAACCTTGCGTAAATTTGGAAAATTATACTTCACTTAAACAATGATAGTTTTCAAAATTTATATTCTTTTTGGGTTCGTCCTTTGATTCCCGTAGCAACAACATAGGGTGTGGACTTAATAGTTTCAGATATATTTTCCATTAAAATCTGATTCGCTTTGTTTTTGCCAAAGATTAGAATTTCTTCACCTATACTTGGAGTGAACTTCTCAAAGTTGACCATAAATTGATCCATGCAAATCCTTCCCGCGATCTTGAAGTATGTCCCATTCATACTAACAAATCCCTCCTTATACCATTCGCGTGGTATACCATCAGCGAAACCACATTGCACAACCCCTATTGTACAATCATCGGGGGTTTTATATACTCCTCCATAGCTAACTGGAGTATTTTTTTTCACTTTTCGAACCTCTACTAGTGGAGCGCAAAATTCCATCACTGGTTCAACAGGCAGATCTTTCGGAACCTCACTTGAGGGATATGCGCCGTACAATAACATGCCAACACGAACTTGGTCAAACTTGCTTTGATCTAAGTTTATTGATGCTCCACTATTTGAAAAATGAATGGTTTCAAATTTGATTTCTTTTTCAATTGCTGTTTCAATCACGTCATTGAATAAGGAAAATTGGTGATTTGCAAATGACAGATCGCCTTCATCTGCGGTGGCATAATGAGAATATATACCTTTGCATTCAGTCCCAAGATTTCTTTTAACTCTCTCAAATACGTTCGATGCGTCTGAAATATTAATCCCCAGTCTTGTCATGCCGGTGTCGAATTTCAAATGAAAGTTTGGAATTTTTTCATTGGACAACTTATGGGATTCAAAAATATCAATATCATCAAGGCTCGAAACATTCAAAGTAAGGTTATTTTTGAAAGCGGGTTCTAAATAATGTTGATGTGTTTTGCTAAAGATCAAAATGTCTGATTTTATCCCATTATCTCGAAGCTCTAAAGCTTCTAAAAAGGAAAAAACAGCAAACGAATCGCAGCCATGATCTTCTAAAGCACGGGCGCACTCAACAGAGCCGTGACCATAAGCATCAGCTTTAACTACTGCCATTAAACGCTTTTGACCTAAGTGAGTCTTTAGAAGATCAAAATTTGACAACAAACGATCAATATGGATAATTGCTTTAGGCCCCACCATTCAGATATTTTCTTTTAAGATGTTTTTTGAGATTGGAAAAATTTGGAAAAATTTTAGTAGAACATGCCATGATCCATCCACTGAGATCTTTGGAAGAAAGCATATTGACCAAATAAACTGGTTTTTGTTCCATGAAGGCTAACGTAATCTCAGCATGAGTTCCAGCTCCTTTCATCACGTTTTGATCCCAAAGGCAAATAAGATAATCAGCTTTGTTCATAACAATATTGATATCATTCAAAACACACAACCTAATAAAATCAGCGTATTTTTCTGGTTTGTTGGTTTTCCAATCACGGTAATCATAAGCATTATTCTCAGCAACAATTTTTGCGGATTCAACAACAGGGTCAATTGAAGTGTGACCAAGCTCGCTTTCAAGCCAAGTTGTTAAATTTTTTCGCCATTCAGCACCCTCATTCTCGGCAAATTCCATGGCCCCTGATAAGTAAACTATCATTGTTTTAATTTTCTCTTAAGTAAAAATCCATTGATGGCAAACCAAAAGAAGGAGATCACGATTGAAATTATAATCCATAGAGATTGGTAATCACCAAAGAATATTAGCATTCTAATATCAAAAACTAGCATTGTTAATGGATTGTTAATAATTATTGCGTTTAAAATTGAGGAAGATATATCCTTATCAACCAAAAAGGAGGTTGCAGCTGAAACAAAGAAAAGAAATGTAATTGAAAGAAAAAGGAAAATGAATACTCGTTGGATCAAGATGGTAAGCATTATCATTATATTTGCTAAGAGTACAAGAAATATTATTAAATGACCTATGAAGGATAAAAAATGAATGAACGAGATAAATTGAGGCAACAACACTAAAAGAGCCAAAGAAGAAATGAACCCATATAAAACACATTCAAATACAGAACTAACAACAATACTAAGCACTATTTTAAATTTGCTGTTGGGTGAAATTGCAAGAGTCTTAAGGAATTGAACGTTGGCTTGATGATCGAAAAGATCTCTGTAGATTATTATAAAAAGTATAATTGATGAAAAGGTAAAAATAGTGTTTGAAAACAACCAGGTCTGAAATGGTATTCCATTTGGTGAAAATGAATATATCTCTTGGAGAATTGCACTCAAGAAAAAATGTAAGCCAATTGAAACTGCAATCACAACCGCCAGCGTAACAAAGAAACGATTTCGTAAAAGCCAATATCTTCGCAAAATTAGCGCCTTAATCAATGAATACCATCCTTTGCATATTTTGCATCCATCAAATCTTGAAGTCCTAATTTTTTTATTCTTATATCCTTCATTGTTGATGATGCTGCTACGCTAAGAACTTCAAAAAAAACTTTCCTCTCTCTACCATAAAAGTGCAAGCTATGTCCAACTCTTGAGGGGTTTTTAACGTGAGGAATTTTAGAAAGTTTTTCAAAGAGTTCTTCAGAAAGAGAATCAAACTCAATTTGAAATTGATGAAATTCAAAAGTGCTACCAAGAAGACGATCAAGACTACCATCTAGAGCAATTCTTCCGTTTTCTAATACTAAAATTCTGTCATGCGCACTCTCAACCTCCTGGAGCGATTGACTGACATAAACTATCGTTTTGGACCCCTTCAGCCTTAAGAGAAGGTCCCAGGTATATCTGTACGATTCAGCATCCATGAATGCAGTCGGGTCGTCTAAAATTAAAATTTCAGGATCATGAACTAAAGACTTAACTATCATTCCCATTCGAACAATTCCAGGAGAAATATCTTTTACCATTTTGTTCAGATACGGAACAATGTGAAGGTCTCTGGCATATTGAACCATGCGAGTGTTGATTGTTTCAAGGCTTTTAGAGTAGAGTAAACCAGAAAACCTTATATTCTGCTCGAGAGTTAACCATGGATCTAAGTCAAGCTCATGAGGTATGTAGCCAATTTTTGATACAACTTCAGACCGGCGTGTTTTTGAATCGACTCCATTGATAAATACCTGTCCGTATTCCTGGTATTCAGCCGAAGAAATAACTTTTAGTAAAATGGATTTTCCAGCTTCATTGTCTCCAATAATTGCAACAAGAGATCCTTTCTCGATTCCAAAATTCAAACCCGCTAAAATTGTTTTGTCATGAATTAACTTTCCTACTTTTTTAAGTGTGATGCTGGCTTCCATTAATGAGCCTCATACCATGATTGACCATGACCACTATCAACTTCAATTGGAACGGATAACGACATTGCGTTTATCATTTTGTCTAAAACTATGTCCTTAAGTTCATTCAGTTCATCCTTGGGGCTCTCAAATACTAGCTCATCATGAATCTGAAGAAGCATATTTGATTCCATTTTCTTTTCAATAATTGATTCATGAATAGATGTCATAGCTAATTTTATCATTTCAGCACTTGTTCCTTGAATAGGCATGTTTATAGCCATTCGCTTAGCAGCTTCCCTGTGCAAATGATTGCTGCTATCAATATCCCAAACCGGTCTTTTCCTTCCAAGTAATGTAGTTACAAAGCGATTTTCTTTTGCAAAGTCCATCATCGAGTCAACATAATTTTTTATTCCCGCGTATGTTGCAAAATACGCTTCGATTAGAGACTTTGCCTCTTTTTGGGGTATTCCTAGCTCTTGGCTCATTCGAAATGGACCCGCACCATACAATAAACCAAAATTAACAATTTTGGCAGTTCTTCTCATTGATGGCTCAACCTCATCAATGGAAACATTAAAAACGCTAGCAGCGGTTGTTGCATGTATATCCACACCCTTATTAAATGCATCAACTAGCGCTTCATCCTGACTTAAGTGAGCCATAATTCTTAATTCAATTTGTGAATAATCCGCTGAGAAAATCAGCCAATTTGGATCGCTCGACCTAAATGCTTTTCTTATTTCACGACCTTCTTGAGTTTTAATTGGAATATTTTGAAAATTAGGATTACTGGATGAAAGACGGCCAGTTGCGGTCATTGCTTGGTTAAACGTTGAATGAATACGACCGCTAGACTGATTTATTAGCTCTGGCAGTGCGTCAATGTAAGTGTTTTTTAATTTATTCAATTTCCTAAACTCTAAAACCATCTCAGGTAAAATATGCTTACCTTTTAACTGCTCTAACACGTCTTCAGCCGTTGATCTTTTCTTGATTTCTGGTAAACCTTTCACATCAAAAAGTATCTTTGCTAATTGCTGCGTAGAATTAACATTAAATTCAAATCCCGATTCATTGTAAATACCCTTTGTGAGTGAATCTATTTTTTTACCAAAATCACTAGACATTTCATTTAAAAGCTGCTCATCAACATACATTCCTTTGAATTCCATCTCTAAAAGCACGGGGATAAGAGGAAGCTCAACTTCATTAAAAAATGACAACAATTTTTCATCCTGAAGTTTCTTTTCAAAGATTAGTGTAAGCTGTAAAGCTATATCAGCGTCCTCCGCAGCATAGAAAGATGCTTTATCAAGCTCTACTTCTGCCATTGTGATTTGATTTCGCCCAGTGCCAATGAGGTCGGTAATTGGTATCATTGCGTAATCGAGATATTCTTTGCTTAAATTATCAAGCTTGATACTTCTGAGTTCGGGCTTGAGAAGATGAGCTGCGATCATGGTATCAAATTTTAAACCCCTTACTCTTACTCCGAGTCTCATAAGTATTAGAGCATCAAACTTAACATTTTGACCAGTTTTGGGAATCGAAGAATCTTCCATAATAGGTTTTATTATTTCAATGACCTTGGATTGGTAATCATCTGGATTGGGTATTTTTGATTCTGGATATCTTATTGGAATATAAACACCTGAATTTTTTGACATTGAGAATGAGAAACCCACAACGTCACATGACATAGGATCCAAAGAGGTGGTTTCAATGTCAAAAGAAAGCCAACAATCTTCATCGACATCTTTAACAAAAGCAGTAATTTCATTTTCATCCATTAAATTTGAGTAATTTTTTTTCGGTCTGTCTTTTTTTGGAGCGGAAGATGCCTTTACTCCTAGGATTTGTTTTGTCAGGGATTCAAATTCAAGCTCTTGAAAAATTTCCGCCAAAGATTCTTTTTTTATATTGTTTGTGTTCAAATCAGATAGGTTAATCTTTAGATCCATTTGGGTTTCAATCGTAACAAGCTCTTTACTTAAGATAGCGTTTTCTTTAGAATTAAGCAGACCCTCTCTAGCTCTTTTATTTTTTACGTTGTTAGCATTTTCTAAAGATGCTTCTAAAGATCCATATTCTTGAATCAATTTTACCGCAGTTTTTTCTCCAACACCCATCACCCCAGGAACGTTGTCTGATGAATCACCCATAAGGCCTAAAAGGTCAATAATTTTTTCAGGAGGAACTCCCCATTTATCCTCCACGCCTTGCTTGTCGTAAATTTTTATATCTGCTTGACGTCCCGAAGGAGCGTATAAAAATATTTTATCGTTGATTAGTTGCATAAAATCTTTATCTCCACTCACGATATAAACATCAAGGCCTTTTTTTGATGCTTGATTTGCAAGCGTTCCAATGATATCGTCCGCTTCAAATCCAGGCTCTTCAAGGAGTGGAATATCCATGGAGTCTAAAATATTCCAAAGAAAGGGAAGCTGTTCAATCATTTCTTCAGGCATTTTTTCTCTTGTTGCTTTGTATTCAGGATATCTTTCATGACGAAAAGTTTTTTGAGGAGAATCAAAAGCGGCAATCATAAGATCCGGCTTTTCGTTGTTAATCAATTTCATGATTTGATTAACAAAGCCAAAAAGCGCTGAGGTATGCATGCCCTTGCTATTAATTAGCGGATTACGTATCATGGCAAAATGAGCACGATACAACATTGCATACCCATCAATCAAATACAAACGTTTATTTTCTTTATTATTGTGTGGCATGAGGTTACAAAGTTAAAAGAAATTACTAATTAATAATCTCAAATTATTTAAAATGAAAATAGCAATTCTCTCCGTAGGAAAACTAAAAAATAAGAACATATCAATCATGTGCAATGATTTCAAACATCGCATTTCGTTCTTTTGTAATGTTGAAGAGATTATCATCAAAGACACTGACAATAAAACGGAAAATCAAAAAATTGTAAACTATCTTCAAAAAGATTCGAGTTTTAAAATTGCATTAAGTGAAGAGGGTAAAAAATTAAGCTCAGTTGAGTTTTCTCGTATTTTCTTAAAAAATAAACATCAAAAACTCACTTTTATCATTGGAGGGCCAGAGGGCCTAACGCCAGAGTCAAAAAAGAAATCTAATCAGATTTTGTCGCTTTCTTCGATGACCTACACCCATGAAATGGCAAAGATGATTCTTTTAGAACAGATATATCGAGCAACAACAATTTTACAAAACAAAAAATATCACAAATAGCTAAAAATCGTAAGAAATTCTTAAAAATAGATTGCGCGTAGCACCTGGCCAATAGAATGCATTGTAACCATTGTATTCGTAACTATAGCCATATGTTGAATAAAGCTTATTCAAGACATTTTTAATTTGAAGCGAAAGATTAATACGATCCAAAGAAAGATGAGCAGCAACATCCAAAAGGTTGAAGCTGTTAATATATCCCTCTTCCTCATTTGAATTATCAATGTACATGCCGCCCACGCGTCGCAAATGAGAATAGATCTTTAGTTTATCATTCACTTCATGTTGAAGCGTTAGGTTAAAAAGGCTAGAGGGAGTATTCGGTAAAAATTTTCCATTGTTAAATACGTTCATTTGAATCGCTCCGTTTACACCCAAAGTGGTTTTATTGTTTAAGTGTAGAAAAGATTCGTACTCAAATCCAGTGTGTGTGGTTGAATCAGCAGCATAATAACTATATTCTCCCTCTTGCTGTAGATTGATATTTTTTAACTGTTCGTTTAAATATAAAATTCTGTATCCATTTATTTTTGCAAAACCATTTAAAAAGGAAAAATTCATTCCAAGTTCGAGATTTGTTATTACTTCACTTGCAGCCATTATCGGCTGGCTAAACATATCGTCAGCTGTAATTATTTGATTGTCTGCTGGTTCCTTTTGAGCTTTTCCAATGCTTGCAAACCAGCTTAGAGAATCAGTGAGGTCCCAAGATAGTCCTAATCTTGGATTGAAAAAATTCCAAGGGGCGGACAATTGATGCCCAAAGGCATGACCAATTTTGTCTTGATTTAAATCCCAATCTATGTCTTGATTTTGAAGCTCAATCGCTACTGTAAATGGTTGCTCAACCGGTGACCACAGTAGCCTTAGAAACCCAGTGAAAATTTGTTTTTTACCTAAATAACGGTAATAACGATACCAGCTATCGTTAAACATTGAACTCAAGTTCGGATCTGAAAAATTGGTTGCCTCACCATAGTGATCTCCAGTGTATTTTCGAAACTCACCACCAAAATCAGCGCGAAAACTATTATTCATATAGGTTAACATAGGCACTATTCCATAATAATTATTATCAATCCATTTTCGTCTTAGAAGATCGGTTGATTGAGCTTGCTCTTCTGCGTCCGTGAAAACGTTGTTAATATCTAAATTGTAAGAATAAAAATCTTGATCTTGTTTAAAAACTTCATAGTAACCTTTACCCATTACAAAATAACTGACGTTTCTAAAGCTTAGGTTGTTGTTCAATGTCATCGTTGAATTCAAGGAATATATTTGCTGAAGGAAATCATCTGTGTAGGCTTTGTAGCCCATCCTTCTTTTTTCGTTATCTTCAATATCCTCTTTAGAAATTCCATCCCATGTTAATTGAGTATTTTCATATCCAATAATTGCTCTTAACTGATTTTTAACAATGTCACCTCTGTGCTCAAAACCAATAAACGCACTACGTTGCATAGATCCGTGTTCTTTTCTGTAGCCATCAGAATCAATTGCTGAGGATCTAAAGGCAAAACTGGTCTTTTCTCCAAAGTCTTTACCAGAAAGATATTTGAATCTATATTGCTTCGTATTCCAATTTCCCCTACCATGCATAACTTGAATTTTCCTTGAGACGCTTCTGATTTGGGTGGTTGCATTAATTGAACCGCCAAATGATGAGGAACCGTAAAGATTTGTTCCTATTCCCCGCTGAATTTGAATGTCTTCAACGTCAGATAATAAGTCACCATGATCAACCCAATAAACCTGATGGCTTTCGTTATCATTCAAAGGAACACCATCAATCATTACAGCTATTCTGCTTTGGTCAAATCCGCGTATGGTAGCATATGAATACCCAGTCCCATTTCCGCTCTCACTGTATGCCCACACACCTGGCTCTGATGCAAGAACCATTGGAATATCTTGCGCAGTATATTTTAGCTCAATTTCATCTTTAGTGAGACTTGAGAAGGATACAGGTGATACACCCGAAATAGCTTTGTAGGCGCTTATTTCAACTGGGTCACCAATCAAAGCTGATGGAAGCATGAGAACAACCATATTCTTCATTGCTGGTAAAGTAACAGAAGTATAACCGATATGTGAAAAAGTTAAAGAGTCAATTTTTTTGTCATCAAAAATAAATTTTCCATTATCATCAGATATTGTACCACCTTTTTTATAAGTAATGTTTACGTTTGGCAACGGGTTTTCAGTTAATCCATTCAAAACTGTACCATTTGCGCTGAAATTCTGCGCAAAAAGAATGGAGTTAATTGATAAGTAAAGAGTAATGCAAAATATTAGTTTTTTCATTTGATTTTCCTACGCTGGAATTATCCAGATCAGGTATAAGGGTTTAATCTCAGCCATTATCACCTGGTTTAATAACAGCACCCCAATTAGGTCATAATTTACAGATAAATAAAAAAATCTTCAAAAAAAATATAATTTCATTTGTAGTTTATTTATTGAAAAATAAGCTCTACCTAAAATGTAAGGAATTCAAATGTCTAACAATCAAAGTAATGAAATAACGGTAAAGGCGCTTTTTTTAGGCGTCATACTATCAATGATACTGGCTGGTGCAAATGCTTACCTTGGTCTGTTTGCAGGAATGACGGTATCTGCCTCCATTCCCGCTGCCGTAATTTCAATGGGAGTACTCTCACTTTTTAGAAATTCCAATATTAGAGAAAACAACATTGTACAGACAGCTGCATCTGCAGGTGAATCGCTAGCAGCTGGTGTCATTTTTACCATCCCCGCATTAGTACTTTTGGGTTACTGGGAAACCTTTGACTATTTTGAAGTTGCAAAAATTGCAGCAATTGGGGGTGTAATAGGCGTATTGTTTACCGTTCCATTGAGAAGAGCTTTAATAATTAATGCTAAGCTTAAATATCCTGAAGGTATCGCTACTGCTGCTGTTTTAAAAGCTGGAGACGACGCCAAGCAGAATCAATCAAATGAAGCTGGGGGTGGTCTGGGCACAATCGCACTTACTTCGCTGACTGGGGGCTTGATGAAATTACTTCAGCAAGGGTTTGGAATGTGGCAAGTTGAAGCTGCAGGAGCTCGAGCCGTTGGGGGTTCAATATTTGGTATTGGAACAGATTTATCACCTGCTTTAATCTCCGTTGGCTACATTGTTGGAAGAAATATTGGCATCCTAGTTGTAGGAGGCGGCCTTATTTCATGGGCTTTCGCTATACCCATTTACTCAGCTGTGGTTGGCTTCGAAGGTGATCCATTAGATGCTGCATTTAATATTTGGACTACAAAAATTAGATATTTGGGTGTTGGTGCTATGGTTGTAGGTGGCGTTTGGTCTTTAATTAAACTCTTCAAACCGTTAATTGAGGGAATCAAAGCCAGTCTTAAAGCTTTAAAAGATAATAATTTAGAAAAGGATATCCCTCTTGAAGAAAAGGATATGCCAATCAATTATGTTGGAATAGCTCTTGCTGCTTTATTGATACCTGTATTTTTGCTTTACATTGGAATAGTTGATTCTGTTATCATAGCAGCTCTGTTAACTGTGGTTATGATGATTTTTGGTTTTCTTTTTTCAGCGGTAGCAGCATACATGGCCGGTGTAGTTGGATCTTCAAACAATCCTATTTCAGGTGTAACAATTGCAACCATTCTTTTCACATCAATTTTACTTCTTGCTCTTTTAGGTACTGGGTCGGGTGTTGGAGCAGCTAGCGCAATAATGGTTGGAGCTGTAGTATGTTGTGCTGCTGCGATTGGTGGCGATAATCTACAAGATCTTAAAGCAGGTCAAATAGTTGGAGCTACTCCGTGGAAACAGCAGGTGATGCAAATTGTAGGGACCCTTTCTTCTGCAATTGTTCTGGGTCTCGTTTTAGATATTTTGCATACAGCATATACGATAGGATCCCCAACTTTATCGGCTCCTCAAGCAACACTAATGAAATCTGTCGCTGATGGAGTTTTTAATGGCAATCTGCCCTGGACATTTGTTTATATAGGTGGCGCAATAGCTGTAATCCTTATCTTGATTGATTTAAGACAAGAAAAAATTGGTTCAGATTTTAGAGTTCCTGTCTTAGCTGTTGCGGTTGGTATTTATCTACCAATTACACTGACTGTGCCTATTTTTATTGGAGGGATGGTAAATCATTTTGGAAAAACATCAGGTGCTGGTGATGCAGAAGAGAAAAAAGGATTATTGATGTCTTCTGGTTTTATAACTGGTGAAGCTTTGATGGGTATCCTTGTTGCCGTTCCAATATTTTTGTCTGGAAATAAAAATTGGTGGCCTCAACTTGGTGAATTTAATTGGCTAGGGATAGTGCTTTTTGTTGGAATGATTGGATGGCTTTACAAATCTGTTTCAAAAAAATAATTAATTAAATATCCCTTTTAATGAAAAAAACTATAATCATATTTGCAGTATTAACGAAAATATTTGGGCAAAGTAACCATAAAAACCTAATTATTGATCTAACTGATAAAAATGGTAAAAATTATAATAATGTTGCAATCCTATCTGTTGAAGACAAAACCTTTTTAAAAATAATTAATTCGAGAGGTTCTAGCGTAGCAAGAAGTGTTGACATTAATGATATTCAATCTATTAGAATTCGAGAAAGAAAATATGGGATTTTAAACAACTTTGTCGGATTGATTGGTTTGTCTTCAACCGGATATGCTATAGCAACTTATTCAGGATCTGATGGAAATGTGATGTCAAATCACATTGGTATTGGCGCAGGGTTATTTTTTATACACAAATCTTTGTCAGGAATAGCTTTTAACAGTCCAAATGAGATTGATCTTGGTAATATTTTGATATCAGATAAAATAATCTTTTTTGAAACAATCATTGCATATGAAACGAGAAATAGTAATTCACTTAAAACAAAAATTGAAGATATGTATGCAATTGGATCAAATAATGACACTCAAATGTTACAGAGAAATAAAAAGGTTAAATATGCTGTTTACATTGGTGGTGCCTGTGTAACCCTTTCGGTGCTTGTACTAGCATTAGTGCCACCTTCATATTGGCTTCCAAGATTTTGACAAATTTGAATATCTTTTTGATATCAAAATAATTCTATTAAAAAATTTAAAAATAAATTTTAAAAAATAGGTTTATTGTATCCTGAAAGACACGTTTTGATTTAATATATCTATTTTATCAAT
The DNA here is from genome assembly GCA_002724735.1 of Fidelibacterota bacterium. Classification (GTDB taxonomy): domain Bacteria; phylum Fidelibacterota; class Marinisomatia; order Marinisomatales; family TCS55; genus TMED108. Next base: position 6,741 of record PBPT01000055.1, on the reverse strand, counting down.
TTTAATATCAACCTTGGAGCCAATTTCATAACGATTTTTTGAAAATTTTCCCACAAGCGCTAATCTATTTGATGACACAGCATATGAGTCCCTTGGAAGAGTCTTTACATCAATAAAACCTATAATTTCAGTTACAGTCTCGCAAATTGTAACAAATGAGGGTTTAATATTAATGATAATACCTTGAAAAGTTTTGTCTCCTTGCCTATCAAGCCATTTTAAACTCTTAAGTTTTATATAATCCCTCGAAGCCAATTTGGCTTTACGCTCTCCATGGTTACAAATAATAACCGATTCTGGTAAAGTATTCAAATTATTTAATTGTTGTTTAAGGATTCGATGAACAACTAGATCCGCATACCTCCTAATTGGACTTGTAAAGTGTGTGTACTCATCAAATCCCAATCCATAGTGACCAATATTCTTAGTTGAATAAAAAGCTTTATTCATTCTTCTAATTAATATGATTGAAATGATATTTTGTAGATCTGTACCCTCATATTTATCTATAAACTCGTTTATTAATTTTGCGGTAAGTCTTTTTGAGTCTGATCTTTTCTTAGAAAATTTTGCGATAATATTTTTAATATAAATTTCATTTTTTTGGTTAGGTATGTCATGATTTCGAAATACCCCGATTAAATTATTTTTTTTGCTAAAGCCAATGATCTCTCTTGCAGCAATTTTATTTGCAATTAACATGCATTCCTCTACGATTCTGTGTGAATCTTCTTCTTTTGTTAAGTTCGAGTTTATATTGCTAATTTGATCTCCAATAAAGACAGTTTCATGATGCGTAAAACTTAATCCAGTATTAAGACGTTTTTTCTTTAGTGAAATAGTTAATTCATTCAACATATTAAGTGACTCTGAATGATGACTTGAACTTGACCCTTGCAATACCTTTGAAACCTCGGTATACGTCAATCTTTCATTGCTATTAATTGTTGATTCAAAAAACGAGTGTTTGATAATAGAATAGCTGGTATCCATCTCAACTTTTAGAGTAAATGCTAATCTATTTTTGCCAGGGATCAAAGAGCATATGTCTGTTGAAAGTATTTCAGGCAACATGTGAAATACTTTCTCAGGAAAATAGTAGCTATTTGCCCTGATTTTTGCATTTTTATCTACAAGGTCTCCCTCCTTAACATAATAGGACACGTCTGCTATATGAATGTATAAATCATATCCATATTTTTTTTTCTCGATACTTAACGCGTCATCAAAATCGCGAGCAGTATCTGGGTCGATAGTAATTGTAGGTATTTCAGTGAGATCAACTCTATTCGTACTTTGATTGGTAAGCATTGATTCATATTTAACTTGCTCTTTTTTTTTAATCTTAATAATTGGCAGATCATCTAATCCATATCTTCCCGATATAAATAAAAAATCAGAACCAACATCGCTATCAGACGAAATAATTGATAGCGTTTTTGCATATGCGGTCTTGTGGTTTTCTCGCCAATCAATTATTTTAATTTTTACTAAATCTCCAATAGATGCATTTACTAAATTTTCTTTAATTGTTATTGGTTTTGATTGGTACGGGTAAATCGATGCAGCTAATTGATTTTTTTTTGCAAAAAGTTTTGCCGTAAACGTCTGAGTGTATCTGCTTAAGACCCGCTCAATCTTTGCCGTCGATTGGAATTGTTTTGTTTCGCTTATTCTAACTTTAACTGTGTCCTTATCGAGTGCACCTTTCAAAAATACGTGACTTACATAATATTCTTCGAATGTATGTGGATTAGTTACAAATCCACCTTTATCTGTTATGTTGATTTTTGAAACGAAAGATCGTGGTGGTGCAGTCTTTTTGATGTCATTCAAGAAAAAGAATTACCTTTTAAGTTTTTTCTTTGCTTTTGATACAATTTTATGCGTCATTCGCTTTACTGATGGGAAAACGCTACCAAGAAGCATTAGGCCAGGCAATCCAAAAATCCACCCTTGAAAAATTGGTATCAGTCCACCCACCAGACCAATTAATATCAGAATTATCCCTAATACTACTCGTATGATTTTTGCTAAAGAATTCATCCTTTTATTACCGCAAACTTTTCAATGGTGCTTGTTCCATGCTTTTTGCTTACAATAAGCATAAGATAAACACCACTTGCGACTAATTTGCCATTTTTATCTTGACCATCCCATGTTGCTTGGTAAGCGTTTACATCCTCAGAGCCAAGCGTTTTGATAATACTACCGTCCATAGTAATAATTTGAATTATACTTTTTTCTGGAAGACCATCAACGGTTAACGGTTTTGATGATGGTATTCTAAAAGGATTTGGAAATATTTGAATCTTTTTTGGGGACTTGATTTCATTAGCATAGGGTATTTTTATTTTACTGATACCAATATCGGTAGCGATTATTGCTACGCCGTTGCTTTCATTAAAAATAATATCATTTATGGTATTTGAAAGTAATTTTGAATTATCAATATTTATTCCATCGACACTTGGCCAGTAATTAAGACTGCTATTCAGCATATATAAACCTCTAGTTTGAGTGGTAATCCAAAGATTATCAAAACTGTCAAATTTTATTTTTGAATCTTGGTCAAATGGGATATTCGAAAAATATGGAGTTATATTGTTGCTGGATGAAATTGGTCCAGTTTTTGCTACAGGGTCTTGGTCTGATGCTCTGAGCTCTTTATAGATCAACCCATAGTCAGTTAAAATCCATAGGGTATTTTTCTTAGAAATTGCCATACTGAATACTCTACGATTTATCCCAGGAATTAAAGAATCACTGAACCAATCTTCGCTGCTTGGATTTAAAATATTTCCTGAATATTTATACATTAGAAGCCCCGAATTTGTCACCATCCAAATTCTTCCGTAATTGTCCTCCACGATTGGGGATGCGTATTTAATAGAATTCCCATCTTTTTCATTTCTTTTAAAATGACGAGACCCATTTTCAACAAACACGCTTAGAGGATAGCTTTCGCTTGATGTTGAGGACCAAAGATTTTTACTTTTATCAAAAAGCATATCAAAAACACCATATAACTCACCGTCTTTGTTTTCGACAGCTTTTGTAAAATATGTGTTTTTTAAACTTATTAGACTTTGATCAAAATCAAATGATACGATACCAGCATAAGATGAATTAGCTAGTCCCAACAGAAGAACGTTTTCTTTAAAAATTGACTTTGTAATCTTTTCGCCAAGATCGACTTCAAGTGCTGTGACATCAAAATCTGATTGAATTTTTTTAGGTAAAGGATCCGCTGCAAAATTTGACCAGCCTTCAATCGATATTCCTTTGTTACTGGATAAAATAAGTTTTCCATCTATGCCTCTTTGTACAACCTGTGGATTGTCAACGAGAGCTTGATTGAAAAGATAGTTTGAATATTCATTATTTTGATAGAGCCCAAGACCAAAGTTTGTTGCAATCCAAATTTGGTCATTATTTACAAATAAATTTTCAAACTGAAGCGATTTGTCAGCATAAATNTTTATCGCTTTATCATCTTGAATGGTAAATAATATTGAATCTGAAATCCCATAAAGCTCGCTGTTTGATACANTCAATTTTTTGAGATTGTAAGCTTNATCAAAACTTTCTAACAAAATAGTATTTAATNNACCATCATCATACTTATGAATTTTGTTATCACTTAATATATACANGATATCATTNAAAATAGTAAAATCTGTTATCTCCTTATTGATTTCATTATANGAATTTTTCCANTAGGAAATATGCTCAATAAATGGATTTCCAGTTAATATNCNCCTATCCGTTTGGATGTATATCAAATCGTTGTGTTGTAAAAGTTTTGAAATCAGATTTATGTCATNTTTTCCATAGTAATCCCTGTAATAAATTTTTTCATCTGAGTAGATAAACTCAATAAGACCCCAAATACCATCAATCTTAGCTGCAACGTATACTGCATTCTTGAAATTAATTAAATCTGTAATTTCTTCAATATTTAAATCAAAAACTCCAATTAAACTTTTGGTTTTTGGAGACCAGATCTGAATTTTTGCTGAAGATGTAATCCAATAATTCCCATTAAGATCAATATGAATTCTTTTAATGTTCGCAAACTCCATACCATCATCCAAAGATACGGTTTTGAAACTATTTTCTAAAAAATCGAATTCAACGATTCCCGCACCTGAGGCATAGATAAGTAATTCGTTAGAAAAATCAATGTCTTTGACATCAATATAGGACGGAAATGATTTAACATCATTTATTCTAGTTTGTGAAAAGAGTGTACTTGTAAAAAAAACTATGTAAATAGTTTTTTTCAAAACTTAATTGGAGCAGGGATAAAACATAAAATAAAGATTATAAAGCAAATGTAACCGATTCTGCTATTTTGTTTAGACAGCGGTATATCAAAATCTTCAATAGGTGGATGCTGAGCAGACCTCATTAAAAAAAGAATGAGCAAACCCCAGACAAGCCAGTTTAACGATATAAAGCTTAATGGAATCAAAGCGATTAAGGAAGTTCTAGCTATCCATTGCTGCTTTTTTCCAAACATAGCATATGCAATATGGCCACCGTCAAGCTGACCTATTGGGAGAAGGTTAAGCATGGTTACTAATAATCCTATCCAACCCGCAAATGCAACTGGGTGAAGCATTAAATCTTGAGTCTCAAGGAGATTTGGATGAGTTAACCATATCAAAAATTTCATTAAAATTGAGTCGCCTAAAAGCAGGGCATTTTGCATATCATTTTTTTCATAAACTTCCGAAATGTTGAGACCAAAAATCAAAGATGGAACCGCAACAACAAATCCGGCTATGGGTCCAGCAGCTCCAATTTGAAGAAGAGCTTCACGGTTTTTAATAGCTGACTTAATTTGAATGAAGGCGCCAAACGTACCGATTAAAAAAATGAAAGGTGGTGCAGGAATAAAATAAGGTAGAGATGCCTCAACGTTGTGCTTTTGAGCATAATAATAGTGACCAAATTCATGAGTTCCCAGTATGAGGAGCAATGTAAGCGAAAAAGGTATCCCCTTGAAAATCGAAATTGGATTTGAAATAACATTTGCCCCCTGCATTAGAGCACCAGCTAGAAGAGTGGAAAAAACTGTTAACACAAATAACAATATATGCACTTTAGAAATCTTAGGGATTCTCAAGATGATATCTTTACTATAATCTGATTCAATTTCTTGCATTATTTCTACTTGATTTACTAAACGTATTATTTAACGTACTTGTTTTGTTTAATTTCTAAAAGTTTTCTCATACCCTCTCGTTCCATGTCAAGCGTCAATCTATTGATCCAGAATTTCGTTTGATCAATATAGAGATCAATAGTTTTTTTAGGAACTTGTTCTGCTTGCATGTGAACTATTATTACAGCAGAAATAACAGGAACATAAACCATTAATCTATCACTATAAAAACGGTCAAGCTGTCTAATAGTTTCCTTAGTTGTAAGATAATCTATCTTATCGCTGTACAAGCTATCAGCAAATTCTTGTTCTTCAGCCCAAGCTTTTAAATAATAATATAGCCTACCATCTAATAGCCCATTGAGATAGGCTGACTTTATTCTGTAAACTATTTTTTCGCTTCCCTCACCTTTTTTATTGATACTATTCCAATCTGTACCATCCCAAAGAAGCTTATTTTGCTTCTCAATCACCTGAGAAGACAAAGAAGAAAAAATCAAAACAATAAAAACATATTTCATTTTTTTATCAATCCAAAATTATAATCAAGAAATTTATAGACAATAAAGGCTAAATAAAAATGCAACAAAGCTACAAGCTCAGCTACAAAGATATACCAAGGCCATGGGCCCATAAAATCTAAAATAGATCCTGCGGGGGGCTTATCCATAATCCAAAAGTAATTTGACCCTAAAAACTTATTTGAAATGAAGGCTACAAGCAAAAATATGTTTAAAGCTAAAAAAGCGTTTTTTAGTCCATGTATCGTTGGTTTCATCTTAAAAACCACTACATAATATATAATTGATATTACCATTAATTGGTGTGCAATAAAGTATCTAAAGTAATGAAAATGAGGAAAATCGTGTATGATATCAGGTGTAAAAATGGCTTGAAATATTGCTGACATCCCCCAAAAATAAAGTATTTGAAAAATTTTATCATTTTTCCAAAATAGGGCAATCGGCAATAAAAGATTTGCAAACCTGCACAAATGGAGAGGCAGGTGAAGTTTGAAATCAAATGTCCCTGCTATAAACTCAAGAACAACCCAAATAGGATAGTTTATAAAAACTAAAGTTATCAGAATATTGCCAATAAGATTCTGATGTCTGACTTCAAGATGTGTTTTTGAAAACCACGGCAAGAAAATTACCATAAAAAAAAACAAAAAAATTGCAATCCAATGTGATAGCCCAAATAATTGAAACGAACTATAATTATTTAGATAATCAAAGATGATTGATTGCATTAAATCTATTTTTTCTTTTTCTTCCTAGTTTTTCTAGCTTGTTCGATTTTTTGTAGATGAAAAACCGCGCCTAATAACATTATCAAAGCCAAATAAAAATATTGGTCAAAGGATTGGCCGTAGATAAAGCTGTATGCAAAAGTTGCTATTGATGAAAAGATCAAAAGTATGCTAAATGCTAATCGCAGATTATTTACGGTTTTTATTCTCATTTTTTACTTTTTTTTAGAGCTTTTCTTAGCTGCTGGTTTCTTTGCTGCTGGTTTCTTTGCTGCTGGTTTCTTTGCTGCTGGTTTCTTTGCTGCTGGTTTCTTTG
>PBPT01000054.1 GCA_002724735.1 Fidelibacterota bacterium | reverse complement strand
GCTGGTTTCTTTGCTGCTGGTTTCTTTGCTGCTGGTTTCTTTGCTGCTGGTTTCTTTGCTGCTGGTTTCTTTGCTGCTGGTTTTGATTCGATTGTAGAAGTGCTTTTCGCCAAAGATGTTTGTCTTATTTCTTTTAGCCTCTCTTTGTTTTTTCTATGTTTTTTTGCTACTAATTTATGTTTTTTGTTCATTTGTTTCCTTTGCTAAAAATATTGAAATGTTGCGGGAACGCCTGGGAATTGAACCCAGCTCTTGACTTATCATCAAGACAACGGTGTTGAAGACCGCGAGGGGCACCAGCCACCCAATCATTCCCAAAATTTATGTAACTCTTCATTTTGGACTGTTTATAACTCGAAAATCTAAACCAAATTTACTTTTGAGGCTTCTGCCAATTTTTTCAGCCTCGCTTTTTGAGCTATAACGAACTATTCTAACTGCATGAAGTCTTTTTCCGTTCGAATTAATTCTTCGAACCTCTGTAGGATACCCCCCATCTTTTAGTTGATTTTTAAGGCTGTTAGCATTGTTGTAATTTCCAAATGCACCAACTTGCACGACCCAAGGTTTTTTTAATTGTTTCTTTGATTTAGATTTACTTCTTTTTGCTTTAACTGTCTTAATTCTCTCCGTAATTGTTTCTTTGTTTACCCTGACCAACTTAGGATCTCTTTTTGCTGTGTTTTCTTTAAAAAAACCATACTTTTTATAATCAAGACTGGGGTATAGTTTGCTAATTAAATCTAATGAAAACTGCACTGAATCTTCTTCACCGGTTGCGATATAGGAATTCACCATCAAATCAAGGGCCCGCTGATGATGCTCACCTTTTTGATAGCCAAGAATAGATTTTTTGAGTTGAGTGCTTGCTTGAGAATATAAGCCTCGAGCAAAGAGGTATTCTCCAATTTTCATTGAAGATAAAGCTGCATACTCTGAATCTGAATAATTTTTAATTAATTCTTGATATTGTAAAAGTGAAGATTCACCGTTTTTATTCACAAGCGCTTGCAAATAAAAGACTCCAGGATTGTTTGGATAACGAGAAACCAGGTCTGGTAAATTCTCGCGCACTTCATCCAATCTACCTTTTTGAACAAGAGTAAAATAAAGATTAAGATTTTGGGACAATACTAAACAGCTGTTAATAACAAAAAAAATTAAGGTGTATTTCATATATTAGCTGCTGAGTTTTGCAAGCTTGAGAAGTTCATCAATATCCTTAGACGGATCAACGCTATCGGATGTTTTTAATTTAAACTTAAGTTTCATAAGATTGATAGTTAAGGATTCTTGATTTTTCAGAAAAGCATCGTCAACGATTGATTTTGCATCAAGATATTCACCTTTTTGATACAGATGATTTGCAAGATTAATTAAAGCTAGTTGATTGTCGGGATTTTGATTTAGTATTCGATTATAAAATTTTTCAACTTCCTCAAATTCTCCAAGTTCAAAAAACGCTGATTCAATTTTTGGAAAAACTTCGTTGCTTTTTTCCGGAGCGTAATGAACAAATTTTTCCCAATGGGCTATTGCATTTTTCAAGTCGTTATTTTCAAACATGATGTCACCCAAATGTTTATTTGGCAACGCCAATTTGGGAGATGTCTTAACAGCTTTTTTCAAAAGGTTTATTGCTTCTTCTCTACTGCCCTCTTTAAATCTATCCATTGCTTCAAAAACTAGGTATTCTGATAGCTGATCAGGATTTTTTGACGAATTCAATTTTTGTAATGTTTTTGAAAATTGCGCAGCAGATTTCCAGTCACTTTTGGCTTCACTTATTTGAAGAAGAAAATCATTTACCCAAAAATTCTTCCTGTCAATTTTTAGTACTAACTCAGCTTCTTCTTTGGCTCTAGAAATGTTTCCAAGTTTAAAGTAATCAATTGCTAATGATTTATGAATTTGTCTTTGGATATCCTTTGATAAGTTGGGTCTTAAAGTCAATGACCTATGAATTTTAATTGCACCTTCAACGTTTCCCTCTTCTCTTAAAATATTACCTATTTGCAAATAGGCGTCAATATGACTTGTATCCTGCTTTACAACATCTCTTAGATGTTTAATGGCAATTTTTTTATCTCCTTGTATTATGGCGCTTAAGGCTTTGGTATAAAGAGATTCAGGGGGTTGTTGTTTTTTTGGTCTGTTGAATATTAAAAAACCAAAAAAAACTAGACTGATTAGAATTAATATCAGAAAAAGATATGTATTCAATTCTAATCATCTCCATCTTGATCTTTGTAAAGATCTTCATCTATTGAAGCATTTCGAAGCTCATTCAATTCATCAGATAAAATACGATTTTTATTCTTTAAAACTCTAATTTCAGATTTTCCCGCCAGTATTAATAGTAAAGCAACTCCATAACCTATAATTATACCTATGCTTAAAGCACCTAGCATCACTACTGATACTGGAACAGCTTCTTTTTGAACAAATACAAGATCTACATCTACAGGGTTAGTATTTTGTAATAAAAAATATAAAATTATTACAACAAGTACTAATGCAGCAAAAATTTTAACTAATTTCATGTAGCAAACTCCATTTCATAAATTTTTTCTATTGATCCTTGGAGCGTAATTCCGTTAGCTGAATTAATCCTCACGGGAACAAAATCACCTATTTTTTCGGTATTTTTATCAAAAATTACCCATTTGTTGGAATCTGTTCTACCAGCCCACTGTTTGTCAGAACGCTTACTATCTTTTTCAACAAGAACTTCTTCAATGTTATTGATGAAGTTTTCATTTCGAGCTTTTGTGTGCGTTTTCTGCTTATCAATAACCTTTTCTAGTCTTATCTGCTTTTCATTTTCGGATACGTGATCCTTATATCCTGAAGCCTTGGTTCCAGGCCTAGAAGAATACTTGAAAGTAAAGGCTGAATCGAATTTTACCTCATCCATAACTTGCAAGGTTTCATTAAACTCAAAATCATTCTCACCTGGAAATCCCACTATGATATCCGTTGATATACCAACCTTAGGAAGTTTATTTCGTATCAAATTAGCAAGCTCAATGAACCTCTCTCTGGTATAGGTTCTGTTCATTCGCTTTAAAATATTGTTATTGCCTGCTTGGAGCGGTAGGTGGACATAATTACAGATATTATCGTAATCTTTCATAACATCAAGAACTTCAACTGACATATCCTGCGGATGTGGAGAAGTATATCTGATTCGCTTGACATTTTTAACTTCAGCAACTTTGCTCAAAAGAGTGTGAAACTTATTACCCTCAAAATTATACGAATTTACGTTTTGACCAAGTAGAGTTATTTCTGAAAAACCATTTTGAACAGCTATTTTAACCTCATTAATTATTCCCTCAATACTTCTAGATCTTTCTCTTCCGCGCGTAAAGGGTACTATGCAGAACGTACAAAATTTATCACAACCACGCATAATTGATACCCATGCATTAATGCCCTCCTTTCTGCTTGGAAAAAGATTGTCATAAACTTCATATCTCGACAACTTAGTATCAACAATGTGCGAAGTGTCAATTTTAGCTCTATCACTTAACATTTCTGGTAGCTTTCTATAGGAATCAGGACCTAAAACGATATCTACATATGGTTTAGATTCAAGTATATCTTCCTTCAAATTTTGAGCCATACAACCCAGCACACCAATAATTGTTGATGGTTTTTGCATTTTTATTTTATGATAAAAACCTAATCTTGAATGTACTTTATCTTCAGCGTGTTCACGAATGGCACATGTATTAACAAATATTGCATCGGCTGAATTAATATCGTCAGTCTCTTTGTAGCCTGAATCATTAAGCATAGCTGAAACCAGCTCGCTGTCTGCAACATTCATTTGACAACCATAAGTCTCTATATGATATGATTTACTCATTAGTAATTGAAAATTATGAAAAGAAAATTAGAGGAAAAAGGCTTACTTCAAGTAGCCTGAGAAAAAATAATCTAAAGGATTTTGTGGGGCTCCATAGTGGTGAACCTCATAATGAAGGTGGGGACCAACGGTTCTACCGCTTTTTCCAGTTAATGCAATCAAATCTCCACGCTTAACTTTTGTGCCAGGCTTTACGTTAATTTTTGATAAATGAGCAAAGATTGTTCTATATCCATTAGAATGATCTATTTTTACCACCTTACCAAATCCACCTTGATTTCCAGCAAACTTAATTTTTCCATCAGCAGGTGCATATACTTTTGTTCCAACATTAACAGCGATGTCTAAACCATAATGAAATCTTGTTTTTCCATTAAAAGGGTCTTCACGATATCCATAGTTTGAATTTATATAGCCAGATTGTACTGGTCTGATTGATGGCACGAATTTGAGATTATCCGAGTGGTTTCTTACAACATCATAAAGACTATTGTAGCTATTTAATTCAAGTTTAACTTTTCGAGACAACGCATTTACGTTCATTTCAATTTCAGTAATTCGATTTGTGATACTGCTTGGTATATCATCAATGGCGTTAACTTTGAAATCTGTACCTCCAACTCCTAACTTCCTTACATCCTGATCAATTTGAGGTAAACCAGCATAAGTTCTAATTGCTTGATCTTTCTCTTCGATAACGCTTACTTCACCGGATACACTATCAAGTTGTTTTTGTAATGAAACTAAAGTCTCTGACAAATGTTCGTAACTTGATCTCAAATTATTCATTTTGGCTTTATACAAAACCCCTGTTAATGCATTTGCTGATAAAAAGAGTATTGTTGAAATGGATAAAACAGAAATACCAATAACAAAAAAAGCAAATTTTCTTGAAAAATGATAATTACGAACACCCGTATTCTTCTCTGAAACGATGATATAATTATGGTATTTATTAGTGTTTTTTTGTGAACGGAACATTTAAGTAAGTGGTATGTAACAAAATTTAATTAAAAAGTATTTAAACTCAAAAAAATTATTTGTCGTCTCCTGGGAGTTTAATTTCTTCAATGTCCAATACATCTTGGCTTGATTCTTCTTCGTAGCTTTCTTCCTCATTAGAATTTGTGACGCTTAAATTATCCTCAGAGCTCACAGTTTCGGATTTAATTGTTTCAATCTCTTTCTCTTTTTCAAGAATTTTNTCGCTTAAAGAGTCTATTTTTTCAATATGAGCAAAAAACTCAGTATTTCCAGTGAAATTGGACATATTTGCCTCTTTAGAGTGATTATAGGCCAACTTTCCTAGTAATAAAAATTCTTTACCTTTATCTCTCTGCAGTTGGTGGATTGCAAGCTTAATTTTGCTCAATTTTGTTAATTCTTCGGTTTTGGCTACAGCTACCTTNCTTACCTCTTCAGCTTTCTCAACAGCAGCATTNCTCCAATCCTTAACGTTAGATTTTAGATCATCCCATATTTTTGACATTATTTTCTCATTTTATACATTAGAATTTAAAAATTAGTTTTTATTCAGCAACAAATTTGCAAAATAAAATAAACCGGTTCCAATAATTAAGGCATTGATCTCTAATGAAACATTATTTTCACTTATTCCTTTAATTAGACCGGAAAACACNATCATTAAAGAAAGAATTTGAATACTTCTAAGTAGTACGTACTTCATATTTATTTTTAAAATTTATCCATCTCAATAGAGTTTTAAATTTCCATTGATAGGCACTAGAAAGCAGTTTCAATGGATCGTCTGATGTTGAAAATTTTTTTGCGAAGACATGCATTTGCCTATCATTAAGGCGTTCATAGAGGATGCGATTTATAAATGAAATTTTTCTCTTTTTGTTTAAATCTGAAAACAGACTTTTAGAATGTGATTTTTTTCCGGCTAAATACATCCCAGCAGCCAAACCTGAAATCATCGATATTTTCATCCCAAAGCCAAATAGATAATCTTGAAATCCACCAGCTTCCCCAATCAAAAATGGTGGCTTGTTTTTGAATCCTAAAGGAAGAATGAAACTTCCACGACTTCCAAAGGCTTTAGATTTATAAATATCAATATCTAATTTTCTCAATTCGTCCATGCAGTTCTTTAATAAATCCTGGTTTGATTCATGATTTTTTTTAAAAGCTGTNGCAATGGTACCTTTTCCATTTTGAATAATTAAATAAGCATATCCTTTTGGTGCAAACCTTCTACCCAAAAATAAATGAATTTGATTATCTGATTTTGTTTTGAAGTTNATTCCATAAATATATGCCGATGCTTTTCTGGTACCAGTGGCAATAATGCTGCTGTCAGAAGGAGCTTTTTTACCAAACTGAAATTGTACGCCAGCGCTTAAACATTGTTCATACAGCTGAGAATCAAGGTCGTTTGATTTGCTTCCTCGAGATACAAGATTAAAAAAGTGGGATTCACTTTTTATTTTTAAGGGTTTGTCATTTGCACTATGAACTAAAAACTTTTTAACAGGAGTGAGTGAAATTTGATTTTGAGAGAAACCAATAACATTAAAGAGATTTTGAATGCTATTGCTAAAGATCCAGTTCTCAATACCTTCAAAGTCACCATGCCGACTATTACCAATTTTACNTTCTTTTTCATAAACCACTACTTTAAAATTTTTTTTTCGCAAATACATAGCGGCTGCAAGACCTGCAATACCTCCACCAGCAATCTTAACTGGAGTTAAGTTGTTATGCATTGCATGAAAGCTGCTTTAGTGAAGTGATTTCAGAAATTTTTTCAAGTCTCTTAATGGTTTTTTCGGATACAAAATTATCAACTCGAATGACAGAAAAAGCTTGATTATCTTCAATTCGACTCAAAATATATCCTCCAATATTAATTTTTGACTCACCAAGTATTGAGCCTACCTTTCCAATGACACCAGGAACATCATTATTTATTGCAAACAACATACAACCGAACGGCTCTACGTCAATATCAAAACCAAGAATATTGACAAGTCTTGGCTTGTTTTGATCAAAAATTGAACCAGCAATTCTTGTTGGCTTCTCAANTCCTGAAACTCTTGTTCTGATAAGATTTGTATACGCGCCACTATCGTTTGTATAGCTATGCTCAATCTTAATTCCTAAGTCGACTGCTAAAGACTCAGAATTAATATAATTAACCCTTTCTGGTATTCTAGATGATAAAAAACCTTTTAGAAAGGCTAGAGCAACTGGCTTTGAATCTCTTAAAGTACCTGAGCACTCAACTTGAATTTTTTTTATTACGCCTTTATTGAGCTGGCTTTGAATCCTGCCAATTGTTTCAGAAAGATCNAAGCTNGGCTGNAAATCTTTTAATGAAGATAAATCAGAAAAAGGNATATTAATAGCNTTGTCNAGCTTCTCATCAATAAGGTAGTTTTTCATTTGCTGACATATTGAGACACTNACTCCCTCTTTAGCTTCCTCAGTTGAAGCTCCTAAATGAGGTGTGAGTAAAATGTTAGGTGAGTCAATTAATGGATTATTTTCATGAATCGGCTCTTTAGTAAAAACATCAATTGCTGCTCCATTNATAAGCCCATCTTTTAAAGCTTTGGATAAATCTTNTTCATTAATAATTCCTCCTCGAGAAACATTTACTATCCTNGNAGTCTTTTTCATCTTTTTTAATCTTTTTAAATCAAAAAGGTCTTTTGTATCTTCATTCAGGGGAACATGAATTGATATAAAGTCGGACATTTTAGTAAGTTGATCGAGGTCAACAATTTTTACCTCTTTTTCTTTAAACATTTCCTTATTCACATACGGATCATAGCCTAAAATATTCATNCCAAATGAAATACAACGAGACATAACCTCCCTTCCTATTTTNCCCATACCAACCAGACCTAATACTTTACCCCTAAGCTCTGAACCNATGAGCAGGTGCCTTTTCCAAACTTTNCGCTTAACCTCACTGTCTCCAATAGCAATATTTCNTGATAAAGCAAGCATCATAGCAACNGAGTGCTCCGCAGCCGATATTGTGTTTACATCAGGAGTATTCATTACAATGACACCTTTTCTTGTAGCTTCATCAATGTCGATGTTGTCAACCCCTACCCCAGCTCTTCCAATGGCTTTTAATTTTTTTGCAGCTTGAATCATTTTTTCATTAATCTTTGTTCCACTTCGAACTATCCAACCGTCNGCATCGACAGAGGCTTTTTTTATTTCATTTTCCGAAGAATTATGTAATTGTAAAACATCAAAANCTGCTTTAGTAAGAAGAGAGACTCCTGACGGTGAAATTGGATCTGTAATTATAACTTTCAANAATGNGAGCTATTGTTGAGAACGTATTAAATTGAGNGCAGAACCAGCCACAAACCAATCAATTTGACTGCTGTTGTATGTATGATCACAAATAATAATGTCTGAAGAATTGTCACTATGAGTGGTTAAAATTTTGAGGGGTTTATCTTCCTGAAAGTTTTCTAGATTTACAAAATCAAACACGTCATCCTCTTGTATTAAATCGTAATCATTTTTATTGCGAAATGTAAGAGCGAGCATTCCTTGTTTTTTGAGATTTGTTTCATGAATTCTTGCAAAAGATTTTACAATAACTGCTAAAACTCCAAGAAACCTGGGTTCCATAGCGGCATGTTCACGCGAGGATCCTTCCCCATAGTTCTCATCTCCAACAACAATTGACGGGACATTATTAAATTTATAATCTCTTTGAACGCTAGGTACTGTATCATAGGTATTGTTTAAATGATTTTTGACTTCATTCACTTTGTTGTTGAAAAAATTAGTTGCTCCTATGAGCATATTTTCAGAAATATTGTCAAGGTGCCCTCTATACTTTAGCCATGGCCCAGCCATAGAAATGTGATCGGTTGTGCATTTACCTTTTGCTTTGATAAGCAATCTAGCTCCATTTATATTTCTTTTGCCCCATGGAGAAAAAGGTTCAAGCAATTGGAGTCTTTCAGAATTTTCGTCAACAATTACTTCAACTTTTGCACCATTTTTTGTCGGAGCTTGATATCCTGAATTGTCAACGCTAAATCCATTTTTTGGCAATTCGTTACCATTAGGAGGNTCTAATTTTACTTCAAAACCACTGTCGTTGAGCAAAGTATCTACTTGGGGATCAAAAGACAAGTTTCCAGCTATTGCTAAAGCGGTAACTAATTCAGGNGATCCTACAAAGGCGTGAGTGTTGGGATTTCCGTCAGCTCTTTTNGCAAAATTTCTNTTGAAAGAATGAACAATGGTATTTTTTTCTTCTTTTTCAGATCCCTCTCTCGACCATTGGCCNATACATGGTCCGCATGCATTTGCAAACACCTTTGCCCCTAGCTCATTAAAATTATCAATNAAACCATCTCTTTCAATTGTTTGACGAACCTGTTCAGATCCTGGCGTGATAGTNAATTCAGCATTTGTTTTGAGACCTTTTTTTATTGCTTGTTTTGCAATCGAGGCTGAGCGCGATATATCCTCATATGATGAATTAGTACATGAACCTATTAGACCAACGTCAACNTTTAAAGGCCAGTCATTCTNTTTTGCNACTTNAGCCATTTTTGAAATTGGTGTAGATATATCNGGAGAAAAAGGACCGTTTAATAATGGCTCTAAGTCTGAAAGGTTTATTTCAATTACTTCATCGAAGAAGTCTTTTGGGTTNTCAATAACTTCCTCATCAATGGTTAGAAATTCTTTTATTTCATTTGCTGATTTTGAAACTTCTTGTCTTCCTGTGGCATTCAAATATTCTTCCATTTTTTTATCATAACTAAAAATCGAGGTTGTCGCTCCTATTTCAGCTCCCATATTGCAAATTGTGCCCTTACCTGTACAGGATAGAGATTCTGCGCCATCACCAAAATATTCTATTATTGATCCTGTACCGCCTTTTACACTAAGCAACCCCGCAAGCTTCAAAATAACATCTTTAGCAGAGGCCCACCCTTCTAATTCACCAGAAAGCTTGACNCCAATTAATTTTGGAAGCTTAAGTTCCCATTGCATGCCAGCCATAACATCAACAGCATCCGCTCCTCCAACACCNATAGCAANCATACCTANTCCACCTGCATTGACAGTGTGACTATCAGTACCTATCATCAGACCACCAGGAAACGCATAATTTTCTAAAAGAACTTGATGAATTATTCCAGCTCCTGGCTTCCAAAATCCAATACCATACTTGTTTGAGACCGACTCAAGAAATTTGTATACTTCATCGTTTGAATCAAGAGCANTGTCTAAATCAACTGACGCATCAATTTTAGCTTGGATGAGATGATCGCAATGTACTGTNGAGGGTACAGCAACTCTATCTTTTCCTGCCATCATAAATTGAAGGAGGGCCATTTGAGCCGTAGCATCCTGCATTGCAACTCTATCAGGCGAAAAATCAACATAGGANTCACCTCTNATCAAATTGTCATTAAAATCATTTGAATCAATGTGGCAAAATAAAATTTTTTCAGATAAGGTAAGGGGNCGACCAAGCTTTTTCTTGATATATGAAACTTGCTCAGGTAGTAAATTGTAAANNCTTTTAANTATATCAATGTCATACATTGAAGAATACCTTGATGAGAAAGAGTTTGAAAAAAAACAAAATGAACTAACTAATTTACAAACCCTAAACGTTCAATTCAATTTTATAAGAAGTTTATATCATTATTTTATGTAAAAAATCAAAAAAACTTTTCAATTTCTTCTNATGCAATTAAAAAATAATAACTATCTTATCTTTTTTGCGCTTACGATTTTGCAACTGAATCAAAACCTTTTTTGTCAGCAAAGCTATCAAATTTTGAGCTCCTCNCCATCTGAACTAGTTATCGATATAAAAATTAACCTANAATCTNCACAGGATATANAACCATTTGATGTTTTGATTGGNTTGCCATCAAATAATTTGCCACAAATAGAAATTGAAGAATTTCAAGAAGANTCGCANAGTTTTAAATTGCTTCAATCAAATCNAAAAACTGGCTGGACATATAGCCAAAGAGTTAATGATTTAAATACTGCAACTCTGACAATAAATCCTTCAACTAAAAGACAAACATATTTTAAGCATATTATAATTAAAATAATCTTTGATTCGCATAACGGCTTAAGATCAAATATTAGAGAACATCATAAATTTCTTTTAAAGCCAAAAATAATCAATTGGGATATTGCTAAAAACTGGATACTGCCAAAGACCTTTAAAAAATATGCCCAAAGTAATACCCCAAATGGCAAATGGTTTAAGTTTTCTATCTTTAATGATAACGTTTACCGTATCGATGGTGCATTAATAAACTCTAAACTCAGCGAATTTGGAGAGAATGTAAATTTGGACCCAAGAAGCATTATGCTTTTTACGAGTGAATCTTTTGGAAGAGATAAGACTTACGAACTAACTCAAGAGATTGTTGGCGAAACATCAATTCCAATTAATCTCGTTGAAGTGCCCTTAACAATTATTGGAGAGTCAGATGGAAACTTGTCAAATGAAGATTATATTTTCTTTTACGCAAAAGGACCCAGTGGATTTGACGTTCAAATTAATAATGTAAAATGGCACCAAAATCTTTATTTTACAAAAAGCGAATACTGGCTTTTAATTCCTGATGACTCTTCGATAAGAGGCAAAAGAGTCACAACGAATGACATCGTTGAAGATGGGCCCTTAGAATCAAATTTTGGATTAGCTTTTAAACATAATGAGATTGATAAAACTAATCCACAAGAGTCAGGCCTTGCCTGGGGGAACAAAATAATTTCTTATGGTGCATCTCACACTGAAGAAATAGTTTTAGATCATCCATTTCCAAGTGCATCTGCAAGCGCAAATTTTGGAATGATTGGTAACGAAAAACTATCAACCAGATATAAAAATACTTCTCATAAAATAAGAGTTTCAAAAGATGGAGCAAATTTATCAAGTATTGATTGGTCAAATATTGGAACTAAAGGTTCAAAATTTACAATTCCAACAGAGTTAGTTGAGGAAGGTTCAAACAAGTTTATTTTTACAAATGAATCGGAAAGCATAAACTCGGAGCCCCTTTTTGATTTTATAACTCTTTCTTACAAGCGAAAATTGGTTTATGATGGGCCTTTTGAATTCTTTTCAACAATACAATCAAGTGACATCACATACAAGATTTCAGGAAAAGATCTTATAATTTGGAATATTTCAAAAGACTTTCAACCAGCTAACGTTCCTTTTCTCTCTTTCGATGACACTTATATTAGAGTTTCAATTCCTCCTGATACATTGCAAAGATTTTATGTTTTTAAATCTTCAGAAATAGAAAAAATTACTGATCTGGTTTTTGTTGGAAACAAAAAATGGGATAATCTTCGATCGACAAACAATGAAGCAAAACATCTAATAATAGGTCCAAATATTTTTAAAAATAGTGTAAGTCAACTCATCAATCACCGGGATAAGTCTTTTTTTGCCTCACTAGAGGATATATATGATGAATTTTCTGGTGGAAACAAAGACCCTATTGCCATACGGTATTTTTTAAATTGGACGCAAACCTCATGGTCTACCTCACCGTTGACTGTTTTATTTTTGGGTGATGCTGATTATGACTATCGAAATATAACAGGAGAATCAAAGCTTATTATTCCTACTATCCAAGTTGGTAAATTAAACACATATTCATCAGATGATAGATTGGTTTCATTTAATGGTAAAATTCCTGAAATGGCCTCTGGAAGATTTCCTGCAAGGAATGAAGAAGAGGTAAGAAATTTCAGTGAAAAAATTGTTGAGTTTGAATCCAATATTCCTTCAGGGCTATGGACACAAAAAATTACATTAGTAGCAGATGATCCAATGCGACCGGAAAAAGAGGCTTTTGAACTCTCCACAGGAAAAAGTCATACCCTNAATTCAGAAAAATTATCAAAAATTGTTCCAGATTACATAGAACTTGAAAAATTATATCTAGTTGATTTTCCAGAATCAAATGATGGAACTCCCTTTGGTGTTACAAAGCCCAACGCAACTCAAAGATTGTTCGACATTCTGGAAGAAGGGACAGCTGTTATAAATTATATTGGACATGGGAATTCAAGACAATGGGCCCAGGAAAAATTACTCATATTAAATGAAACTAGAAATGATCTGNAATCAATAAGAACTAACATGAAGCTTCCAGTTTGGATTGCAGGGACATGTAATTGGGGTCATTTTGATGATATCAATAATGAATCTTTTGCTGAAGAACTAATCCGAACGCCCATGAATGGAGCAGCTGCAGTAATTAGCACGACTCGAGGAATTAGTGTAACAGGAAANATTCAATTTCTAATCAGATTGTTTAATAAAATTTTTGAAAATGATAAGTCTTCTTCAATAGAGCTGGGTTCAATTCTTCAGTCAGTTAAAAATGGTGGCAGCGAGGGAGAGCTTTTNCATCTTTTTGGAGATCCAGCAATGAAGCTAGCTTTATCACCAAATGTTAT
>PBPT01000002.1 GCA_002724735.1 Fidelibacterota bacterium | reverse complement strand
CTATCTGCTACGGACGCTGTGGATGTTTCTGTGGATAACTCTGATTCGTCTGGGGGACTGACAATCAACATATTATCTATTATGTCTAAAGTAAGGTCTAAGATTACAGGTGTGCTAGGGTTGTTTTCCCATACATCTACTGTAGTAGCTTGATAGGGTTTGTTAAGAGTAACAGTGCCTGTAGCAGTAGTAACAAGTATTTCACCACTAGAAATACCATTAGCGTCAGGTAATAAAATAATGAGAGAACGCCCCAGTTCATCAACCGTGCAGGTAAAATCTGTGCCTCTGATAGCAATATCAGCGGTAGGTGTGGATAGTCTAATGTTCTTTTTATCAATTTTACCTAGCTTACTACTTATAAATCTGGCTGTGCCATTTGCAAATCGCATAGCCATCTCACCTTTTGTTGGGTCAGGATCGAACACATACTTAGTAATAACAAGCTTTGAGTGTTCTGTAAGTTTTACTATGGAATCATCTAGAAAGGTAATAGCTACCCTACCAACAGACGTGCGGACGTCATCCATCTGTTGGATGTCAAAATCAAGGACAGCCCCGTAGGGCTCGTCCCGTATAACCTCAGCAGTGCCTGTAAGCTCTGATATATCTCCTATACTAACAACCGGTGCTTGTGCCGCCATCGTTTTGTACGATGCACACAGTACCATTGTCACCATTAGAAATAATTTTGAGCCAGTCGCTAGCCAACGTAGATGATTGTGTAATGTTGTATGTTCTGCCATTGCCTGTCTGATCTAAGTAGAAGTAGCCACTTTGATATCCACTACCATCAAAGGTAACAGAGTTAGAGTCGCCATCTATATCTACATATGATGTGCCTAGATCATAGTCTATATCAAAGTCGAGTGTGTTAGAGTCGCCATTGATAACCCAATCTAGGTCAAGAGTAGAAGCAAGAGCATTTGTACCAACATTCAAAGTAAACTCGTTACTTGAACCTGTTACATCTACATTGTAGTCGCCTGAGTCAGCACCATAAGTATCTGTTGGGTCTACTTGTATGTCGAATATATTGCTATCTCCATCAAACTCAAAGAAACCTGTGATGTTATCACCTAAGATATCACCTAAAAATTGGTTTGAGCTACCTATTTGGTTTATATCTAAAGTAAGATTTAAACCGTCTAGGTCAAGAGGAGTCATAGTACCTGCAACAGCATCTGTTCCACCAATAATGTTGGAAGAACCTAACTGCTCTAGGTCTATGTTAGCGTTATTTCCAGACTGATCTATGTAGATTTCATTGTCTGCATACAAAATACCAACTAATAATAAGGGTAAAAGTTTTCTCATTCGTAACTCCAATATCCAGCTTGTTCACCCTCCTTGATAATTCCTAACACGGCGGTTTCTATAGCAGAGCGCAAAGCNAGTCCTCCAGACTCATTTCTTACTAAGCCACTTTCTATCTCCACTAGCTCGGTGCCATCTTCGATAAAACGAAACACGTCGTCTGTTAATGATACACTAAGAATTGTCTTTGTGACTAGTTTCTCAACTAGCACTTGACCACTCGTCACTGATACAAGACGTAGCTGTACTGTCAAAGTATCAGTTCTGTAGGCCTTAGATATACCAATACCTAAATAACGAGCCCCCGCGCCACCGCTGGTCTCGTTCGCTTCGTACGACACGACAGAGCCTTCTATTAGAAGACCAGCAAACAACAAGGTACCAAGCTTGGCACTATCGTTGTTCTGTTCTCTGCCGCTACGTATGATCTGTCTTTCTTTAGTAAGGTTGTCNATACCCATACGCTCGACCACCGTGAAAAAACCACCGTTATTCTTGCCTGCATCTTTTAATGCTTTTAGTAGATATGCGCTAGGTTGTTGTGTTACTGCAGTAGAAAAACTTGCGTACATAGAGTTGCTTAGTCTCTGTCCTGTTTGGTCAGTAAAAGCAGTTGGGTATACAGCAACGGTGGGTTTTCTAATTGGTGTGGGTACATTGGCAAGATCAGATACAACTAGTTCTTCTATACTAGCTGACTCAATCTTTCGTGCCGGGGCTATGTTATTTTCTATAGGGTCAAATAAAAGACTGACGCAACTAGAAAGTAAAAGAACCGATAGGCACAGTAATCTCAGTGACATTCCCTTCTGCATCTGTAATTTTAAGTGTTATCATTGTGCCGTCTTCACTCACAGAATACTCAATGGTATTACCCATGAGTTCTAATATGCCACTAGTGCTTGGGTTCTCGCCAAACAGCGCATCTACAAGTTGTCTGCTNAGCTGTGCATATATCCTAGACTCTAAGTTTCTAATAAACCTAGCTAGGGTAGTGTTCTCGGCGTCCCTTTTAAGCTGTTCTTTATATGCTTTGAGTTCAGCTTTGTTTGCTTCTTTTCTATTGAACTCTTGATTTTCAATAGTTAAGTAATGTGAAGAAGTCCCTATCCCACTAAAAGAGGGGGATTTGAATTGGTGTGTC
Source organism: Fidelibacterota bacterium (assembly GCA_002724735.1). Taxonomy (GTDB): domain Bacteria; phylum Fidelibacterota; class Marinisomatia; order Marinisomatales; family TCS55; genus TMED108. The sequence goes on along the minus strand of PBPT01000002.1, from coordinate 58,373 downwards.
ATCTTATCTGCATTCACAGAAAGACATAAAACTAATAATAAACTAATCTTTCCTTTGGTCATCTCTATCTGCCTTAGCTATCTTGTTGCTATCAATTAGCTGTGGCACTCCTAAAATGGTTTTAATTAACGTATCTTGTCTAATGATTTCATTATCCAAACTACGAATCCTATCTATTAATGCTACTAGTATACCATGCTGTGAGTCAAGTTTACCGCCCAAGCGTTCTTCTATAGCTGCGATCTGTTCTGCTACTTTCTCATCTACTACGTCTAGTTTAGTTTCCATACCGTCAACAATACGCATGATTAACTTATAGATAAACCATCCTAGACCTAAAGCAGCTGCGATAGGAAACCCAACTTCTTGTATAAGGGTTACGGCTGAATCCATTACTCTTGTTTATTGGAGGCCCCGAAATAGAATGATATGACTGCAGACGCTAGACCACCAAGGTAGCCTAGAACCAAATTAATCAGGGCCTCACTATTTTGCTCTGGTGGTTGGAGAGTAACGAGAAAGATATAGCCAAGGAAACCACCAACCATAGCTATACCAATTATTCTAGCAGTCCAGTCTTTACTAAAAGTCTTTCGTGCATCTTGTTTTTCTTGTGTCTCTAACTTGTACAGGTCAACATCGAGTTCTTTCATTTTAGTTTCGAACTCTTTCTCTGCCTTTTTTATTTCTAGTAGTTGTTCGGGCGTAGCGGCTGATATCGCTTTCTCTAAAGACACGGGATCATTGTCGCACCCAAGTACTTTGGATATGACATCTCCTGCCATACCACCCAACGGGCCACCTAAAGCGGTGCCTAGTGTCGGAGCTACGCTCCCAATTATGTTAGTCAGTAACTTCTTCATACTTACCAAGCTCCAATAGTTTTTCTTTATTCTTTTGATGCATTTGTGCAGTTAAAGTTTTACTTTGTCCTGTGTATGGTACGGCGTGGTAGTTGTCTATCAAGGCTTGGTTTAAGTCTACATCGTCTGCAACTATAACACCCAGCACTCTACCAAACTTACCTTTCTTATCTAATTTTGTTTGTACTACTATGTTGTCTGCATGTAAGATGCTGTCTGATAAAAATTTTGCTGCTAGTTTACCTCTAGCCTTTTCGTCTTTATTTGATGTTCGTGATTCTGGGGTATCGATGCCGTATAGTCGAATACGGGATTTAAATATTATGTCAAAACCTAGGTCTATTTCAGCGTCTACTGTGTCGCCGTCTACAACTCTAGTTATATCACATTTATATTCGTACATTATCTACCTACTGCTTTTTGAGCCTTTTTGTGAGCGGCAGTAAACGTACTACCCTTCATCATAAGGTTCTTCATATATTTCATATGTTTAGCAGTATGGTGTTTTGCATGGCGTTTCATGCTAGCCTCCTGCCTTTTTGTTAAACCTTTTTTCCTTATAGGTTTCTTTTTGACTCTTTTTTTCTTATATGCCATATCTTATAGTATCACGTTCCATCCATTTCTGCAGTACCATATAGTTTCGTCGTATAGTACCCATCAAAATCTGCNGTAACCATGCCATCTTTAAACCAATCAATCATGTTTTGATCTGTTACATTTGCTAAAGGTATAAAGCTNCCGGGCAAGTCTGCGTCTTGTAAGTAAAAATAATCTAATGCTCTTGTCTCTTCAGTAGTTATAGTCTTTGAGTTATCTGCTTGATCTACAGCCGTAATACTAATTGTTACAGAAGACACCAGTGGCGTAGAGTCCGTACCAGAACGACGCACGGACTCATGGCTCACATATTGATACGTATAGTTAAAATTATGAATAGCCATTATGGAGGCGCTCCTTGCCCCGGAGTGCCACCCGGTGGTGGATTACCCGGACTTGGTGGTGTTGGTGGCGGTGGACTACCAGCAACTGTGGTTACTACAAAGGCTGCGGANACACCACCGATAACAGCATTACAAGTAAACGCTTGGCTGTTTTGACTTCCAGTTGTCATTTGTATTCTAATAGACTGCCCATCAGTAACAGTTTGCGAACCTGCTAAGAAAGAACCAGTACCAATAGATATCTTAGGACTTCCAAACCCATTTGGTGTGATTGTGCCTGAGGTGAAACCTGAACCTGTAATAGTTACAGAACCTGAAGTAATGGTAGTGTTTGTAGCAGCACCAGTAACAGGTGNAAACTCAAATTGAGCAGGTTCGTTAAGGGCTTGACGTGAGAAAGAATATTCGACGTTGTTTAAAAACCTAGTGCCACCATCTCCTTGCGCTAATATATATAACTTAGCAGTTCTACTTGTGCCACTTCTTTTTCTAAAACTAACAGATAACTGACACACGGCTTGCGTTGTTTCAAATCTAGCTATACCCGCCCAAGCCTCTGCTCTATTAGAGTGGTATTGCACACCACCAGAATCAGCCATGGGTAAGTTTTGTGTGTTAGGTGCATTGTTATATGTACCACCCGTGCTGTCTATTTCGTTACCCGCACCAAAAGCACCATCTCCTATAAAGAAACTTAATGTTTTAACTTGATTAGCACCCCCAAAGATTCTAACAAATCCATCATATATACCATTGACTGTACCTATAGAACCTACTTCTTGGACTGTCATTACATTATTAGGGAACCCACCAATAGTAGCGCCACTAACTTTATTATGCACTGTAGGTAATACAAGGTCAGTAACATCTATCTTGTCAGCATCTATAGTACCTGTGGCTATTCTACTACCATGAATAGTTGTAGAGCCACTTTGTCCTAAGTCATTTGGTACAACAACTTCTCCTGTTACAATCCTGTCAGCATTTATACTGCCTGTTTCTATTACACTACCATGGATGATTGTTGTGCTACCGTTGTCTAAGTCAGTAGATTGTATAACACCACCAATAATTTTACTTGCAGCTATACTGTTCGCGGTTATCTTATCTCCATCTAAACTGCTTATCTTTGCATTATCTACAGCTAAATCTTTTATCTGTGCAGTATCTATAGCAGCATCTTGGATCATGGCATTTGCTATAAAAACTGTNCCACTGTCAACAATAAAAGGTGCCTGACCACTAGAGCCATTCCAAATAGCAAACTTGTCTGCTTGGAACTGAACCGCGGATGCTGTACCACCGTCCGAGGCATTTGCTTCTATGACCATACCTGCAACAGAACCATTAGCTGCTACTTGCAATACGTACGAAGCCTGAGCGTTACCGTCAGAGTCTGCACGAGCTTGTGCAAGTTCTGCTACTCCTGCAAANGCACCTATNATATTACCTGCTGTTGCAGTGTAATCACNAAAGNTAGTTGTNGCATTAGCAGCNTCTCCTACTACGGTTATAGTTAAGCTGGTTGTACTAGGGATAGATTGTATTTTATGTATTCTATTTAGTTGTGAGGTGGTTACACCACTAACTGCTGTAGCTCCTATGATGGCAATGTATGAACCATTGGTTACGTCTGTAGCAGTAATACCATGAGCAGAAGTAGTAGTAGAGCCAGCAGAGTTAGTAACTGTTTGTATAGTAACAGTGTTGCTGTTGTTAGTTGTCTTGATACGTACGCCAAACTCNTTACCNACAATAGTTTGTAAGGCTTCTATANTNGNAACATTAGTNNNTATNTCGCCATCGTTTGCAGTTACATTTGCATTAGTAGCANNAAAAGCAGNAGNNATAGCGCCACTACCTGTGTAGCCANTTAGTGCAGCCGTTAAGCNGTTTATAGAANNAACATTAGCAGCTATGTCATNGTCGTTAGATGTTATGTNTGCTTCTACTGCACTAAATTTANTGGCTANAGCACTAGAACCANNGTAGNNAGTTAGNGCAGCTTCTANAGTACNTACCCGNNCAACAGTTGCACTNAAACCTGTGCCGCTATCATTCACAGCAGTTTCTAAAGTATNAAGGTCTGAGATTACAGTAGCTACTCTTGTGTCTGCTACTAAAACCCATTCTCCAGAAGTTACTTGGTCTGCGCCAACAGACTCAGCAACATATTGTTTATTGCTATCGTTAGTGTCAAACCAAAGATCGCCAACAGAAGTAGAGGTTGGTACATCATCTTGTGCAAAGACAGTAATACCAGCAGACCCATCAGATACTTCTTGCCATTCTCCAGTAGCAATTTGGTCTGCATCAGCCGCAAATGCTCTATAAAGTTTGTTGTTTTGTCCAGTATGTACCCATAAATCACCTATAGCCTGTGCCTGTGGAGCAGAGTTACCTACAAAGGTTTGCGTTTTATTAGCTAGGGTTGAGTTTAATCCTGTTAAACCTGAGTTAAGACTAGAAGTAGCACCACCAATATTGACTGTTATATCATTGCCTAGAGTGCTAAAGCCGGGCATGTTGCTTAGTTGGTCAGATAGACTGCTCATCACTGTACTAACGTTGGCTGCAGTTGCTGCAGACGTACCTTCAGTATCGTTCCATGAACCCGGTATATTAGAGGTGCTTACAAACCTTATCCAGTAAAAATATGTTTGAGCATAGCCAACATCATCTGAGTAGACTTGACCCCCAGCAGTAGATATAAGTTCTGCGCCTGCTAAGTTATTATCTTGTGATCTCCATATTTCTGTAAAAGCGTGGTTGCCATAGGAAGGAAGATTCCATTTAAGAATGATACTGGTAAATGCGCCTGCTGCTGTTAGCCCAGTTGGGTTAGGCGGTACGGTAAGGTCTCCCGGGTCTTCGTCTGGTGGTTTTATACCGTCAGACACACCGACTGCACTGTTTGTTACTTTTACAACATTACCATCTTTTAATTCTCTTAGAGTGACTGCTCTATCTAAAGGGTCTCCACGTAGCCCCAATCTAATCTCTAATGCTTGTTTTAAATCTTCTAGGGCTAGTTTTAGTTCTCTTTCTGTCTTAGGAGGTATATTTTTTAAACCGGGAAGTTTAGTTTTGTTAGGCATTATACTTCCTTAAGCTCTGCTATAGAATCTCCTAAAACTACTTCGTTTACAACTTTTGTACTTATTACTTCGAAAGCATAAGTATCGTTAATACTAGAGGGGAGTCGTACCAAAGGAGTAGTTATATCAGTTGCACTAAAACTAGGAGTGGTTCCTGTTACACTAAATATATTTCCGTTTGTGGCTATAGTAGCGTCATAAATAACACTACCATCTCCATATACTTTTAGTCTTACTGGATAGTCTTCAGCATCTACTTTTGCAAAACCAAAGCTTGTAGGTTTAGGTAAGACAAACTCTTTTGATTTCCAGTTATAACTAAGATCAGTGCCACTACCTTGAAACTTCTGTAACTTGTTTCCTATTATTAAATATACTTCATTGTCATCAGGGTCTGTAAACCCACCCTGTATTTCGTTGGATGCGCTGAGGTTGGTAAGAGCACTAGTTCCTGCACGTCCATCGTATATAAATCCACCATAACCAGAACCAGTGTTAAAGAAACCTAAATATCGTCCTTGCCAATAAAAACCTTTTATTGTGCTNGGGTANTAGTTAGCCTGCCATTGTGCAGGGGTTATAAGGGCTTCTGTAAGATTTTGCACTTGTGCTCCTTGCGCAGCCATCAGACCATCAGGCCCTGCAAAAACTACTACTTCTCCACCGTCTACCATAGANTCTCTAGATAAACAGGCTTCAGCAGTTTCTATCTTTATAGCTACCATAGCAGAAGGATCACTACCTGTTACTAAGTATGGGGTACTCTCTGTGCCTACTATAAGACCGTTAGAGGTGGCTTTCATACTNACTATCTGTTCTTCTATACCTATTCTGTAATCAGCAGGCCAAGCATGTGGTTGATATGGAAAACTAAAACATATTCTATTGCCAGTAAACCCAGCAAATATACCATTTTGCAAAGCTATAAGACCTTTCATAGGCCCGTCAGGATATAAAGAAGTGTCATCATCTGGTGGGGCAATCCAAGTAGTAGAAGGTATAACCTCAGCNANTTCNCTNTTTTTAGANGANTCTNNAAANCTAGTNNNTGNCATAGCCACTTCACCTACAAACTGAAACTCNGTTGTATTAGAACCAGTGTTTGATCTGTAAATACGTTTCTTTGCTCCTGTACCAAAGTTTACATTTGATTTACTAGTGCTAGTTTCTAGGTTAGTTATATTGACAGTCATGTTGTCATCTGTAGTTATNACTGTAGAAGCCGCAGAAGGTGGCCCTTCTTCTCCGTATGCAGATACAAAGGTGTAAACATAAGAAGTGTCATAGTCTAATTGTGCCTCAGAGTTAGCACCAAACTTTGCTCCATTCGCTGAACTAGAACTGTTACCAGAACCTGTAGCAGCTTGTGATAACTCTACTGTTAAAGTGCTAGTGCTAGGTACAGTTTTAATTCTATANGTNCCATTTATNTTCTCTGCGTCCACGCCTTGGGTAGTAGCAAATCCAACTAANTCTACGTATTCTCCTACAGAAGCAGAGTGANNAGTTGCTGANCCACTACTNTTTGTCGTAACAGTTATAGTAGAACTGTTAGCAGTAAAAGTTATAACAGCATCAAANGATCTTTCNNCTACAGCTGCTACAGTTGGGGCAGACGTAGGAGCAGGTATACCTAGTCTAAAACCAGAGTTTGGGTATACACTACCTGAGATAACATCTGAAAACCTACCCATCTTTGGNAATGNCTGACCTGACCAGTATACGGTCTTGTTNGTATCCCCGGGGATAGGNCTACGCACGACATCAACTAATTCATCGAATTGTAGCCAACGCTCAGGANTGTCTGTGTATTTAAATACACTTTTTCTATTGCTGTTGCTTAAGGTTAAATGATCAGAGTTTTGTTTGATGGGCACTATGCGCCCACTTTCTAGGTTTACATCACTTGCGGTAGTAGCTAATGTATCGTTTAACAAACGAGGTGAAGACTTGGGAGCAAGACCTCCAAACTGATTTAGCTTTATAACCGCCATCTACTTTCCCGTGNGTAACACTGACTTTTGTAGTTCTATACTCCTTCTTCCTACTTGTCCAAACCATCTACTGTCTTCCATTTCAGTAGCCATTTTTTCCCAATCGTGGGTTCTGCATGCTTCTAGCATGTTTTTAAACTTAGATAACCTCGTGCCACCTAAATTAAAACACATGTTAACAAGCACGTGTTGTATGTTTTCGGGCAAACTGTAGAATGCCTCATCAGTACCAAACACGTGTATTGCTTCTGCTAAGTGTTTATCAAAGTCGTCTGCAAAGTACATATCTACTACTTCTTGACTTACTTCAGTACCAATCTCCCAGTCATACTCTGGGTCACTAGGTTGGCATAAATGCCCAACTCCTAGTGTTTTATAGCCTAAGCTATCTTTATATATTTCTAAAACCTCACCTTCATGACGTTTTATCTCTTCTTTGCATTGCTCTATGTTCATATCCCCTCCTAGGAAAAGATTCGATCTACACCACTCATACCTATGATGAGTACGTAAAGACCGACGATATATTTAGTATACTTTGCGTCCATTGCATCGAACTTGGCATCGCCTTTATCTAGTCTTTTTTCTATATTAACAACTTGGCTTTCTACCTTTGCTAATGTTTCTTTTGTTGTAGCCATAGTCAGATTATAAGCCAAACAAGGCTGTAATCCCAAATGATACTCCCATAAACATAAGCAGTATTTTGACTGGTAGCAAGAATATAAAGAACACTCTAGCTATCTTACGTTTAGTGGATATCTCTGACCAAGGTGGTAATTTTTTTAAATTTATCATGATGTAAATAATTGAAATGCAAACTCACTAGAGTTTGACAATGGATCAGTTATGCCTCCAAAAGCACTTATTAAAATAGAAAACCTGACTATTGTAGCAGCTCCACTACCCGTTGAGGTTCTAGAGAAGCTACCACTTGGGCTGTCCGTAAAACCTGCGATAGTTAATTCTGTAGTAACAAATGCGTTACTTGTTAGTGTCATCCTTCTTATTCTACACTTATTAAGGTCAGTTGTTTGTAAACTAGAAGCTCCACTGCCTTGAAATAATATGTCAAAACTACCGCCCCCTAATGTATTTATAAGAGTGCCAACACCAACCAAAGTTATGTTACTGCCTAAATCTCCTACACCCTGATAAGAAACGCCAAAAAAACTATTACTTTTTGCTGAGAAAGAACCTAAATAATTCGAGTAATTGTTATTAGTCACTACACCCGCGGCTGCTCCTGTAAAAGCGCCACGCAAAGTATTAGTTGTTGAGGACTTAGTGCTACTAGTGCTATAACTAGTTGCACCTGCTTTAAGTATAATTGTGTCGTCAAAGTCTAAAACTTGTGCTGGACTACTAGCAGTGTTTACACCAGCAAGACCACCGTTCGAGGTACATACCATACGAAAAAACTCACCCATGGTCACATTAGAAGCACTTCTGGTGCTCGTGCCTCTGTCTGGTGAACCAAAAGCATTTCTTATTTCATTAAAGCTTATAGCACCGCCTTTAACTACTTGTCCCATTATTTTAAATCCATAGAGTATTTTTTAAACGTGTTCTCATATTCGCCATAGTCTATTGTAACCTCTCCTAGGTACTGAAGACTAGACCAATCCATCTTCATATCAGGCCAAGGGGCAAAATGATTTTTGTATGCTTCGAAGGTATGTATGATTGGTGAGGTTAGTTCTAAATAACTAAAAGCCTTAGTACAACCTAAACTTTTCCAATGTGTTGCTCTACTGTTGTGATATTCAGGGTCACGCATAAAAGCTCTGGTGCCTTCTTTATCGTCGCGTACAAACGTTTGGCAAAGGTGTATTTCTTCTGGTTTATCAGGGTCCATAATTTCTAATAACCCTATAACAACTAAATGGTCATCTATGTAAGTAGCAGAGACATGCCTATGTTCTTGCACAGCATAGCCGTAAGTCTGGTGATAAACGTAATTTGCATAGTTTTCATCAGTCGCAGAACTNTTTTCTTCCTCTGATAAAAAAGGAAAAGTAAGACTACCTTGTTCTATGTAGGGTTTTGACCCTGCCCACATGCTAGCTAGAGTACCGTCATCATACAAAATATCTATTTCAGCTGGTGTTAAAGATTTAGTTTCGTACATGTTTACAGTATATCACCCGGATATCTACTAGACCATATTGTAAGACTGTACTTTGTGCCACTTATTAGGTCTACACATTCGTGCGGGTGCGTGACTGCGCCCGGGAACAAAAGCAGTTTACCTGCAGGTATGTTTATATTACTAACATCTTGTCTAGGAAACACTAGTTCTCCTCCTACATAATCATCATTGAGTTTTACAGACCCTGTAACATAAGAAGCGTCGTGGTGTAGAGCAAGTTTAGTTTGAGAAGAAGTGTCATACTTAAGTACNAAAGCATCTCTTAGCCCNTACATNTCTAANGGCTTCCAATACTTTTCTACTATTGGTTTTATATATTCGTCCCAATGCGCACATAGATCGTCCCAAAGATTTATTTCTTTTAGTCTTAGTTCTTGCGCAGGAAACTTGTCATAATCTAAACTTTTCCAATCATTATGTGCGTTAGCTATGTCAATCATATTTTGACATTGCCTTGGCGACATAAAATCTACCATTATCATGTCTTTCTCTAATTGTTCATAGCCACCTAAGTTAGGTAAAAACCAAGGTGTTTTTGAGTTATACATATCGTCATACAGTTTTTCGAACGTTTCTTTTGCATCATCTCCACCATTGCCGTGGTAAATACAAGGACAACAAATACCATTATTTAACTGACCATTTATGATCTGAGTGTTAGGTTCGTGCGTTTGAAATATGTACCCTTCTGTATCTAACACGATATCATACAGCCCCTCTAGATATGCTTTTTGGTAAAACAATTGATCGTCGCCATCATCTGCTACAGTGTCTGCTTCTAGTATCGTGCGAAGTTCGCCTACCTCTGCTATGAACGTACCTGAGTTCAAGAACCTGTAAGGTGTATCTACTTTAGGAAACTGCTCTGCAATACTTGGATCAGGCCAGCACGTGGCTTCTGCAGAGAATACAATCTTTTTACCAAAGCTTTCGTAACGTTCTTTTATGGTATTTAAATTATCCGCATAGAAAACGTCATACGCATCTGTAAAAAGTATAGTGTCCGTGTCNGGGTAATCAGAAAGGTGTTCTTTCAGTATGTTTACCTTCATACCACCACCGGGGCCTGTCATGTCTGTGCCTTTCCAATCTACACCAAAACCCCAGTTGTTGATTGCTACTCCGTGTTTAGAAGCAGATTGATACAACCTNTTCATTTTGTTGATATCTGTTCCTATAGTTACTACGTGCATCATGTTTTTTCTCCTAATATCAGAGGCTAGTATATCAACACTAGCTTGGTTACAGGCATCTTTCTGTAATGCTACAGGTATAAACTCACCAGATTGTATAAGTTCTGGTAAGTATTCATCTACAGGTATGATGCCTTTCATAATATCTGTAGCTAATAATTTTTTAGCTCCCTTAGGAGACAGTACATATGCTGTCATATTGTAGGGATACCAAGGTCTTTCTAACTTGTCATCTATATAAACTGTTTTGTCAGGTTCATTTTCATTGCGTTGTAGGTAAACAAAATCCCAGTAGTTACTTAGGTATTCGTAGTATTCTTCATCCCACGTGTCATTAATGATTGCATCGTCCTCCATAACTATGACACTTTCTTGTTTATCTAAACAGTATTGCCAAGCTTTTCTATGTGAAAGAAAACAAGCTACTTCTGCTTTTGTTATTGGTCTGTTAAGAAAAGGGTCTACCCAACCTTCTCTAGTTGGGTACATAGACAAATCCTCTGACTCTCCATCTACTGCTGTTATAAACTTTACTTCAGGTAACTTATTTTTTTCTGTAAAGTATTCTTTCCTGTCTGTTCTTCTTTCTAAATTTATTACAAGTTTTATCATCTAAACTTTGGCCCTTCTATCCAAGCAACCAAAGACTTACGTGTACCTTTTGTTACAGGTTTTACTGTATGCCTAAGAAAAGAAGGAAAACAAAGCACTGTGCCACGTTGTTTTAGGTCTATTGAATTGGGTTGTTCGTATTGGCTTTCTAGTAAAAACTCTCCACCCTCATAGTCTGTAGGATCGCTTAGTTGAATAATTGTACTTATCTTTCTATCGTATGTGTTTTCTCCTGCCCAAAAGGTATCGTAGTGCCAGTTGTAGAATCCTTCGTCTGTACCTTTGTATATAGTGTATTGCACATCTGCTAAGTAGTTAATATCAAAACCAAAAGCATTTCTATTAGCCACAGTTGCATANCCATANATTANTTCTTTTATCCACTCTATGCCTCCAGCCCAACGTATTTCAGACCTTCTAATGTTACTATCTACTGAAGTTTCAGATTGTCCACCTACTGTAGCCTCCATAGGTGGTAGTTGCTCACACTCTTGTATAATTTTGTTGCATGTTGTGCGACTAATGTCTCTAGCCCACATTTGCCATATTGAATTCATAACACCTCCTGTGTTTATTTCTTATCGTCTAGTTCCTTAATTGCCTCGATAAGTAACGGTATAAGTTTATCATACCAAATAGTTAAGTATTTTTCGTCTATAGGGGCTTGTGTAACNACTTCTGGCAAGACTTTTTGCACTTCTTGGGCACTTAGTCCTACTTGCATATCATCATTGTTATAGCCAAGCTCCTTAGCTACTTCATTTTCTACGTAATAATATCCATTTAATTCTTTAACTTTTTCAAGAGCACTACTAATCTTACCTTTGAATTCTTTTAATCTTGCATCTGAATAGTAAGCAGTAATATTNTTAGTAGCTCTAATTTGACCAGATGTGCCACTAGCAGCTGTTGCTACACCTAAACTATTTATTTGTGTATTAGAACTTGTAGATACCCCGGGTCCTGTAGGTCCTGTAGGTCCTGTGGGTCCTGTAGGTCCAGTAGGCCCTGTGCCACCTGAAGGTCCTGTTCCACCACTAGGTCCTGTAGGTCCGCTAGCTCCTTTTTGTCCTTTTTGACCTTTAGCCCCCGTGCCACCAGTTGGNCCTGTCCCACCGCTAGGNCCTGTAGGCCCTGTAGGTCCTGTGCCTCCACCGGGTCCTGTGGCACCAGTTTGTCCNTTTTGTCCTTTTTGCCCTGTAGGTCCCGTAGGNCCAGTACCGCCTGAAGGNCCTGTACCACCAGTTTGTCCTTTTTGTCCNTTTTGCCCAGTAGGCCCTGTACCACCAGTAGGNCCTGTACCACCAGTAGGTCCTGTACCACCAGTAGCGCCTTTTTGTCCTTTTTGTCCCTTTTGTCCTTTAGCCCCAGTTGGCCCNGTGCCACCAGTTGGCCCCGTGCCACCAGTTGGCCCGGTTGGTCCTGTACCACCCGTAGAACCTACCTCACCTTTTTGTCCTTTTGACCCGTTACTACCATTGCTACCTGCTGGCCCTGTGCTTCCTGTAGGTCCTGTTGGGCCAGTAGGACCCGTACCACCAGTTGCGCCTGTAGCACCCTTTTGTCCCTTTTGTCCTTTAGAACCCGCAGGTCCTGCAGGTCCTGTTGATCCTGTTGGCCCAGTATTACCTGTAGGTCCTGTTGATCCAGTAGGTCCTGTGCTACCTACCTCACCTTTTTGTCCTTTTGACCCGTTACTACCTGATGGTCCTGTAGGTCCTGTTGGCCCTGTGGCACCGTCATCTCCATCACTACCAGCTGGCCCTGTTGGTCCTGTAGGTCCTGTTGAACCCACTTCACCCTTTTGTCCTTTAGAACCCGTAGGTCCTGTGCCTCCTGTAGAGCCTGTCGGCCCTGCAGGTCCTGTTGGTCCTGTGCCNCCTGTAGAGCCAACTTCACCTTTTTGTCCTTTAGAACCNGTTGACCCTGTAGGCCCCGTAGGTCCAGTCGGCCCTGTAGGTCCTGTATTTCCCGTGTTACCCGTAGGCCCGGTAGGGCCTGTGGCACCCGTAGGTCCTTGTATAGAACCACCACTTGTAAAACTAGAACCTGCGTAAATGTGTAAACTGTCGTCTGCTTGTACTATATATGCATCACCTTGACTTGGNGTTGGAGATGTAGGCAAAGCACCTGTATTAGCTACTTGTCCCTTAAATGTTATACCAGTACCTGTTGAACCTGTCGGGCCAGTAGGCCCAGTAGGTCCCGTGCCACCCGTCGGGCCGGTAGGGCCAGTAGAGCCCGTAGCACCTATTTCACCTTTTTGACCTTTAGACCCNTCGCTACCGTCACCACCAGTAGGACCTGTGCTTCCTGTAGGACCTGTAGGACCTGTAGGACCTGTTGATCCAACCTCGCCTTTTTGTCCCTTAGAACCAGCAGGGCCAGTAGAACCAGTAGGACCTGTGCCACCTGTAGCACCTATTTCACCTTTTTGCCCCTTAGAACCAGTTGGCCCCGTGCCACCTGCTGGGCCAGTAGGGCCAGTAGAACCCGTATTACCTGTTACTCCNACTTCACCTTTTTGTCCTTTAGAACCTGTCGGGCCTGTGCNACCAGTCGGGCCTGTGCTTCCNCCGGGNCCTGTAGCCCCTACTTCACCTTTNTGTCCTTTACTACCGTCAGACCCATCGTCACCTGCAGNGCCTGTCGGGCCAGTAGGACCTGTCGGGCCAGTAGGACCTGCACTTCCTACCTCACCTTTTTGTCCTTTAGAACCTGCTGACCCACTAGGGCCGCTAGGTCCGCTAGGGCCACTAGGTCCTGTAGGACCTGTATTACCAGTGGGGCCAGTTCCACCTACCTCACCTTTTTGTCCTTTAATACCACCAGTAGGACCTTGCCATGCCCCTGAGCTATCTATAACTTCAGAGCCACTNATTTTTACACCAGTTATGTCAATGACACCTGTTTGTGAATTACCATCAAATTGTGGGAATGTTTCTAGGATTTTAGCTGTAAGACGAAGATCACAAGCATCGCCTACAGAGAATGAACGCGCGGAAGTACCGTCCTGTGCACGAACGACAGTCAAAGTGTTACTGTTTACAGCAGTAACTTTTACTATTTCTTTATTTGTCCCGTCATCAAACGTGACAAAAAACGACTCTCCGCTACTTAAAGAAGGAAAGACAGACCCATCTGCAACACTGATAGAAGTGGCACTTGAGTTTATACTTCCCGCTAGGGTTGTAGTCGCATTGTTCTTGAAAACAATAGCCAACTTAAACCTCCTTTAATTTATGAAACTGTTACTGTCCAAGTAATTGTCATAGCGTCATTAGCCCCTTTGTTTACCACAGAGAAAACAGTNCTACATAACATGGTGCCACCAGAAGAAGCATTAAAAATACCTGCTTCTGTTATAGCGCCTGTACCAGTACCAGCTGGAAAAGTATCAACATATACAATCTCGTTATNTGTAACGGTTGTAGATGTCAACGCAGTTCTAGCTGTTTGGCTACCTAAAGCTGTATCACCAGCTGCGGCCGCCGTACTACCAGTACCAATAGCCATATGAGACATAACTGTAGAGTTATTCTTTATACGGTCTGCTACGTAGTTTTTTCCNGCAGTAACAACTAANTTAGGAACTTCTTNGACNACTTCATCATTAATGGCAATCGAAAGTTTACCTGTTAATTTTAAGCCNTCATTTAACATAATTTCTCCTAGTTAAGTGTATTACTATTTAAAGCCGAAGCATTCANGGCNCTNNNTCTATTNGCGNTTAGAATGGCTATCGACTCTGTTATTGTAGCACTATCTTGTGCTGATTTACCAAGACTATGTACAAGAGCCTCAGTAATATTAAGTGAATCAGACTTAGCAAACGCACTGGCGATCGCTTCTACATCAGTAAAACTGATGGTTTCTGACTTACCTAAACTTGTAGAAAGGACAGATGCTTCTGTTATAAATATTTCTTCATCATCACCTTTNNCTAAACTTGTNCTTAAAACATGACTTTCTGATAGACTCGTGCTNTCTGATTTACCTAAATTAGGTTCTAACACGGGACTATCAGATAAAGACATGGTGTCTGNAACAGGCCTTGCAAGCGCAATAGCAGGGCTGTCAGACATACTAAAACTATCTGTACGCTCTTTAGCAAAAGCGTAGGTCAAAATCTCTGACATGGTTGCAATGTTATTTTTAAATGCATTTACATCTGTAGCAAGCGGGTCTGCTAAAGAGGTTCTGTCATCTAAACTAACTGCATCAGAAAAAGAACGTGCATACTGAACCACACGNTCTAANGACTCTGACATGGACACTGAGTCAGACTTACCTAGATTAGGTGTTAAGACAGCAACCTCTACNATATTAGNATTGTCTGTTAAACCTTTATCTACAGCTTGAGTTAGAACTTCTGTTATAGAGGTGGTATCAGTCAAGCCTTTTGCAAAAGATACAACTGGCGCATCTGCCATACTAAAGCTATCTGTAAAATTAACGCCTAAAGTTCTTAATATATCGATACTTTCTGTAATACTCATTGAGTCAGTAAGAGGTCTACTTATAGCATATGCAAGTTGCTCACTGATAAAGGCTGCATCATCTGCTCTTTTATCTAAATCATAAGTAAGTATTTCTGTAGCACTCAAAGAATCTCTAAGTACTTGATCTATGGTATCTGCGTCTAAAAATAAATTAGCTACTTTGATATCTTGGAAAGTGGTGTTTGCACGAAGATCAACACGAAAGACAAGCCCTTTCAGTTTTACAAACGCAACCTTGGATTTAAATGCCATTAGTCGAAGTCATCTCTGACTTTAAACTTGATCAAATCCTGAACAGTTTGTATGCCTCCTCCTGAGGTAGTATATTCTACTTCGCCTTCAAACGTACCTGCGCTAGTCCAAGTGCCTGTGGGAAATGTACAGGTACAAGTGCCAGTGCTAGGGTTTGATAACACCATATTTATAGTAGATAAGACTGTAGTCTGCCCTACTTCTCGTATTCTCAATTTGACACTNCCACCACTAACATCTACTGGTGCCCAAGTATCTGAGTTTTCTATGTCTAAAGTTTGACCTGCCGCTGCTGTATTGCTGTCTTTTAAAGAAAACACTAGCTGTGGCAATGTATCCCCTACTACGAGTTTTATTGTGTCTGAATATGCCATAATTAATTTTACCTCCCTAAAGCTCTAGTGTCGAGTTGGCTATACACAGGTAAATAATCTGCAGTACGCCAATCCCAAGTTATACCATCATAAACTCTCTCTGCGGTAGGACCTAGAGGTGGCACAAAGAATGGTTGACCATACCTGTGACTTTCTAAAAATATAGGTAATGCTAAAGTAAAAGGACCTAACATACCACTTCTGTCTATAATCTCTGTTGCATACTGAGCCGTGCTCATGCTATCAGTCCTAAAGTAGTTNACGCCCGGGTCATCGCCATCTATACCGGGTAGTAACTCAGCTAGGAAATATTTAGTTAGCTCTCTGATTTCTAAACCTAGCATAGTTATAGGAATTAAAATACCTGCCATAAGTAATAAAGGCATAGCTCCTGCACCTGCCCCCTCATTAACAAACTTGTTATGAGATTCTTTTAGTGTTGGGAATACTATAGTTTTACCNTAAGCATAAAAGAAAGATTTTAACTGCCAAATCAAAGCAAACCTAGCGTCATTAGCATAAGTAGGTCTTTGCGCTGGGTTAGGTCTTACAATAGACTCATCTACAAACTGTGCAAGTGCTTCTTCTACTTTAAGTTTATCAGCTTTCTTAGCTTTACCTTTTTCCCAAGCTAAGACTTGGTCTGGGGTTACATTTAGTTCTGCTAGGTATTTTTGAGAATCTGAGTTGCCTTCTTTTGCTTGTCGTGCATGTGTTTGTAAAAATCTAGTTCCCATGCCCGTAGCAAATACCCTAGTAAATCTAGTGTATGCTTCTAGACCAGTAACTCTAAACCATCCATCTGATAATGCTTTAGCGGTTTGGTTCATAAAAGTTTGTTCTCCTGCAAACACATAAAAACTAGACATCGCATCTACGCCAATAATACCAATCTCTCTAGCTATATCAGCAGCTTCTGTAGGATTCTTTATCATGTTTTTTATGACACTAGTTACATCNCTAATTTTAGCTGTACCTCTAGCTCTTAAAATAGGACCTGCTGTATCTTGTAGAGAAGCTAATACGGTAAAAGCTAAGAGTGTCATTATGTTTAATGGTAGCAACGCATTGTTAGCTAGACGTACTAGCCCTGTTGCTGGTTTAGATTTACCAAACATAGAATCAATTATATTTCTAACGTCTGTTTGATCAGCTTCAGGTAATTGTTTTATTAAACTGTTTATTCGTTTTACACCACCTGATTGTTCAAACTCATATTTTAAAGCTACTTTGTCAAAATATTGTTTAATAGCTTGCTCAGCTGGTAAAGCAACTCCTGCATCCATTAAAGCTTTATTAGGTACCTTTTTAAATAACTCTTTTCTTTCTTTTAACATGCCTACATCTATTTCATCTGAAGGATTAAAGTCAACTTCTCCTGCTCCTTTTGCAAGAATGTTTTTTGTTGCTGCATCAATTCTATTGTCTGACACTTCTGGGTTATATTCTTTTAAAAGAGCTTTTAGAGCAGCTAACTTTTTGTCGCTAGCTGCTATCTCAGCTATAGCTATGACACGAGGGAAGAAAATTTCTCGTTTATCCACCCCTAGTTTTTCTAAACCAAGATCGCTATACAGTGCCTCTAGATAATCTCTAACTTGTCTCGCTTCTTTACTCTGTAAATCTTTAGTTGCTATTTCGTCATTAGCCGCCTCATCTAAAATCGCTCTTTGGTTTGCATCGAAAGATGAGTACCACCAGCCATCTTCTACACCTAAAACTTTTGCAATGTCATTTAACATTTTATTCGCTCTTCTTGTTTTTAAAGTTAACACACCTGCTCTTTGTGCTAGCTTTACAGTTCTAGGTTCTTGATTTAAGAAGTCAGCTATCTCAACACCTACTGCTCCTTTGTTTCTAAGTCTAGTATCACTAGTAAGTAATACTTTTTGCATCCAAGTAGGTAGTTTTTTACTTCTCAAGATATTTTGAGAAGTCTTCATAAGTTTGATTAACTGTTTTTCAGTAGGTGAGTTTTTACCCAAGATGCCTTCTAGAACAGTTTCTATGCTAGCTTTTACTTTATATGGTATTTGCTCAGTGCCCGGGTCAGTCAGTTTCTTTTCCATGTCCCTAGCATACTCTTCAAAGGTTTCATTTATCTCTAACCTTTTTCTTTGCGCAGGTGATAACTGCTTGTACATTGTTTCTTGTGATTTAGCTAAACGTTTAAACCATGCTTTGGCTGGTGCATTTAAGTTGTTGTACGTAGTGCCATCTACGTTAAGACCTAATCTTTCTCTGATCGCTAAGCCAAACTGGTCTGCTGTAAAGTTTATAAAACCATCTTCATCATTACTATAGTTAGAGGGGACTGTATCTTCTTTTAATGTTTTTTCATACGCTTGTAAAAGTTTCTTTCTAACGGCAGGCACTTTTAAACTCTTTTCAAGTTCTTGGAAGGTTAAGGAGTTTCCAAGTTCTTTTAAGAAAGCGTTGTAGTAAGCACCCTCTGTTATGTTAGTAGCTTCAGTTTTCATAAGAATTACATCAAAGTATTCATACTGTAGAGTCCTAGCTGCTTTGTTCGGGTCATCTAATAACTCTTGTCTAAACTTGTCAAANTGTTCTTGGTCAATAGTGTTTCTTACTTTAGCTGGGAGTTGAGAATCAGCTAGGCTTGTCTCAGCAGAAATGATTTTNAAGTTAGTAGTTAGCCCCATATTTCTAGCTTGTTGAGTGAGGCCTTCTATAATTTTTAATCTAAACGGTAGCTTAGCTCTTTCACCAGTACCAGTGCTTGTTTTTTTATTTAACAATCTTTCTCTAGCTTTCATAGTAGTANTTAAAGTTTCTTTCATGCCTTTTATGTAGGTATAAGTTTGCTTCTGGTATTTAGGGTTATTTTTAAACGTAGGTTTAGTTTCAGATTTCCTAGTCATATCAGCGTACCTATCTCTACCTCTAAACTCTTGTCCCTGTTGTTCTTGGTAACTACTAAACAAATCTCTATCTCGTATATCACCTTTAGTGTTTGTATTGTCTACAGGGTTTCCCATAGCTACGTCATCTAGAGCATAAAGTCCGCTATCGTCCAATTGAGCAGTGCCCCTTTCCATAGTAATAGTTGCGATGTCTTGGTAGTAAGTACCAATCTTCGCTTCTTTGTTTATTGTCTGACCAGCCCCTTTAAAAACTTGGTTTTGTTTATAAGTAACTTCTGAAACTCCCGCTCCTTCATAATCAAACGCTACTTCTGTAGGTGTAGTTGTTGTTCCTTCTTTAACAATTCTTTTACTCCCGGGTATAACTTTGGCTGCTGGCTGGCCTAAAGGCCTGTCGATTGTAGACAAGTCACCCGGGTTGTTCCTTAAATCTTGCGCCATAATAGCATCTAGAACTGCTCTTACAGGAGAAAGCAATTTAACTATGGCCTTGTCTTGTTCTTCTAATTGAGAAAATAACTCTTGTGATGCTTCTTGTTCGCTACCGGGTTTAGTTTGTATGTTTTTAAGTTGTTTTATGTACTTAGCAGTTCTTACGCTTCCTGTTAACTCTCCTGCAAAAGGCATTGAGTATTGAAGAGTCATAACATCTTCTAGACGTTGTCCCAACTCTTCTAATTCNTTAAAAGTCATTTCAGACATGTTAGATTCGTAATCACTTAAAATACCAGATAAAGTATGAAATTCTTTATCTGTTAATAAGTCTTTAAAATTAGTTTCTACGTTAGCAAAAGCATCTTTAGTAAAATAATCTCTTGCTAGTCTAGGTAGAGCAAATTGTTTCCTAAGAAAAGTTATCTGTGCTGATGCATCTCCTTTTGGCAACCTAACTTTCATTATGCTAGCCCCTGCTCCATCTGGGTTGTCTAGTATGTCTCCTATAATTGCACTTTCTTTTTCTCTTGTTGGAGTTACTCCTAGTCTTTTTTGAGCAGCTTGAGTATCTGCCATCTCTAATAAAGTGTTTGAATCAGCTACAGTGTTTGGATAATATACAATTTTAAAATTGTTTGCTTGAAGTACATCTAGCATATCTATAAAAGCGGCGACTCTTTGNGCAGCCCCATCTCGCAACTCTTCAAAAGTTCTTTGGTTAGTTCTTTTAGTAATTGTAGTTATACCTTCTAAAAGCACGCTAATGTCTACATCTCTAGGGGTTGTTTGTTTTGCAAAAGGGTCTAAGTTTTGTATTTTAAAAAAGATTGGGTTGTTCTTCTTGTAGTCTTTTCCCCTAGTTCTTTGGTATGCTTGTTCTGTACGAGTTTGTAAGTCTTGTTTAATGTTTCTAAACTCATCTACATTTCTTCTAGTAACTTCCCTAAACTCTCCTTTCTCTGGAGTCATCCTCACAATAACAAACCTTCTATTCTCATACTTTTTCATATCAGCAATATATTGTTTATCTAATTTCTTGCCTTTATATTTTCGTGCATCTGGTTTTGTCGTTGGTGTAGTCTTGAACACTTCTCCTTTTTTGGTGGCCGCTCTAAATTTAGCTATGTCAAAAACATTTACAAACCTAACAAACCCTACATCGTCAGTATTCTCTGACTCTTCTTTAGACCTTCGCTCAAACATCTCCAAAGCTCCTTTAGATAGAAAAGGGCTTTGGTCATCATATTCTTGTAAAAGAGTCGGGTGTACAAACTCTCTTCTTACTCTAGCTATGTTAGCTGGTGTAGCCTTAGGATCATTTTCACTTATCATAAAGCCTACACTTTCTTTGTGTGCAGCTAGTTTGTCTTCATAGTCTTTAATTTTTTTCTTATCTTGAGCGGTTAAACTCTTTTCCCATTTTGCTACTTTCTTTTCATTGGTTGGTCTTCTAAGTTTTACTGGTAAAGCTGCTGGTCTCTGTTTATATCTGCTCGGGTCTACAAATGGGTTCTCTGAAGTACCAGACCCGAATCTTTTCATAACAACAGAAGAGACATCTCTTATAGGTACTCTAGTAAAGTCTTTATCTTCCTGTGCAATATCTAAGGCTGTTTCTGTTAATATTTCACTAACTCCTACACCGGGAACATCTTTTAATTCACGTCCTTCTTGTTCAAACCTAGCTATACTGCTAGAAATAGAATCTTCTTGTTGTATCCTAGCACCTTGTTCTGCTATTTCATCGAGTAAATCACTCATCTCAACTAGAGGGTTTTGTTTTACTCTAGCTAAATAATCAGTGTCTTCTTTGGTCAAAGCGCCCACAGTTGTTACCTTTTCTGTTTGAGGGTCTACAACCCCAATCAGGTCTGCAGCGCTATTTATTGATGCAAGTATGTTTGCCACTCTTTGTCTTGTTTCTTTAGGTAATCGTTTTATTTTTGCTATTGAAGCTTTTGCAGAGTTAGCTTTTGTGTTTTTAACAAAGAAAACTAAATCGTCGTAATTTATAGGTAGTTTATAAAAGTCTTGTATATACTGGTCATAAGCCATTTTATCTGTTCTTCTTATACCTACGCCTCTTCTTATGTCTATGTTACCAGCAGCGGTGGCTACATCAGGGGCTCCTCTATCGCTTTCTAAATCCCCCGTATCGTCTTGTTCAGCAGTTCGCATTTCACTTCGTGCTTCTTCTTGAGTTTCTTCTCCTAGGTTTTGATCTGAAGTATCTTGGAAAGCACTTCTTATAACAGAGAAAGGAGTGGTGCTTGTTACATCCTCAATGCCTTTTTGTCTGTAAGCTTGGTGCTCCGCTAGGGTTTGGGTAATTATTTTATAACGGTTAGGGTCTGCTTCTCCCCTAATAAATAATGCTGCATCTCTAGCTGCTTCAAAGTCTCCTTCTGTAGTACTAGAGGTTCCTTGATAGTGAGCTAGTTCGTTGTATTTAGTATCTAAAATACCTACAACCATATCATCGCCCGGTTTTATGGCTCTGCTATACCCTAAGTTTTTAGCAAGCCACTCTCTTTGTATTTCTGTGTTAAAAGGGTATATGTCTACTACGTTTGCCCACTCTTGAGCTTTACCAGTATTGTTTGTAAAAACTGTCCCTGTAGGAGAAGGTATAGTAATTCCATCTCCTAATANTTCATTTAGTTTTGGCAAGACTTCCATAGCGTTNTCTTTGCTATCTATGTCTATATAACTTGTGTCTTTGTTAGACTTTGGGTCGGCCATTAACTCAAAAGAAGACAAAAGGTGATCAGGCCTTTCTTTTAAAATTGTACCTGCTTTTACCTCTGCATCTCTTCTAGCAAAGACTCTTGCCCCATCAGATTCTGCTAGTCCTATTTGACCTAACTCTCGTAGTTTATTGATTGCACCAGTACCACCACCTAAAGCTCCACCAACACCTACACCACCAAAAAAACCAGCGAACAAAGCATTTAATCTATCTATCTTAGCGTTTGCTTGTGTGTAATCATCATCTATTCTAAATTTTTGTTGCACGGACAACTCTTCTTGTAGAGCTTCAGCTATACCCTCTGCAACTGAAGTAACAGCCACACCAGNAGCTAGGTCTCTTTTAAAACTAGCTTGACGTTGCAATCTAAAATCAAATGGGTCTTCTGGATTAAATCTAGTTTTTAACTTACCACCCCGCATCAACCTTGTGCCTATGGTTCTAGCAGTGGCATACTCTGCACCTAAACCTACAGCACCAAACACTTGCCCTTGAGCTAACGCTTGTAGTGCATCCTCTGGAGAACGCATGTCTTGGTCTGCAAAATCACTAAAAGCAATACCAGTACCCATTCTTTGTTCTTGGCTAAACGCACCTGCAATAGCTCCTACTTTAAACCTGCCAAAGTTCTTCTGCGCTCTAAGTTGTGCGTAGATATCATCTAAGTCTTTTAGTTCTGCATTACTAAGAGGGTATCTAGGTTGTTTACCAGACCTTTCTGCAAGAGTGTTTACATATTTTTTATTTAATAAATTTTCTGCATACTCTTTATTAACGTTTGGTTTTCTTTGAGCCAAACGTTTAGGTACCTGTTTAAGGGCTTGTTTTTTTAGTATTGCTGAACCTGCTCCCGCTAACAAAGCTGGGGTTGCTGTACCACCAGTAGCTATAGTACCACCAGCTACAACAGCACCTACCGCAAGCGCTTCTGCCATACTAGCAGCTAAAGAGGGGACAAACTGTCCAGTTGCTGATGCAAACTGGTTAAAAAATCCTGAGATTGTAGGTTCTTCATAAAACTGTTCAAAGGTTTCCATGCCTTGTAGAGGTCTAGCTGCTTCCGCTTCGAACCTATCACCTTCTCTTAAAAAATTTTCTGCGGCGATCTCATTGCCACGCAGTGTTTGAATAGTAGCTCTGAAGTTTTTGTTTTGTGCGTTGATGTTCGCAACACCAGAAACTAACCCTGCCCTAAAAGCTTGTGCTGGATTACGGATTAGTTCTACCCTATCAGGTCCTGCTGGAGCAACTGGTATGGTGGGGTCTTGTTGTAATAGCTGTGACTCTTGCTCTCTAGTTAGACTAGGCATGGCTATACTGCCAGTCTTTATTCTTTGGATTATATCCTGTTCGTTAGTTGCCACAAATTAGTTCTCCCTTTGGAATATAGACATAATCAGAGCCATACTTTGGGCATCAGGGAACTCTGCCCTAAGCGCATTTCCGCTTAGGACTGGTATATATTGATTTCCAACTGGGTCAATAATAACCACTTCTTTTATCTGTTCTTGACCGTTAGGCGCTCTTTCCATACGTAGTCTAATGCTGGAGCTAATGTTACCAACAATAGCATCGTAGTCTGTTCTATTACCAAATAAACCTGTGCCAAAAAGACCTCCTCGTTGATCGCTTCCTTTTGAAATCGCAAGAGCGGCTATAAAGTCTCCTAACTCTTGAGTTAATACCAGTCTTGCTCCNTCAGAAATGGTGCTAGCGTCTATCAGACCATCTGCTCCAAAGGTTAGTCGTGAACCATTTTTACCGCCAGTTAATGTTATTCTCTGTAGTAAAGCTTGTAGAGAATTTTTATTATCTTGGAATATAGGGGTAGCAGAATATTGTGTACGTTCGCCTTCATAATTTTTAAAGTAGTTAATATCTGCAGCTGCTTTTATAAACGCTTCAGTACGGGCAGCTTCATCTTCTCTACCTTGTTGTCTAAGTTCAGCTACAATCGCGTCTTGCTGTACACGTAGTGCTCGTTCTCTTTCTTCCATTTCTCGTCTAGAATCCATTACCTTTCTATCTGATACAGTCATGTCATCAGTATTTATAAAGTTTAGACCAGCTTGTAAATTGGCGTTAAAGTTAGTCGGGCTATCAGTGTTAGCAGAAGCAATCGCATAAGCTAAAGCTGCGTCTTGTCTATTAAAAGGTATTTCAGGGTCATCAGGCAGTCTTGCCATGTCTTCTGGAGATTGGACGTTGTACTTGTTAAAGTAAGTTTGAGCGTCTTTTAAAAACTGCTCATCAAACCCAACTCTTAGTAATTCGTCATAGTTATTTTCAACGAAACTTGTTATTTCTTCTCTTGTACCCTGCATAGGGAATACAAGATCAGTGCCTCTAAACGTTTGTGGTGTAGCGCTTCTTTGGTATTCAACGCCTTCCCTAGTTATAGTGTCTGGGGTTGGGTCTGTAAGTCTTGTTACTGATCGTGTTTCAGGCATTGTTACACCATCAGGAAGACCAGCTACTGGCACTTCTTCTGTGATTTG
Source organism: Fidelibacterota bacterium (assembly GCA_002724735.1). GTDB lineage: Bacteria > Fidelibacterota > Marinisomatia > Marinisomatales > TCS55 > TMED108. The sequence continues at coordinate 33,822 of PBPT01000002.1, read as the reverse complement.
TTCTCTTGTATATCGTTGAGATGGTTCTGCATTAAGCAATGCTCGTTGTTCATCTATATTTATACCTGTCTTAGTGGTTATAAAGTTACTAGGGCCACGTAATCGTATTATTTGACGTTGTACAGATGCAGGCTGGTCAAAGAAACCACCTTCTCCTGACATTTTGTCAATAATCTCGTCAGCTTCTTCTCTTGTTATCGTTTCTCCTTCAGTTTTTCTTCTTGCTTGTTCTGTCTTTTCTGCTTGTGACGCATTAAAAGCATCTAATTCATCTTGTATCAAAGTCCCTACTTGTATTATTTCGTTAGCGCCTTGAAGAAGAGGTATGTTACCCGCCTCTATTTCTTGGTTTAATATGTTTATAGTGTCAACCGCATCCCCATCCTGTTCACCTTCTCTTTCGTTTGCTAAATTAGTACCAAATTCTTTTTTCGATTCGCTAAGTACAGAAGCTCGTCCATATTCTGCTCCCTGCCTAGAGTTTCTAAAAGTTTGTCGAACAGCAGTATTTACTATGCCCCTAAAACCAGCAAGGTCAGAAGACATAATTATATCTTTAGGGTCATTACTAAACCCTAAAGTCTTTGGGACTATTCTTTGGTCTACCTTTAAATCGTAGTGGATTGCACCAGTATTTTTATTGATACGAACCCCTACTACCTCCCCTTTTTTTGTATTGCCATCTTGATCAGTATGTAACCTAGATACACTCAAACTATTTAAAATGCTTGTTACCAAATCATTGTTGTTTACTTGTACAAAATCCTCATTAAGACTTTTCATACCACTATAATCAGCAGTGCCATCTTCTCCAATTTTAAGACCAATAAGTTCATTGAATTTTTCTGGGCTTATATCTTTGTACGAAGTGCCATCTTCTGGGTTTATAACTAAGTTTTGTGTGTAAGGGGTTATGTTATTAATAATGTCACTAGCATTATCTTCCTGTCTGTCTTCTTGTTCTGCTCTGAACCTTTGACCTGCTGCTAATCCTTGATAATAAGAACTCATGTTATATTCCGAATGCCGCTAACACCGCGGTGCCCCCTCCTATTAGGGCGCTTCTGTATTGAGACCTAGCATTTCTATATGCCCCTCTTCGTGCAACTTCATTCTGGGCCGCTGTGCCTAAGCCCGCCAAGGCGCTTGCGTTTACCCCTTGTCCAATACCTATAAGTTCTGATAAAAGAGCTTGGTTAACTTCTCTTTGAGCAACTCTAGCATTGTTTACAGTTCCTGCTAGTGTCAACTGGTCGCCTCTTTGTGCGGCACGTTGTTGCTGTTGCCTTTGTACTGCAGACATACCAGCCCCACCATAACGTTCTAAGTTTCTGGCTTGAATTTCTCCTGCTATTCTGCTTTGGGTCAAAGCGCTCTCTCTAGCATTGTCAACAATAGAAGTGTCGTCTGTTAGAGCCAAAAGTCTTTCTTCATAACCCCTAAAATTATTTATATAGTCCTCATAATCTTGACGTAGAATATCTGAGTAGATTTGATCAGCAGTAGCTTCTTTACCTCCACTCTTTCTTCCCGCTCTTTCTCTTGCTTGTTGCACTACTGACAGGTCATTAAACATATTCGCTAACATAATTATCCTAATAGGCTTGGTGGTGGGTTATTCTGAACCCCTTGTGGGTTGTTATCATCTGTTTGTTGCGTAGGGCTTGGGTTTTGTCCTTTTTCAAATCCTTTTTTGTAAGCAAAACCTTTACCTAAATTAGTTAGTCCTTTTATGATACCTAAACTTTGTGTTTGTTTTGCTTGCGCTCTTTGTAAAGTGTCAGTAGTAGCAATCTTAGCCGCTTGTGCTAAACCTGACATGGTAGTAGATTGCATTTGATTAGCTTGTTTTAAAACACCTACTTGGTCACTTCTTGCACCTACCATACCTTGTTTTATACCTTGCAACTGTTGAGCACTAGCTGCAGAAGCTAAATCTGCTTGTCTATCTACTGACATTACGGCTTGCCTGTTTGGGTTAGCTAAAGCCTGCATAGTATCTGCCTGCGCTCTACCCTGAGCCATACTGACTACTCCCTCTTCTTGATCAAAAGCCGCTTGCATTTTTTCTTTCATCTTAGGCAGATAATTTTGTCTGTAGAAGTTTTTCTGCGCTATAGATATCTCNTGATTTTGNTTATCAGCTTCTGACGCTTGATATTGTGATTTTTTAGGTTTACTCAACTTTTCTCCTGTAAACTCGTGTATCCAAACTCCAACCGTTTGCAACTGCATACGATTCGAACCCGGGAACATTAGATTGTGCTTCTATAAACTTACAATCTAGTTCTTTAGCCACGTTCTCTATCCATCCTTCATGGGACACCCATTCGTGCCCTCCCATTTCATAAGTATACGCTAACCACATATACAATGTCTTGTCTTTTGTGTACCTATCTATTTCTATAGTTAGTACCAAAAAACCTGTTGGAGAGGTAAATAAAAAGGCTCTTTCATTTACACACTCACTGTAAACATCTTCTGGAATAAAGGTCAGACTTGGATTGTCTTTTAGAATTTGTGCTATACCGGGTTTTACAGTGTTCCACGTGGAACGAATATCAGTAAGTACAGGTTCAACAAAATCAGTAGTCAATCTCCTTTCCGTATTTTCCATAGCGCCTCCTTGGCATACCTATTCCTTTATACTTTACGGTTCTTTTTACCCCAAGGTCTCCGCCTCTTGCACGAAGTTCTGCTTGTTGTATTTCTAAATTAAATTGGGCTAGGTACTCTCTAGCCGCACCTATATCTGTCCACTCTCTACTAGGCATACGCAATAACCTATACAAAGTCCCATAAATAATTGCATCTCTGTATTGATTAGAGATTGTAGTGTCTATGTTGTTTGAAGTTCTGCTAGGCTTTAGTGCTACGCTAGTAATAACTTGTTTTGCCCCACTAGGCACAGGAACTATCCAGAAAGAAGTCGGCGTTTTTTGCAAATATACATGAGGATTACCAGATTTATCTCTCCAATCTGGATAGTTTAACTCTAAACTTCTTGGGCTTATGGGGTCCATGTCTTGCCCATCGTAGGTCATATACAGTATTTGATGTACTTCTGTGCCTGTAGGTATATCAAAATCATATTCATACACACCTGAGATGGTATTAAAACCATCCATATCTAGTATGTATGCTTTAGAACGTTCGCAAAACTCAATGGTGGCAGAACGTAAATTAGACTCTACTAANGAGTCAGGACAAAAAGGCACATATGGCAATACTTCTTTAACCAAAGAAGAATAACTAGCCATATTAGCCTCCTTGTTGTGGCATCATAGGTGGCATTCCACCTATATTACTTGTTCTATCGTTGTTTGGGCTAAGTAGTTCTTGTGCTTGCATGCCTTGTCCAATGCACTGTAAGAACAGTTGGTAGTGGGTTGCTGATCGCTGTGCATTGCCTGCATATTCAGAGTCTTTTTGGTATGCTCTAAACANNACATAATCAATAACAGCATTNCCGTATATATCATCAATGTCTAAATTAGANCTCGCGCTACTTAAATCTGTAGGCACTTTCGAATACACGANCTCTACGTACGCACTTGAGCCGCTAGCTACACCCGGATACACGTAATAGTTCTTTGGGTCATCTTCATCAAAGATGTAATGTTTGATTACGGCGCCGTGTGCTGCGTCCCCAGATACAGTAGGATCATTCCAATCTGGCTCTTGGGTGTTAAGAATATCTACATTTACTATTCTGATTGCTCTTTTACCTGTAGCACCACCTGAGGCATCAGACATATTTCTAGTTACTTTAATTAATCTAAGACCTTCAGTTGGTAGTGTCTGTTTAGTTCCAGTAACTAATTGAACATTAGCAGTCTTTGCAGACGACTCTGGTCTATAGTTTACAATTTCTCTTTGTGCATCATTTATATATCTTAGCAATTCTGCTTCAGGCCACCTGACGCTTGTGGTGTCCTGTAGGATATCTTCTATCCTTGATAATAAATTTGTCCCGGTTAAAGCCATAATGTTACTCCGCTGCTTTTAATTCCTCTATCAAAGCTGATTTCTTTTTGCGTCTATCAAGCTCAATGCCTATGGTACGACCATACTCNTCNAGCTGTACTTTTGTCATAGATTCTAAGTCTACAGATTCTTCTGCTACTTCTTCTACAACTTCTTCTACAACTTCTTCTACAGGAGCCTCTTTGACCTCTGTACAACCAGCTTGTAAACATAATAATCCTAAGTCATGTCCAACTTGTCTAGGTTCTCCAGCTTTTAAATGTATAACTGCTCCCCATGTTGAAGCTACTGACTTATCTTCGTTCGATACTATCCACATAAATTTTACTCCTTAAAAATGGGTGGCTTTAATTAGCCACCCATAAAATATATCACAATTAGAATGCAACATCTAACGCAATAACACCAAAGTCTTCATCCTGACCTGTTACGTCTGAATGATAAATTGGCTTCTTGAGTCCAAATATTTTTCCAATTGAAATACCGTTTTGGTTTCCATAGTCGAATGTGTCTTCAACTATCTCTGGAATACCAATATCAGCCATAGCTAATGCTTGTGCACCTGCAAAGATACATCTTGAGTAGTTAACATCAGCGTTAGCACCACCTTTATAACCAGCAGCACCAGCGTTTGATGATGTACCAGNTAAAGCACCACTTGTATTAAACACGTGTCTAAACTCGTGGATCATAATGCCATCTACCATTAGACTTGATGAGCCAGAGAACAAGCTTGATTGTGGTCCTCTAACACCAGCTTGCCTTACGTTAGCAAGGAAATCTGAGTCAAGTTTAAGGTCAGCCATAACTTGCGGAGTTACGAAAAGATGGAATGTCTCATCGTTACCTGCGCCTCTTAGGCCTCTGATGTAGTTGTCTTTAGCATAAGCTTTTAGATCAACAATAGTTTTATAGCTAAGTTTATCAGCTGCTTCTAAAGCAGTAACATCTCCAGCTACAAGACCGCTAGTTGCATCCACTCTTCTATGTCTATTAGAAGTTGGCGCACTTACAGCACTTGAAAACTCTAAGTCATTTAGGTTTTGACCTGAATTCATTGATGGTCTTAGACCACCGTTATTCTTCAAGTTATATCCTATACCACTTAAAGTAAGGAATGCTAATTGGTCCATTCTGTCAGCCATTGCATAAGCAAGAGCATCTCTTGAATGTTCCCTAAAGTTTACAACTGACTTTTGATCTGCAAGTCTACCAGATAATCTGTTTGCAAATCTTAGTTGGTCAATTGTTACGACGATGTCGAAAGCTCTTAGTGATTCTTCGTTTCCTTCGAGAGTGTTGTCTCCAACAATACCGTCACCTGTCATGTCAGCTAAAAGAGTTAATACTGCTCTAGCTCCCTTTTCAGATTGGGTAAGTTCAGATATAACCTGAACCATTGCGTTAGAACCCGCACCTGCGAATTGATTAACGAAGGACATATTTCTTGCGACACGCCAAAAATCACGCGACCAGATNGTAAGCTGTTCACTGGTCAACGCAGCAAAGTTAGTATTTGCCATGATAATGTCTCCATTAAAAATTAATTAACCAGTCGACTTATTGGAGCGACTTTTGTCCGTATACCCTTTGTCGTTGGGGTTACGCTCTCGTGACTTTTACGGGTACGACCCCGACCAGTTTTACGCCTTGTCGTTGGCGACAGAAACGATTTTTTACGGGAACGACCCCGGTAAGATATCGCTCTTACGTGCGAACTTATTTAATTTATACCATAGTTTACCCGAAATCTCCACGCATTCTTTTTAAAGTTTCTGCGGGTAGAGCATCGAACTCATCTACNGACATAGTATTTATATCTACTTTTTTATCTACTTTGTTCTTACCTTTCATAGTTGGTGGCTGTTTTTCTGCAGCTTCTATCTTCTTTTTAGTATTAGCTATTTGTTTTTTCTCTGCCACTTTCTTTACAGTTGGATCAGGCGCAGGCTCAGTATTAGGAGTTGGCATTAGTAAGTCCACTGCTTTTTGTAGTGCGTCTGCTCCTGTATAACCTTGACTCATGTAAGCATCTCGTAGTTCTAAAACTTCATTAGTTTTGTCTTGGTTAAAGTTTGGGTCTGCTTGATTTAACTCTGGATATACTGATTCTAGTTGTTGAGCTTTTGTTTGCAAATCAACTAGTTCTTGGTTTTGAGTAACGGTCTGTCCCATCTTAGCTTGCATTTCATACATCATTTGCTGTTTTTCAGCTGATCTTATTTCGTTTCTAAGTTGGATTGCTTTTTCGTTTTCTCCTTCCATAAGAAGAGAAGCATACTCTGCTTCTTTCGCATCAAAGTCATACTCTGGTGCTTCTTTTACATCTTCTANTTGTGGAGCTAAGGCTTCATCTAATTTTTTCTGTAGTGCTTTTTGTTTTTGTAAAACTTCGTCAAACCTAGATTTAGGTATCATAGGTTCTTTTTCTTCTACAGTTTCTGNTGCTTCTTCAACAGGCTCTGCTTCATCTGCTCCCTCAGGTTGTTGTGTATCTCCCGCATCGTCTTCCAATACTGTTTCTTCTCCTCCACTTTCTGCTTCTTCAACAACTGCTTCAGCCTCTTCCTCTTCTTCAGCCTCTTCAGTTCCTTCCTGTGGTTCTTCCTCANTCTCTGATTCGTCTTCAACATCTTCCTCCTCTTGAGTGTCTTCAAAGTTTAAATCTACTTTATACCCTTCTAAGTCTTCTGGGCTTTTTGGATCAGCGCCCGGCATGGTATCCATGACGGTAGCTTCTTCTTCTACATTAGTATTATCTTGTTTAGCCATTATTCAGTACCTCCTGTTTCTTGACCTAAATTTTTAAATGCCTCAACAGCCATCTTGGCGGCCGCGGCAGTATCGCTTTGCTCTTTACGCATATCGTTTGTCAATGCTGACAATCTCTCACGTAAGTCGAGCTCTTCACGTTTAGTTTGAATTTTACTTTGTAATTCAGCAATCTTCAACTGTGGTTCACTTTCTACTGACTCAGTCTTAGCAACATTTAGCGCGGCNGCAGTTTGTAAGTTAGCAACCTCTGCTTCTAGTTTAGCTAGTTCTAATTGAGTAGACCTTATCTGAGCTTCTGCTTGGAACTGTTGTAATTGTATCTGCTCATCAGTTGGTGGCGCGGTGCCCTCCATTCTTCGTATTCTGTCAGCTATGTCTGCTTTACGTGATAAATGTGAATACTCTACTATCATGTCGTTTGGTATTGGCACGCCAGCTTGTCTAAGGGCAATAGATTCTGCAAACTGTAATTCGTCAAAGCTATCTCTAGCAGGTGCAGAGGTAACTACTACATCATATTCTCCTATCTGTAAGTCATTTACTACAATACCCTCTGGGGTCATTTGGTTTACACGCATAGGTTTACTAGGTTTATAAGGGTCTTCTTCGTCAGTTATCTGTATAACTCTTTCTTCTGTATAAAAACTTTGTATTAACTTTAGTATAGACTCTGCTAAATACTGTCTAGTTTTAGCTAGATTTGTTAAAGGCACCTGTAAAAGCGTAGAACCTCTATTTTGTTTTGCTTGAATAGCTACACCAGAGACTTCAGGGCTATCCATACCTAGCATAGCCTCAGTAATACCACTTATTTCTTTTATATTTCTAGAGGCTTTTTGTCCTAATCTATCTAAACCAGTAGGTATTTGGTTAGGTGGTATCTTAGCTGGAGGTGTAGACCCACGATTAAACTCTAATACTAGTCCAGTTTCCGCTCCATGCTCCTCTAGGTCGTCTGCAGTCATGCCCGCAAGGGAGCCATTTTCTACAATCCAACCACTGTTGGCGGTAGTATTTACTATATGTAGCTCTTGAGAAGTTATCTTATTGAGTTGTTCTTGGGGCGACAATAGGTTTCGTACCATACCAAACGGTTTACCTCTACGAAAGTATGGAAAATATGGCACNATTGTAAATTGTTGATAAGGCGACCANTCATCAAACAATACTACTGTATCCGCTGTCACAGTCCAACGGACCTTTCGCATAGTACGAGTCATAATATCTAACCCATAGGTGTCCGCAAAGTCTTCTCTTTTCTTCTTAGTCCAATTATATGGGACCTCGCGCATATCACCAGTTACTGTATCTATGTAAAACATGCACTCTTTTAGCCTATAGTACTGTCTTTCTATAACTCTAACTGAACGTAGCGCCCGTCCTTCTTCTGGATTACTTGGNTATTCATTTCCATAATTAGAAGANTCTGTGTCTCCGTACCTTTCTTCTTCGTATTCCATAGAATCAGCACCCATGGTGGTGCCTGTTTCTGCTAACAGCCTTAACTTGTCTGCTTTGTCTTGCCCATAAACCTCTTCTATTTCATCAAGACTCATCCACTTACTTTCAAATATCTCATTCCAAGTTGTTGGATCGTAATGTTTTGCATCTGGGTCTATAAGAATATCTAACGGGTCTTTGGCTTCTATTTTTACTTCGCCTTGTATGTGATCTGAAAAATCCATACGNACGTCAAAGTATCCTCTGTCTTGNATAAGACCATCAGAGAAAACTTGGTTTTCAGTCCACTCNAATTTGTTATTGTCTGCTATTTGTGCATAAACTTTAGTAAGNACNTCTGCAATATCTTGATTACCACCACCCCTAGGTTTGAATCTTATGTCTGCTTTTTTAGTGCTTTGCTCTCCTAGAACTGCGTTGATGGTAGGTAGTATGGTATTTATAGTGAGTGCTGGTCTACCTTGATCGTCGAGTTGTTGCATATCAAACTCGTCCCACTGGTCGCCCCTGTAATACATGTCACATTTTTTAGCCATGTGTATATATTCTTCGTGGCCATTATCCCTAGCACGGGAGTATGCGTCCCATTGTTGTTTGGCTAAAGTCAATTCCTCTGCTTTATTGAGGTTCTTTTTTATTTTCTTATTCTTATATGCCATATTACGCACTCATCGCTGATTTCTTTTTCGTGCTTTTCGCTATATATCTTAACCTATCTCGCCACGAAGGTATATGTTCGGGTGCTTCATAAAAAGTAGAGTACTCTGCCATCATAAGACCCACCCAAGCCAAAGCATCCACTTGGTCATCATGCACGCCGTTAGGAAAACGCAAAAGTTCAGCAACCAACGGGCCTGTCCAAACAGCGTCCTCTGGTACAAAAACTCTGCCCTGTTGCATTCTACCCTGTATTGCCCTAGCTCTTGCTTCTTTGTCACGCCTACCTACTTTTAAATCCTTAAAATATGCAGAATGTAATCTACGTTCTGACACACGCTTTTCTAGAAAAGGACCAATAGCCATTTCTATATGACCTTTTTCTATACCAATAATGCCCGGTCTCCATTGTTCGTANAAATCTAATATTTTTTCTACTAATTCAAAACCGTCATACTTACCCCTAATGAGATCAACAACAAACATATTATCATATTCATCTATGCCAACGGTCATACCTACAGAATAGTCGTTCCTGTCTCTCTGCCCGATCGCTAAATCCCACGCGGTATAATAACGAAGTCTATCATAATCTATNTCAGAGGGTTCATAATATTGAATCATGTCACGAGTAAAATAGTCCCCGTCATCTGACACGGGGTTTTGTTGGTATAACGCAGTCCAATCTCTAGGCCCTATAGCTTTTTGTATTTGCTCAAGAGAATCTGTGTTATAACGTTCTGGGTGTAGAGGTTCTCCTTGTTTTCTAAACTCTTCGTCTTCTTCTGCTATGGCTGGGTACTTAACTACCTCCCACTCATCTGCGCCACTTTCTGTTGCTTGTAATAATCTGCCTGCTAAATCGTCATCGTGCCATCTAGTAAGAATGACTAGTATACCCCCACCGGGGGAAAGCCTTGTATAAGCAGTAGAGGTATACCAGTCCCACGTGGCTTCTCTATTGTTTTCTGATTCTGCATCTTCCCTGTTTTTTATTGGATCATCGATTAATAGTACGTGCGCACCTTTACCTGTGATACCACCACCAACACCAGCTGCTACATAACCACCACCCCGTGTTGTTTGCCAAGATTCTACAGATTGAGAGTCTTTGTCTAGCTTTGTTTCTTCAAAGATATTTTTATAGCTGGGTTCTCTTAATACTTGTCGTACTTTTCTAGAAAAGCTCATCGCCAAAGAGCCTGAGTACGAACAACTTATAAACTCATGTCCCGGGTTACGCCCTAAGTGCCAAGCAGGAAAGGCGACACTCGCTAAAGTACTTTTTCCATGTCTAGGGGGCATGAAAAGCATCAATCTGGGGGATTTTTGATCAGCAACGTCTTGGCTAAACTTCTCTAGCCTTTTACAGACGTCTTTGTGCACCCAACCTGCTTGGTAATCAGGATTAAACTTCTCTACAAAAGGAATCATACGCTTTCGTGACAAAATACGCATGGCCAGTTNTTGTTCTGCACGTATTTTGCTTTTATCGACTGTTTTTTGCTGTTTTTTAGGTTCTGGAAGCTGATCTGCTTCATCTGCAGCGCAATATACGCACAGTCCCTTAGGTAACACGAGGTTATCTGCTAAAAGTTTCTTGCACTTATAGCATTCTATCTTTGTTGTGTCTGTCACTTACTTCTTTTTCTTTTTCATCGTCTTTTTCTTAGTCTTTTTGACTTTTTTTGACGACTTTTTATACATGCCTGTACCGTATGCCATATTTACTCCTTTTCCCAAGGGAACGCTATGCGCTTTCCTTGTCTTCTTTCTTCAACCATGTGGCTAGACACGTAGGCAAAGAACCCCGCACCTATACAAATGATTATTCCTATAAAACTTTCTAAAAATTCAGGTACTCCTGCAATATTTTCTAACATTTCCATCTTCTCCTAGCTTGTCTTAGCCTTGAATTTGGGTTTTTTGCCGCTTTTGGAAACTTTTTCATCTGTCCTGCACTTCTAGCGCAATAAGATTTACGTCTTTTAGCTGCTTTTGACCCTTTTTTGACCTTTCCTGTAACTGCTCCCTTTAGTTTTGACCCCGGATTCTTTCTTCTATAGGCTTTTATGCCTGCTCTAGTCATACCAGCGCCTTTTTTAGTTGGCCTAAAGTTCTTTTTGTTCCTTTTAGGCATCTTATCTCTTTTTCTTGGCACGAGTCCTCCTTCTTTTTACTGCAGGCTTCCTTTTCCTGACTATAGTTTTTACGTTACGTGGTTTACCGCCCGGGTTCCCTGCTGCACGTTTCCTCCTGACTGCGCTTTTTCTCTGTGCCGCGGTCATAGATCGAGCTTTTGACCTTGGCACGCACTTTGGATATTTACGTTTNCCTTTCTTTTTAGCAGACTTTCTGCCACAAGGCTGATATTTGCCTTTTTTCTTTGGGGCGCCTATATCGACCCAATCCCCTTTTGGCCCTTTACCAAACCATGCGGTNAGGCCTCCAGTGGGTTTAGCCATTATCTATATCCGCCGCCACGTTTTTTGTAAGTTCTAACTAACCAACCATTGGCATATGCACTNGGGTAGACCTTAAACTTTCGTTTAGCTTCAGCTTTTACCCTTGCGTATAAGCTAGGATTAGTTGGGGTAGCTCCTTTTCTCTTGCTACGTTTCTTTTTAGTAGTTTTTCTTTTTGCTGGCATTTTTCTTTTTACCTCCTGTTTTTGGTATAAATGTATACTTNTTCATTTTCTTAGCAAATTTTTTCATGTCTGGTTGGGGTGCNTTTATTCCCATTANTTTTTTCCTTTTTTATACATGCTTTTTCCCATTTTTTTCTTTTTAGGTTTTTTACCTGACATTTTCTTTTGGGGTTGGTTTATACAATGCATTATTTATTCCTCCTGTCCATTTCCGCATCGTACAGATTTAATGTCTGTACCTGAGGGGATACGTTCGCGGCTTTTGCTAAAAGTTTACTTGAAGTAGTTTTAATTCTAGTTGCTACATTTTTAAAAGTTGTAGTCTTCATCCCACCCTCAGTCATTTCTTTTTTGTTTTTACTGTGTGTGCTCATTACTTTCTCCTTTTTACGCCTCTACCTTTTAAGATATCAGCAAATGTTACTTTTCCGTCTCCAGTTAAATCAGGAAATTTTTTTCCTTTTTTCATTTTACGTTTTTTCTTTCTGGCTTTCGCCTGTTGATGATACTTACTTGTCATCTTTACCTCCTTTAGGTTCTAAATAGCTCATGTCGATCCCTGCTAGTTTTAAAAGCTCGGCATCGGGCAACCGTTCTAGTTGCTGAATCTTGTCTACATTAATATTAACTTGGGTTGCCTGTTCAGGAGCGAATAATCCATGGAGTTTACAAAGAGAGTCAACCACGTTCTTTTCTTCTGTGGCGGTGGCCGATTTTCGGTGCGCCTCAAGATACATGGTGGTGGCCGTGTTTTTATCAAACTTGATTTCTTCCCTCATCTCTTCTCGAAGGTATTCAATAGCTTTTTGTATCTTTGGTTTTTTAAATACATCGTACACGTGATCTAGATTCCTGTANCCAGACGCACGACCCGCAGCTGCTTTGCTCATGCCTCTTATATAAAACAAAATTAATCTTTCTTCTTGGACAGAAAGCTCTGATAGCTTTACTCCTGCGTAAGGAAAATGTGATTGAAGTTCCAATCTATCTTCGTCTGTTACTTCAATTGTGTCTTGTGCAACTAAACTCATATGCTAAAAATACCACACATGTGGATAACTTGTAAATTTTTTATGGAAAAATATTTTCTGAATCGCTCTCGTATTCCCCACCTCCCTTGTGCACGACCCCTATCCCTCCCTTTTTGCTTTTACAAACTACTTTTCNGTTTTTGACGACTGGAACCTTGTTTCGCTTTTTTAGTTCGTTACCCCTAAAAGGGGTTTCCATATAGTTTTGTGAAGTGGGTATTGGGTAATATTCACTCTTAACTAGTAACATATAAGGAGTAAATAATATGGCTACTAAATCTAANGTGTTTGANGTGGACACNATAAAACCACGCAAGGGTAACGAACTNGGCATTACGGACTATGAGTCCAAGTCTGGTGTTACTAACCTTAGGATGACTGCTAAAACGGAGAATCCTAATTATGATGAGAAGGCAAAGACTGGCCCTAACCAGTATCAAATGTCTATCATGTCTGGTGTGTTTGACTTTTTCTTGCTCAAGTCTGACGGAAGCGTTTCGTTCAAAATCAAGGACAATGTTTCTATCGGCAATGGCTTGATTGTCAATGCTTATCCTACTGAGTATAAGGACGAGGAGTAACTATCATGGAACGATTCGGCTTTATACTAGGAGAAGTAACTAGGGGCGCAGGGAAACTTGTGCTCCCAGTCACTAAATCTGTGGCTAAGATGACAACCAGTTTCGCTAGCGGATTCGCTAAAGGGCTGGTTGAGCAACCTACACTCAACGATAACCAAATCGATGAGGAACTAAAGCAGGAACTATCATCAGAACCTGTGCAACCTGAACTACCACTGGAGCATCCAGAACAATCTGCGAGGCAATCGTGAGTAGTCATTACATACCTGAGTCTGTTTGGGCTCAGGTAGAACATTGGAGGAACTAATATGGACTTAGTATCTATAGCGGCTATTGCTGTCATTGCATACATAGCGGTCATGTTCATCATTCGAATGGGCTTAATCGGTATGTATCTTTATTTCGTTCTTACTTGGATTAAGGACGATTCTCAATCTTCGGTCGGTTCAGACCAATTCAATCCTAACTTAAATACTTAGTTAGCCATGTGGGGCGCCTTCGGGCGTCCCTATCTTTTTTTAACCAATTTAAACTACTATCATGCCTTGCCTGCCTACTATCATCACGAGCGAATGCGAGTGTAAGCGTGCGCATGCACCAACCTTGAGTATGTTCCATCGGTTGCACGGATGTGTGCCCATGTGCGACCGCCAATTGGAACCACTCCAAACCCTATCTAACAAAGGGCAACCGGGTTGCGTGCTTGCCACCGGTTCCACGGTTCCGCCTATTTCAGACGCCGTGGTATAACTAGTCGACCATCGACCACCAACAGAGGACTTATAATGAATGTTATTTTTACATGGAACAACGGAACCATGTCCTATAACCCTTGTTGTTACTGCGCAAAATGTGTTCCACGCCAGTTGGAACCAAGCGGTACCACACGGAACCAAACGAACAGTATGGAACAAGATGCGCGAACCTATTATCAAACTGGCGCCCTTGTTCTTCCATTTAGTTTTGTGGTATGTGTGGGTTTGCTAATCATCACATACAAAGCCGAGGGCGATCGTGTAATGCCCACGAAAGTGCACGAGGTTGATGTCCGAACATCCGCGGTGGGAATGAAAACGCCCACCAATCCAATCTAACTATTAACATACGGAGGTAAAAATGGGATTAGATGTATATGCTGGCTTTATCAAACCACAGCCAGAGCGTGACGATAATGTGGTTGACATAAACGACAATATTGGAGACAGAATGGAATCTCCATATTATTGGCGTAAACATGCACGACTTCAGCAGTTTATGATGGAGTTGTATGACGAGAAGAACGGTGGCCCGAAAAGAGGCGAGCGAGTCGGTATGATGGACTCCTTCAACGGTGGCCAGATTCTCTATCTTGAGCGTGAAGATATTCTGACTCTGCAAAAACTAGTAGAGAACGATGACTTGCCGTTCTGCCCATATGGTTTCTTTTGGGGACATCAGTTCCAAGAAGAATCAATGCGTGACTACAAAGAACAGGACTTGAAGTTCTGTGAAGAGGCATTGAAATGGCTTGACGAGGGCAAACAGGTCTTTTACGAGTGTTCTTGGTAAGGAGCGTAATATGGTTAAAGACTATTTTAGATCGATACTAACTGGCACAGGTGTTCTGTTTGTGCTGTTTGGTATTGCAACGAGTATTCAATACTCACTTATACTGCTTGGTGTCGGGGTCGGCATCGGGTCAATTTTGTATTTACTATGGAGGTTATTATGAATGCAAATATCGTTGGTGCGCTGACTACAGCGCTCTGGATACTAATTGAGCTTATACAGTTTTCGTATATGGCTTATCTAGCATGGAGGCACAGAAATGTTACTGGTGGGAATCCTGTCGGCACTAGGTCTGCTTATACTGGCGCTTAAGGCTGGTGGACGAAAAGCGATCGGTCACGACATCTTTGTTGACGTGCTAATCACAGTCACGCTAATGGTGTGCTTTTACGGCACATTCAGTGGTATGACTGCAGCAATGATTGGCGGTTTGACTGCGTCTTTGGTTCTATTCGTTATGAAGAAAACCATGCCGCATGAAAAACTGACAATTGTGAAGGAGAGCAAGGTTATTATGAGTAACCCTGTTGAAATTAAAATACCTACGGTTAAAACCAAGTGGCAAACCGTAGAACCAGACTGGAGGTCTTAAAATGCAAACTATTAATCCACAGGCTTTGATTGAAGAACTGAAAGACGCCGTTACTGCTGGCTACCCCGCAATGATATGGGGCGGTCCCGGTATTGGTAAGTCAGACATTCCGAATCAAGTAGCCGCTCAAATGGGCATGAATATCATAGATTTTCGTGCAAACTTATTCGACCCTGTCGATGTGCGAGGTATACCTTATTTGGCGCAAGCCACACCAGAGTCTACCAAATACACTTCATGGGCTGTTCCTGATGTATTTCCGATCGCAGAGCGTGACGGCGATAGAGGTATCTTGTTTATTGACGAGTTACCAACTGCGCCACCTGCGACACAGAATGCATTTTTACAACTGTTGCTTAATCGTAAACTGGGTGATTATGAGTTACCCGTCGGTTGGGCGATTGTCTGTGCTGGTAACAGACTGACTGACTCTGCTGCTGTTTATCAGATGCCAAGTCCAGTTAGAAACAGACTAGCACACTATGAACTGGAGCCGATCATTGATGATTGGGTTCAGTGGGCACACACCAATAATATCAACTCTGATGTTATTGCGTTTGTTCAGTATAGACCGGGACTTTTGTCCAGTTTTGACGCGGACGAGTATGCGTTCCCAACTCCGCGTGCTTGGTCTATGGTTAGCAGGAAACTGTCAAAAGCCAATACTGACAACGATAGACTATTCTATGGTGTTGCCTCTCTAGTTGGCGACGGTGCTGCTGGCGAGTTTGTTGCGTTCAAAGAGATCGCTAACAAACTACCTGACATCGATGCGATTATTGCTGATCCATCGAAGTACAAGCGTGATGACAACCCAGCGTTGTTGTATGCGCTAGCAACCGCTGTCGCAGCTAGGGCTAGCGAAGACAAAATGGCAAACATCATGAAACTGGCTGACAAACTGGTAGTCGAATACCAAGTTGTGCTGGTTAAAGGTTGTCTTGCCAGAGACAGAGATTTACGCCAAAATCCAGATGTGCGTAAATGGATTACTAAAAATGCTAATGTTATTCTATAGGAGGACTTATGAAAACAGTTAGACTATCTGATTCTCTGCGACACGATATCCGTCGTAATGCAGAGAAAAAATGGACTTCAGCTAATCCAGTCAGACAATATCCACAAGACGGCATGAAAGTGTTTACTAGTCTCGGTTATCAACAAAAGATTGACCAGACCATGGAACACTTCAAGTCTACTTGGGGCTACGATTGCCCAGTATACGAGGTGAATACCTTGGTTATTTCTGCAGAAGTCGTAGAGCCTGACGAGGATGGCGAAGGTAACGATTATCACTATGAAGAACGGTTTAGTTTGACTATGCCAGACGTTCCTGTGCCCAAGATATTGGTCAAATACAGTGACGAAATGCATGTCAAAGTAGACCCTACTGACGAAACTTTCGTGCAATGCATGGATGTTAAGATGTTCAACAGCAAACGCGATGACAAACTGCGCGAGTACAATCGTAATATTCGCGAGGTTTTGGAAAGGTTTGCGACTCTTAACCAGCTTATGAAAGCGGCACCATACATTAAAGATTGCGTGCCACAAGATAGGCTCCAAAAAATGCACGAAAAAGACGACCGTTCTGAGCGTGTTAAACAGCAAGCAGATTTGGCAGAAAACGAACTGTCTGAATTACGCGAAGTGTTGCTAGAAGACGCCTTACTTGGAGACGACTCATGAATCCTCTCTATGTAAAAGCGCGTTCAAGNCTGATTCTTGACAANCCATTCTTTGGCACCCTGTGTCTTCGGCTCAAACCTGTTNAGTGGGAAGACGAGACAGGCGCCACTGATGGTGTTCACTTGTTTTACAATCCCAAGTGGTTTGAAAAACTAACAGAAGTGGAGAGAATCGGTTTCTTGGCACACGAAGTGTTGCATGTTGTATTTCTACATATTACCCGCAGAAACGAGCGACATCCTACTCAATGGAATGTTGCCTGTGACTATGCGATCAACAACTATTTGATTGCAGAGGGTTTCATACTACCAAAGGGCGGCCTTGTGGATGAGCAGTATACTAATATGACTGCTGAAGCCATCTACAGCATNCTACCAGAACCTCCANAGGGTTGGGACGGTGTTGCTGTAGACTTTGGTAAATGTGGTGGTGTTCTAGACCACCCTGACCAAGACGGCACTAGTGGTAAAACTAGTGCCATCGAGGCTGGTTTGACTGTAGCAATACATCAGTCAGCAGAAGCGGCCAAGGCTCAAGGTAANTTATCTGGNGGTCTTGAATCTGCTATCTCTGATATTGTCGATCCGAAAGTCGATTGGAAGGCTGTGTTGGCGCGTTTCTTGCGTGCCAACAACAAGTCTGACTTTTCTTGGGTCAGACCTAACAGGCGTTTCATTGCGTCTGGTATGTATCTACCGTCTTTGCACAATCCTTGTCTTGAGGAGATTGCAATTGCGGTTGACACATCAGGTTCGATATCAGATGACGAACTAAAACAATTTACAAGCGAAACATCGGCTATACTGCACGAGCTCAACCCAGAGCGAATACAGTTTATCCAGTGCGATTCGAGTGTTAAAGATGCGACGGAGTATACCAGAGAATCGTTGCCTCTACGGGTTTCATACCAAGGTAGAGGTGGCACTGAGTTTGCCCCAGTCATCGACTACATCAACGAAAAGCACCCAAATGTTGTAGCGCTTGTTTATCTAACTGACTTAGAATGTGGCAGTTTTGGTGACAAACCAAACTACCCTGTTCTATGGGTCACAACTAACGCGACCGAAGCCCCTTACGGCGAGGTCATACAAATGCAATAACAAGGAGGTTACTATGGCATCTGTAAGTTTAACGCTATCTCTCAAAGAAGAGATGATACATAATTATCGTAAGCAGGTTCAAACTGCTTACGAGAGTAAATACGATGTTGGCGCTGCAATCGATACGATTTGCGCCACATTGCAGAACGGCGGCGGTGGGCAGTTCACTGAACTGTGCAACGCTGCGATTAGGTATACTGAATTGGCAGACAAGTTTCATGAAGACTTGACTAACATGACTCTGCCACTGAATTCGCCTAGTCAAGGACGGTATTCTCAAACTACGCATGAAACTGCAACTCAAATATTCTTGAGAAGCAGTTCATGGTATCACCATGGGTCAAACCCACCACCACAATGTCAATCTGATCTAATGCCAATTAGGATGCAGGAACAGATTGTATTCGTGGTGAATGACAAACGACCAATGAAGGACAATCTAGAACTTATTGCAGATTGGACACCGGGTTACACTAACAAGTGGGAAGAGACTAAAGTAGAGGCGTCAGATAACCATGTAGATGGCGATTTGTGTTATGTGCATGACTTTGCTACACCTATACTCTTACCAATCAAGACTGCGGGGCAAATGAAGTCGCACGATGCGGCAGAAGATTATGCACCTGTTGTCAAACTTGGTCTTATGGTTTCTGAATCATCTCTAGTTAATGCTCTCAAGCAAATACCAGAGACGGACAAAAAGATACGAGAGGCAGTTGATAAATACAGCGATTTTCTGTTGCAATTCAACACTCTCAAACAATATCTTGATGGATACCCAGAGGGTCGAAGTTTAGTGCCACAATGGGCTATGGAGAAAATGGCATCACCTGCTAAGAAACCACAGCCTAAGACTAACAAGCAAGTTGAGGCAAAAGACTTGATGCCTGAGGATTTGAGGGACGAAATGAATAATGTTATCCTAGAAAACAAACTACTGGGGGATTCATGAGTTCACAAGCAATCTATTACGAGCGCAAATGGGAATACAACGAAGATTGGTCTTACGAGGCCAATCTTCATAGTTGGTCAGATGCGTGCAACTTTGAACGCAAACAATATGGCGAACGCATCTTAACAGAAGATGAAGCCGCTATGAAATTTGCAGAAATATATGGGAGTAAATCAGAACATGAGTGCGATTAAAAACTATATGTGGACTGTCGGTGAGTATGCTGTAGACCATGGCATACAAGCAGCCATGACTAAGTATGTAGAATCAGAAGAGGGCGTTAAAGTCTGTATTATGTTTGTGCATGCTTATGATGGCGACTGGGAACAGTTCATGTCTGAAGGCAACTGGCAGGAACCTGCTGTTCACTAACATGCCAAGGAGTGGCATTAGTATAGCCCAAGATTCGGTGTCCCGGCTTGGGCTATGCGTTTTTAAATTAGGATATATAAACCCAAACTTCAATAGTTCCAGTAGCAACATCAGTTGCAGGTGCTACTTCACAGATGACATCAATCGTGTCGTCTGCTGAGTAGACTTTAGGACATACATTGTTATCTTGCTCATCAGCAGAACCGTCTTGTCCTGCAGTTGACGCAGCAATGTAATAGTCTGTGTCAGCACCGTCACCTACACCAAAAACTAGTGCAGGAGAACCGTTGGAGTCTAAATCACTACATTTAATTTTTACATCATGAACTGTTTCACCAGCGAAAACATCTACCACTTGGTAAATATCACCAACATTAGGTGCAGCAGTTAATGATATGGTTCCCTTTCTTACGCCAACTGCTCCACTTGGGAACGGTTTGAAAGATTGGTTACCACTTACCATGTCACTTTTAAAAGTTGCCATAATATTTCTCCATTTGTGTTATCACCCATTATTAGGTAATATCTATAGTCATAAAGACAAAAATGAGTTTTGTCAACTTTAATTAAGGAGTAATTAAATGGCACCAAGATATGTGTATGTAAAGCGTAATCCCATACATCCTTACACATACAACAACCCAGATGATTTACCCTACATACAATGGAAATATGTAAAAATATCCACTGCTTATAATATGTATACCAGCAAGCAGATCGGATGGGAACGTGCAAAGCGTTCTGAATATGAAGACTGGTGTATCAAAATGAAACAGTTCAAGGAGGAACTATGACTTGGGAAATTATAAACGAAAAAGAAGACCAAGATTTTATACGCATTGTTGACAATGTTATGCAACAAGTGCGCAAGGATTCTTGGCGCGAAGACCCTAATCTATCGGACGATATAGAAGACGCTTGGCACAGAGTCAAGGAACTTGCACAAAAAGGTTTGATAGCAGAAAAACATTTAAGAAAATGGAGTAAAAGAAAATGAAGAAATTATATCTAGACTTTGAGACTTATTATGACGCTCATTATTCTCTTACGAAAATGACAACGGCTCAGTATGTTAATCATGCTGATTTTAAAATTTGGGGAGTCGGACTAAAAGTGGACGACGGAGATACTGAATGGTACGGTGCAGACGAATATGAAGATGTTCTTTCTGCTGTCGATTGGAGCAACACTGCTCTGGTTTGCCATAACACTCTGTTTGATGCCTTTATTCTGACAAGACATTGTGGTTATACACCTGCGTATTATTATGATACCGCCGCTATGAGTAGAGGTTTATATCCTAACATGTCTGCTAGGTTGAAGGATTGCGTTGTGCGTGAATTCCCATCTGACCCTGCAATGCGTAAAGGAGAAGAACTTGTAAATGCCAAAGGCATTAGAGACCTTGACCCTTTACTTGATGAACAAATCGGTTCATATTGCATACAAGATGTTGATTTAACACACGCTCTCTTTCAATCCTACATGTCTAATTATCCTGAGCAAGAGTTAGACCTAATCGATTTAACTGTNCGCATGTTTGTAGAACCTAAACTTTTTTTAGACAAAGCCATGCTACTTGCATATAAGGAAGAAATGGCAAAACGTGCAGCTGCTAGCATAGATGCGTCTGGAGTGACACGAGATGTTTTAGCGTCACAGCAAAAGTTTCGTGCACACCTAGAGGCTCTCGGTCTTAACATACCAATGAAGAAAAGTCCTACAACAGGGAAAGAAATTCCTGCATTCGGTAAAAACGACCCAGCATACATACAAATGTGCAACATGTATCCAGAACATCGTGCATTGTGGGACGCTCGGGAAGTAGTCAAGTCACGTATTGATGAGACTAGAGCCGAACGATTTATTGATTCGTGCAATCCAGACGGCACCTTTGGTATACCTTTGCGTTACTATGCCGCACATACAGGTAGATTTGGTGGGTCAGATAAAATTAACCTGCAAAATTTGCCACGAGGTTCTAAATTACGCACAGCGATTCGTGCACCTGAAGGGCAGCGTCTGTTTATCGCGGACTTGTCAAATATCGAAGCGCGTATGTTAGCGTGGTTGGCAAAAGAGTCAGATTTACTTGACGCTTTTGCACACGGTGGAGATGTATACTGCGAGTTTGCGTCCCAGATATACGGTCGCACGATTACCAAAGAAGATACTTTAGAAAGGTATGTCGGTAAAACTGCGATCCTCGGGCTGGGGTATGGCATGGGGCACAATAAGTTCCAAGATACCCTCAAAGCGGGTTCGCCATCAGTCGACGTGTCAGACAGCACTGCCGCACAAATTGTTACACAGTATCGTAGTAATTACAGCAACATACCAATTTTGTGGTCAAGAATGAAAGACTTACTTTTCAACATGATTTCGCCAAATATGTATGGAACTACATATGGGCCGCTTGTCGTGCAAAAGCAGCGACTGCAGCTGCCAAACACGATGTCATTACATTACCCTGATTTGCAATACATTGGTGGAGAGTTTCTCTACAGCACATCAAAAGGTAAGGTTAGAACTTACGGCCCACGACTTGCAGAAAATGTTATTCAAGCACTTGCACGAATAGTTATTACTGAACAAATGCTTGATATACAATCTTTGCCTGAAGTTGATGTTGTTATGCAAGTGCATGACGAAATCATTGCACTCGGTTCAGAAGTCGATTCAGATGTTACAATGAATACTATTCTTAACATCATGCGAACACCCCCTGAATGGTGTAGTGATTTGCCATTAGATGCGGAAGGAGGCGTAAGCCAAATTTATGACAAATAAAAATTTAATACTTACAAGAAAAGTTGGTGATCGTGTCAAAATTTACACCCCCGGTGGAGATATATGCACGATCACTGTGACCAACATATCACAAAAGGCATGCAAACTAGCCTTCGAAGCCGACGATTCTGTACGTATAGATAGAGAAGAAGTATACTCAAAGAAGGAGATGTAAAATGATAATAACTTTTTTATCGGCTAAAAAAGCATTAGCCAAAGAAATAACCAAAGATGGTTCTAANCCTTATCCACTAGTTAAAGACTTTACTTCACATGAAGAAGAAATAACTATTGATAANAAAGGACTTAATAAATTATTTCGTGCACTTTGCAGTCGTGCTGCGTCAGGCACGTGCATGCTAAAAGGCCCCCTAAAGCGCCCACTAAAAAATGAGTCCCGTGCAGGTATGTCCAACCGGACAGCGCCCACGGAACTTTTAGTGCTGGATATTGATGGTCTTCATGCATTGCCTACCACAGATATTAAAGACATGGCACAAAGAATNGTGTTGCAACTACCTAGTATATTTCATGACGTGTCATATATAGCACAAGCAAGTGCTTCATTAGGTCTGAAGAAAGATACGGTATCNNTACATCTTTTCTTTCTTATGGATATGCCTGTTTATCCAAAGACATTAAAAGATTATTTACGTAATTTAAATTATGAGTGTCAGTTTCTTGCAGAACAAATAACATTGTCGGCTAACGGTCAAAGCTTGTCTTGCGTGTTAGACCCGTCAGTTGCAGACAACAGTAAGTTAATTTACATAGCGCCACCTAAATTTACTGGAGTTAAAGACCCATACCCAAATGGAAGATTCATCAAGGTTGACCGTAGCAAACCTGTTCTTAACATCTCCTCATCTTTAATTGGTGTTAATCCTGAAAAGGTGCACACCCTTGGTTTGCAGATTAAAGATAATTTGCGGAAGAAAAACAATCTTCCAAAGAGAACAAGTAAATTGTCTACGGTCAGCGTTGCTGGTGAGACGCACGAAGTGCTACAAAACCCAGACAAAATGACCATACAAATCTCACGTGTATCAGAGCCCTACGTTAACTGTAATGTGAACGGAGGCGATAGTGGTGGTTATTATTTTTTATTAACCAACCCTCATTACATGTATAACTTCAAAGGAGAACCCATATGGGAAATAGAAAAAGCAGATGCAGACTTNTATAGAAGTATCTTTGATATTTTTGCAGATAAAATAGATACAGATACAAAAAAGAAACCAGTTGTCTTACGTGATTTTTACACAGACACATTTTATAACGGAGTATATGATGAAACTAAACAACAATTTGACAATGATTACCCTCTCACCCCAACGAATAAAAACAGTCTTAATGATTTTCTTAAGTCTCATGGCCGCGCTCCCATGGATTATATTCCAGACGCTCGTGTTGTATTNGATCCTAGCAGTGACGATGGTATTAACTTGGATACAGTCCCATACTCAGTAAANTTATTTAGAAAAACNTCTTACATGNTAAAGCCTGANGANAATGTAAAAGAACTTACTTATGGAACAGCAATCGAAATAGCCAATGTTGCACCTAATTTTTATAAACTAGTTATGCATATCCTTGGTGATGGCAAACCAGAGTTTGAACATTTTATAAATTGGTTAGCCTATATTTATCAAAACAAGCGCAAAGCAATGACAGCATGGATATTTACGGGCGTCCCGGGAACTGGTAAAGGTTTGTTCGTGCATAAAATTCTTAAACCTTTATTTGGTGAACAACAAACACCTATGCGTTCTCTAGAAAATATAGAAGAACAATTCAACTTATATATGCGCACAGCAATGTTTCTTGTGGTTGATGAGTTTCGTATGGCTGACGCAGGTTCTGTTGGTAAAATGGCAGATAAACTAAAACACCAAATCACAGAACCAACTTTAACTATTCGTGCTATGCGTACAAACCAGATCGAGCTACCTTCGTACACGAATTTTATCTTTCTTACTAACAGAGCAGATGCAGTCAAAATCGAAGAGTCAGACAGGAGATACAATGTGGCTCCCCGGCAAGAAACAAAACTTGAGGTAGCACATAAAGATTTGTTAACGCAACTAGACCAACTAGAACATGAACTATATATCATAGCGGGCATACTGCAGCGATTCGTAGTAGATGCACGAATGGCTCATACAGCATTAGAAAACGATGCGAAGAAAGAAATGAAAGAAGTATCTATGTCTATACTAGAAGAGTTTGCAAATGCAATACGCATACGCAACCTAGAATATTTTACAGAAGTATTAGATATACCTCTTACAAATACATTTGATGCTGGTGGCATAAGCACAGCACAACGTTATATAAAAGATTGGCTAGCAAGGTCTGACGAAGTTCAGGTTATACCGTTAGCACATTTTAAAGTTGTATATGACGCTATGACTGATAGCAGAAACACTATATCGCAAAGAGAATTTTCTAAACGTATGTCTAGATTAAATATNAAAACAAGTCGTAAGCGTGTAAGCAANGACAGNTCGGCTGGNATACCACGCGGNGTCGTGCTAACATGGAAAGTTGATAACGATNTTAAAACGGAGTTAATCGAAAAACATTTCGACGAAAGGGACTTAGGCTTAATAAATGAAGAATCTAACACAACCCAATCGTCCAGACCTAATCTCAACGGTTGAGGTCACGGAGGACGTTGAACTGGGATACATCCCAGCATGGAGTTATT
This sequence comes from Fidelibacterota bacterium, assembly GCA_002724735.1. Lineage (GTDB taxonomy): Bacteria > Fidelibacterota > Marinisomatia > Marinisomatales > TCS55 > TMED108. Next base: position 8,927 of record PBPT01000002.1, on the reverse strand, counting down.
CAACTTTAAAAACTTACGAAACTTGTGCTTATCGCTCTTACATTTCAAAAGTTAAGAAGATACAAGAAGACTTCGGCCCAGCCGCNGCACGTGGCACNGAAATACATAAACAGGCTGAAGACTATGTATGCGGTAAGTTAGGTGAGTTACCTGATACACTACGCAAATTTGATTCACAGTTCAAAAAATTACGCGAACTGTATGTCGATGCAAAAGTAGAGTTAGAAGGTGATTGGGGTTTTACTCTAACNTGGGGAACAACTGGCTGGTTGTCACCTGACACGTGGGGNAGAATCAAATTAGATGCGTTTGTTCATGAGAACGAAACATCAGCAAGAGTTATTGATTACAAAACAGGTAAGGCTTTCGGTAATGAAATCGCTCATAGCCAACAAGCCCTTATCTATGCAATTGGTAGTTTCTTTAGATATCCAGAGTTAGAAATAGCCAAGACCGAAATATGGTATCTTGACCATGGAACAACTCTNGAACAAGTGTATACTCGGGACGAAGCAATGGTGTTTATGCCCAAGTTACACGAACGCGCAATCGCAATGACTACAGCGACAACTTTTCCACCCAACCCATCTACATACAATTGTAAATGGTGTTCGTATGGCAAAGGTTCTAGTCCTGTTTGTGAATGGGCAGAAACGTGATACAATAGTATTAACGACTAACGAAATAACAACTTAACGATTAAGGAGTAACGATGAACGATATACCTATGGCGTATAGCCATCAGCAAAAGACTACTGATTTCATAGTAGCAAATCCACAATGTATGATTACTTCAGACCCGGGCACGGGTAAAACACGTGCAGTCTTAGATGCACATGTTATACTTGGGGGTAAGACTTTAGTCTTGGCGCCACTCTCTATATTAGAAGCGGCGTGGGCAGAGGACATCAAAAAGTTCCAGCCCAACATAAACTACGGAGTAGCCTATGCCAAAAACAGAGAAAAAATCTTTAAAGACGAAAACATCGAAATGGTCATCACTAATTTCGAAGCTGTTAACTTTCTGTTCAAAAATAAACAATACTGTAAGCAGTTCGATACAATCGTTATTGACGAGTTTACTGCCTTCAAAAATAGAACAGCAAAGCGTAGCAAAAATCTCAGAAATATTATCCATAACTTTACTAATAGGATTGCCATGTCTGGTACTCCTAATAGTAATACTATTCTAGATGTCTGGCACCCAGCACTACTAGTCGACGACGGCGATCGNCTAGGTGCTCGGTTCTTTCAGTTCCGGTCACAAGTTTGTACGCCACGATTCAATGGCTTTGCTAATGAGTGGATAGACAAACCCGGTGCTGAAGATGCGGTAGCAAATAGATTGTCAGANATTACTATACGCTACGGACTAAACGAATGTATGGATTTACCTGACAANATAACACGCACAATCAATACNAAACTTACACCACAGATACAAAAGCAATACAAAATANTAGCAGAAGAATCTGTTCTTTATACTAAGACTGGTACGATTGATGCGATTCATGCAGGTGCACGTGTCAAGAAACTACTTCAACTAGTTACTGGTGCAGTTTATGACACAGCACAAGAAGTCAACTTCATACACCAAGAAAGATACGACATAGTCATGACGTTGGTAGAGCAACGTGCACATTCTCTGGTAGCATTCAACTGGCGACACGAACGTGACGCTTTAGTTGCACTAGCAGAGAAACAAGGTGTTACTTACGAGGTCATCGATGGTGAGACNAAGGGGGAAAAACGTAAGGATATCGTGTCACGCTTTCAAGCAGGACAGATACAAATGTTGCTCTGCCATCCTCAATCNGCTAGTCATGGACTTACTTTGACTAAAGCAAATACTGTTATATGGTGTTCGCCAACTTACAATGCTGAACACTTTCAACAATTTAATCAGCGTATCTATAGAGCAGGNCAAACTCAAAAGACTGAAACTATAATGATACAAGCACAAAACACTTGGGAGCCTGAAGTGTACAAAAAACTTAATACTAAACTAGGGCGAATGGAAAACTTGCTACATATACTACAGGAGGTAAAAAATGGCAAAGAAACTTAATGACTTATTAGCCGAATACGGCAGAGTGCGTGATGGTCTGTCAGACTTGAAAGCACAAGAAAAAGAATACAATGCGCAAAAACGAGAGTTAGAAGCGCAGATAGCCATTAGNATGCAAGACGAAGGTCTTGAAAAAATATCTAATGGTGGACGAACAATCTCTCTTAAAACAGAGATTTATCCTAATGTGCAAAACTGGGATGAGTTTCAAGCATATCTTGCTGAAACCGGTAGGTTTGAGTTGATGCAGAAACGACCCTCAGCCACAGCATATAGGGAGGCTATCAGTCTTGGTGAAGAGATTCCCGGGGTTGAGAGCACGGAGTTGACTAAAATTAATTATAGGTCAACATAATAATAACGACTAATGAATGACGAAGGAGGAATAACGATGTCAAACGATATTAGTGTAGTAACGAGCAAAGTCCCTGCTCATGTAAAAGAGGGATCAAAACTAGGTAATGAGAATGTATCTTCGGAACATATCTCAGTGCCAAGGGTAAAACTACTTCAGAAAATGAACAATGAAGTTGACCCAAACCACAGTGAATATATTGATGGCGCTAAAGAAGGCGACTTCATAAACACTGTAACTGGNGAAAACTATGGTTCATCTATGTATGTAGTGAATGTGTTCTTCAAAGAAGAGTATGTTGTTTGGAGAAANCGTGAAGAAGGTGGTGGCCTTGTAGGCAACTTTACAACTAGAACTGAAGCAGAACAGTATCTTGAAGATAATGCTTTAGAACTAGATAAACATGATATCACGCAAACGCAAATACATACTTTACTTAGATTAGACGACGCAACTCAAAAAGTATCGGATATACCATTCTTATTTGACTGTGCTTCATCTAAACTAAAAGTATCTAGAGAGTGGAATACTAAGATTATCAAACAAGGAGGCGATAGATTCGCATACCTTTGGAAGATGTCTTCAGTACCACAAAGTAACGCNAAGGGTTCTTGGGTTAACATCGACATCGAAGGTGTTGATTGGCTCAAAGATGATATCTATGAAGGTGTTAAATCCTTCTATGAAAACTCTGTTGCGAGTTAATTTTTAGGGTTCCCGAATCCTTTCGCTGCGTATCGCAAGGTTTAGTGGCGCAATCGACCTAGATGTGTGTGACGTCCTATGGGAACCCCGGGTTTTTACTCAAATTCATCTTGAGTTTTGTCCCGTTCATATGANCATCTGTTCTAATGTTGGTGCAGAAGGCAGATGTCAGGACTAATCTAGGATACCTTCGTGTGGCTTGTCTACGACAGTTAGTGTCGTAGACACGGCCATGTTATACTTTTCATATGCGTGAAAAGGAGTTCATCAGCAAAGTGCATAAGCATTTACCTCAATCTATCTATCGCTGGAAAATAAACGACGCCTACCATGGTGGAGTTCCAGACACTTATTATTCNGGCTGCAACGGTCATTGTTTTATCGAATACAAATANCAAGATACTTTACCAAAAAAGACAACTTCAAAAATAACTATGAAACTCTCTACTCAACAACGCAATTGGCTNAAACGACAAACAACTAATAATGTGCTTGCCTANGCTGTGCTTGCTTGCCTAGATAGAGTNATGGTCACNCAAGACTTTGATCTAGAATATGTAACGTTAGGTGAGTTCAACAATCTTAGTATGCCGTTTGATGATTATATAAATTTTTTAATAACTACCTTAGGAGAAGGAAATGACTGATTATGTAAATTCACCACCCCATTACAACAGTGGGAACATAGAATGTATTGATGCAATAGAAGAAAGTATGACACCTGATGCTTTTAAAGGTTACTTAAAAGGTAACATACAAAAGTATATGTGGCGNTATGAAGCTAAAAAAGGACTNCAAGACGTCTTAAAAGCACAATGGTACNTAAATAGGCTAGTAAAAACGCTNGAAAAAGAAGAAACGCTGTCTGACGCACGTACAAGCCCNCCAAGCGATTTTTAATAGTTTTGGACTAATACCCTTCGGTACCCCAACAAAACGCAACCTGCGCCATTCTGTGAGGTCATTTTTTGCCAGCTTTGCGATTTCGGGCGAAAGAACGGTTTTTTGAGCGTCTAACTACTTTTAAATTAGATTTTTTAGCATTCATAGGGTTTCCGTCTTTATGGTGCACATCTTTACCGTCACCTTTCTTAACTTTTCCTAATCTTTCCATCAGACGTCTGACTCTATTTCTTTGAGCACGACGTTTCTTTTGCTCAGGTCTGCCTTGATAATTCTTATATTCTTTTTTGTAGTTTCTTGGCATCTATACAGTATACACCTTTAACAACTCTTCTTTNCCTTTTAAACTNATAGTTCCTACATATTCTAAATCAGACTGCAATACAACTTTCTCTGCTGTTTTTTCGCCAATCAAAATATCTACACCGCAATCTTTTGTTGCAGACTCCAGTCTAGCTGCTACGTTAACTGCATCTCCAATNGCAGAGTAATCAAACCTCGTGTCACTTCCCATGTTACCGACTACAGCTTCGCCCGTATTAATACCTATGCCTATTGCAATCGGTTCGGGCAAATCGTTCTGCAGCATGCGCATAGCAGTTCTCATGTCTTGGGCACAGGCGACAGCACGTTGTTCATGTTCATCTAAAGTTAAGGGGGAATTAAAGATGGCCATACATGCGTCGCCTATGAACTTATCAACCATGCCCCCATGTGCTTGTATGCAAGTAACTTGTTCAGTAAGGACTTTATTNATTATCTCAGTAACTTGTTCTGGTGGTAGTTTTTCTGATAGGTTTGTAAANCCTCTCACGTCAGTAAACAAGAACGTACAGTATCTTTTTTCTCCCCCAAGTTGTAATAAATCTGGATCATCTTGTAGACGTTTTACTTGCCTAGGGTCAAGATAGTGCTCAAACTGTTTCTTTATCTGTTGTCTTAGTTTGTATTGTTCTCCAAACCTTAACCAGAACTCTTGTACAGATATAAGTGTCATTGATACTATACTATAACTAACGTCTATAAGTATATTATTTCGTGCAAGAAGCAGCCCTCCGGTGATCGACACGACATATGTCAAACCTACTCCAATCATAGAACCTGTTACTGGGGCATTACGAACTATAACTATTATTAATAGTAGACACCCTAGTAATATAAGTAATTCATATAATATAGCGGCACTTGGTATTTGTGGTACATCCACCATCAAGCTTTCTGCTAAAGCAGCTTGGACTTCGTGTGGGTATTTTAGACCATCGCTTGTAGCTATTTGTGGCATGACCCCCTTTGCAGTAACTCCTACAAATACAAACTTATCTTTNACATCCATTTCTTNTAGAGTTGTGCTAGGTGTATCTATCCAAGATACCCAACGCCTGCCTAATTGATCTACAGGTATCTGAGCATAGTTAGGTAAAGTCAACTCGACTATGCTTGCCTGCTCTCCTCGTATTATNTAAGTATCAGAACTAGATAATATTTTCATCACTTCTATACCAAAAGAAGGTGTCCAACCATCAGGTGTTTGTAATAACAACGGCAACCTACGTACTAAACTATCTACTTCTGTTCGTGCAACTGCCAGCCCNTCCGAAGCAGACACGGCTAATTTAGGCACGTTCCGTACTACACCTCGGGACTTTATACCTTGCACGGGAACACCGTCCCCTAATATAACTGTGCCAGTTGTAGGTGGATAGATACCACTATCGTTCTCAAACATAGCTATAACGCTGTTAGTGTCTGCTAATGCAGTAGCAAAGGCTTTGTCTCCACCAAATCTATCTGCTTGAGGAAAGGCGACGACCCAACCTACACCCATAGCCCCCGCCTCAATCAGGTCGAGATGAATGCGTGCAAGGTCTTGGCGTGGGAAAGGCCAGCCGCCCATCATGGAAACATCTTGTTCTGTTATATCTAACGTGACAAACACATCACTTGGCTCTGGTGTTTGCACGAGANCGTCAAATGTTTTTAGTTTAAGGGTTTCTACCGCTGACCAGTTNAAGATAAGCGGTACACATAGTAAAGGTATACTAGCTAGGCTTATCCACTTCTTCATGTATTGCTAACCCTATGTGGTAAATTATTTGAGGNACAATGGCATTGCCTAGGGCTTTAAGTCTGTCCACCCTATTGGGTATCCCATTAGCCACTCTACCCACTGCGGGTTCAAACTCCCACTGCTTGTTTTCGAAGTGTGCTCCATAGCCACTTTCTCCTCCAAGTTGTGTTTGTATCCCCTGTTGTTCTCCATTGACTTGTTCACCGTTTCCATTGACATGCTCATTCCCACTGAGCTTCTCGGTGTTGGCCATGTCTTCTCCACTAATGCTACTTTGTCCGCTAAGTTCAGACTGTGGCTGTCCTTGCCGTCCTTCGTCAATCTCCTGCCTGACTTCGTCAGTTTCGCATTCGGGTGTTCTATCGTGTCCTGTGTCGTTGGTGTTGGCCACATCAAGTTTGGGTGTGCTACTTGATCGTTCAAGCTTATTGGCATTCCCTTTTCCAACTTCATCTTCATGCGTTCCTCGCTCGATGCCCCCCTGTCGCAGTGTGCATCTGGAGTCCTCCATATTCTGTTCGTCTCTGGGTTCACTTGCTCCCTTAGATTCGCTGGTCTTGTCCTTCCCTTTCTNGTCGTGGTTGCTTGCCTGCGAAGTGCTTCTGGAGACCTTTGNGGTAGATGATCCATCGTGTTCGGGGTCGCCCATGTTTTTGGCGATGATCCAGACTCTGTCTCTTCTGTGGGGAGCTTCGATACCGCAAGCTGGAATAACAAACGATTGCGTGGCGTAACCTTCGGTTTCCAAGTTAAGGCATACATCGTCGAGTGCCACGTTGACGAAGCCACCAACGTTTTCGACAATGACCCAAGAGGGTGCTTTGTGTTTAATAATTTCAAACATGTACGGCCAGAGGTGTCTATCGTCTTCCTTACCTTTTTTTCGGCCCGCGACACTGAACGGTTGGCAGGGGATGCCTCCGCAGATGAGGTCAAATTCTTCTTGGATTTTTTCTGGGTCATTTCCTAACTCCTTTAGGTCATTATATATTGGCACGTCAGGCCAATGTTTGTTTAATACTTTCTTACAGAATGACTCATTTTCACAAAACGCAACCGTTTCGAACTTGCCCGTGCTTTCTAGGCCCAGACTAAAACCGCCTATGCCCGAACATATATCAAATACTTTAATCATCCACTTCCTTGTGTGATTGTTATAGTGGAGTTTCCCCCTCCGTTAACTACTATTTGTTGGTATTTACCATCCTGTATTAATATAATAGTGTACCCCTGAGAGGCATCCACAGTCAACTGTGCATTTTGTACAACCTTTCTTTGAAATGCTATTGCATCACCTTGTAGTAATGTAATTATTTGTGTTTCTAAGTCTTGCCCTATCTCCGTGCCTTGTACTAACGTGCCTGTGGATAAGTTGTCTGAATCAAGTTGATCTATCTCTTCTATGATTGCTAGTAAATCTTCAAAGAAGTTTACATCTAAAAAATTTATATCTAATTCTGTGAATTCTAAAGCGTCTTCAGCTAGATAATCTACTTCTAGTTCATTAAATTCTAAGTAGTCTATATCTAATATTGCACCACTATCTGCTACGGACGCTGTGGATGTTTCTGTGGATAACTCTGATTCGTCTGGGGGACTGACAATCAACATATTATCTATTATGTCTAAAGTAAGGTCTAAGATTACAGGTGTGCTAGGGTTGTTTTCCCATACTTCTACTGTAGTGGCTTGATAGGGTTTGTTAAGAGTAACAGTGCCTGTGGCAGTAGTAACAAGTATTTCACCACTAGAAATACCATTAGCGTCAGGTAATAAAATAATGAGAGAACGCCCCAGTTCATCAACCGTGCAGGTAAAATCTGTGCCTCTGATAGCAATATCAGCGGTAGGTGTGGATAGTCTAATGTTTTTTTTATCAATTTTACCTAGCTTACTACTTATAAATCTGGCTGTGCCATTTGCAAATCGCATAGCCATCTCACCTTTTGTTGGGTCAGGATCGAACACATACTTAGTAATAACAAGCTTTGAGTGTTCTGTAAGTTTTACTATGGAATCATCTAGAAAGGTAATAGCTACCCTACCAACAGACGTGCGGACGTCATCCATCTGTTGGATGTCAAAATCAAGGACAGCCCCGTAGGGCTCGTCCCGTATAACCTCAGCAGTGCCTGTAAGCTCTGATATATCTCCTATACTAGCAACCGGTACTTGTGCCGCCGTCGTTTTGTACGATGCACACAGTGCCATTGTTACCATTAGAAATAATTTTGAGCCAGTCGCTAGCCAACGTAGATGATTGTGTAATGTTGTATGTTCTGCCATTGCCTGTCTGATCTAAGTAGAAGTAGCCACTTTGATATCCACTACCATCAAAGGTAACAGAGTTAGAGTCGCCATCTATATCTACATATGATGTGCCTAGATCATAGTCTATATCAAAGTCGAGTGTGTTAGAGTCGCCATTGATAACCCAATCTAGGTCAAGAGTAGAAGCAAGAGCATTTGTACCAACATTCAAAGTAAACTCGTTACTTGAACCTGTTACATCTACATTGTAGTCGCCTGAGTCAGCACCATAAGTATCTGTTGGGTCTACTTGTATGTCGAATATATTGCTATCTCCATCAAACTCAAAGAAACCTGTGATGTTATCACCTAAGATATCACCTAAAAATTGGTTTGAGCTACCTATTTGGTTTATATCTAAAGTAAGATTTAAACCGTCTAGGTCAAGAGGAGTCATAGTACCTGCAACAGCATCTGTTCCACCAATAATGTTGGAAGAACCTAACTGCTCTAGGTCTATGTTAGCGTTATTTCCAGACTGATCTATGTAGATTTCATTGTCTGCATACAAAATACCA
>PBPT01000053.1 GCA_002724735.1 Fidelibacterota bacterium | reverse complement strand
CCATCACTTACCGCATTGGAACCATCAGTGGCGGTGATGGTCATGGTGGGTCCAATGTTATCGTAGGTCCAGTTAAACTGAGCAGCTGCGGTATTATTGTTGCCCGCTGCATCGGTGAATGTGTTAGCGGCCACATCGATCGTAGTTGCGCCGGCAGCGCTTGGCGTAAAGGTTGCGGTATAAACGGTAGAGCTGGTGGCTGCAAAATTACTGATCGCACCCCCTGATACGGTGATGTCTGCTGCTGCAAAATTGGTGGTCGCTTCACTGGAAGTAAAGGTTACGGTTAGTGTTGCATCATTGGTGGTTGCTCCATCANNNACNGCATTNGANCCATCNGTNGCGGTGATGGTCATGGTGGGAGCAGTGTTATCCGCTGCTCCATGTTCATACCACGCTATTATATCATCACTATTGGATGCTGATAAAATATCCATATCTCCATCATTATCAATATCAGCTACATGAACAGAAAAAACATAATCAGCGCTAGAAGTAATATTGGCTACAGAAAAACTTGGATTTGCAGAACCATCGTTTTTATACCAATTAATTTTATCATTATTTATAAATCCAGCAACCACATCCATATCACCGTCATTGTCGACATCTGCAACATAGACCGTTTGAGCGCCATCACCATTATTAGAGGTATTATCAATTGTATTCATAGAAAAAGAAGGGTCAGAAGCACCATCGTTTTCATGCCAGGCTATTCTATCATCGTTTTTTGAAGCTGAAACAATGTCGATATCACCATCACCATCTACATCCGCAGCAAAGACTTCTTGAGGGCCATCGGCTTGCGAAGATACATCTCGCGCTGTCCAGCTTGATGCATTTCCATTATTGTTTTCTAACCATCGAATCTGATCATCATTTTGCGATGTGGTGATAATATCCATATCGCCATCTCTATCAACATCAGCAAGATGAATGTACTTTGTTTTGTTTCCATTGGTAATTATGTCGCTTGCAGAAAACGATGGATCTGCAGAGCCATCGTTTGCATACCAGGCAACAGTATTGTCGCTTTTTGATGCCGAAACAATGTCGATATCACCGTCTCCATCCATATCCGCTGCTGCAATACTGATGGGTTCGTCAGCTGATGTTGCAACGGTATTTGCAGTAAAGCTTTGGCTACCATTATTTTCAAACCAAGATATTTTATCGTCGTACATAGATGCGGATACAATATCAATATCCCCATCCCTATCAACATCGATGCTAAAGACAGAGGTTGCACCATCTAGACTGGTTGATATAGTTCGGGCTGTAAAACTCTCACTTCCATTATTTTCGTACCAAGCAATTTTATCGTCTTCTGAGGAGGCGGAAATAATATCTACATCGCCATCTTGATCTAGGTCAACGGTAATTGCGTCTCTGGCACCATCTGCACCAGTCGATATATATCGAGTTGAAAAGGAAGGGTTAGCTAAAGCTGAAAGTCCATTTTCGTACCAGGCGACCGTATTATCGTTCAAGGATGCTGAAATCACATCTTGATCCCCATCACCATCAATNTCGGCCGCAAATACGGACGCAGCGCCATCTGCTGTGGTTGCGATCGTTCGAGCGGTAAAACTGGGATCAGCGGCACCGTTGTTTTCGTACCAGGCGATCTTATCATCGTTGGCGCTAGCCGACATAATATCCATATCCCCATCGTTGTCTAAGTCTTTCGCGTACACAGAATAGATACCATCTGCAGAAGAGGTAATTGTCGTTGCGGAAAAATTTGGTGTTACTGCTCCATCGCTTTCAAACCAGTAGATCTTATCTTCTTCTTGGGCTGCAGCTAAAATATCGATATCACCATCGTTATCCATATCAGCGGCATAAACAGATATAGCACCATCAATACTAGTAGAAACATCTATATTTTGAAAACCGGGATCCGCGGCACCGTCATTTTTATACCATCTGACTTTATCTGAACCTGCATAAGCAGCAACAATATCTAAATGCCCATCACTATTTAAATCTGCAATAAACACTGATCGAGGATTGGTTTCAACATTTACTTGTCTAGCAGTAAANCTTTGTGAACCGTTATTTTCATACCATACGACTTTATTATCCCCGCCCAANGCACCNACNACNTCAATGTCTCCATCCCCATCAATATCCCCTAGATCTAAGCCTCGAGCATCTACACCCGATACTACATCATATACCGTATCATCAAAGTCCGGGTCCGCTGCTCCATTATTCACATTGACCCTAATTTTATTATCAACATGCGATGCCGATATAATATCCAAATCTCCATCGAGATCTATATCATAAGGAACAACTGCCCAAGGACCATCGCTATTGCCATAGGCAGCTCTAATGGTGAAGGTTGGGTTTGCGTTGCCGTCATTTTCAAGCCAATGAATCGCGTCACCACCTTCATCAGCCGCAATAATGTCAATATCCCCATCACCATCCATATCGGCAGCGCTAACTGCGCTTGCACCAGCAAGATTGGATACAATATCCGAAGCAGTAAAACTTGGCTGCGCCAAAAGAAAACCGGAGAGCAGCGTTAATATAGCTAGACTATTGCGCACTGATTACCCCACTGCCAAAGCTCTGAATCGGTATCAATTGGCCATTTTCGTCTAACAGCTCTGATTCGCTTGTTATATCAATATTGCCATCACCAGGAAGTTTGGTGTTGAATACGATCAGTGCTATATCTCCAGTGCCTGACTTTATTTTGTCTGAGCCCATGTAAAAAGAATAAATATCTAACGTGCCCGATCCATTATCATCGTACACAAAAACCGGTGGATNNGAAGCNNNNAAAAANGANCCTNCGNTGATTGTNGAGANCGCCAATNTNGCGTTATCGTANTGGATNCGAGCNCGCACNCCAGCGATNTTNTCNACCTCNAAAACGTTGAGCGTTATCGCAGCNCTACCACCTAATGTNGTNCTTGANGTTTCNGGTGTAAATAGTATACCTGGCGGACTGTTGTTGTCAAGGTCTAATGTATTATCATAGCTAGGCTCTAAAATTTCGCACGAAACAAAAACAAGTCCAATGGCGATAATAAAATTAATCGAGCGCAATGGTAAACCTCAATTGTGGCTGATTGATGTAGGGGTCGTACCCCAATTGAAATAAAGGTTGTGTGCTGGCGGAAGTCTCCTTTGGGCCAAATACCAGTGCATGGACCATATTAGCTACATGTACCGCTGCGGCCGCTTGAAACATCATCGTCAATTGGTCGTTGGATGTATTCATTTCATCTTCTGCTTGTTTAGATTGTTCCTTAAAATTTCGAATCTCGGTTGGGTTTGTAGAAGATTGATATTGTGAGTAGAATGATTCTACATCATCATATGCTTTTTGATACGAAGAGTACGATGTATAACCGATTCCTAATAGCGCAAGCTCACTTCCTAAGAATGCCCAGCCCATCAAACTTCTTTCAGAATAAAACTGACCCCACCCTGGCACCAACGTTGACCGAACCAAAGCGCCTAAGCGAGATTTTTGTGTGGGTCCAGCAGCAACGGCTCCACCTTTCCTCTTTCGAACAAGCGAATTGGGCGGCTTCAAACCCATCATCTCCCAGGCCAGGATTTCAATTTCTGTGATNAGTCCATCTACCTGCCCAGAATATGTTGTGTTGATCGTCTTTTCAGCAGCTCCAGTTGCTACCTCGAACATTTTTGCATCGATCGTATANGTCTCCCCNAGTTTTCCAAGCGCGCCGCTGATCATATACTGAACCCCAAGCATTGCCCCAACTTCAGCCGCGCATTCCTCTGAGGAACATTCCGCTTCAGAGTACCCTTGCTCCTGCATCACTTCATTAACCACGTTGCGGTCAACCAAGATTGCGGCTCCGGTCTTATTAATTTCAGTGGCAAACCTGTCCGTTAAAGTTTGCGCTTCAAGGGACGAAATACCGCGTGGAGNAAAGTCAAGTACGGCCACGGTAATTTTGTCCGATTTTTGCCCCCCTGAGCGCTTCATAAGTAAGGACTGTGGTGGTCTTAGACCAGAAATTTCCCAGGCAAGAATCTCCATCTCTGTGATCATTCCTGAGATTGGACCTTTGTAAGAGGCGGTTTTGGTGCGCTCAGCAGCCCCAGTTGATACCGACACTAGCTTAACGTCAACCGTGAAGGTCTCTCCTAATTTTCCNATCGCACCGCTAATCATGTATTGCGCTCCCAAAAGTTGACCAATCTCTGCCGAACATTCATCCGTGGTACAGCCGGATTGCTGGAGCGCTTGTTCGTTAATNATNTTATCTAAAAGCTTTCTATCNGTAATACGGAACGCATTGGTGTTTGCNATCTCAGAGCGAAGCCTTTCGGTTAAGGTTTCTGCTTCGTAATCAGGAATGCCATTGGCTTCAAAATCAAGAACCGCCACCGATGGTAATCCATTTTGAGCTGGAAGGCATGAAAATATGAAAAGTGTCAGGACGAGGTTTTTGAGCATCCCACATATTAAAAAATGATTTCAACAACCTCAACTAATTATCTTCTAAAAATCGACAAATCATTTATTTTTTACCCTGGAAAGAATTGCTATTATTGGGATAAATTATCAAAACGTAACAAAAAAATAAAAAAATACTTTGATATATTTTCTTTATTCATTAAAATCGTTCATAACGCTCAAAGTAATAGGATAATTTATGTTCGATAAAATTGAAAAATCTTTTGTAGACCGCGTAGGTACCAGCATTTTCTTATCTTTGTTCATCAGCTTTATGTTCACGGTCATTTTCCAATCCTATGTTAGTAACTATAAGCTATCCTTTTTTGGGTTTACAATAGCTTTGATACTTGTGTCGGTTGGTTTGTATATCACTATTAAATTAAAGGACGCTCTTGAAACCAATGAAGAAAGCTAAACCCTCAGAAAAAATTGTGAGCACCATTTTGGATTCTAAACTGGTCGTGGTTGCTATTGTTTTTATGTTATTAATTAAACTATTCATTCTGTAATGATCGAAAAATTTTCAAATAATATGTTATCTATTTTGGACAAACCTATTGGGGGATTTATCGTTGTATTTTTCTCAATAATCGTTTTGTCGTTTATTTTAACTTAACACCTTGGAGGAAATATGAGTTCAAGTAATTGGTTTCTCATAATGATAGGTTCAATATTCATGGCAGTACTTGCCTTTGTATTTGGAACCACTTTGTTTGGCTATGAAAGCGAACAGCAGGCTCGTGAAGTTGGTATTTTCATTGGGTTATGGGCACCAACATTTGGTATGTTGGGACTGAGAGCGCTAGTACTCGAACAGCAAAAGTAATAAATTAGTCAGCAGTTATTTATAGTTAATAAATTATATATAACTGCTGATATTATTAAATATATAACTTTTATATAATTTAATTATTTATATCAGAGATTGCAGAGTTTAGATAATCTAAACTTGTATTGATTGTTCGTTATTTTTTTTGCGAATTTTTGGTACTGCGCTGAGTAGGAAAACCAATCACCAGTCCTACCAAAGCACCGTAAGCAATGCTGTTCATTGAGGAATTTGTTATTGAGCAGGTACCATCACAGCCAATGAAATAGTAATAGCCGTACCCTACCGCACCACCAATTAATGTTAAAAGAATCGTTTTTTTCATGATCTAATTTACTTATTAGGTCTTAGATTTATACATCTAATTTTAATTTTTTTACGTATTAACCAAAGAGGTATTATGTCTACACTTAACGAACCAGCACCAAGCTTTGAATTGAAAAACACCAATAAAGAACTCGTGTCCCTTGATAGTTACAAAGGAAAGACGGTTGTATTAGCCTTTTACCCTGGAGCTTTTACTGGGGTGTGTGACACTGAAATGTGCGCTTTTAATGATCAAATGTCCAAACTTAACGATTTAAATGCCACCGTCCTTGGTGTGAGCGTTGACTCCCCATGGGCAAACGGAGCGTTTAAGGACAAATACAGATTTGATTTTGAATTGCTCTCAGATTATAACAGAGAAGTGGTGTCTACCTACGACGTAATGTTTACTGGTCTGGGTGGACTCGACGGATACACCTCTTCGAATAGAGCCGTGTTTGTCCTCGATAAAGAAGGCGTTGTTCGATACAAATGGGTTGCTGAAAATCCAGGAATTGAACCAAATTACGATGAAGTTATTAGTAAAGTAGCCGAACTCANTTAATTCTNATTTTGATTCATCAGCGCTCCCNCTGGTGCGCTGATGAAAAACTTGAATGCCGTCAAACATTGCACAAAGAAAACAAAGTCTCCTTGCGGCAGAGAAAAAAGCCAAACAACTGTTTTNAGAGATTGAAGAGCGAGGGTGGATAACAGCNGGCATCTCTGAGNTTGATCTGAGTGACAAAATTTTTGATCTTGCTTTTNAGATGTTTGGNACGAAGCAACACTGGCACAAGCGTATAGTAAGATCNGGCAACAANACTCTTCTTCCCTACAGCAAAAATCCNCCCAATCGNATNATCACCGATGACGATATATTNTTTTTNGATTTTGGGCCCGTTTTTGANCANTGGGAGGCAGATCTTGGAAGAACCTACGTTATCGGNAACAATCGTGAAAAATTGCGCTTAAAAAGCGATGTTGAGACTTGCTGGAATTTAGGTAAAGAATATTTTGATAACGACCCAAGCATGACAGGTGCTACTCTCTATGAGTATGTCTGCGACCTTGCAAAAAGTAGATCCTGGGAATTTGGCAACNAACATTGCGGTCATTTGATTGGAAAGTTTCCCCATGAGCGTATTCAAGGGGAAAAAACNCTAAACTACATTCATCCTGAAAACCANACCCCAATGAATGCCCCGGATCAATACGGCGAAGCCAGAGATTGGATTCTTGAAATTCATTTTATCGATCCCCGACAAAAGATTGGCGGGTTTTTTGAGCAGATATTAACCTGCTAAAAACGATATTTATTTTAGAAGAATCATTTTACGCGTTTTTACAAAGTCTTCAGATATCATTTGATATAGATACACTCCTGCGCTCAAAGCTTGACCCTTCTGGTTTGTNCCGTTCCAGGTTATCGCGTGCCTTCCGGGAGGTGTGTTGGGCATAGAAAAGACTTTAACTTTTTGTCCTAACATGTTATAAATATAAATATTTACATTACCTCTATACGGTAAATCAAAGCGTATCTGAGTTGTTGGGTTAAACGGGTTTGGATAATTACCATGCAATGCAAAGGCGTTTGGAATTCCGTTATNATCTANTTGCAGGTACTCATAACGATTCACANACAACACTCGGTCCTCACCGTTTATTTTTAGCGAATCGGTTCCATCGTATGCCCAAACAGAAAATCGAATCGTTGCGTTATTNCCAGGAACATTTCGAAAGGCTTCTACTGCGATATCTNGATACGGTATGGGGTACGACAGACTCGTGGTATCATAAATCTCCTCNAGAGGATACTGACCTACCTTAGCGTAAACAATATATTCAATCGTGTCTTGATCAACGTCCGCGCTTTCAGTCCATTCAAGAAGGAAATTATCTTGGGCATTCAGTTGCGTTATGTTGATACTGTCAAGCGAGACGCTTACCCACTCAAAGGCACGAGGTGGGTCTTGAGTGGGTGCAACGCTGATGGTAAATCGTGTGGTGTCGTTTGGAAGGGATAGATCAATCCAATCCCCTATTAGGTCCACCATCAAATCTCCATTCCAATCGTTGGGAAAATCGATCGAAAGCGTATCTGCAAGGATTGATGCGGTCACAGCGCTGTCTGATAGGACCGGTAACAAACTAATAAATGGCCGAAGAGCAGGACTTAAATTAAAATCAAAAACAACGCTGAAATCTTGGTCTTCAATTATTTGAGCATCATCGATATCTGCCAAAAGATTGCCATTNACCCCTAAAACAGCTTCATTGCTAAGTTGTTGCGCAAAAATATCGGACGAAAGATTGTTGCCCCTGTCCTGTTGCCAGGTCACTGTAAGACCTCCTATCCTATCATGGCTAGCGTTGTAAGCGCCTGGCGTGCTTCGTCCAGCTACTCCAGATTTATCGTGAACGATCGTCTCAGGGGTGGTCGAATCAATTTGTCCAGAGGTGTTAACGAAAATCTTACGGGTTAGTAGATCTCCCTCTTTACCGATCCATGTTACAAAAGCTTCCTTATCAAACAAGGTCACATCTAGATCGTGAAGTTGGCGAGCTGCTGGGTTGAGAGACGAAGCGTTTGTAGAAACGGTAAACAAATTACTNAACGTNCCATCTGCTTTNTCCAAATATTTAGCAAAGAGTCCGTATTTATTGGCTGAAGTATCGTAGTCGTAAAATGCGATGAACAATCCTCTATCTTTGGTCAGGGAGTTTGGGACGGCTATTTTGGGGTAAACGTAAGAGGCTGTTGAGGGAAACACCTCTACAGGNNTTACATGCGTTAGCACGAGNCTGTTGTTAATCAGGTTGATGTGTTGCAAGACCATCTTGTTAGAGGAATTTCTCCATACCACATAAACACCAACCATTCCATCAAAAGCAGCATCCATCTCCCAATTGTTTTTATTGTAAAGATTGCCTAGGCCTATTCCTGAAGGATAGCTCAGTCCTTCTGTAAAGTTGCCTTGCGCATCAACAAAATTGATCCGGAGTGAATTATCNGATGTGGTGTTTTGTGAAAAAAGAATAAAAGCGCCACCCTGTGGGCCAGGGATAGCTTTTGTATCTAAAACGTTATTGCCATTGGTGTTTCGTGGAGCNGCCAATATACCATTGCCACCCCAATCTTTAGTCCCAGAATTAATTTTTTGAACGTAGGCGTTACCATAGTCTGTCGCATTGCTACCAGCGCAGGAAGAGGTGGTAAACGAAACGATCGCATTGTCACGATCGATAACGGCTAATGAACCATTTTTTCTATCGCATTCAAAACCTGATACCACAAGACCGCTATTATCAAAAACCGTTCCATTTGCATCTAGGGTAGAATTGACGTGCTGGAGGCGTAATTCGTCGCGGTTGTTCGTTATCTGCTCCCAAAGGACAAACACCCCGTGCTCTGTGTCGCTTTCTAAGGCTTCTAGGTTGCCTGCAGCGCTCGAACTGTGCTGATTCGANAGCGTATAGCTTTCAAAAACGTTACCCGAGAAATCCAGTCTTTTAATTCTATAGTCAAAGTTTGGAGTGTTTCTTCTATCACCCCAAGCNATATATGTTGAACCATCNNTTGCCACCTGTACAAAAGGACTCAATTGGGATTGAAGCGCTGATTCTATTAAAGTATTTTGTGTAGAGTCGCTGGTCCATTGGGCAAAAACAAAAGAAATCGCTACAGAAAGTTTGNCAACGTTTTTAAACATATTTTTTCCTTTTAAATATTTTGAAATGAAAACTTAGCGAAATTTAGAAGCAATGTCTNGCCTATTGATTGGATCGTCTTTAATTTTTAAGAGGACAAATCTCCTCGTAAGCACCGAGAAAAAAANGGAAAATCATCGGTTACCATGTAATAGTAGATGCCATTTGGAAATTCTGGTGTAACGCCAATCCTTCCATTGCACCTATCAAGATCACCAGAACCCTCAACGTACTCAAAATCTTGAGTAAAAGCACCCATTGCAATAGGCGTGTTGGGTGAGCTGTTGCCCTGATTGGGTCCTCCAGATAGTTGAACAACCGTGCTGGGACGNTTNGCATCCGGTGATGACTTTAAACGCCAGCTTGGCTTCATTGACACAATACCACTATTTGAATCATTGGCCTCTTTGTACCCGTAACGTGCGTATACTGGAAAACCATCCGACGCCCATCCAACCAACGTCATACTCATATCNTGACCCAAAAGATCAATTAAAAGTTCTGGCATGCCATGGTAGTGATAGGCTCCAGTGGGCTGAACATGGGCGTGGTTCATGTCATCGCCAAAATCAAAGGTGTTGTGACCCAAAGCTTCAATGCTCCAATTGCCTTGACCTCTAGCTAAGGAGCAATTNCCCGCATCATCGCATCTTCCAGCGGTAGCGGGGTCAAATTTTACGCTGTTTATTGCGTAAGCTATGGCTCCAGCTGGACCACCAAGAGCCACGCCGTTTTCTGAAACAATTGAAGGGGTAAGTGTGAATCGTTTGCTAACGTTTTGTTCGGAAATTGTATTTGGATTGTGAGCATTAGGAAAGGTACCCACTTCGTGGTTTGGAATGCCATTTCCGTTTAGAATTCTANTAGACCCATCAGACTTCCAAGAAAATTCGCTGTAGGCCTGCACCGATTCATCGTCATTGTAGACCCTTTCGCTTATGTTGGTTAAGACGCCATCCGTTGANTACAACGCGCTGTCTTTTTCTTCAGCAGTGTCGCTGCTTTTGGAATCCTGACAAGTCCAAAAAATCAAAGCGGTAACCAAGACAATATGGATACGCATCGTCGTTTTAATTTGCTCTTTCAATGGCGCTAACTTGCTTATCTAGCTGACTTAATGGGACCGGACCATTGTACAAAATAGCCTCGTGGAATTTGCGTATATCAAAATCTTCACCTAGTTTTTCTTCCGAAGAGGCTCTCAAATCTAAGAGGTAGTTCATGCCAACCTTGTATGCCGTTGCTTGGCCAGGCATTACGATATGCCTTTCGACCATCTTTACGCAATCCTGTCTATCGTTTGGAGTGTTTGTCTCGTAATATTCAATTCCCTCTTCCCGCGTCCATTTTTTGCTGTGAATACCGGTATCTACAACCAATCGGCATGATCTCCACAGCTCCATTGCTAATCGACCAAAATCAGAGTACGGATCGGNATAAAACCCGAGCTCTTTTGGAAGATATTCGGAGTACAAACCCCATCCTTCAATGTAGGCAGTGTAGCCCCCAAATTTGCGAAACTTTGGAATTCCTGTTAATTCTTGGGCGATAGCTAGTTGCATNTGGTGTCCCGGTATGCCTTCGTGATATGCAAGGGCTTCCATCTGNTATTTAGGCATCATTTTCATATCGTACATATTGGCGTAATAAATTCCAGGCCTTGATCCATCAGGAGCNGGACGTTGATAAAAGGCTTTACCTGCAGACTTTTCTCTAAAAGCTTCTACTGCTTTGACGATCATATCTGCTTTAGGCTTGGTAATAAACAACGCATCGAGCTCGAGTTTCATCGCGTCGATCATTCTTACCGCTTCATCAATGTAAGCTTTTTTACCTGCAGCCGTATTGGGGTAATAAAATTTTTCGTTCTCTTTCATCTCAGTAAAGAAATCTTGCAGGGTTCCTTCAAACCCTACCTTGTTCTTAATTACTTCCATTTCTCCATGTATTCTCTCGACCTCTTTTAATCCCAGCTCGTGAATTTGGTCTGATGTCATCGTTGTTGTTGTGGTTCTATTGAGCGCGGTTTGGTAAAAACGAAGTCCATTTTTAAATCGCCACACCCCATCGCTTTCATCGTAGGTCTCTGCAAGCTCTTCAACCATTGCAATCAAGGCATCGTAGGCAGGCTTTACAGAGCTGTTGAGCGCAACTTCCGCTTCTTTTAGGAGTCTGTTTTTATCAGCTGAGGAAGCTTTAATTCTTTGAACCTTTCCATGAAAATCCTTGAAAATGGCGGAAGAATCCTTACCGCTAAAAGGATAGCCAGAGATTACATTTCGAGAATCGAATAAGACATGTTCAAAAACAAATTTTGGAGCAATAATTCCAGCCGCCTCCCTATCCCTCATATTGAGAATAAGCTGATCAAAAAGAGCTTTTACTCCGTTGAGGCGCGCAACGTACGCCTCGGCATCGCTGACATCTGAAATGCGATGCATATTGATTAAAAACGCGGGGATTTCGGACTGCATCCCAAACATTTGATTTAGAGGGAAACTGTAGAGTCTGTATCTATCATCGCTAATTTGATCTTTAATTCCCTGTACGTATAGATCGTAACTTAGACGCGTGGATTCATCCAAGAGCCTGACATCCACGGAATCTTTTAACCATCTAAGCGATTTTTTGCTTTCCTCAAGTTCAAAATCATCACGCGCTTGAGAAATATCGCTCCATTTATCGTAGTCTTTTTTAATCCCAAGCCTGGTTTGAAGCATGGGACTTCTGTCAACGTATTCATCAAACATGCGATCAAAGTAAGCGTTGGTTTTTTGTGACTCCGCTTCCACCCTAGCAGGGTCAGGCGGCTCGGTTGCGCAGCCGATGACAAAAACTAATAAAACGAACAACAATTTGATTTTTAGCATATAATATTCCGTTTGATAAATATTAAAAAAAAATTAACTCCTAAGAAAAACAAAGTTTCTTGAGGTAATAATTAAATGAGCTATTTTTGGATTTTATATAGAGGATGGCGTGCCAGAGCTTTACGCATTGGCTCGCTATACAAACGCATTTTTCTTAGATTGGGGGTTTTGGTAAATTCCAACTCCCAAACCATTTTAATCTCTTCGAGACTGCCTCGATCCAGTTGATATTCATTTTCGAGCATTTCTAAGCAAAAGCGCTCAAACTCATCTCCACACATATTAAATTCATTGAGAAGTTTTAAGTTACCATTAATCACTTCGTAAGTATACGCCACCTGGTAAATCCATGTACCCTGACCTATTCCGGGTCCTCCCCCAGCATCAGGCCAAAAATCATCGTACTTATACGTAACCACAATCTGGTCATCTTTCATCTCCCACTCCGCTACAGTAGAATCAACAAAAACATTGGTCCAACCATCTTGATCTTGTGGCTCCTCAAACCTAAAAACCTCCACCCAGCTTCCGTCTTCTTTAATATGAATTTCCCATGAGCCATAATCGGAAGAAATATCACCGTCATAACCCATAATTTTTGTTGGTATATTGGCTGGAACGTCAATCATTGAGTACGATAGAGTTCCTCCGATCGTTAAAGTAGAATCCTGAAAATCTGTAAGTTCCTGTGTCGGCACAGTAAGCGATCTACCATCAAACGTATATTCAATTTGCTGAACGGCGTCAAAATACAGACCATCCGTACCGTAGGCTGAAAAATGATCATCATCGTAACCATAAAAACCAGAATCGGAATCAAAAGGATCTCCCATATTTTCCCCGCCATTATAATTGTTAAGATTTAAACCCAGGAAAGTTTCAGAGTCTTGATTTGGCCCCTCAAACATTGAAAACCAATTGTAATTAGATACATAAACGTGAGAACTGCCAAAATCTTCATCTTTCCAGCCTTGCATGTAGGTCATGTCTCCATTGATATAACCTGAGACGCTGATTGCTCCAATACCTTCTGACATTTGATCAACAAACTTTTGATCTGTGTTAGTAGTAACCATTAAAGAATAATTCCATGCGTTAAGACTATATCCACCTAATTGATCAGCGGATGCCCCTACAGAAACTCGATTAAGAGATTGTGGCATATACCAAACCCCCACCACCTCATCTCGGCTCGATACATCCTCCTCACACGAGACAAATAATGCTAAAGATATAATAGAAAATAGCAGTGATTTTTTCATAATGACCTTAATTTTATATTGAAAATTTACAAAGATTTTCAATTTTTATGGCAAACGAAATTTTATTTTAGAATATATTGAGGCAACTATATACATGAAGAAGAGAATCTTTTTAACGCTTGGAGCGCTGATTGTATGGGTAATCTTTTCGTATTGGTATTTTTTTCCAAGCCCTTAAACAATAAAATCTTGTTCAATTGCCTCACAGCTTTTTCTCCACAAAAGATCTTTGGCTTGTCTGTTATCGTAAAATTTTTCAAGATCAAACGAAACAACTTTTCCTTTTGCAGCCATCAATCCCTTGCCAGGTCCATAAAATGTTCCCGACTGAGCATCTTCATCGGTCATACATTTTATAACAGCCAAAGCACCGTCCTCCATCGTTTGACCATTTTTCATCATTTGTCGAGCCAGCCATGCGCTCATCCCCCCATCCTTAACCGTGGTTGTTTGCAAGTCAGACATTGCGACGCCTGGGTGGGCAACCAACGATTTTAGATTATGCAAACCAGCTTGTTGAAATTTTTCATGCAAACAGGCTGTAAAAGCAGCATTTGCTAGCTTAGTTTGGCTATAACGAGCCCATCTACCTTTCCTGGTTATGCTTGCTACAATCATATTTGAACTATCTCCACCTAAATTACCTCCGCGCTTTTCAAAATATTCGGCCTTTAATTTTTTATCTCCGTAGCGTGCAATGCTTGAGTGATTTACCACGCGAGCATCTCCTCGTAACTCAGCAGCTATTTTTAATACAGGAAAAAGTTCTTTGGTGAGTAGAAAATGAGATAAATGAT
This sequence comes from Fidelibacterota bacterium, assembly GCA_002724735.1. Taxonomy (GTDB): domain Bacteria; phylum Fidelibacterota; class Marinisomatia; order Marinisomatales; family TCS55; genus TMED108. Next base: position 15,674 of record PBPT01000053.1, on the reverse strand, counting down.
TGGTTTGCATTTGAACATCGAAACCGTCAACGGTCGCTGTGTCTTTTAACGCCATAATGCCTGCATTATTGCACAACGAATCCAGCCCATTTATGCATAGATCGGTTACTTTTCGGGCGGCAGTTCTTACCGATTCAAAACTTTGAAGGTCGCACTCGATGTTTTCAAAGTTTGATTCGGGAAGCTCTGACTTTAGACGCTCGAGAGATGTTTTAGAGCGATCGGATTTTCTATTAAGCAGTATAGTTCTAGCCCCCCTCTCAGCTACCGTTTTTGCCGCTACGTATCCAATTCCAGTCGTTGTACCAGTGATAGCAATCGTTTTTCCATTCAAGGAAGGAATCTTTTTTACTTCAACATCATAATAAAGACTCTTGAGATTTGGCTTGTTGTATCCTTTTTTCACTAAAACAATTATATTTTGAACAGAAAAAAGCCCTCAGCTCAGCAAGGGCTTCGTTCATTTAAAAAGGCTTGTTTACTTGAAGCGGTTTAACGCCCAACCGATTGCAGCTCCTGAGAGTGCGTACATGACCGCGCTAATGGCAACGTCAACAACCACATAATCGATGGGAAATAGCTTAGGCATCAATGCCATCCACTGAGTGTCAATGAAAATCCATTTAGCAGCTCCAAACCACGCTCCAGTGATTGCACCACTTTGTGCGCTGTCTACCCCCATTCTATCATAAATATAAGAAATAACACAAATGTAAAAGATTCCACCTAACATTGCTGGGCCCATATTTGGAGGGAACGTAATTACATTCGAATATTGCTCGGCCATGGCGCCCATGTGATTTTTATAAAATAGCTCAAAAGTAAGAACGCCAACAAACGCCATTGAAAAGAAACCCAAAACTCCAGCTATCCCAATTTTTTTAAAATTCATACCTACTCCTTTGGTTTGATGTAATTATTCAAATCAAATTTACTTATAAAAAATTAGCGATTGTATTTTTGTTAAAAAGGTGGGTTTGGAAGATTGTAAGGCAAAAGAAAAAAGAAAATTTGAATCCAGCATAAAACCTATGCTGGATTCAAAACCGATAGGTATTTATTGGGTAAGGCCTAATTGCTCCATCATGGCCATAGGATTGTAGTATTGAGTCCCTTTAATCATTTTGCCATCCTCTACTTCAACGACTTGGCACCCTTGCATTTTGACAGTCTTTCCAGTTGCGGGTATTTTGGAGCCATCTGGCATAGCCATCTCACCCGTATTTGTACCTTCAAATTGCATTTCTGTAGCAACAACATTTCCAGACTCTACGTGTCTTAATGCTGTAACCTTCATATCTGAAAATGTGCTCATCCAATTTTTAACATCCATCAAATTTTCATCTACTCCACGCATCGTCATGCCAGTTGCCGTGTCAGTAAATTCGGATTTTTCACTAAAAAATTTTTCTGCGGCATCGGCATCTCCAGATGACATTGCTTGAAAAAAACCGTCAATTACTTCTGAATTCATAATTTCCCCTTTTGATTGGTTAGGTTATGATAATTTTATATTATCGATTAAAAAACTTATAAATACTTATGACTGAATAAAAAGAAAATTTGTTAAAGACATTCTAGTCTAGACTAAAAACGGAACCGTGAGGCACGCCACTGTCGGTATTGCCGTGCGGCCAGTCGAACCGGTCAAAACTGAACCCTAGCTTACCCGTTCGCTTGTCCCTAAAGGATCTGTCAAAAGACATTTTGCCAGTTTTTTTATCAACGTCCACGATTAAAAGCGTGTTTTTGAGTCGGTTATTGCCTGTGACGACTAAGCGATTACCGCCTGGCTCAAGAGCTATCCAATGCGGCCATTCTCCCGTATTAAATTTAAGCTCAAACGCTTTTGTTGGCTTCGATGGGTTCGACACGTTTAAGCTTACTATTGCAGTTTTAGAACCCACTGCTTGTATCCAGTAATCCCCATTTACAACGGGTATGGCGCAATCGTACTTGTCGTTAAAGTCAAAAGAGTAGACCCATTCAATAGATGGTGCTCTACTTTCAATATCTTTTACTCGGTATAGTCCGCAAAAAAAGGTGGAAATAAGCACCGTCTTCCCATCCTTAAGCACTCGAGGTTCCGCGGGATCAAAATGCTCATTTCCTCTTGGCCCAGGCTCTAGGACCATGGTCTTGATTAAGGAGAGATTTGATAAACTCCACACTTGAACGACGTTGCTAAGATCTTTTTGCTTCATATCTGCGCTTGTGGAAACCACTCGGTCAATTTCAGGTAAAATAGCTAAGCTATAGGGGCGAATAAATTCCGCAACTTTGGGGTCTGAGGCATTTGAAGAGCGGACAAAGTCACCTTCTGAAGAAATTTCTACCAATCCACCTACTTGATTGTTTCCTTGTCCTACGGTTTGAAAGGTGGCTAAGACGTTGCCATTTGGTAGACGTTCAAAACTGTGCGGAAAGGTATACTGGTTAACATTGGTAAACGTTTTTTTAAGCTTTGGATGTTTAGGATCATTCAAATCAACAATGAAAGACCGTCCACCAGAAAATCCATTTACAAACAATTCTTTTATTTCATGAAACCGATGCTCAGAATGATGAGCGTTTATATCGTTAAAACCCACGGGAAGGGTGCTGACTAGAGAACCATATCCTCGATCCTTGGGATCAGAATTGATAACGGCAACATAGTCAGAATTCCAATCGTTTTCATCTTTTACCCAAGTAAAGACATAGGAGCTTGAATTTTCATTCTTTATTGGCTTCTGACAAGATTGAGCAATAAATAATAATATGATAGCAATATACTTCATCGCATTCTCATCTAATCTGTAATATTTTCAATAGACGCGCTGTTCATTGATTGTCCGGCATCTATCTCTAAATATTCGGTTTTTGCGTTAATATCTTCAAAAAGTTTTTTTCCTTGAAGCGACCACTTTGTAGATAAAACTCTGTCTTTTTTACCATGAACGATCAAAATATTGAAGGAAAATTATTCACGAAACCACTGCAAAACTTCTTTTGATGTTTGACTGGCTGGCGGTGAGTGCGCTGATTTATAAGTTATCATTTTTTTCATTGGCTCTTTGAGCGGCAACAAGTCATACATTGGCTTTTGAGATGTTTCAAATGGAAAATATTGATCATAAATACCATTTAACATAAGAACGGGTTTGTTAATTCTAGAAAGAAAAGTCAATGGATTTCCCTCAGGTCTCGTTTCTCTCGCACCTAATCCTGCAACTTGCCAAACAGCTTTTTTAATTCTGCTCTCATTTGCTAAGAAAAGAGGACCAAGCATACCCCCCCAGCTAATACCGTAATAATAAACACTATTAGAAAGGTCATCTTGCTCCTCAACATAATCTATTGCTCGCGAATAATCTTTGACCATCATAATCATTTGATCTGCATAAACCTTTGATTTATTTTCAACATAATTTGGAAATTCAGGATAACCTCTTTCATAGGTACCCTTATAAATTGGAATGATCAATGCATATCCAGATCGCATTAGAAAGCCCATTCTATTTCCAGTTAAATTTTTACTGTTTCGACTGGTAATCGATCCAGATCCAGGAACATACACTACTGTTTTAAAGGGTGGATTTTCGTTTTTAGGGATGAAAATATTTAAGGAAAATCTTTCTTCGTTATAAGCTGCATCAATTTCGACTACTTGTTTATACCAAGCATCATTTATATCAATTCTATCTTCAATGATTGTTGCATTTATAGGGGTTTTGTCATATTTAAACATTCCATTGTAAATATTAAACACTTCATCTGAGATCGGCTTATGAGAATAAAAGTTTCGAGTGTATGATTGAATTAAAGTATCTGCAGAAGCAAGATTAGTTTCATTCTCAGGAATAATTACACATCTAAATCCATTTGTTTTGTAACGATTGATTGGATGCTGAGAAAAATTATCGGTAAAATAGTAGGTGTCGTCATCGTAACCTCCACCCATTACTGATCTATTTCCATTTTTATGTGGATTGGTACCCCATTCTCGAGCATTGCCTGCCATGTCATAACAGCCGTAAGAACTAAAAATAGAAAATTTGCCAACTTCACTTGGTGAACCACTGAAATTACTTCGCGGTGAAATAGCTCCTGACTCACCCCAAAACATTGCAGCTTTGTACCAGTGATAAATGGTTGGGAGACTTTTTCCTGCCCATTTAGCATATGCCCTCGCTTCATACCAACTTATTCCTAGGACTGGAAAATCCTTTTTATTTACCTCGTAAGTTCCGTTAGTCCACGTTGAGGGGCCATTTAAACCTGATTTATCAACAAAAATTGACATACCCTGCTCCCATGAAATAGTATTGCCATCCTCATTCAAAATAATGTCCCAATACTCTCTCTTCTTATAACCGCCAGCATTGATAAATGACTGATACTGTTCATTGGTCACTTCATATTTGTCTATCCAATAGGATTCTAAATTGACAATGTTTAGATCTCCCAGCTCTGAAACAAAAAGCCTAGTAGGTCCTTTTGGAACCTGAACCATGTTAGTATTTTTATGAGATATGGGAATTAAGCTATACTTTTCCTTGTTAAAACTCACTCTGCCTATTAATCCAGCAGTGGTAAGCGATAGATAATCTTTATAACCCTCTTTAGCTAACTTAAACTTTATATAACCCCTAGCCCCACTATTTATACCTGGAATTCTAGCTTTTGTAGGAGTTTTTCCTACAAAAACCCATTCATCAGAGTCAAGGTCGCTATAAAAAATACTTGCTCCTTCAGGTTTTGAATTAATATTCACTTCTAATGATGATTGGTTTAATTTTTTTAATACCAATGAATCTTTTGGAAGTTTTTCATGGTAGCTATTTGCTAGCTGGTAAGCTTCAATATACCTTTCATTTTCTGTCAAATTGTCAATTAAGGCAAAACCTGAAGAATACGCTTCGTTTCTAACATCGCTAAGGCTTGACTCTCTAAATAAGAAAATATTTGAAACTGAAAGGGTGAAAATCATAACAATCACAACTATGCTGATAATTGATTTTTTCTGCTTTACATCTGGCTTATTTGCTTTAATCAATGAAGGGAATACGCTGTAGGTTAAAATACCAACAAATCCCACTACTGTTAAGATAAGCAAATAATTTAAAATCTCGACAGGAAGACTCAAACGGTCGATTGCTATATCTACTATTTGCAACAAACCAAATGCACCAGCAAAATAACTAGCTAGTAATTTTGTTATTGGATTATTCATTGAATGCTAGAAAGTATATAAAATTCTTATCACTATGAATTCCAATTGAGTATACCGGTTACCATTGGCAGTGCCCAAAGGGTTAACGGTAGTAGTCCGCTTGGAAATTCAGCCACCGGAACTCCCATTATTTCCAGCCCCATAGCAGCTGAAATAATGAACCATACCACAACCGGAGCACATAATACCGTTGCAAGTCGTGCTTGTTCTTGATCCTCAGTCATAAACGCTGCGTACAAAAGGTATACTGTAACTGGTAGGAAATACAATATTACCGCCAAATACTCAGGGTCTCCACCCATTTGAACGAAACTTCCAATAACTCCCAAAAACGTATGCGTTAAAGCAAGCACTATTAGCCATATCTTTGGTTTTTTAATCATATCCATAACTACCTCTATTGTTATTTAATGTATAAGAAATTTTAAAGATTTAAATCATTTTTTCTTATCTTTTTTTACATGGGTGTCCAGCCAATTTGCTGTCTCCCATAAAACATGCATCACAGATTCGCGAGCTTTATACCCGTGACTCTCGTGAGGAAGCATAACCAGCTTTGCCGTAGCACCGTGCCCTTTCAAGGCATGATAATATCTCCTGCTTTGCACAGGAAATGTGCCTGAGTTGTTGTCAGCATCGCCATGAATCAAAAGAATGGGTTCATTGACTTTGTGAGCGTGCATGAAGGGGGACATTTCAAAATAAATTTCAGGTGCTTCCCAAAAAGTTCTTTGCTCTGATTGAAAACCAAAAGGGGTCAAACTGCGATTGTACGCGCCACTTCGGGCTATTCCAGCTTGAAATATGTCAGAGTGTGCAAGCAGATTTGCAGTCATAAACGCTCCATAGGAATGACCTCCTATACCAATTTGATCTCGAGTGGTAATGTTTCTTTCAACCATTTTATCAGCGGCTGCCTGCGCGCTAGAAACCAGCTGTTTTACGAAATTGTCGTTTGGCTCTTCACTACCCTCTCCAAGGATCGGCATGGTGGCACCCATAAGAACAGCGTATCCATAGGATAGCATCAATAAAGCAGATGAGCTAGAGTAGGCAGGGTTAATTGATAAAAATCTATGCGGCGACCCCACTACCTGTGAGGCTGCTTTTGATGTTTTAAATTCTCGAGGATATGCCCAAACCAGCAAAGGTAAGGGTCCATCATCGGGGCCTCGACCTGGTGGTAAATATAACGTGGCCGATAAATCAATGCCATCCGCACGTTTGTAAGTGACCATTTCTTTGTAGAGGTTTTTCATTTGAGGGTAAGGATGAACAAAATCTGTGATTGAAGCTAACGAACCGTCTGTCATACCTCTCTTCATATAATTAGGTATTTCGTCTTTGGATTCGCGACTGGTAATTACGATCTTTCGCTCTTTATCTAAAATACTTACCGCTCTTTCATAATACGGAGCCTCGCACCTCCAAAGCCTTGAAGAGGTTTTTGTATTGAGGTCGTACAGATCAACAAACGGCATGTCTCCCTCAGGAGATGCACCGGTTCCTGACATAAATACTTTTGATCCATCTGTGATGGCCATTACGGAGCGTCCAAATGTATTTGATTCCATCATAGGTGATCCTGGATCGTTGTACCTGTCCTCGTAGGATCTATCTATAATTTTCGTGGAAGAGTTTTGAGTTGGATTTAGGCGCCATGTGGTGAGCCTGCGTTCTTTCCAGCGACGTGCATTGATAAGAGCGATTTCTTCGTTGCCCCACATTACCCCGGCGTATCTTAGGTCAAGTTTTGTCAAAGATTGAGGAGTTACTCCTTTAAATGGCGCTTCAATAGTAAATACTTCGTCTCGAAAAGACGTTTCGACATTTGGATCGCCCCCATCTAGTGCGGTCACATAATAAACAGTTGCGCCAACATCCGACCGCCAACCAAAAGATCTCGGGCCTTCAATGACGGCATCTCTTCCAATTGGGATAGTTTCAGCAAGCGGAATGTCTCGCAAAGGTTGGATTAAATTACCATCGATACTATAAATTTCTACAAGCGTTGGAAATCGGTATAAGGGAACCAGATAGGAATAGGGCTTATGAATAGTCTCCATTAGAATGAATTTTCCATCTGGAGAGGGTTCAGCGCGCTTGATCACACCAGGCTTTCCAACTTTTTTTACCTTCCCTTTGAGATTTACATGCAGCACTTGAGATGTAAGATAGTAATCGAACAAATCTTCATCATGCGGACTCGTCAGCAAATCTTGATAGGTTCGAGCTGGGGAAACGATTCCAAGGTTTTCTTGAATGATCGGACCCGGTGGTGTGGTAGCGCTCACAGGAGCAGACCCCCTTCTATCTGGAACCGATTTCACAATCAATCCCTTGCTATCTCCTAGCCAAAACATCGGGGATCCATAAATTGAGTTTAATGCTTTGTTGAACAACATTTTTGCTCGACCGTTTTTTGTTTGAGCAAGAAATAGGTGTATTGTCTCATTTACAATCGCACTGACTGCAATATGGTTTCCATCTGGTGACCAAGACGTCTGTAAAATTGCTGCGTTACGCGGAAATCCAATAACTCTTTTCTCTTTGCCGGTTTCAATGTTTTTAATCGTAATACTAGTATAGACTGCTGCTCTACTTCTTCCATTAACGGTTGGATTTATGCGAACTCCTGCGAGCCTCAATTCAGGTTGAGCGAGCTCTTTTATTGAAGGTAAGCCTGGTCTTTCGAGGAGGAGGACATGCTTTTTATCAGGAGAAATGCTTATTCGAGGCGTCATAGGAGCGTCAACTATGTCAACTATGGCTTTAGGAGGCATTTTGTAACCATCGTCGGCAATTAAAACACCTGCCATTTGGAGAAGTGCGCATGCGGTAAATAGTGTGATTTTCATATTTGTTTCCTTTTTTTCAAGGTAAATGTTTATAACTAGATATATCTTTTTAAGATTAGAAATATAAGGAATATACTTGTTAGCGATCCTGAAATTATCACATTGATCTGCGTTGATAGTCCGGGCTGCAACAACATAATAATGCTGTATAAGATATTCACTATTAATCCTCCGAGGATCATTCTTTTAAGCAAAACCACATTTACTCCTTGCTATTGGTAGCTTATCTGAAATACAAAATACCCCTCATAAAATGTACTTTGTGAAAGCATTAGAATCCACATCTGGTAATGTATTAGATTGAGAAATGGTTAAATATGCCAAGAGTCTTTATTGGGCCTCATTGATTGTTTATGGAGCTGGATCTGTTATCTTTCCTATGCTTTATCTAAAATCAGGAAAATTGACTTATATTGGATTGGAATTGATTTTTATAGTAATGCTATTAAAAGAACTTCGAGATTACAGAAAACACCACTCAAACAGCAAAGATCATCCAAATGAAACTGAATGAAACTCATTGGTTAATAAAGTTTTTGATTGGAATTGGTGCAGGGCTTGCGATTGGACTTGGACTGAGTACGCCTGTTATTGGCGTCATCATTGCAATTTACGTTGGCACCGCCCTTACGCGAGGGACTTGGAAAGTGTAACCCCTAGGCCTTGTTCGCCAACCTTATTTGATTTATTGTTTGGTAAACTCGTTGAAAGAGCACGAAGCTTCGTTCCAGGTCCTTGAAGGATCCTGTTCGCAAGTTGACTCATCATAGTTAACTACGTTTCCATCAAGATCTTCACAATACGCATCTGCCTTTTGATCAAAGGAGAACTTGTTGTCATTGAGTTTATATTCCATGCATTCAATTCCCATCAAACAAAATTCAGATTTGCTCTCATTCCAAGTTATGGGCATCTCAATATCCTCTCCCATTCCACCCATTTTATAGGTTCCCGTACCACCGGATTTAAACTCCATAGTAATGGTTATGCCAAATGCTTGAAGGAAAGCAAAGCCCATATTGTCTATATCACCAGTGCAATTCGCATTTTCATATTCACCTGCATCGGTCGCTTTCCACAAACCTACAATTTGACCACCCTCACTTTCATTTTCATCTTTATCTTCGCAAGAAAATGAAACAAATAATGACAATAGTAGTATGTATTTTTTCATAAAAACTCCTTTATAATTGAGTCAATCGCCGACACAATATAGGATAGTTAATTCTTAAAATCTAAACTAATGCAATTGTTTGACGAGCTCGTCTACTTTTTTATAACATTTTGGAAGAGAGATTTGACTCGAAACTTTAGGCATATCCACTATGTCCCAATATTTAATAGCGTACGAAGACAAGAACTGGTTCGAATCGACCATAGGCTTGTGCTCCTGCCTATCCATGCAAATAATTTGGTCGTAAATACTTATATCAATATCGTTGATGTGTATAGAATCCTCATCAGAACGACTAGGTATGATTTCTAGCCGTTTTAATTCTATCAAAGCAGGTTTATACATTTTCCTTTGTCTGTATTTACCGACCTGTAGGCCCGCTGAAAATGCGGTTGCGTTCACATTTTTTGTTTTACAAAGATGGTTGAAAACCTCTTCAGCAAATCTGCTGCGAAAAATATTTCCAGTGCATACAAAAAGTATTCTAATCATAGATGGCAGTTGAAATTATTCTTTTGATCATGAGCTAGTTAACCCTGGAAGTCACAGTAAGTTCCACAACTTAATTTTATTATCGATTTTTAGAAAACAAAAGATCCCAACCACCCCATAAAATTCCAATTGATATAAATGTCCATTCGTAAATATTCAATTCGACAAGGGACATATAAAACCCTGCAAAGATACAAATCAGCGACCAACACATTATTTGCCATCTTTTAAGCATTCTTCTTTTTTTAAACCAATCTAACATTCTTACCTTTCATAAATGTTTTTAAAATGATATAACTTTTAACTGCCGCAGGCATCCTTGCACTCCTCCAGGGTTTCAAATGGAACAGTGCCACCACAGCCTCCCCACAAAAATTGAGCACATTTTTGGGTCTCTTGATTAAAATAAAACCTTGGAAATGCCGCCTGACAAAATCCAGGGTCCGGCATCAATAAGCAGGATTCATCTACGGGTTCATCTTTATTGCAACCTACCACCAAAAAAAATGCAAAACATAACCACTTCACGCTTACTCTTTTATCTCAAAAGAAACGTTATGTTTTTTGCAATACCATATAAAAAAAGGTATTTCAAGGACGGCATAGGATATCACTGTAAACCAAAACCAATTGGTGTTAAATAACAAAAGATTAAAATCGGCAGCAGTTCCCCAGTATTTATAACCAGACAAAATTAATGCAAAGGCGTAACAACCAACGTCATAAAGAGCGATCTTGTCTAGACTGTTTCCAGCTATTTTAGGAAAAATTGAAAGGTAACTGCCAGCAATAATAATTAAAACTGGTGCCAAAATTGAAAATTCAGCCATTACAAAAGCTTAAGATGTATACAAATAAGTCCCAACGCTTCTACTCATAGATTGTATTAAATAAGGCCATGTTTTTTTACAAAGTAAAACCACAAGGCAGTTGAAAAAGCCACAATAAACCCACCCGTAAAGGTCGTAATGAGGGCCGTTTTTATTCCATTTGCTAAAATTTGGGGCGCAATGTTGTTAATATCGGGAACTGTACTTAATGCCGCATTGACTCCTACATAGGTTGCAATAATACCGATGAGGGCGCTTAAAACACCTAACAATACAATACCGTTAGTATTATAAGGTTCTTTTAAATTTTTTACTGATATAAAGACAATTAAAATGGATAACAATAATAATACTATCATGAAAGGTCCACCATTAAGTAACGCGATAAGCACTAAAGCCTCCTTTTTAAAAAATTAAAATTTTTCTTGAGATCTATTTCTTACGTACCAAAAAACAAATGGCAAGCAGATAAAGTACATCAAAATACTGTACACCCCTGACGGAATACTTAATATTGATAAGCCACTGGCTGGATTAAGGATTAGATTTCCCACTGTTATACCAACCGTTCCATTTTGTATGCCTGATTCTATTGCAACGGTTATCGACTGCTTTTTATTCATCTTCAACCAATTTGAACTTGTATAAGCGACAAACAACATGATTACTATCAAAAGAACAATTGCGGGACCTAACTGAAAAAAATTATTAACAAATGTATCCCATTCGCTTGCCAGCGCGCCAAGAATAATAATTACAAATAATACTGTGGAAATCCTGGTTGCCGTTGGATCAAATGTGTCTGCAAAAGATTTCTTTTTTGATCGAACCAACATTCCAATTCCCACAGGCACTGCTGTGATAAAAAACATTGTAAGTCCCAACGATAAAATATTCAAAGGAGGTGCATCTGCTCCCATAAAATGATTCATAGACACACCGGTTATAATCGGAAGTGTGAAGATTGTTAAGATACTGATTACGGCAGTATAAGAGATAGATAACGCTGTGTCACCTTGAGCCAGTTTAGTGATCATGTTCGACGTAACACCACCAGGACAGGATGCCAGGATCATCATGCCAACAGCGACCTCTTTTGTAATACCCAACGTTGAGATAATAATGAAAGCCACCAATGGAAGTATCAACATTTGGTTCATAATGCCAATGAAGAATGGCTTGGGTTTATAAATTAAGTTTGTAAAGTCGCTTGAGGTCAAACCTAAACCTAAAGTGAACATTATAAATACTAATGAGAGTGGTAAGAAAATATCAATTATCATAAAGCTAATTTATAATTATAATTGATTTATAAAGATAAAAAAACTTTCCTCAAACGGATACATTCATTTGAATCATACCAAATTAAAAGAATGACGATATTATATTTTTTTTAATGTGGCTTTACATAAACCGTGACTGAGGATTTCAATTTTACCCACAACTGAATATCCATCCTTTTTGAATCGTTCGACTCTATCATTGAAAATTTGCCTATCCAAAGACTTGATATATATTGTATTGTTATTTTTTACTATTATTAGCTCGTCGGCCATTACAACTCCATCGCTATTACCCGTAACCGATCAAAAGATAATTTCCGCTCCTAAATGAACACTTGATGGAGGAGCTGGCTCATAAAATCTTCCTCCCCATGCGTTCATCCTAAGATTTGAAAAGTAATTGGCATTTAATACGTTATTTACACCAACATGAACTTTAAATCGCGTGGCAAAAATTTTATACTCATTTCCTGCCCTCAAATTTAGAATGCTATATGAGTTGGTTTCTTGATCGTTTAAATCGTTTAGATAAATTGTTCCATATCTAATGAATTCAGCAATCATGAAATACCCATTTGGGTTTAAATAATAAATATTTGAATTCAATATGTTTTGTGGAATTCCTGGTTGCCTGTTGCCTTTTAAGTTTGTTGTATTCTTAACAAAATTGGCGAATTTAAATTGGGAGTATGTATAGCCCAAATCAATCGTAACATTTTTTCCTACCCTGGCTGATAGGCTCATCTCAATTCCTTCTTTTTGAGTTTTACCTACATTTCTGTAAAAAGTTTTTCCTGGACTGCCTTCTAATTCAAAGGAGGTAATTTCGTTGTCGATTTTTGAATTAAACCATGCAATATCGTAGTAGAAATAATCATTCACATGACCTTTGGAACCAATTTCAAAGCTTTTTGATATTTGAGGGTTAAGTTTTGAATTAAACCCACCAATTGATAGACTATCGGGATCGTTGCTAAGCTCGTTTAAAGTGGGTGTATCATAATGATTAGAGAAATTTGTGTAAACACTCATTCTTTTGTCTACTAGATAGGCAAGCCCAATAAAGGGGCTTGTATTAATTAAACTTGTAAAACCTGAACCCGAACCATCGGAAAGATAATAATCAATAGACTCTATTTTGTCATTGTCCCACCTAGAACCCCAAATAACATTTATTTTTTCATTCAATAAATAAGTTTGTTGAAAATAAAATGCGCTATTTCTAAATGACTCTAATTGATCAAAGACTTTAGAGCCTCGCTCTCCTCTTAAATTATTAAATCGCAGTCTCATGTCATGTTGATAACTGATGTCAACGCCAATTATGGTTGATACAGGATTTGAAAATAGATAATTGTTAATACCATACTTAGCACTCATTCCCCAAAATGATCTATTTAAATCCACCTGACCTCCGCTTTCGAAAGGCAATTTATTTGAAAATACTCTTTTGGTGTAAAACGATATAATGTCAAGCCTCTGCCTAGCGCTGAATTTTAACTTGTAGGATATACCTAATCTATGTTGCAAAACTTTTTCACCAGACTGATATTCAATGTTTTGAACTCTAGCAGATCGTCTATCTTCAACTACTTGATCTTTGTTTAGCGAACCAGGATCGTTTGATATGGGGCTGTTTACAAAATTATAATGAACGTTTAAAGTTGAACTTTTATTTAATTCGAAGGAAGACTTCATGTTGATATTAAATGAATTCATTTCTGAGTGGTCTCTAAATCCATCATACTTCTTGTAAGAAAGCTTTAAAAAGTATTTGTGAGCATTTGCGCCATTCGCTATTGAGCTCAGAATGTTTCTGTAGCCAAAGCTACCAGAAGAGTAGCTCGATTTAACCTGTCTTTTATTTGGGTAAGGATCAGTAAAGAGTTGTATCACGCCCCCGGATGCATTGCCATAAATTGACGAACTACTGCCTCGCATTACTTCAGCTGATTTAATAAAGGATAAATTTATATTATCAACTTGAGATTGCCCATCAGCTGTTGTTTGTGGAAAACCATCTACGAATAATTTTATACCTCTAATTCCAAAGGCAGAGCGAGATCCAAATCCTCTGATTGAAATTCTGATATCTTGAGCAAAGTTTTCATCATTCATTATAAACAATCCAGGTACAGAACGTAAGGATTCTCCTAGCGTTAAACCTTTTTGACCGAATGTATAATGCTTTTTAGTCAAGCTTGAAATTGAGAATGGTGTAATGATGGGATTAGTACTATTTAAAAAACCCACAACTTGTATGGGCTGAAGCTTAAATCGTAAAGTGTCATAATTTTTTTTAGGTGCAGTAAAATTTGATGTGTTTGATTGCGCCAACAAGGAGCTGAACAAATATAGTAATAGAGTTATATTAAATTTTCTCATTAAACAAATTCTTTTGTTTCATTAGAAATACTCTGAGTGGTGAGTATTTCAAAAATTAGATAAGACACTAAAATTGATATAAAAGCTAAAAAAAATGCATACATAATTGACCTTAACTTAAAATTCGTGCTCAAACGAATTAATTGAATAACAAAACTATAAAAAAGAACCATGTTTAAGGGAACTAGGAGCACTACAGTAGAAATTACGATTAAAAAATGCATTAATTTATTTTATTAAATGATTTATTTAACTTATATTAAACGCTCATAACGCTCAATTAATTTATAAAAGGTAAATACTTATGACAAAACTATTTTCATATACAATTTCATTTTTAACTGTATTATCTGTTTCGCTTGCACTTGAAGACAAAGACACAATTTGTCCAATAAGTGGAAATCCGATCAAAGGATCTAAAATCAAAACTGAATACAAAAAAGGAGATGTTTCATTATGTAGCGAATCCTGTAAAGTGAAGTTTTCAAAAAACCCAGAAAAATTTTCTACCATGGGAAATTTTCAACTAGTATCCACAGGTCAATATGTACAAACAAATTGCCCTGCAACAGGTAGAAAGTTAAAGAACAAATCAAAGAACCCTAAAATTGTAACAATAATGAAAAATGATGTCGAGTTGTGTTGTGGTGGCTGTATGAAAAAGGTATCAAAGATGGCAGAAACCGAGAAATTTGATTACATATTTTCTAACAAGTCGTTCAAAAAAGGTTACAAATTAGCCTCAAAATAACCCTACATTTTTTTCAATTAAGTATTTTGTCTAAAACGCCTTTCTTGAAGAAAGGCGTTTTAGATTTTTGCAACATAGTCGGTATGATGTAAAAGAAGTTCCTGCTTATATTATATAAAATGTATTTATGATATCATTTAAACAGATTTAAATATGCATTATCATACATGATTGTTGAGCTTATACTTATCGTTTCGCTAATATTTCTTCGATGCTGTTTCTCCGGGTGAATTACGAATCAGTATTTGAAGGTATCAACAGTTAGCTTATAATAATTTTCCAATTATCTTGGTCAATCTTGTATGTTGCTTCCACAGCTTTTATAGAAATGGTATATTTTCTTTTTAATATGATGATTAAAATCTTGTCTATAGTTGGGCTCTTACTTTCAATTCCATTGATAGCAATGCAATTAACCGATGAAGTAAACTGGTCTTTTTTTGATTTTATAATTATGGGGGCATTGCTCACAATCACTGGTTTAATGATTGGAATAGTACTTAAAAAGGTTAAATATTATAAACATAGAGAGGTATTTATAGTAATTATAGTAATGATGTTTCTTCTTATTTGGGCTGAACTTGCAGTTGGATTATTCGGAACACCATTTGCAGGAGATTGAATATAAACACATCATCCCACAAACAAAAAACCCCGCTACTTGGCGGGGCTTGATGTCAACCAAC
>PBPT01000052.1 GCA_002724735.1 Fidelibacterota bacterium | reverse complement strand
TTGCTTTGGTTTGCTCTATTGTTTTTATTAAATCGTTCCAGTCAGCATGGTCAGAAATTGTAAATCCTTTATCGAAATCTCTCTTGCTATTAAGTGTCCATCCACTACAGAAGCCAGTAGAGTAGGGTATAAAATTTTTAAGTTGCTTTGAACGTCTCGCTCCAGGAGGAGCAATTATTATTCCTTCGATAACGCTTTTTTTTGTATTTAATGTTTTTGTTTCAAGATCTTTAATACCATATTTCATGTAGATTTTATTGATTGATCTTATTGATTGATGAGCATAAAAATTAATTTTGTACTTATTTTTAATCAATTTAATTATTCTTTGCGCTTTCCCTAATGAGTATGAAAATAAAACTGAGTTAATATTTTTTTGTTGATTGTCTTTATGCCAATCAATTATTTTATCTATCTCTGTATCTACACATGGCCATTGAAAATTTGGCGAAGCAAAAGTAGCCTCGGTAATAAAAGTATCACATTCATGGACCTCAAAAGCTTTACACGTTGGATCAATAGCCCTTTTATAGTCACCGGTGATGATTGTTACCTCGTTTCCATTGTCAATTTTAATTTGTGAAGAACCTAATACATGGCCTGCAGGTATAAATGTAATTTTTACTGAATTAATCTGTATCTCGTTATTGTATTCAACTTCTTTAATGAGCAGGTCATTGTTTATTCTTAACTTCATAATTTCAGATGTCTCTGGTGTACAGATATAGTTTTTCATCCCTGGTCGTGCATGATCAGCATGCGCATGTGTTATAACTGCATTCTTACAAGGTAAAAGTGGATCAATAAAAAAATCACCTTCAGGACAGTACAGCCCTTCATCTTTTAAAACTATCATTGTGTTACTTTGTTAATAAAATTATTAGCACACTCAAAAATATGTTGTTTTCTATCAGGATTAAGCTTTTCTAGAGCTCTTATCATTAGTGATAATCTTGGATTAGTAATAAAAAAATCTTTCTTTTCCTCTATAAATTTCCAATATAATCCATCAACAATATCGCACCAATCTCCTTTTTTGAAATTAGACATTCTTAGAATGTAGCTTGAGCCACAGATATATGGTTTTGTTGCAAAAATACCTCCATCTGCAAATGTGCCCATGCCATAAACGTTGGGCACCATAACCCAATCAGATGAATCTATGAACATTTCCATAAACCATTTATAAATCTCATTTGGATCGATATTGCATAAATTCATAATATTAGAAAGTATCATTAATCTATTTATATGATGTGTATAGCCATATTTTTGTGCCCCTTTGATAGCTTCGTCTAGGGGTTCTATACCCGTTGAACCATCATACCAAGCAGCTGTTAGTTTATTTTTATGATTCCAATAGTTCGATTTAACCATTTGATCACCATAATTTTGGTAAATACCTCTTATAAATTCTCTCCATCCAATAATTTGTCTTATAAATCCTTCAAGACTATTGAGAGGAATATCATTTTTTTTTGCATAAATAATAGATTTATCTATCACTTCTTTGGGTGTAATTAGGCCTAAATTTAATGAGCTACTTAATACAGAATGATTAATAAAGTGTTCATTTTTATCAATAGCATCTTCATAATGCCCAAATTCTTTAAATCTCTCTTTAAAAAATATTTCTAGCCATTCAACAATCTGTTCATATGAATGAGGCATCCAAGAATGTAATTCGCCTGGATGATTTGCAAAATTAATATTTATAACATTACTTATTTCACTAAATTCTTTATAGGGTTTAATAGTTGGAAGCTTCGGTATTTCATATCCAGAAGGAAGCTTTTTTCTATTATCTTCATCAAAGCTCCACTTACCTCCAATCGGTTTATTATCCTCTAAAAGTAGATTCATTTTTTTTCTCATTTGTTTGTAATAATTAGCTTGTAAATGAAATTTCTTATCACCTAAAAAATATTTAAATTCACCCCTTGAATCAATAAACATAGGGCTCGGAAGAAAACTTATTTCTATATTATTTGTTTCACAAAATTCTAAAAAATCTTTTTCAAATGGTTTGTCTTCAATTTCATAAATTTCAATTTTTTTAATTTTATTACTCTTAACTACATCAAAAAGTTTCTCGAAGTAAGATGTTGAGAAATAATTATTTGCATCGTTATAAATTACTTTATAACTATTATTTTTAAGCTGATCCCTATAAGATCGCATTGCAGAAAAAAACAGAGCTATTTTCGATTTATGATGTTTTATATAACTACACAAGCCACTGTCTTCAGCCATAAAAATAGGCACATCTTTTGATAAATTAATTTGGGAAATAGGAAAAAGTTGGTTTCCTAATATTACTCTAAGAATTTTCAATTATTTCTGTATACTTTGCCTTCTTTCATTACAAAGACAACATTTTCCATAGATGTAATGTCTTTTATTGGATCACCAGAGACAGCGATAATGTCAGCAATTTTACCCACTTCAATAGAACCTAATTTATCATCTATTCTTAGTAGTTTTGCAGCTTCAATAGTTGCAGATATGATTGTCTTCATCTCAGGCATTCCATATTGCTTCATATATACAAATTCCTTCCAATTTGTTCCATGTGCTTGTACACCTACATCTGTTCCGAAAGCAATTTTTACACCTCTCCTATAAGCTTTACCAAAAGTTCCACCTATTTGCGGTCCTACTGCTGCTGCCTTTGGTCTTATTATGTCAGGGAAGAAACCATCAACTTTTGATTTATCTGCTACAAATTCTCCTGCAGAAATTGTAGGTACAAGATATGTACCATTTTCAATCATAAGATCCATTGCTTCATCATCCATATAAGTTCCATGTTCAATTGAATCAACTCCTGCTCTAATTGCTCTTTTCATACCCTCGGCTCCATGCGCGTGTACTGCAACCCAAAATCCATAATCCTTTGCCGCCTGTACTACTGCATTAGCTTCTTCTTGAGTAAATTGTGGATTATCGCCAGATTTTGCTAAGCTCAAAACTCCACCCGTAACCGTAATTTTTATTCCATCGGCTCCATCTTTATATCTTTGTCTAACACCAGCAAAAACTTCATATGGTCCATTNACAACGCCACTTTCAGGGTCAGGGTAAACGTAATCACCAAAAGCTCTTCCATTCGTATGATCAGCATGGCCTCCAGTTGTGGCTAAACTTTTTCCAGATGTATATATTCTTGGACCAATTGCGTCACCCTTAGCAATAGCATCTCTTAAAGATATAGCTATAAAACCACTATCTCCAACCTGACGAACAGTTGTAAAACCACCATCTAATGTTAGTTTTGCATGCTTTACAGCAGCTATAGCACTGTATTCTTTTTCTACCTTTACGGGTGATTCTGCTTTTGAGAGGTACTCCTGACCAAAATGAACATGCATATCCATGAGGCCAGGCATTACTGTTTTATCTTTTAGATCATAATATTCATAACCTCTAGAATTTTTATATCCAGAAGTTATCTCCTTTATTACTCCTTTTTCATCAATAATAATTGATGACTTTCCAATGACTTTACCGTTTATAACATCAATATATTTGCCAGCATGAATTAATGTGTCAGAGCAAAGCAGACTTGAGATTAATAAAAGTAACGTTATAAAAAATTTCATACATATCCTCAATATCTAAATTTTAATACTTTTAATAGATATATGTGAACTATAAGGATCAATTGTTTCTTTAAAAGTTCTTTATAATGGGACTTATATAACTATAATAAAGCTCTATGCGACTGTGGTGTTAATGGCTAGCACAAAAGCCTTCCAAGCTTTTGGTACGGGTTCGAATCCCGTCAGTCGCTCCAATTTGATATGATAAGTCTATGTATAACTTTCAGAAACAGGACTCAATGCAAACACTAGAGGAAGGGCTTAGGGAGTTTTATTCAATAAATAAAGAATTTAAAGCTCTAGCTGAAAAAAAAGACAATCCACACTCTAAGGTTTTCAAAGAACATGACTACACTCATGTTTTATTTGGCTTAGGGACATCGATTGAAGAAGAAAGTCTTCTAGATAGTTATACACTTTGGGGAACGCATTGGAGCTGGTCACGCATATGGGGTTTTTATAAAGATCCGGAGTATAAAAGTGTTCTAAATGAAATTATTGGTAAATATGGTGGATGGTGGTCAATTATGAAGATCTACTTATCACTAGCACCAGTAAAATTCAAAGTAATTAAAAAATGCCGCAAGATGACAAAAAAGTGGAATTATCATGATATTCCAAATGAAGTATTAAATACNCCACTCAAACATTTAAGGGAAGAATACAATATAGAACTACTTTCACNAGACNAGATACCAATAAATAGNTACCTAAAATCACAGCATTAATCTTTTTCTAAATGTATTGTTTGCGTTGGATATGCAAAATCTGAACCATTTCTTTTAACTATTTCAATAATCTCTAACAGTAACTCTTCTCTTGCTATACAGAAATCATGCCATTGCGTTGATTTAGTAAAACAGTTCACCAACATATCAATGCTTGAATCATTAAAATTCGTAACTCTAATAGTCGATGGTTGATCTTTTGCATC
The DNA here is from genome assembly GCA_002724735.1 of Fidelibacterota bacterium. GTDB lineage: Bacteria > Fidelibacterota > Marinisomatia > Marinisomatales > TCS55 > TMED108. The sequence goes on along the minus strand of PBPT01000052.1, from coordinate 1,263 downwards.
AACTAAATTTTTATTTTTTTCAATNTANTCTTCAATATCCTTTCTGATAGCTAGGATTTTTTCAGGTGTTGTTTGATAAACTAATCCGACATGAAATCTTATTCTTCTAAAGGGCATCTCTGAAAAATTTATAATTTCTGAATCACTTAAAACTGAATTTGCAACATAAATTGGAGCTTTATCAAATCTTCTGATAAGAGTTGTTCTAAAATCAATCCTTTCAACTGAGCCCTCTGCAACTCCTTCAACATTAATCCAGTCACCTTGCTTAAATCGTTTTTCACCAATTATAAGAAGTCCTCCAATTAAGTTTTTGAAGAAGTTTTGTGCTCCAAGTGCTAATGCCACTGAGAACAGACCTAAACCTGCAATTACAGAGGCTGCATCTATACCCCAAAGTTCAAGCACACTTACTACACCTAATAAATATATGACAAATTTAAGAGCCCTAAAGACCCAATTTCTTAATGTTGGAGAAAGAAAATTATATTTTTCTCCAACGTAATCTTTTATTGGATCAACAATTGGCGCAATAGATAGGAAAATAACAACATAAAAAAAGGTTTGGATTGTTATGGTTGAATAAGCTGATATTGATTCTGGTAAGTTCAAAGAATCATTTAGCAAATATAAACCAATTCCAATTGGAATTAATGCAAGAGGGCGTTTAAGTTTTTCAGCTATTCGATCATCATGCTTGGATTTTGTTTTGGAAGTTAATTTTACAAAAGCATTAAAAATAATAACCCTGAATATAATAAGCAACACGAACATTGCTCCCAAAGGTAATAAAAAGGTTGTATTTATTTCCATTTTTAATCTGCAGACGAACCAGCTGAACTGTAATCATCTAACCTTGGATCACTTATACCTATGATCTTATCTCCTTCAATGATTATAGTAGATGTAATGCCATTACTGTAATAATCTTCAAGCTCTCTTTTTTCTAATTTAAAACCAAGTTTCTTCAATTCACGTAATGTTTTATCATCAAAATTTTCATAGTAAAGCTTCTCAGGAAACCATTGATGGTGGTATCTATTCGTTGAAACAGAAAGTTCAGGGCTTAGTTTATATTCAAAATAATTTATGATGATTTGCAGTACAGCTGTAATTATTCTTCCACCGCCTTGAGCTCCCGTAATTAATCTTACTTCATCATCTTCAAAAACTATTGTTGGCGTCATAGAGCTTAAAGGTCTTTTTTTAGGCTCAATTTTATTAGCCTCACTACCAAGCAAACTAAAGTAGTTTTCTACACCT
>PBPT01000051.1 GCA_002724735.1 Fidelibacterota bacterium | reverse complement strand
TAGAATTCCGTTTACTGTATTTGTCGCCATTTTTTTTCACCTCACAGTTTAACTCCTATACCTAACGGTTTCATAATGTTTCGATTTACGTTAGAAATTGGTCTGCGAAGAAGCCGCTTTCCAAATTTGAAAGAAACGGACGTAAGCAACGACTGTATTGCCATTGCTTGATAGTTTTGTTCAAAATTTTGAGCCATAGCTCCAAGTGCTACGTCAGGAGATTGAATAATTTCGCTAAGACTAATTTCTTGGGCTCCTTTGTAATAATTGCCGCCTATCATTGACATGCCGCCATCTTGAAACGGCCCATAAGTTCCTGAACTTACTTGAGTAATATTTGATTTTCCGGTCAAAAAGCCATAAGGTGAAGAACCCATTACTCCGGTTGAAAGAATACTTGCGTAAGTATATGCTTCAACCGCATTCAATATGCTAAACATTCGGCTTTGTCGCCTTCGAGTCTTAGTTTTACGTCGAGCCATGCGTCACTCGGGTTCAACGGCGGTAAATAACCCTTTTTCGTCTTTTGGAATAACTTTGGCTGGATTTTTAGCCATATTATCTTGAATTAGTTGCATAATCATCATTTGTACTGGATTAACGGGTTCAATGTCGCCAATTGGTAGGTTTTCGATTGTTTTTGTTAACGCTTCAGCAATCTTTGAGTCTAGAAGCTGGAATTGTTCAGAAATAAATTGTATCGACCAACGTAAATGGAGCCAAAAACCCAAAAAAACCGTTATTATACACGCGCCCGCGATTATTAGAGTCTCCATCATAACCTCATCCGTCCGTCATCGGTTCTTAATACTCGTTGTGCCGGCCTTCCACCGCATAATCTTCTTATTCATCTGGGTGGTGCGAAGCACAACCAGCGTAGGCTCTATTGCGAGAGCAACGCAAATCAAAGATTTGCTTGCGGCGGGTCGCCCCTGTCGGGGCAACTGTAATATATAGCGATAGTATCCCAAAAACGAGGTTGTAATACAATGCGCGGAATTAAGCAGGGTAAAAACACAAAGAAAAAATGCTATTGCGGGGATGATGTAACAATAATGCTTGACAACGGTAAATGGAGAGAATTAGGTTGTTGTCCTAAACACAGTGGATTTGGCAAGTGGTTTCAATGAAATTGGTATGCCGTAAATGTGGCTTAGAATGCGACGCAACTACTTTTGAAGAAGTTGAACAATACCAAAGAATGACTTGTGGAGCAGGAGGAACTCATAGGCTGGTGGGCAGGTCATGATTGAATTTACCAGGGCAATGGGAAGACAAACCAAGAATACACTAGAGTGTAACATTGCATATTCAATTGTTCATAAATATTTGAGTGGATTGAAAGTGATAGACCCATTTGCAAGAAATTGTGAGTTTGCGTATCCATATACAAATGATATTGACCCAAACACAAAGGCGGAAGACCATTTAGACGTTGAAGATTATTTAGAATATTGGAAGTCAATGAAAGTAAGATTTCAAGGAGCAATATTAGACCCGCCATTTAGTGCAAGGCAAGACAAGGAAATTTATGGGGATGCAAATTTATACACACAACCGGCTAAAATGAAACGCATTGAATTAGCATTAGGGAACTTAGTTGAAGCCGGCGGTTTTGTTGTTAAATTTGGTTACAATTCAAATTTTTCACATGAAGCATTTTCTTGTACTGGTATTCATTTAATTAGATATGGAGGGAGTATGAATGACTTAATTGTATCAATACATCAAAGGACCATAGCAGATCTGGGGGAGTGGCAATGAAAAGGCGTAACAATTTACATTCATTTACCCTATGGCCCAAAGCAAGCGATATAGTGTCTAAAATTAAGCAAGGTAGAAAGTCGCAGTTTGTATCTAGGGCTATTGTCTGGTTTGATTCACCAAAAGCAGACCGATTTAGAGCGCATGAAGAATTGATAGAAAGGTATAGAGAAGCACAATTACAAATCTTGGAATTAAAAAAGTCTCAATCCTTTATTAGTAAAATTCGCAATAAATGGTCTAAATGACTTGTTTACCCCCCATTTGAGAGGTATTATTCTAATTGTTGAATGAGGTTGTTGAGTTTTCTGGCCGCACCGTAGATTTGAGCGAATTGTGTATAGGATAGAACCTTTGGAACTCCGCCGGCTTGCGCTTCTTCCGCACTCTCCTGAACAATTCCGCCATATATACCACCGGCAGTTGCGCCCGCTGCGCCTGTCCACGGATTGCCACCACCAAATAAGAATCCAATCAGACCCCCTACGGTAGCAAATGCTCCTCCAACTACCAAATTTTCAGTTTCAAACCAATCAGCCAATTGACTTTCGGTCATATTTAGCCAATCTTCAGGAAGATATCTTTCGAGGTATGTTAAAGCAAGGCCCGCAACTAACAGAACTCCCGCCGTCGTAGATAGTAAAGTTGCAATCGGCGTAAAGATTCGATTAACAGTAAAGGCTGTAGTTGCTGTTTCAAGCAAATCTCGTTCAGACCGTCCTAAAACTAATTCGTGACGAATCACTTCGTCTGGCTTTGGCTTAGGCATAAACGATGCCCCATCTTAGTTGTCCCTGAAAACTTACAGAACACCCTGAAGGTGTTACTGTAGCCGGAAGCGAACTCGTTGCGCTTGATTGGACAACACAAGCCCCTGCATTAATAGTGGCNAAATTGCTNGTGTTTGCACTAATTGGCCCAGGATAACATGTGTCGCTGTTAGATTCTGCGGTAATGGTTAGATTACCCGCAGTTGTTTCAACAGCACCCAACCAATATTGAACCCCTTGAGTTAATGCGATTGTAGAACTTGGCGTCAAATCTTCTCGACCGGAACCGCCCGTTCCCCCCGTGTAAGTCATATCTCCCCCTATTTTCGCGTCTGGAGCCCCTTCATCGTCGCTGTAAATTGCGAATCCGTAAGCACCCGTTCCATCAGCTGCAATATTGATAGAAATATGGTCTACATTGCCGGTTTTAGGTGCAATAAAAGGCCAAAAGTGCGGTTGTGTTGACCCCGACCAACTGCTTGTCCCTGTGCTACGATTTCCCCATATACCCATTTTAGACACAAGATACAATTTGTGATTGCCGCTGTCTAAATCGGTTGCCGGCATAACAGGAGCATATTTCGAAGTGCTACTGCCGCCAGAAGCGGCAATGGTGATTGTATCGCCTCCGGATTCAGTTAGTGTTACGTTAGTCCCTGCCGCTAACTTAACGGCTGAATCTGTGCCTGCGCTTGCGTCTAGTTGTATTTCTGCATCACTTCCACTTGCTGCGGCTTTCAAATCATATGTTGTATCTGTAGGAGTTGACCCGCTACTTGCAGCAGTAACCCTCCCTTGTTGGTCTATTGTAACTGATGCTCGAGTATATGAGCCTGAGGGATCTGGAGAAATATCGTCTAAATTTACGGTGACGGTATCAGTCGCAGATGCTACGGAGGATATTCCGGTTCCTCCAGCAAGGGTTACGGTGTTTCCATTAGTAACGGTTTGACTTGAACCGCTATCCCCTGCAATATCGAACGAAGTCATTCCGCTGCTAGTACTGGTAAGCCCGTTCCATTCGCCCGCTACTGATAACCTTGCCAGGTTGATTAACACAATGCGCCTTAACTCATCTTCTGCGCCCTGCTCCGCATAGATGGTTTGGGCTACTTTTTGAAAATCTGAAAATGTTAAATTTTCTAAATCTGTAGTTTTCAATAATTGATATATGCGCTTGTCGGGTTTAGCGTCAGGTAATGGACTCATGTTAACAACCCCGTCCAATCTGCTCGAACGCTTTCGACTGCTAATTTAACCAGTACTAGCCTTCTTAATTCGTCTTCGTTTAGTTCTTCAACACTTATTGGGTTCCCAACTTCTGGCAAAAATTCGCCAGCGGCTAATTGACCCGTTAATTGTTCAAGAGTTTGCCCTTTCAATAGTGCATAAACTCGGGCTTCTCTAGTCGCCGCGTCGGGGAGAGGCATAACATCACTTCAGTTGTTTCTCTCTCATTTTGCAAATCCGTTCAAACGCTTCGAGGTCTTTTGTTGAAATGTATCCAACCATAAAGAGCCGTTTTGCTTTGCTCATTATTTCCTTTAATCTTCTTCGGCCAGCGGCTTTAGTCATCTTTGGCATTTTTTCACCTTCATGCGTTGGTTAAGAATTGTGCCTTGAAATTTAGATTTACAGGAATATTGTATGTATTGAATAATGGTTGCATTGGGCCAGGAGATACCATGGGAACCGCCCCAACGACATTTCCTAATGCATCAACAACGACTGCACCAGGCGTTTCAATTTTTGACGTATCAACGCTTGTAGAAAACGCTTTCACAATTGTTTCGTTTTGAAGCGTATCTCCAATTGAGTTTCCGGTTTGCAAATCAATTAGTTCGTTTGTGGCTGCTCCTGTTGGCGTTACTACAAAGATTCGAGACACACCAGATCTAGTATAAACACAAAGTGCAGCCTCACGGTCTGCGGCTGTGTTGTTCATTACTCGAAGTTTATCTCCGGCTTGTAGTCTGAAGGGGGCGCATAGCGGGGAGGCTTGAAATGCGCTACCCTTCAAACCGACAGGCACAATTGCAGCCACTAAACCTTGACGGAGAATGTATGCGTATGAAACTCCATTGTCGCACGTTACAAGTCCAGAAGTGACGGTCTTGCCTTGTGCATAATCTCCTATGTTCTGTGCGCTTACTGTATAGGTAGTATCTGTAGTTAGGTCGCTTTCGGTTCCTTCGGCTAATTCTGCTTTCAGTGGTATGTTAGTTCCATCTGAGCAAACTAGAATTCCGTTTACTGTATTTGTCGCCATTTTTTTTCACCTCACAGTTTAACTCCTATACCTAACGGTTTCATAATGTTTCGATTTACGTTAGAAATTGGTCTGCGAAGAAGCCGCTTTCCAAATTTGAAAGAAACGGACGTAAGCAACGACTGTATTGCCATTGCTTGATAGTTTTGTTCAAAATTTTGAGCCATAGCTCCAAGTGCTACGTCAGGAGATTGAATAATTTCGCTAAGACTAATTTCTTGGGCTCCTTTGTAATAATTGCCGCCTATCATTGACATGCCGCCATCTTGAAACGGCCCATAAGTTCCTGAACTTACTTGAGTAATATTTGATTTTCCGGTCAAAAAGCCATAAGGTGAAGAACCCATTACTCCGGTTGAAAGAATACTTGCGTAAGTATATGCTTCAACCGCATTCAATATGCTAAACATTCGGCTTTGTCGCCTTCGAGTCTTAGTTTTACGTCGAGCCATGCGTCACTCGGGTTCAACGGCGGTAAATAACCCTTTTTCGTCTTTTGGAATAACTTTGGCTGGATTTTTAGCCATATTATCTTGAATTAGTTGCATAATCATCATTTGTACTGGATTAACGGGTTCAATGTCGCCAATTGGTAGGTTTTCGATTGTTTTTGTTAACGCTTCAGCAATCTTTGAGTCTAGAAGCTGGAATTGTTCAGAAATAAATTGTATCGACCAACGTAAATGGAGCCAAAAACCCAAAAAAACCGTTATTATACACGCGCCCGCGATTATTAGAGTCTCCATCATAACCTCATCCGTCCGTCATCGGTTCTTAATACTCGTTGTGCCGGCCTTCCACCGCATAATCTTCTTATTCATCTGGGTGGTGCGAAGCACAACCAGCGTAGGCTCTATTGCGAGAGCAACGCAAATCAAAGATTTGCTTGCGGCGGGTCGCCCCTGTCGGGGCAACTGTAATATATAGCGATAGTATCCCAAAAACGAGGTTGTAATACAATGCGCGGAATTAAGCAGGGTAAAAACACAAAGAAAAAATGCTATTGCGGGGATGATGTAACAATAATGCTTGACAACGGTAAATGGAGAGAATTAGGTTGTTGTCCTAAACACAGTGGATTTGGCAAGTGGTTTCAATGAAATTGGTATGCCGTAAATGTGGCTTAGAATGCGACGCAACTACTTTTGAAGAAGTTGAACAATACCAAAGAATGACTTGTGGAGCAGGAGGAACTCATAGGCTGGTGGGCAGGTCATGATTGAATTTAATAGGGCAATGGGAAGACAAACCAAGAATACACTAGAGTGTAACATTGCATATTCAATTGTTCATAAATATTTGAGTGGATTGAAAGTGATAGACCCATTTGCAAGAAATTGTGAGTTTGCGTATCCATATACAAATGATATTGACCCAAACACAAAGGCGGAAGACCATTTAGACGTTGAAGATTATTTAGAATATTGGAAGTCAATGAAAGTAAGATTTCAAGGAGCAATATTAGACCCGCCATTTAGTGCAAGGCAAGACAAGGAAATTTATGGGGATGCAAATTTATACACACAACCGGCTAAAATGAAACGCATTGAATTAGCATTAGGGAACTTAGTTGAAGCCGGCGGTTTTGTTGTTAAATTTGGTTACAATTCGAATTTTTCACATGAAGCATTTTCTTGTACTGGTATTCATTTAATTAGATATGGAGGGAGTATGAATGACTTAATTGTATCAATACATCAAAGGACCATAGCAGATCTGGGGGAGTGGCAATGAAAAGGCGTAACAATTTACATTCATTTACCCTATGGCCCAAAGCAAGCGATATAGTGTCTAAAATTAAGCAAGGTAGAAAGTCGCAGTTTGTATCTAGGGCTATTGTCTGGTTTGATTCACCAAAAGCAGACCGATTTAGAGCGCATGAAGAATTGATAGAAAGGTATAGAGAAGCACAATTACAAATCTTGGAATTAAAAAAGTCTCAATCCTTTATTAGTAAAATTCGCAATAAATGGTCTAAATGACTTGTTTACCCCCCATTTGAGAGGTATTATTCTAATTGTTGAATGAGGTTGTTGAGTTTTCTGGCCGCACCGTAGATTTGAGCGAATTGTGTATAGGATAGAACCTTTGGAACTCCGCCGGCTTGCGCTTCTTCCGCACTCTCCTGAACAATTCCGCCATATATACCACCGGCAGTTGCGCCCGCTGCGCCTGTCCACGGATTGCCACCACCAAATAAGAATCCAATCAGACCCCCTACGGTAGCAAATGCTCCTCCAACTACCAAATTTTCAGTT
>PBPT01000050.1 GCA_002724735.1 Fidelibacterota bacterium | reverse complement strand
TACCTGCCATAAGATGTAACTTATGAACAGCCTAACGGAGTGGAGGAAATCTCCATGTACAGTAGTGTGTACAGTTAGGGGGGTAGATCGTCGTGAAACGAAGGGTTCGAATCCCTCCCCCTCCGCATAATTTTTGATTTTTTAAGGGGTAAACAATGATTAAAAACTACTTTTCTTTAGTCATCTTATCTATTTGTTTGAAAGCTCACACCCATTAAAATCATAAAACAATTTTAATTCAAACTTATGAGGTTTATATGAAAATCAAATTCGTTACGGTATTTGTCACCATTTTTTATTTTACTTCTTGTAACAGTGCGCCAAAAAATCCTTTAATTGGTGTCTGGGAACTGGAAGCATCCTCATGGAATGGTGAGAACATGACTCTTGAAGAACCAAAGATGGTTAAAGTGTTTACAAACAATCATGTTATCTTTAACTATTACGAGCCAAATCTGATTGAAAATGAGACGTTACTTGCTACAGCCTTTGGAGATTACTCATTTGCCGATGGAAAGCTTAAAGAAGTTATCAAAAATCATACCAGGTCTGATAATATTGGTAATGAATACGACATCGAGGTAACAATGGGTGCTCAAAATAATTCCTACACTCAAACTTTAACATTTGGTGAAGACGTTGTGTTGGTTGAGAAATGGAAACGAATTGAATAACTAAAGGAAAAATTATGAATTTACTTATGGTCGTGCATATTAAAAGCACTTACGATCAGTGGAAAGAGGTCTTTGATTCAAACCCCGCTGGAAGAGAAAATTTTTGTGACGACTCTCTCACACGAGTAGCAAAGGTTGACGACAAGACAGCGATGATTCAAATATTTGATGTTGATATGCAAAAAATGTCNGAAGCTCTTAATAATCCCAATGCGGCAACGGCTGCGGCTACGGATGATCATGTTGTTAAGCGTGAAGTATTTAGACTTGAACCTATGGCGCCGCCAAGTTAATAAAATTTTATTATCTATACGCAAACTTGTTGGTTTATTAGCGCTTACCCTAATTGCATGTGAGGACACTGACAAACAAAGCTCACAAACGCCCTTGACTGTAACGAGTAATGTCGAAATCTATCTTGAAAATACTTTAGACGAACCAAGAGGGTTTTGTCTAGACGTTGTGGGTTTTAAATCGAACGCAGATCCTAACAAAGGTCTTCAAGCTCATACGTGCTATTCCTATCAAGGGAGCGTAGCGATTGATCAAGGATTTGATTTACAAAAGATGAATGAAAAATCTTTTTACATACCAGGTTTTGAGGTGTGCATGCAAGTGGAATCAACTGAAATACCCTCTGAGATATCCTTAAATCCTTGCACTGGTAGCGATAAACAGAAGTTTGATTTTAATGACAATGGAAAAATTTACCTTGAGGTGAATAAAAAACTATGCTTAACTATATCGAAGGATAATTCGCGTCAAGGAGGGGGAGGAAATCCTGTTCATCTAATTAGGGATGTCAAAATAGAAATGTGCGATCCCAGCTTTGAGGTCTATCAAAGATGGGGAAGAAGAATTAATTAACACTTTACTTAAAAACGTAATTGAAAAGGAGACAATTATGAATAAATCAAAAATACTAAGTTTCATATTAGTGTCAAGCTGCCTGCTTTTTGCAGATGATAAGGCAGAGGTAGAGGATCTAGTGAAAAAACATTATTCTTATCAAAACAACAAGAATTGGAAAAAATTTGTCACAACTCTTTCTTCCGATGGTACTATGAATGGAGATTCGAATGGTTCGTTTTGGTACCTTCAAGAATCAACTGTTTCCGCATGGACTGAAGGTCAAGAGCCAGGGAATAAATTTAACTTTAACCCCCGNTATATTGAAGTGGACGTTTTGGAAAAAAATAAGGTCGCGGTTGCCTATTACTACCTGGTTGGCTCTTATACTATTAACGGAGTTGAAAAAAACGACTACCGAACCAGAGTGAGTCAAATATTTGTTAAAGAAAATGGAGAATGGAAAGTAAAATCGGGTCATTTTACTCCTCTACATAGTGGAAGTGGAATACCAAACTAAGTTTTTGTTGCCATTATTACCCAACGCGTAGTTTTAAATTTTCTATTAAACATTTTNTAGGNATTATTATGAAAAAATACATTTTAAGCTTGANTGCAATTGCATTTTTTAGTTGTGCNAATACACCTCAGCTAAATCAAACATACAATGAGCCATCAAAAAGCTCATGGCTNATCTTAAATCACATCAAATTTGAAAAAAGTCAGACCTTTTATGACCTATTGATGGACAAGGTGTATCCAGCAATTTTTTCGTACAAAGACCCTGATATCAATGTTAATAACGCCAACAAGGAGGCTCAAAAATTTGGTAGGCTCTTTAAGCCTTTAAATATGAATGAGGATTCAACTTGGACTTACATCTTCATGGCTGACCCTTTTATTAACAATTCTACTACAAGTATCCTAAAGCCGCTAAAGCAAAAATTCGGAAACGATGAATCGCAAAAGATTCTNNACGCTTGGTCTTCGTGTTTCACCAAAAAAGGGCAAGAGAGTTTTTTTGGTCAAGATATANCCTTTTCTGGTTTTAAAAATAAAATTAAGTCAAAGCCTGGAAATACAATAATGATCGTTCTGAATTATATAAAACCAAATATGAATCAGAAGTTTGAAAAATTAACGTTAAATGACGTTCTTCCTGTTGTTGCGGAGTATCGCGATCCATCTGATGACATTCATGCGTTAAATCAAAAAGCTTTTGAAGAAATGCGATTTATGAGACCAAGAAGTCAAAATAAAGATAAATCCTGGTCTTACGTTTTCATAGGCGATCCCTATATTGANGAGGGCAACTATTTCATTACCAAACCTTTCGTTCAAAAATATGGNNAGGAGAATGCTGAAGACAAACTTAAAGAAACAGGGTGGAACAATAGCTTCNATTCAGGTCAGGTTTNTTATTTACTTGAAGAGNTCGATCTAACTATCTTTGAGTAGGTAGATAAGAANATATTTTTTAATTATTTAATAACTTTTGGAGTAATAATGAGTTTAACTTTGGTTTTTAGAGTTTTTTCGGCCATTCTTTTTTTGAATTTTGTNGGCGTTGCCTTTGTCCCTGAGCTGTGGCTTAAGCAAGCAAACTTTAGTACGACACCAGATATGATTACCCTTGGTCAAGCTTTCGGAGTGTCGTTGTTGGGATTTTCCTTCATTGGGTTTAGAATTCCAGCTATAGCTGGTAAGGCTTTACCAGAATTTGGAAAGGTGTTTTCGGTAGTTAGTCTTTTTTTCGTACTGTTGATTAGTTTCCACTTAATAACTGGTCAGGTTTCAGGTCCTACCGCTACAGTAAACCTTTTGCTTAATGTCGTCTTTTCCATTTTGTTTTATCTTCAAAGCAAATAGTTAACGACTGCATTATGCTGAAATGTGAGATATTTTGCCAATAGATAAGCTAAAAAGTTTAGCGCTTACCTTATCATTACTTTTTACTGTATCGTGCGTGAACAATAAGCCGATAACAGAACAGGAGGTCAAAGATACTATTCTTGGAATGTTCGATTCTTTCTCGGTTGAAAGCGATAACATTAATAATTTTAAAAATTATGTAACTGACGATTACGTTCTTTATGAAATTGGAAAGGTAATGACGGCAGATGATTTTATTGAATTTGCGCAAACATTCAACACCATTGAAGACGACTGGACAATAAGTGACTGGAACATATCCATAGATAAAAATTCAGCACACGCATATTTTAAAAATCAAGGTCGATTTGTTACGCTTAATGATGGCAAAAAAGAATTATTAAATTATGATTGGCATGAAAGTGCCTATTTGGTGAGGCAGGATGGTAAACTTAAGATTAAGTTTTATTTTTCAGATACCATCAATCAAAGCCTCAAAACTTTAAAATAAAGCTAGATAAATGCCTTACAGAAATTTGATCTTTAGAAGTTTGTATATAATTATCGTAATTATACCAGTCAATAGTATTTCAGCTCAATCCTACGATTCAAAAGTTGAAAAACTAGCTACAGAGATTGAAAGTCAAGTTATTGAATGGCGCCACTGGTTTCATCAAAATGCAGAGCTGAGCAATCGGGAGTTCAAAACCTCTAAACGTATAGCTGAAATTCTTCGAGATATGGGCTACAAACCTCAAACCAATATTGCTAAAACCGGTGTTGTTGCTGTTTTAAATGGGAACAAACGTGGTCCAGTTGTTGCTTTGAGAGCGGATATCGATGGTCTCCCGATTAAAGAAAGAGTCAATATTCCTTGGGCATCAAAAATGACCGGGGTTTATAATGGCGAAACCGTACCTGTTATGCATGCCTGTGGTCACGATACGCATATTGGAATTCTACTGGGTGTTGCAAAAATCTTGAAGGACATGAAAGATCAAATCCCTGGTAAGGTTAAATTTATTTTTCAACCTGCTGAAGAAGGCGCTCCAGACGGAGAGGAGGGTGGTGCCGAGCTCATGGTGAAAGAAGGAGTATTAAAAAAGCCTGACGTAGATGCAATTTTTGGTCTTCACATAAAGTCTGGTCTAGAGGTGGGTCAGATCAACATTAAATCCGAAGGGATTATGGCAGCTGTTAATTCTTTTAGAATCGACATAAAAGGCAAACAATCGCATGGCTCAAGACCTTGGAATAGTGTTGATCCAATTGTGACCGCCTCGCAGATGGTGAACAATCTTCAAACCATTGTTAGTAGAAACATGGATCTAACAAATGCCCCAGTCGTTGTAACAGTAGGTGCAATACACGGCGGTGTAAGGTCAAATATTATTCCAGAAAGCGTCTACATGCTCGGAACCATAAGAACGTTTGATGCCTCAATGAAAGAACAGGTGCACGAAAGAATCAGAAAGATTGTTCAAACGACTGCAGAAGCGAACAATGCTACAGCCACAATTGATATCAACAATGGATATCCCGTGACCTATAATGACCCTAAATTATATAATGAAATGTTTCCAACGTTTGAAAGAATAGCTGGAAAAGAAAATGTTAACATTATTAAAGCTGTTACAGGCGCAGAAGACTTTTCCTTCTTTCAGCAGAAAGTACCTGGGATTTACTTTTTCATTGGAGGCATACCAAAAGGTTTTGACCCTGCAAAGGTAGCCGATCATCATACACCAGATTTTTATGTGGATGATAGTGGGATGCTGCTTGGAATGAAAACCATGACCGCACTCACTTTAGATTATTTACACAAATCACGCTGACTTTTTAAGTTCAATTCTTTAAATTTTTACTAACATTTTTATTAATTAAAAAGGTTTTGTGTCACAGCATAATGACATGAATTAAAAAATCATATGAAACAATTACCCCTTTTTCTTTTCATTATCCTATTTACAAACGCGTTTTCCCAGGATATTATAGTTGATAACAGTAAAACATATAGCTCTTCTAACCAATATGCAAAATTTGATAGATATACCAAGCATGGTGGTCATGGAAATTACGACATTCAAAGTAGAGATCGAATCACGCTTCCAAGCAATTTTCCCATCTTAGGTGCAACATTTACCCTAGAGGCTATGACCTTTACTGCTGATACGAGCACAGGATTGCATCAAAAGGTCATCGGCACTGAAAACTGGAAGGGAAATTATTCGTCTACATCTCCCAATATCACTTTTTTAAATAAAAATGAGATATTTTATGGTTTTAGTTCGAACGGTGGTGATGTAATGCGACAAATAAGAAATGTTAGAAAACCCAATACATGGCATCATGTCGCATTTACCTACGATGGTGACAAAGGAAGACTGTATGTAGATGGGGTTCAAGTAGATAGTACGACCAATCCCACTAAATGGTCTGGGAAAGTTCCTGACGCTGTATCTCTTAGCTTCATAGGTGCTCGTTTTCGAGGAAAATTAGATGAGGTAAGAGTGTGGGATGTCGTCAGAACAGAAGCTGAAATAAAAGCCAATATGGACAGTTTGCAAGATGTAAACTCCGATGGACTAGTAGCATATTATTCTATGGATACTGATGAAAATTTTAACATTGTTGATCGGTCTCCCAACAAGCATCACGCTACGATTGACCACGCAGAAATCATGCAAGATTTATACAGCGACAATTGTCAGGAGCCTAACGGAACAGTTGATTGTCCCTATCCAGATATTTTAAGCGCACTCGAAGCAGCTGAAGGAGGGCAAACAATTTTAATTAAAGAGGGGAGATACTCGGACCTTGTTTTTGCTGAATACATTAACCACTCACC
>PBPT01000049.1 GCA_002724735.1 Fidelibacterota bacterium | reverse complement strand
TTTAAGCGCACTCGAAGCAGCTGAAGGAGGGCAAACAATTTTAATTAAAGAGGGGAGATACTCGGACCTTGTTTTTGCTGAATACATTAACCACTCACCCTACACAGAAGGTGCCAAAATTACAGTTTTGGGCGAAACCAAGAACACTAAAATTGATGGCACTATATCAGTAAAAGCGGATTGGCAGCTCACTAGCTTGAACGGAAATCAAGTTTATAAAGCGGTTCTTGATATGGGATCAATTTCTCAGGAAGCTAAGACCAGTATAGACAGCATTTACGGTGTTTTTGTAGATGATCGCTATATGATACCCGCTATGCCAACGAATTTCAAAAACCCGACCGACCCCACTACTGGCAACAAAGACAACCCTGAGCCTGGTACCGTTTGGGAAAATAATGATGGTGCGCCATACAAAAACGGAGGTATCATGTATCCTGAGGTTGACTATAAATATAAAGTTGGACAGATCGCAAACCTGGATACCTTAGAGGAATGGGCTTTTGAAAAAAATACCAACACCTTATACATATATCCAGGACAGAAAATACCCAATGAATCAAATGTTCGCGTACGAATACGAACGCATACTGTAAATCTTCAACACTCTGACAATATTGTTTTTGATAATCTTCATTTTTACGCAAATGCGTTTTACAGCAATCATGGCAGTTATATAACGATAAAGAATTCCAACTTTTCGCATAGCTGGGAAGCTGATCTGCGCAACCGTGAAATGGCAGATGGAACTGATACAGATTTTAAAGTTGATCATCGATATAGAGGCAATATGATGTATGAAGGAGAACATAATGTTGTTCGAAATGTAATCTTTCGATATGTCGTCTACGCGTATATTTTTAGTTTTAGAAAAATTAAGTATCCAGTTTATGAAAATATTCTTGCTGAATATAATGGTTGGTTTGGAAATATGTTTTGGAATTTAAAAGTTGATGATAATTGTCTAAACTGCAGGGGAGAAAATATTAATAATGATAATAACTATTTTTCAGATACCTTTCGTTATGTGACAATGAGGCAAAATCGATCTGGCAACATTGGTCCTGGAAAAAGATCGTTGGTTGAATATGCATGGGTTGAAGACCACTATCAAAATACGGATGGCTCAGGTATTGGCAGGGCTTCGGGAGCGGCTAATAAATCCACTACCAGATACAGCTGGATGTTAAACTCCAATCGCAACGGAATGCGTTTTGATGGAAGTTGTGCTGGGCAATATGGTCTCGTTCATCATGTAGTTTCAGCTGGAAATAAGAGAGGGTTTCGATTGAAAGGCGACAAGCACAACGTTTACCATGTCATGGCTTATGATAATTGGGATGTGGATCTTAATCTTGCTGCTCATAAATATTGTGGCGATTATGGTTCTTTTCCACATGGAAAAGGTGTCGAAAATATGAAGGGCAATCATAATACCGATATCCATAATGCGATCGCTGGAAGAAAACTAAATTGCGCTTCACCGGATTGTGGCGATCAGGCTATTATGAATAACGGTGCGTGCAATCAAAAGGTAGATCCAAAATTTTTATTAAATGAATCTGGTATCTGGTATGGTCGCAATTTTCCAATTGATAATAGAGAGGGCTATTGGTCTCAATCTTATCCGCAACTTGAATTAGAAGATCCATGGCTTGATAATAGAACTCGAGACCCTGAGCAGTTGATCGAGATATTTGGTGTTGATCCTTTTGAGCAAAATCGTATTCAATCCTATGATTTCAGACCCAGAAAAGGTTCAATCTTTATTGATGCCGGTAAAGTCATTGAAGGCATAAACGATGGTCAGGATGAAAATTTCTATCACGCTTCAACCTATAGCAATCAAAATAGAAAATATGTAGGAGAAGCGCCGGATATTGGTCCTTATGAGTACGGGGACTCTGTTTATTGGATACCTGGATTTAGGACTGCCTATCCATCAATCCCCATTCCCAGAGATGGAGCAAAAAATGTTTCACTAGAATATGGGCTTGCCTGGAATTATCCATGGAAAGAGGATTACAGTGGAACCTCAGCCACCGTAGCCATTAGTGGTCCGGGTCTGAATGAAACCCAAACGTTTCAATATCCCAATAACGTAATGTTTGTAAAGCTAAAACCGGGTGGTACTTACAATTGGAGAGTAACGGTTGACGGTGTGGTTGGTGACTCTTGGTCATTTACTGCGACTGATAAGGTTTACCCGATCAATGATCGGTCTATAGATATTTCGATACAAGATAGCACATACCTTCCTCAGCATATTCAAAAATTATTGGTTTCAAGGAATAATCATGCATTCCTAAAGTTTGATGCGCCCGCTAAAGTTGATAGCTCCTATAAGGTCGAGCTCAATCTTACTCCAGGTAAAATATATTCATTGAACGATGGAATTGTACTTTATAAATATAATTACAAGGGATGGGATGAAAGGTTAGCTAGTAGCAATATTGGACTTTTAGATAAAAACAATCTTACAGCACTCGATACCATTCGCACTCTTGCTGAAAATGAGAAAATATCTATTGATGTATCTGCATATATTGACTCTACTGGCGAACACTCTTTCGCGCTGGCTGCAGCATCAGATAAAGACAGCGTNTATTTTTACAGCCGCGATAAATTGGTGTTGGATGGTCACTTTGAAGGAAGTATTGAAGCTCATAACTCTGGTTTTGCAACGTTGCATTCTGCTTGGCCAAGCATATCCTACACAAGCGATGCAACTTTAGCGGTCAATGAAAAATCAGATATACTACCTAAAGAATTTGCGTTGCATGACAATTACCCAAATCCATTCAATCCAACTACAACGATTCGCTTTGACCTTCCTAAAGCAACCGATGTATCAATACTTATTTTTAATGTTCTTGGTCAGAAAATTAAAACAATTGATATGTCTCAAATCAATCCAGGATATCATTCAGTTGTTTGGAACGCTACAAACGACTATGGATCGCAAGTTGGCGCGGGTATGTATTTTTACCAATTAAGAACCAATGATTTTGTAAAAACAAAAAAAATGATCTTGTTAAAGTAAACGAGCAGAAANAGTAAAAATAAATTTTGTGTATTATAAAAAAAATCAGATTATTGCTTTTGACGATTCTTTTGTTTTCAACGCAGTCTGTTTCACAAAACGTCAGTCTTTATTTAAGCCCCGGCATACAAATTTCCTATAGCAATCGATTATCNGTTTCGTATCAATTGTCCACTGGGATAATTGCTGATGCAGCTTATCCTTTTATTCCAGCAATCACGATAGGTCAAAGGTATTACTTTGGTAAAAATACTCCGCCAAATATGAAAAGATTTAATTACATTGACTCTCAGATAACCGCTTTCTTTATTGGAGCAGGCGTTGGACGAATATGGAACAACCAATATGGTAGTTTTAAAAAGTATAAAGTTTATGGCGGCGCTTTTGCTTTATTATCCTATGATCGTATAAATTTTAATAATGATCTTAATGGAAATAATCATTTTGGGTTGTTTGGTGTCTTTCCATTACCTCTAAATGGTGGATATTAGTTTCAATGCTCCATTGTCTTCAATGTAATAATTGCTGATGAAAGGGTAATATTTTTTGGTATCATTAATATTATGAAAATTTTAGGAATTGAGCACTTAGCAATAGCTGTCAAGAATATTGACAAATCCTCTCCGTTCTGGTCTCATATATTAAAATTACAGCATCGAGTTACTGAAACGGTTGAGAGCGAAGGGGTTATCACAGATATTTATGATACAGGGCAGGGCAAGGTAGAGTTATTAGAGTCTTTGGGCAAGGACTCACCAATTAACAGTTTTTTAGAAAATCGTGGCCCTGGAATTCATCATGTATGTTTTGAGGTAGATGATATAAATGCAGCTATTAAAGAACTTAGAGATAACGATATTGCTATTTTAAGCGAGGATGCGAAGGTGGGCGCTGAAGGATATAAAATTGTCTTCATTCACCCTAAAAGCACCGGTGGAGTTTTGGTTGAGCTTGCAGAAAAGCCCTAACTAAGATTCAAAGCAGTTTCTTTAATAAATTCCCAAGTTTTCTTGATATGATCAAGCGTGGTGGTAGGCTGTCCAATGCTAAATCTTAAAATGTAATTATCATCAATCTTAGTGCGCGTAATATAGGTTCTTCCGCTTTGATTTATGGTCTCATGCAGCAATTTATTGAAATCATTACCCTTTTTGTGCCGAAAACAAACCAGGTTTAATGGCGTGGGGGCTACAATTTCGTAGTCGTCATCTTTTTCGATCCATTGTCTTANNNNTTGGGTATCTTCAACATTTNGCTTGATATATTCCTGGAGACCGTCTACNCCATAGTAGTTNATAACTTGCCATAATTTTAGCGCTCTGAATTTTCGACCAAGCGGGATGCTCCAGTCCATGTAATTGATAACGTCTCCAGAATCACCTCCTTTGGTTTTTAAATACTCTGGAACCACTGACATTGCATTGGTAACCTTGTATCTNTCATCAACAAAAAGGACGCTACAATCAAAATTTGTGAGCATCCATTTATGAGGGTTAAATGTATAGCTATTTGCAAACTCTAACCCTTCTTGAATGTACCTGTATTCTGGGCACAGCGCTGCTGCACCGGCCATAGCTGCGTCCACATGCAGCCAAACGTTATATTCCTTACATATTTTTCCTAATTGAAGTACNGGGTCAATGGCTGTTGTATTGGTAGACCCAACGGTTGCGCAAACAAAAGCAGGNGTATATCCCTGATTGATATCTGTTTGAATTTGCTCGGTAAGTTTTTCAGGAATCATTGCATAGGCATCATCAACATCAATTATGCGTATTGCGTTTCTTCCTAAGCCTGCAACTTTGATAGCCTTTTCAATGGAGGAGTGGGATTGAGATGAAACGTATGCTGTCAATCGTTTGGAATTGCTATCAATATTGAAGTCTCCTTTGGTTGCGTATTCTCGAGCCGCAATCAGAGAAATTAATGTTGAACTAGACGCAGTGTCTTGTATGACGCCTCCACCAGCAGTATTGGATTTAAACTTTTCAGGCATTCCAAGCATATCCACAAGCCAATCAAGTACATGCGTTTCAACCTCTGTGCATGAGGGGCTGGTTTCCCAAAGCATGCCAACAATTCCGGTCCCCGTAGCTATTAGATCTGCTAAGATTGCAGGCCCACTCGTCGCGCATGTAAAAAATGCATGAAAATTTGGTGATTGCCAATGCGTCATGCCTGGCATCATCAGGTCCATGTCTTTTAAAATATCATCGTATTTTCTTCCCTTTTGAGGCGGGNTTTTTGGTAAGGCATCTCGAATATCCCCTGGAGATACCTGAGATAAAACAGGATAGGTTTCAATGTTTTCATAGTAGTCAGCTATCCAGTCAATNACTTTGTAGCCTTCTTTTCTAAANTCATCTGTTGTCATATGTAATTTTGATGTCTTATTCATTCTTTCCCTAAAAAATATTATTTAATTTATTGTTTAATTTATGATTGTTAATGGTTAGTCTAAAAGATATAGAATCCGCTCACGAAAGAATTCAACCCTTTATTCATCGAACTCCTGTTTTAACCAACACGAGTCTTAACGATGAAACCGGAGCGAATCTTTTTTTTAAATGCGAAAATTTCCAAAAGGCAGGATCTTTCAAAATTCGTGGCGCAACCAATGCCGTAGAACTGTTGTCAAATAACGATTTTAACAAAGGTGTTGCCACTACCTCTTCAGGGAACCATGGCGCTGCTCTATCAATGGCTGTCTCAAGGAGAGGCGGAACGACTAAGGTTGTCATGCCNCACAATACCCCCCTAATTAAAGTAAACAATGTTAAACGCAATGGTGGAGAAGTGGTTTGGTGCGATCCAGACCAAAAGTACCGAGAAAGCGTATTGAAGGAGGTTGTAGATAAAACTGGATCCACCGTTATCCATCCCTACAATGATGAACGTATTATGGCTGGTCAGGGTACGTGCGCTAAAGAGCTTTTAGAAGATGTACCAAAGCTTGATGCGATTGTATCTCCAGTGAGTGGAGGAGGTTTGTTAAGCGGGTCTTTGATTGCGGCAAAAACCATGAGCCCCTCTATTAAAGTCTATGGCGCAGAACCAAAAGAAGCGGATGATGCGTACAAATCTTTAAAAAAAGGATTCATTGTAGCCAATAAAACTATCGACACGATCTGCGATGGATTGCGTGCCCAAATAGGCACAAAAACCTTTCCTGTAATCCAAGAATTAGTTGATGAAATAATTACAATCGATGAACAAGAGGTCGTTGAATCGCTTCGCATGGTTTGGGAAAGACTTAAAATCATTGTTGAGCCATCCTGTTCAATCACATTGGCATTGGTATTAAAGAGAAAAGCCCTTTTTGAAGGGCAAAACGTTGGATTAATCCTGTCCGGTGGTAACGTAGATCTCAATNAGCTTCCTTGGTAAATGTATTACCGCTTTTTTTATTTAATTCCTTTTTTAGCTCAATTAACTTTTGGTCAAATAGATTATTTTCAAGTAAAAATTCAATCTACTACAAAAATAAACGTTCCTTTTGCTGGTACAATGTCCTTCTTAAATACTATCGACGCCATGGAGGGTCGATACAAGGAGGAGGTGGAGTCAAAATACGATAGATTTTATACGCGAATGGCTATGGGTGGAAATCGTATTGCCGGTAAGTTGTTAATCAACGANGATCAATCTCTTGTNATGTATAATGATTCTAAAAAAGAGTATTCGGAGCAAGATTTTCAATCAATCAGAGAAAATAACGGAAAACCCTCATTAAAAGATCTTACACGAATGAATCCAGGTGGCGGGAATAACAGCGAAAGTAGAGACTCTGGGTCTGATGAAGGTANAAATGAAAACGAAAGACCAAGGCCAACCATTGAACGATCTGTTTCAGATGAGCTNGTCAAAATAAATCAATTTATGTGCCAAAAAGTTACCACGAGGATTTCAAGTCCAAATGGTGCATTTACAATGATAGAATGGATAACGGATGACACGCTAGTTTTCAGCTTTGCTGATAAAGTTCAACAAGAGCTCATTGAGTCCTACGGAGGAACTTTCACCCGTCAGCCCACGTCAGATAATTGGCTCAATCGTTTAGAGCCTAAAAATAAATATAATAAGATTGCTGGTAAAATTGTTAAAAGCACCATGACNAGTTATAATGAAAAAGACAAACCATCTTTTAGTATGGAAATGGAAATTTCTTTAGCAAAAAAGGTTGAAATTGATACGAGCACATTTAAAATTCCTGACAATTATCGCAAGGTTGATGTCCTAGAATAGTCTTCAATCCTAATGCAGATTAATCCTGATAAAATAAAAATTGTACCCACCGAACCCGGTGTATATTTTTTCAAAGACAAAAATGATGAAATCATTTATATCGGAAAGGCCAAGCAGCTTAGAAACAGAGTGCGCTCCTATTTTCAGAGCAAAAAACATCAATCAGCCAAAACCATATCGATGACCAAGCGTATTTCTGATGTAGAATGGATAGTTGTACGCAGTGAGGTAGAAGCGCTTCTCACAGAAGCAAACTTAATTCGAAAGCATCAACCATTTTATAATGTGAATCTGAAAGATGACAAATCGTTTCCATATATACGTATCACAAATGAGCCCTATCCTAGAGTGTTTATCACAAGACAGATTGTTCAAGATGGATCTAAATATTTTGGACCTTATACAGATGTTATTTATTTGAGGCGCACGTTAAAGGCCATACGAAAAATCTTTCCTGTTAGAAGTTGTGATTATTTTATCGATCAAGCAGCAATAGATGCAAAAAAAATAGATCTGTGTCTTGATTATCATATNAAAAAATGCGAAGGTCCTTGTGAAGGACTGGTGTCTCAAAACCACTACAACACGATGATTGAAAACATCATTTCTTTTCTCCATGGAAAGACAAAAGAATCTGAAATATACATTCAAGATCAAATGAAACTTGCATCCGATCAGCTCAGATTTGAGGATGCTGGAATCTTTCGAGATCAGATTGAAGCAATTAGAGAATTCAAGAAAAAACAGTTAAAAGTCAATGCAGATTTTGACGACAGAGACGTTATTGCGCTTGCAAAAGAAAACGATTTTGGAATAGTTGTAATTGTACGAATTCGAAACGGTCGAATAACAAGCAGAGAAAAATTATCAATGAAAAATTTGGACGAGGATGACAGCGTTACCATTAAAACAGTTATTACACAATTTTACCTGAACACAAATTTTATCCCCACAGACATATGNGTTCAAACGTTACCAGATTCCATTGATGATTTGAAAAAGTGGCTTCAAAATAAAAGAGGAAAAAAAGTTAACATATCTCTGCCGATGAAAGGAGAAAAAGCAAAGCAGGTTCGGTTGGCTTTTCAAAACGCGAAGCTTTTACTTGGTGAGTGGATATTAAATAAGAAAAAAAGACAAGATTTTGTGCCAAAGATGATTCATCAGCTTCAAGATGACCTTCAGCTGAAAGCACCTCCAAGAAAAATTGAATGCTTTGATATTTCTCATTTAGGGGGGACAAATACCGTTGCTTCTATGGCGTGTTTCATTGATGGNAAGGCAAAAAAATCGCTTTATAGGAAATACAATATTAAATCGGTTGTTGGTATAGATGATTTTGCGTCAATTCGTGAAGTCATTTTCAGGAGGTACAAACGCGTAAAAGAAGAGGGCATAGGCTTACCCGATCTNATTGTCGTTGATGGGGGTAAGGGTCAGTTATCTATGGCGGTTTCAGCTTTAAGAGAGCTTGGCTTAGATTATGTTCCAATCATTAGTCTGGCCAAAAAGCTTGAAGAGGTGTTTGTTCCTGGTCATTCGGCAGCTCAATCTATACCAAAACAATCTCCTGGATTGATTCTGCTACGTCAATTGCGTGATGAAGCGCATCGGTTTGCTATTGATTTTCAAAGGNAAAAAAGATCGAAGTCGATATCTCATTCAATTTTTAAAGATATCAAGGGAATAGGGCCAAAAAAAACCCAAAAACTACTATCAGAGTATAAGAGTCCAAGTAAAATTGCCACGTTATCGCATGAAGAAATTCAAAAGAGACTCAAAGTGTCAAGCGTGATAGCTAAGGAAATCATAAGNAAAGCNAAAATAGTTACTACGTAAGGTTGTTATCCTTCATCCATTCATCCGAAACAAACTTGCTCATATAGTTTCTGATCCCATCAGCTAAAATGCATAAGCATTTCTGACCTTTNCTAAGNGTTTTAGCGCTTTGTAATGCTGCCCAGACTACGGTGCCGCTTGATCCACCGCAAAGCAATCCTTCATGTTTAATTAGTTTGCGAGCTATTTCAAATGAATTTTTATCATCAACTTTAACATATTCATCAACAAGCGTATTATCNAGAACCTCTGGAAAAAAATCATACCCGATTCCTTCAACCTTGTAAGGGTANACCTCATCTCCACCGCCCAGTACGGATCCGTAAGGGTCNGCNCCAACTATCCTAATATTAGGATTCCTTTTTTTAAAATATTTTGCAATTCCCGTGATAGTCCCTCCAGTGCCAACCCCGACAACAATCATATCAATTTTTCCAGAAAAATCGTTCCATATTTCGATAGCAGTTCCTTCTTCATGCGCGTCTGGGTTNTCAGAATTTCCATATTGATCTAAAATATGTGCGTTTGGTGTAGATTCTTTAAGTTTGCGAGATACGTGAAATAAGCCTTCAGGATCATCATGACCAGCTTCAGTCGGTGTTCTGATAATTTTGGCACCTAAGGCCTTGAGAGCAACTTCTTTTTCCATGCTCATTTTTTCTGGCATCACAATGATCATTTTGTACCCCTTAACAGCTGCTGCCAGTGCAAGTCCAATGCCAGTATTGCCAGACGTTGGTTCAATGAGCGTATCTCCAGGCTTTATTTTACCTTCTTTTTCAGCGTTTTCAATCATTCTCACAGCAATTCTGTCTTTAACCGAGCCACCAGCGTTTAAAAACTCACATTTAGCAAAAAGCTCACATTCAAGCTCTTTACCAATGGAGTTCAATTGAACGACAGGAGTGTTTCCTATAGAATCAAGTATGTTNTTCAGTATCATAGGATATACTTTTTATTAACGACACATAACTGTAAATTTTAATTACAAACAAAAACGATTGTGAACAATTTACTCATCATATCTGCAACCAACGACAATAATTTGGATTTATCTAATCGCCTTTCTTCTTTGCTTAAGGAAGCAGGTCACGATTCTAAAGTGATAAGTTTTGAAGACTATCGCTTCCCTCTGTTTGGAAGTGGTAACAATGTTGACGAGAGTGAAATTTCAGGATTGATTGAAATGATTCACGAAGCTCAAGGTTTGATATTTTGTGGTCCAGAGTATAATGGTGGGGTTCCACCAGTTTTGTCAAATGCAATCACCTGGATAACCGTTAAATCAAAAAATTGGCGAGATGCTTTTAATGGAAAATTTGCGCTAATTGCAACGTCAAGCGGGGGAGATGGTAAAAGATTTTTAACGGCGTTTCGATCCCAGCTTGAGCACATGGGAATTAATGTTTTGGCGAGAACCATATCTTCAAATCCAGACAAACCCTTGAAAGAAGATTCAGCAAAAAAAATCCTTCAAGGGCTTGTGGACGTCATTAGTTAATTCATTGTTAACTAATTTTGATTGTTTGGGTTGAAGGTTTAACCTCATCCTTTTTTGGAATGAATACTTCCAATGTTCCATTTTTATATTTTGCAGACACCTTGTCTGTTTTCACATAGTCTGGAAGGGTAAAGGATCTGTGAACAGAAGAATTATTCCTCTCTTGAATAGTAAACTTATTATCTTCAGAGTAATTGTTGTCTTGGACAGCGTTCAATTTTAATACCCCATTTTCAATATTAAGCTCAATATTCTTTTTATCAAACCCTGGAAAATCAGCCTTCAGTATGAACTCATCATCTTTTTCAATAATATCTACTGATGGTGAAAAACTATCGTTTGTTGTATTATAATTCCAACCATCGTTAAATATTCTATCGATCATGTAATCAAAATCATTCATAATCATATTNTTGGGTTTCCATTTAATTAAAGTCATATTTGACTCCTTTCTTATTTATTTAAAATTCNCTTAATATTATGCAATGTTTATGCCATATTATAAATCAAGCCATTTTTTCATTACGTATTGTCAAAATGACATATCATAGTGAAATAATGTCAGATAACTCTATTTTTTTGATTTTGACTAAGAAGGATTAGTCTTGTGGGGGCGTATCCAAAATATGTTATATTCNGAGTAAGAAATAATTATGAAACAACAAGTTGCAGCTTCAAATCGAAAAGCGTATCACGAATATCACATTCTTNACACCTATGAAGCTGGGATCGAACTTGCCGGTAGTGAAGTNAAAAGTTTGCGAGAAGCCAAAGCCAACATAAAAGAGTCTTATGTTATCATTCGTAAAAATCAAGCATGGGTTAGCGGAATGCATATAAACCCTTACTCAAATACAGGCCACACTGGCCACGAGCCTGCAAGAAATCGAAGATTGCTTCTTAATAAAAATGAAATAACTAAGATCCGAAATAGCCTTGACCAGAAAGGGTTAACCGCTATTCCATTAAAGCTTTACTTTAATAAAAGTGGTTGGGCTAAGCTAGAGATAGGATTGGCAAAAGGAAAAAAGATATATGATAAAAAGAAATCAATCAAGGAAAGAGACATCCAGCGCGACACCCAAAGAGAATTAAGGGACAGGTCAAGATGAGTTTTTTACCCGTTGATGAACAATTAAGCCTCATCACAAAAGGCTGCGAGGAGGTCTTACCTAAAGACAATCTTATTGATAAGCTTAAACGTTCTTTTGAATCCAACACTCCTCTGCGGGTTAAATTGGGTTGCGACCCTAGCAGACCCGATCTTCATGTAGGTCACGGAGTTGTGTTGCGAAAACTTCGTCACTTTCAAGATTTAGGACATCAATCCATACTCGTNATTGGTGACTTTACCGCTATGATTGGCGACCCATCAGGTAGAAATAAAACCCGTCCCCAGCTTACTCTTGAAGAGACCAAAATCAATGCGAATTCATATATTGAGCAAGCCAGTCAAATACTAGACATAGAAAAGTTAGAAATTGTTTTTAATTCTANGTGGTTGAATGCAATGAATTTTAGCGAGGTAATCAAACTCTCCAGTCATTATACCGTTGCTAGAATGCTTGAAAGAGATGATTTTACAAAGCGCTATCAATCAAACACCCCGATTTCTATACATGAATTTATGTATCCCCTCGCACAGGGTATGGACTCTGTACATTTGAAAGCTGATATTGAATTGGGTGGAACCGATCAAAAATTTAACTTGCTTGTAGGAAGGGATCTTCAAAAAGAGTACAATCAAGAACCTCAATGCGTTTTGACGCTACCGCTTTTAGAGGGTACGGACGGTCAGGATAAAATGTCTAAATCTTATGGAAACGACATTGGACTAACGGATTCGCCTGAAGAAATGTATGGAAAAACAATGTCCATCACTGATGAAATGATTGTTAAATACTTCAGACTTGCAGCAGATGCAAGTGATGAAGTCGTCGATCAGGTTGAAATTAAACTCAAAGACACAACATACAATCCAAGAGATGCAAAACGTTTGTTGGCAAGATCACTGGTTGAATTGTATTATGGCGTTGATGACGCGTTAAAAGCAGAAAAACACTTTGATCAGGTCGTAGTGAATAAAAACATTCCAGATAATATTCCGGAGTATAAATTGGTAGGTAAAGTCTCAATCGTTGACGCAATTTTCTCTTCAAAAGTCGTCGAAAGTAAAAGCGAAGTAAGAAGATTAATAAAGCAAGGTGCGGTCAGTATTGATGGAAATAAACTTGATGATGCAAATTTCATGCTTGATTCAAAAAGCAACCAGGTTGTNAAGATTGGTAAAAGACGGTTTTTGAAAATAAAATGAAAAAATTCCTTNTTCCATTTTTAGCGATATTTTTGTTTACCAATTCTTGNTCAAAAAANACAAAAACCAAGTTGGTTGTTTATATTGTCTCTGATCAATTAACTCCTGACTTAATGATTAAATACGACTCTTTATTTACGGGTGGGTTTCGTTGGCTCAAAGATAATGGAGTGGATTATCCTAACACTTTTCATAATCACGGAAAAACCAATACTGGTCCAGGTTATTTTGCGCTTTCAACGGGAGTGTATCCAGGTAATGGTGGTATCATAAGTAACGATTGGTATGATAGAGATTTAAAAAAGGCTGTAAATATCGTAGAGGATACAGCTTCAGTTAATTTTTCAGGCAAGGACGTTGGAAGATCTTATCGAAATATTAATAGCTCCAGTTTAGCCGACTGGCTTAAAAACACATACCCTAACTCAAAAGTTGTTTCAGTTTCAGGAAAAGATAGAGGTTCCATACTCATGGCTGGAAAAGATCCAGATTTGGCTTTATGGTATGATAAAAATGGAGGTTACACCTCTTCAACCTTTTATCTTCCAGCTTTGCCTCTTTGGGTAAAAGATTTTAATAAAAGATTAAATGTTCGCTCTTACAAAGACAGTGTTTGGTCTCGCTTGAAAGACCCAAGTGTCTATTTAAAATATGCAAGAGCTGATGACTTTGTTGGCGAAAAGATAGTATCTAAGAAAAAGGGCGCAAAACCAGTATTGCCCTTGTCCTTTGGTGAAATGTCAATAAATTCACTTTTGTCTGGCTTTTACGAATATCCTCATGGAGATAGGTCACTAGTAGATCTTGCCATAGAATCTATTGATCGATTCAATTTGGGCAAAGATAGTTCACCTGACATTCTTTTTTTAGGTCTTTCAGCAACAGATGGGGTAGGACATCACTTTGGTCCAAAGTCAGTTGAACAGCTTGATAATTATTTACGATCAGATAAGAATTTAATGCGTTTGATTAAATACGTTGAAAATAGAGTAGGACCTGGAAATACGCTTTATGTCTTAACAGGTGACCACGGCGTTATGGATTTACCAGAATATTTAATCTCAAAAAAAATTAGTTCGGGAAGAGTTCCGAGAGATTTAAAAAAAGAAACGTATTCAAAAATTATTGATCAAATAGATTTAAAAATAGGACCCAAGAAAGTAGTTCAGTACGGAAACGCCTTCTACTTTAATAAAAATCTATCAAAAGAAGAACACAACATTGCTGTTGATTTGATAAAAAACCTTGTCAATAAAATCGATGGAGTGGATCGAGTACTAACAATAAAAGAAATTTTAGAACTGCCAAAATCAAACCATAATGATAGATTAAAAAATATGATAGACCCTGTTAAAAGCCCAGATGTATACATACTTTTAAAAGAAAATTGGTTATGGAAAAACGATTATGGTTCTAGTCATGGCTCTCATTACGATTACGATTCTCATGTTCCATTTATGGTATCTAAATATAATAGTTTAAAAGTCGCTGATAATAGCCGCGTCAATACTGTTGACATTCCTGTTTCAGTTGCAAAATATCTTAATGTTGATTTTCCAAAAAACCTTGATGGTNTNCCAATANCATTAAAAATCATTGAAAAATAAATTTTTATTTTTTTTGATATTTCCTGGCATACCTCCAGCGAACTAAGTTTACTTTTGCTTTTAACATATTTATACAAATTTTGGAGATTTTATGTCTGATAATGTAAAAGAACTGACGTCCAATGATTTTAAANCTGAGGTGTTAGAATCTGATTCACCAGTCTTGGTTGATTTTTGGGCTGAATGGTGTGGTCCTTGTAAAGTCATTGCTCCCGTTATTGAGGAGCTTGCTTTAGATTATGATGGTAAGGTGAAGTTTGGCAAGTTAAACGTTGATGATCACAACCAAGTTGCCAGTGAATATGGAGTACGTAGCATACCAACTTTACTGGTATTTAAAAATGGAGCAGTTGTTAATCAAATTGTTGGCGCTGTTCCGAAAGAGAGAATAGCTGAATCCTTAGATACAGTTATTTAAATAAATAATATTAACTATGAATCGAAAGGTTATAATTATTGGCTCAGGACCTGCAGGCTTAACTGCTGCTTTATATACAGCTCGCGCAAATTTAAAACCTCTCGTATTTGAGGGAAGTCAGCCTGGTGGTCAGCTAACCATTACCACTGATGTCGAAAATTTTCCTGGTTTTCCAGACGGTATAATGGGTCCTAAATTAATGGACTTATTTAGAAAGCAAGCCGAAAGATTTGGCGCAGAATGTTATTTTGAGCATGTTACCAGGATTGATTTTTCAAAGAAACCCTATCGTGTTTGGGTTGCGGATAAAGAATATCAATCTGAATCAATTATAATTGCGACAGGAGCTACAGCAAAAATGTTGGGACTCGAAAGTGAAAAAGAATTGATGGGTTTTGGTGTTTCTGCTTGCGCTACATGTGATGGCTTCTTCTTCAAGGAGAAAAAGGTTCTTGTGGTTGGTGGAGGAGATTCTGCAATGGAAGAGGCAAATTATTTAACTAAATTTGCTTCAGAAGTAGTTATTGTTCATCGTAGAGATGAATTTCGTGCATCAAAAATCATGATTGATAGAGCAATGAGCAATCCTAAAATAAGAGTTCTTTGGAATTCATCAATCCAGGAGATT
Organism: Fidelibacterota bacterium; assembly: GCA_002724735.1. GTDB lineage: Bacteria > Fidelibacterota > Marinisomatia > Marinisomatales > TCS55 > TMED108. Next base: position 5,985 of record PBPT01000049.1, on the reverse strand, counting down.
TTTGGATCTCAAGAAAAAGGCGTTCGCTCGGTAATGATAAAGAAGACAGATTCTGATGAGAAATTTGAAGAAAAATGCGATGGAGTTTTTATGGCAATTGGCCATAAGCCCAATACCGAGCTTTTTAGCAAAACATTAGAAATGGACGATAGTGGGTACTTGATCACAAAAAAAGACTCAACCTTAACAAATATTGAAGGTGTTTTTGCATGTGGTGATGTACAAGACCATGTTTATCGTCAGGCCATTACCGCTGCTGGTTCCGGTTGTATGTCGGCAATCGATGCGGAGCGCTATTTAGAGAACTCTGTTGAATAAATAATCTTTCTTTTCTTCCTCTTAAAAAAGGAGGTGAAATGAGTAAAAGTACAACTTTAATTTTAGAATTAAAGAAAATTCAAAGATCGTATAAAGGTAATATCGTTCTTGATATTCGCCATCTAAAATTCCATAAAGGAACTATTTATGGTATAGTAGGTCCAGCTGGGTGTGGCAAGTCTTCACTCATAAAGATCTTGTCTGGTTCTAGTGCTCCTGATTCAGGTGAGGCATTGTATGATAATGCACCATTTGCAAAAAGTTTTTTTGGTAAATCCACCAAACCTGATGATCTTGTGTTTATTAATGATCTTAAAGTTAAAAATTCTAAAGTTTCTAACTTATTCAAAAAGTCAAATGCCAAACAGTTATTGACAAATTATATTGCAAATTCATCCGCGGAGAAAGTTGTGAATACAAATTTTCAAAATCTCTCAAAGGGTGAAAAAAATGCTGTTCTTATGACCCTTGGAATCGATACAGATCCTAGGGTGATGCTTATTGACGATTATGGAATATATTTTGATCACATTACGGAGCAGAAATTTAGAAAAAAACTCATCACAATAAATAAAGAACACGGCACCACTATCATATTAGCATCTGCTAACGAAAAGACATTGAAAAACTTTTGTTCTGTTTTAATATTTTTAGATAATGGACATATTTCTAAAATAAGAAGTGGGGGGCAAAAACCCGTAAATAGCGGTAAAAGAAAACCAAAAAGGTATCAAAATTCAAATCGACGTCGAAACAAACCAAGAGATAAAAAATGATATCAGTCGATAGATTTAATTCAATTTCCAATGCATTTAAAGGAAAAAAAATTTTAATTATAGGGGACCTGATGTTAGACAGATACTATTTTGGTCAATCGAATAGGATGTCACCTGAGGCTCCCGTTCCAGTAGTTGATGTTGAGGAAATTCGAGATAATCCAGGTGGAGCATCCAATGTTGCGCTCAACCTATCATCTCTAGGAGCGCTACCAATACTCTGTGGTGTAGTTGGTGAGGACAGCAATGGTGAAAAACTGCTTAGCAGTTTGAATAAACACAAGATTTCAGCTGATACTTTAATTTATGATAAATCGCGCCCCACTACAGTTAAATCCAGGATAATATCAAAAGATCATCAAATTCTTAGAATGGATTTTGAACATACAAACGATATTTCCTCAGAAATAAATTCAAAGGTAGTTGATTGTGTTGCCGACTCAATTTCTGATATTGATGGTGTTATCTTGCAGGATTACAATAAAGGTTTATTGAACAATCAAAACATTGAAAAAATAATATCAATAGCAGGAGACAATCAAATACCTGTCTATGTTGATCCAAAACATAAAAATTTTTCATCATATCGCAATGTTAAACTGTTCAAACCTAATCAGTCAGAATTTTACAGTTATATGTCGAATGAATTAGATTTAGAAACAGCGGGATTTTTATTAGCGAATCAAATAGAATGTGATGTTTTAATGATAACCAGAAGCTCTGAGGGTATCTCTCTTTTCTATGATTCTAAGCATCATCATATTCCTACAAAAGCTCGAACCATACATGACGTTTCAGGCGCCGGCGATACAGTAATATCGGTGTATTCCCTTTGTGAAATTAGCGGAGCAAATCCGCTTGAGTCGGCTTCTATTGCTAATTTTGCAGCAGGCAGGGTATGTGAACTAGTTGGAGTTACTCCTATTACAATGGCACAACTTCAAGACTTTACGACTTAAGCATATCGCTTGAATGATATTTAAAAAAAAAATTCTTTTCTTATTATTTTTTATAAATACTTCTCAAGCTCAGCCAGAGCTCAGATTTAATCCATTTGACTGGATCTCATACCGTCAATCAGGCTCAATAAATTCTATTTCATTCGGAGATCGTTATGCCTTTCTTGGAACTCAAAACGGTGGGGTTATCAGATTTAACGTTCGTACTCAGCGTTTTGAAGAGCCTATAACTAAATCTCAAGGGTTAAAATCAAATTTTGTTACAGCAGTTCATTATTCATCGAGCGGAATGCTTTGGGTGGCTACAATAAACGGGCTACATTACAGTTTTAGCGCTGAAGGGGATTGGAGATATATTTCTTTAGAATCTTTAGGTTTGTCTGTGAGAAATCCAATTACAAAGATTGGTGATGACAATAAAGATATTTGGATTGAAGCTTTTGGTCAATATAAGCGATTAGATGGAGTAACAGGGGTTGTTCTTGAAACTATGGTGAGGCAGAACAGAATGATCTCGTGGAGTTCTGGTCTCAATACGCTTTGGCAAAATCCATCCAATCAACTTTTTGATTTTACTTTTTTAGATGGCTGGATGCAAAATTTAAATGAAATGATAGATCCATATGGAAAGAGTACTAAAATAACAACAATTGCAGAAAATAAATATGGTGAAATTNTCGTTGGCTGTGAAAACGGATTTTTCTTNTTTGGAGACAATACAATGAAACTTATGTCNCCATTTAGNTTTGGNTTAACNTCANATGATGTAACAACCCTTGCNGGCAAGCANTCTTTTTGGCTTGGAGGTANAAATTNTATGCCCTCNGATGGGATTACTTTTTTTGATTATAATAGAAATTTATTTGAACACTATATCTTTGAGAATATCATAAACATTGATGCTTTTCGAATCTTTTCATCATATNAGTATAAAAAAAACCTCTACTTGGGTGGTGATGATAAAATCGTCCACCTTGACATAAAAAATTTAGTATGGTCACAATATTATTTACCATCAGGTGTNAGAACAAATATCGTTTTAAATATGGATTATTTTGAAGAGANTCTTTGGCTTGGCACAACAAATGGNTTAAAGTTATTTGATCTAGAATCAAAAAAATTTATTGAAAATAAGATAACTGATTTACTGAGCAATTCCCTTATTTTTGACCTTCTTGTTTTAAACAATTTTATTTTTATTGGTTCAGATCTTGGTTTATTTATTTATGATAAGAATAATAACAATTTATATGAACAAGAATCGTTTGGTTATACTGATAGTGAATTTGAATTTTCTTCTTTTCAATTTAATTATACTGCCTTGGCAAGTTTTCGAAATGAAGTTTTTTTTGCAAANGAGGAGTCTGTAATCAAATTAAATCTAACCACACGAAAATGGTCTAAAGTTTTAGGATCCGAAATTTTCGGAGGAATCACTATAAATGCTTTGGCTGTTAATCGAAGCTATCTTTTTTTGGCAACCGATAATGCTTTGCTTCAATATCATTTAAAAGATAAACTTGTTGANGTTTTTAATTACGAATTTTTAGGCAACATAAACACTTTAGAAATTGATCGTTCCCAATCTTTTGATTGGAACTTCAGAAGGTATCGTATCGTTTTTATATAAGTAATGAAATTATTCTTAACTTTTATTATATCACTTTTTCTCACTAGTAATATTTTTGCTCAGCCAAGTATGAGNTCAAAAAAAAATGAACTCATTCGGCAATATACATTTAAATCCTTTTCACTTGCTGATAGCAAATCAGATTCAATCAGAATTCTATCNTACTTGATCGTCCCAAATAATGTATTAAAATTTATTAAAAAGGATGNNACTTTTGAATCATCCTATCANGCCAAGATTACAATTAAGAAGAANCGTGGTGAGCAGATTGGTAGAAAAAGCTGGTCAAATACTCTAACAACAAATTCCTACACAGAATCAAGTTCCAAAAAGATTTCAACCATTCATTTTTATGAATTCAAGGTTCCGCCTGGGGATTACATTATTTCCTCTGAACTTTTTGATATGGATTCAAATGAAAGCGGTATTATTAATCGGGAATTAAAACTTGCTAAAAGTAAAAATGATTTCTTTCTTTTTGAACCTTTTTTAATTGATAGCTTTGAAGGTAATTGGGGTTTGGATGACAATGAAATTCCAATTATCTCAAACATCATTGGTAAAACATCTGTGAAGCCCACCCTTTTTGTATCTGGGAAAATAGATACTGGACAGTATAATATCAATGTCACTATCAANAGTACCAANAAGAAAGAGCTTTGGAACCAATCATTTGATATTGATTCAGATGAAAATTATTTTTATCAAAAAATAACCATTCCTGATGAAGTTATAAGCAAGGGGCTAAGTAAAAAAATATACGTTACACTTGAGCAAGGAAAATCAAAAAAGAAANAAACTCTAATTTTTGGCGTTACTCGTGAGGGNTTTTCAAAATCTATATCAAATTTTAATCAAGCAATACTCGCTATGCGATATATTTTAGTCGATGACCAATATAAAACAATGAGAAGGTCAAATCCTGAAAAGCAGGAAGAGTTATTTTTAGAATTTTGGAAAGAAAAAGATCCTACGCCTGATACAAAACGAAATGAATTGCAAGATGAGTATTTTTCTAGGGTTGCCTATGCTAACAATGCTTTTAAGGGTAGTACGGATGGATGGCGAACTCATATGGGTGAAATCTATATCAAATTTGGACGCCCTGATGATATTGAAGAATACAGTGACCCTTTCACCCGGGTTTATCAACAAAGATGGCATTATTATAAAATAAATAAATATTTCGATTTTATGGATGAAACTGGGTTTGGTGATTTTAGGCTCACATCTCCCTTTTATGGTGGCAACACATGGTGAGATTGAAGTTATCAAGCAAAGAAATACGTTCATTGGTGTCATTAATTGAAGAAGATGGNAATATTAAGAAATATGANCTTAGCAGTATTTTAAAGAAGTTAAAGTCTCATAGTAAAAGATATACCATGTTTGTNGATGGAGCTGCTGACCTGCANTCAAAAACAGCAGGTATTGGAGGAGTGATTTATCAAGATGATGTTGAATTGTTTACTTTTTCAAAATATCTNGACGATGCAACAAACAATGAGGCAGAGTATGAATCCCTAATTTTTGGCCTTGAGTCTCTTCAAAAGTTATCAATAACAAATGTAAATATTTTTTCCGATAGTGAGTTAGTGGTGAAGCAAATAAATGGTTTATATAAAGTAAAAAATGATAGGATGAAAAATCTTCATAAAAAATCAATTCTTCTGCTATCTAAGTTAGAAAATTGGTCTTTTAANCATGTTTTACGCGATAAAAATAAAGTTGCAGATAGCCTTGCTTCAAAAGGACGAATGAACCCAGAATAATTTTCTGAACATACTTTATTTAATGTAATCATATCCTTTTTTTTTATAAATTATAATTACAATCCGAGCGTTGAATTATAATTAATGAATTTTCTAAACAATTTCAAAAATCCCCTTAATTGGGTCTCTGGAGATATTGCAATAGATCTTGGTACCGCTAATACCTTGGTTTACATAAAAGGTAAAGGTGTAATGATTAACGAACCATCTATTGTGGCAAAATCTGTTCATGATGACAAAATAATCGCTGTTGGTTATGATGCAAAAGNAATGGTTGGAAGAACGCATCGCGAAATTGAAACCGTTNGACCTCTAAGAGATGGCGTCATTGCTGATTTTAACATGACGGATGGTTTAATTCAGGGTTTTATAAGTAAAATCAATATGAATCGCCTTGCTAGACCTAGAATGGTTATTTGCGTTCCATCTGGCGTTACAGAAGTTGAAAGAAGGGCCGTTAGAGATTCCGGTGAAAGGGCAAATGCTCGACAAGTCTTTTTGATCGAAGAACCTGTTGCCGCTGCTATTGG
>PBPT01000009.1 GCA_002724735.1 Fidelibacterota bacterium | reverse complement strand
AATATTATGGGTTTGTCTGGGTAGTTTTTTTTGACATTTTCACCAAATGTAATGGGATCCATATCGGTTATTCGCATCATAACTATTACTAAATCGTAACTTCTGTCAGCAAGCATTTTTAGACCATTTTTTGCGCTTTTGGCGTGCCAAACTCTAGGCGCATAGGAAAGATTCATTCCAAGATATTCGTAGAGGATTTGCTGGGTAAGTCGACCATCCTCTTCTAAAATGAACGCATCGTAAGGACTTGCCACAAGTAATATCTCGTGAATTCTGTTTAACATTAAATCTTGAAAATTAATTGATCGTTTTGTCCCTTTTTCCATATCACAAATTAAGTTTCAATATAATCGGTTTGTATAATTTTATGCGTAAATTAATTACTTACTTTATGTGGAATTATTTCAATTTTTTCAATTAAAAATCAAATTTAAGATTCATGATTAAACCACTTAATGCTTTTGACCTTAAAAATAAGAGGGTCTTACTTCGTGTTGATTTTAATGTTCCTATTGAGGGAGACAGGGTTGTGGATGATTTTAGAATCAAACAAACTCTGCCAACCATTAAATTCTGTCTTGAATCTGGAGCTAAGCTCATCATTATGTCTCACATGGGTAGACCTATGGGAAGATACGATAATAATTTTAGTTTAATGGCTGCTGGTGAATCTCTTGCTGACCTTTTGGAAATGCCAATCAAATTTTCAAGCGATTGTATTTCTGAGGATTCTCGTGATGTGACCCTGGGATTGAAGTCTGGCGAAATTCATCTTTTGGAAAATCTTAGATTTCACTCTGGAGAAAGCGCAAATGACCCAGAATTTTGTGCTGAGTTAGCACGACATGGTGATATATTTATTAACGATGCTTTTGGTACGGCACATCGCTCACATGCTTCAAATGTTGGAATAGCCAAACATTTTTCCCATAAAGGAATTGGTTTTTTAATTGAAAAGGAGCTCAACTTTCTGTCAAAGATTATTTCAAAACCTCCACGTCCTTTGACCTTGCTGCTTGGTGGTGCAAAAATTGATTCAAAAATCGATCTTATTGATTATTTCATTGGTGTTGCGGACAACATTCTGATTGGTGGCGGAATGGCATTCACACTTTTGACTGCAAAAGGCTTTGAAGTCGGAAATTCCCTGGTCGACCAATCTAAAATCAGTATAGCTACCGAACTAATTGAAAAAGCAAAAGCTAAGAACAACCTAATGTTACCAAAAGACAGTATTTGTGCTCGTTCTTTAGATCCAACCAAAGCCAAAAAGGCCTACCACGTTTCAAAAATGCCCAAAAATATGACGGGGTTAGATATTGGGCCTAAAACCACCGAGTTTTTTAGTTCAATTATAAATCAATCCAAAACCGTCATTTGGAATGGGCCTTTGGGTATGTTTGAAAACAAAGACTTTTGTGAGGGTACACTTAAGCTAGCTGAATGCCTAGCGCAAAATACCGAAAAGGGTTTGATTAGTATCGCTGGAGGGGGTGATACAGCTTCTGCGCTTAGAAATTTCAACCTGGAAAATAAAATGTCACACCTATCAACCGGTGGAGGGGCTTCAATTGAGCTATTATCAGGTAAGACCTTGCCCGCCTTATTCGCTTTGGAAGTTTAGGAATGAAACCCATTATCGCTGCAAACTGGAAAATGAATTTTACCATTGATGAGAGCCTGAATCTAATCGATGAGATAATTAAAAAATCACCGTCAAACGAAGCTGAATTAATCTTTTTTCCAAATTATATCTCACTTCGATCAGTCCAACAAAAACTCTTTGATTCAGCTTATAAGGTTGGCTCTCAAAACGTCCACCATGATGAGAGTGGTGCCTTTACGGGGGAAGTATCAGCTTCAATGCTTTCAGTTTTAAATCTTGATTATGTTATTATTGGACACTCTGAAAGAAGGCAATACTTCTATGAAAGTGATGATCAAGTTAATCAAAAGATTAAACGCGCTCTAAGCGTTAACATAAAGCCAGTGGTGTGTATTGGTGAAACGATTGATCAACGCAAGAGCGGTAAAACAATTGAAGTACTTACAAGGCAGCTAAATAAGGCCTTTGAGGAAATCGAGTCTTTTAACGCTAATATGATCCTTGTTGCTTACGAGCCAGTCTGGGCTATAGGAACCGGTGTATCAGCTGATAAGAATCAAGTATTAGAAGCCCACGCTTTAATCAAGCAAACACTTGCTTCGATTTTTAGTGAAAATATACCTATTTTGTATGGTGGCTCGGTAAATGCATCCAACGCATTTGAGTTAATAAATTTAAATAATGTTGACGGTTTCTTGATTGGTGGAGCTAGTTTAAAATCAGAAAGTTTTTGTCAAATAATTGAAAATGTTTTAGTAGAAAATAATTAGAGGTTTTTTATGATTGGATTTTTAATAACTATTCATGCAATAATTAGTGTATTGCTTATCACAGTTGTTTTGATGCAGGCAAGTCAAGGTGGAGGTCTTTCAGGTTTATCAGGAAGTCAAACAACAAACGCTATTTTTGGTGGAAGAAGCGCCGGTAATGCGCTTAGCAAGCTTACAACCTACCTCGCTGCAATTTTTATGGGTTTGGCGTTACTAATCAGCTTGATCGCCTCTCCTGGGTCAAATTCAGGTAGTTCAATAATTGAGGATGCTCAACAAGATGGATCCCTTGCGCCAAATTCAGAAAGTTTATCTTTGCCTACTGTGCCCCTACAAGAAGATATAGACAAAAACTAATTATACATTTCCGGACTTACTGTGCCGACTACTCACGATTACTATGAGGATCCTCGTAATGATGATATAAAAATCTATGTCAATGGAAATTTTTTTCATCGAACTGAAGCCAAAGTATCCGTTATGGACAGCGGCTTTTTACTTGGAGATGGAGTATGGGAAGGAATACGTCTCCATCAAGGTAAATTTTTACACCTTGACGCTCATTTAAACCGACTTTTTATGGGTGCTGACCTTCTTGCGTTAAACATTCATCTAACACGTGATGAAATTGAAAGTGCCCTGTTTTCTACTGTTGAAAAAAATTCTATGAAAACCGATGTTCATGTTCGTCTTATTGTTTCCCGAGGCTTAAAAAAAACTCCTTATCAGCATCCAAATGCAACCATAGGAGATCCAACAATAGTTATAATTCCTGAGTACAAAATTGCCAATAAAATTGTGCTAGAAAATGGGATTCGTCTTGCAAGCGTTGAAACGATAAGAGATCCTAAAGTGCAAAATCCCAATATTAATTCTTTAAGTAAGCATAATTGTATTGCAGCCTGCATAGAAGCTCACAAAAAGGGCGCTGATGAGGGATTAATGTTTGACCCAAAAGGGAATATATCAACCTGCAACTCAACTAATTTTTTTATTGTACGCTCCAATGAGGTTTGGACATCAACGGGTCAGTATTGCCTAAAAGGAATAACCCGATCAACTGTAATTTCACTTTGTAAAGAAAACAATATCCCAGTGTTTGAAAAAAACTTCTCTTTGGAGGATGTTTACAGCGCTGATGAGGTGTTTGTAACGGGTACTTTTGCAGGTATTATACCAGTTATTGAAGTTGACCTTCGTTCAATTAATCAAGGAATTCGAGGGGATCAAACCATTGCATTGCAAGCTTTATACAGGAAACATTTGGATGCCTAGAAGTATTAGAATCGCAATGTGGTCAGGTCCTCGAAATATATCCACAGCATTAATGCGCTCTTTTGAGAATCGAAACGATTCTTATGTTACGGATGAACCATTTTACGGATATTTTCTCAAGAACAGTGGTGAACTTCACCCAGAAAGAGATCGCATACTTAATGTGCAATCGTCTGATTGGGATGAGGTTTCAACAATGCTTTCTGGAGATATACCCAAAAACAAAAGCGTATGGTACCAGAAGCACATGGCCCATCATATTTTTGATAATTCCAACCTTGAATGGACAAAGGATGTCGTAAACTGTTTTTTGATCAGAAACCCCAAAGAGGTAATTAATAGCTATATCAAGCGGTTCAATCTGACCAACGCGCTTCAGCTTGGCTACAATCAGCAGCTCAGAATTTTTAATTTCTTAAAAAATTCCACGGGTCAAACACCTATAGTGCTTAATGCTAAAGATGTGCTTATGAACCCAAAATCACAACTTCAGGGTTTATGCGCAAAACTTGGTATTGAATTTACAGTTGATATGCTAAGCTGGCCATCTGGAAAAAGAGATACTGACGGTGTGTGGGCACCTCATTGGTATAGCGAAGTGGAGAAAACAACCGGCTTCCAACCGTACTCTTATTCTAACACAACTTTAGAAGATAAATGGAGTGAAATTTACAAAAAATGTTTATCAGATTATGATTTACTGAATTCGTTCCGAATGAAACCGTAAAATAAATAAAATCATCTTTCAATAATTCATGAAATTTCATTAAAGTATTATCTGTTTTTTTATGATTCCGTTCAAAATATGTACGAATTTTTTCAGCCGAAGTGGTGGAACTGGTAGACACGCTGTCTTGAGGGGGCAGTGGGGGAAACCTCGTGCCGGTTCGAGTCCGGCCTTCGGCACAACCATTAACATTAAGGATCAACCTTCTATGATGTATCGACTTTTTTTATTATGCGTTTTTTCAGTTTCTATTTTTGCTCAGTCACCTGATGAGCTTTATAGCTCCGCACAAAACAATTTATCAGCGGGAAATCTTGAGACCGCTGAAGCCGAATATAAAAGTGCTCTTGAGATGGACCCTACATTCGCTCCAGCTTATGCAGGTCTTGCGATTGTCGCAATGAGAAAAGGTGATCTAAAGCAATCAGGCTCTTTATTAAAAGAGGCTATCGATGCAGATCCTGAAAACAAAGATTTTAGAGGTGAATTTGAGCGTTTAAGCGAACTAAATACTTTAATGAGTAAAGGTATTCGCTCAATGAAAAATGGTGATACTGAGAGCGCATTTGAATCCTTTAGAATAGCTTATGAAAAGTTTCCACAATATCCAGAGTCTGTTTTTAATATGGGACTAACCTACTTTAGAAAGAAAGATTTCAACGAGGCAGTGAATTATTTCAACAAGACGCTTGATATAAATCCCGATCACAAAAATGCTCTCACTGCTATCAAAAACGTTGCAAAGAATTCCTTTAACCAAGGCAACCAGCTTTACAAAAGAGGCGATCTTGAAGGGGCTCTTTCTTCTTATGACAAAGTGCTAGATGTTGATAAAACATTTTACCAAGCTCATTTCCAAATTGGAGTTATTCAATCAAAAATGGGCAACAAAGATCTTGCGGTAAGCTCCTATGAAAAATCGATCGATATAAATCCTCAATTTTATAAAGCTTACTTTGCTCTTGGTCTAGCAAAAAATTCAATGAATGATATTGANGGTGCTTTGTTATCATTACAATCAGCTATAGATATTAATCCAGGATATGATAAGGCCTATGGAGCTATGGGTGACATATACATACAGCAAAAAAATTACGATAAAGCAAAACAAACTCTCAAAATGGCGACCACTGTCAATCCTAATTATTCAAAAGGTTACGCAAATCTTGGAGTTATTTACTCTGAAGAAGAAAATTGGAACCAAGCTATCTCTAGTCTTGAAATGGCGGTAGCATTAAATGAGCGCGATGCAATGAGCTATTTTCGCCTTTCTGGGGCTCACAATATGAATGGTAGCTGCGATGAGGCTGTTATTGCTGCTCGAAAAAGTACTGAGCTCAAAAACAGGTTCGGTGGCGCATGGTTTGAGCTTGGAATTGCTGAGTGGTGTAACGGGTCTGGTAATAAAGCTGGAGCGTTGAATGCATTTGAAAAGGCAAGAGGCGATCGCTCTTGGAGAAAAATGGCAGAATACGAAATNGATAAAATCAAAAATCCTCAAAAATATGTCAAATAGTTTTTTGATTTAATCTCTCATGATTAAGGCAATAATATTTGATCTCGACAATACTCTCCTAGATTTTGTAAAGATGAAGCAGTTTGCAGTGAAAGCTGCAATCACAGCAATGAACGAAGCAGGCTTAGAGGCTGAAGAGGGCAAAGCCTATGATGACATTATGGATTTATATGTGACTACNGGTTGGGAAAATCAACAAGTNTTCGATGATTATCTGCACAAAACTAAGGGTGAAGTCAGCAATAAGATTCTNGCTGCTGGTGTCGTCGCGTACAGAAGGGCTCGTGAAGCTACTTTGCTAGTATATCCTAACGTGAACAAAACACTGATAGAATTGCTTAAAAATCAAATTAGACTTGCCGTTGTTTCTGATGCTCCGAGTAGGGAAGCGTGGATGAGATTGTATTATCTAAACCTTCATCACGTATTTGACCCTGTTTTAACATTTGATGATACCGGAGCCAGAAAACCTTCCCCTCAACCTTTTAAATTGGCGCTTGAAAAAATGTCAGTAGAGCCAAGTGAGGCTTTGATGATAGGTGATTGGCCAGATCGAGACGTTGTTGGNGCTAAGCAAATAGGGATGAAGACTATTTTTGCACGTTACGGCGATACTTTTGGTACCAAGGACTCAGGAGCCGATTGGGATGTAAACAATATCTATGAAGTTGTTGAAATAATTAAGGAATTGAATAACGTCTAAAATATTCATTGGAACGGATATAGTTCAAATCGAACGTATTCAAACTTTGCTTAACTCAGAGAATGACAAATTTGTGGGTAAGATTTTTACTGAAAATGAAGCATTATATTGTAGGTCAAAAGCTAACCCATCTATTCATTTTGCTGGGCGNTTTGCAGCTAAAGAGGCCATTAAAAAGTGCGTTTTGTCCTCTGGTATAATTGATTCATTAGATTTTAATGATATTGAGGTTGTATCAAAATCAAATGGCGCTCCAATAGTAACAAAAATAAATAAAATATCTTACAGNGAGCTTCAAATTTCCATTTCCCATGAAAAAGATTATGCAATTGCAATGGCTATGGTACTTTTATGAGGCGTGTTCTTACCACTAGCCAAGCTTATGAGCTGGACAGGAGGGCCAGCGCTGACTTTAATATCTCTGGAGAGTCGTTAATGGGTAATGCTGGATCTGCTATTGCTAATTTTATTTCCAAACATCCTTTTGATAAAAATGTAAAGTCTATCGCCGTTGTCGTAGGAAAGGGTAATAACGGTGGGGATGGATTCTCAGCAGCCCTAGAATTAGATAAGCTCAACTTTGATGTAAGCATATTTTCAATTTACCGACATGAAAAGCTATCCAAGGATTCTTTGCTTTTTTTTAAAAAATGCAAAGAAAATCAAATACCTATCAGTGAAGGTTCTAGGCCACCATTTGGTGAAAATTTTGACCTCATCNTTGATGCAATTCTTGGAATAGGATTTTCTGGTCATCTTAGAAGTGAACTTTCAGAATGGGTTGAATGGATAAACTTGAATCCAACTATACTTTGCTGTGATGCACCTACAGGATTAAACAGCTACAACGGACTGATATCGAATCCTACTGTGAAGGCTACACATACATTAACAATGGGCTTCCCAAAAGTTGGTCATTGTATCGAACCAGGCAAATCTTATTCTGGCAAAACTATGGCANTTGATATTGGCTTTCCAAATATTGAAAATCAACTGAGTGGTGTNGTTTGGAGATTGATCGATAGCAATTGCGTGGACAAAGTCATTAAGCCTTTAAATAAAGCGAGTAATAAATATACCCAAGGAAAAGTTTTGGTTTTAGCCGGTTCAAGGGGTATGACGGGAGCAGCTTATCTTTCATCTATGAGCGCCTTGCGTTCAGGAGCAGGCCTTGTGAAGGTTTTTGCTCCTAAATCTTTGAGCGATATTTATGAAAGAAAAATTACTGAAGGCATAACCGTTTCGTGCGAAGATGATGGTGAAGGTAATTTTAAAGAAAAAAATTTTGATATTATAATGGATCATGTTGAATGGGCAGATGCGGTTTTGATTGGACCCGGACTGGGTTCAAGCAGGGAAACAATAGATTTACTGAGTATGCTTTATAAAAAGATTGATAAGCCTCTTGTTATTGATGCAGATGGTCTCAGACCTTTTTATAAAAACAGAGATGTTTTAAAGCAGTTGCAATGCGTACTAACGCCGCATCATGGTGAATTAAGCAGGTTACTATCTATATCCTCTGGTGAGCTCCAAAGAGACTTAGTGAAGCACATTGAAGGATTTGTTAGTGAATATCCATCGGTATTGCTTGCAAAGCAACCATCATCAATTATTGCTCACAATATTTTTGGCTTTATAAATTCGTCTGGAAATCCAGGCTTGGCGACAGCGGGCACTGGAGACGTTTTGAGCGGTATGGTTACTGCGTTCATTGCGCAAGGNTATAATTTAGTTGAATCATCATACATAAGTACATATATACATGGANATGTAGCAGACAAAATGTCAAAAAGAATCAGTGAAAGAGGCTTAATTGCTAGCGATTTACTCATGGGAATTGCAAGCAATCTTTCCAAATATGAATCATAAAACGTACAGAATTTTACTTGGACTNTATGCAGGCTTAATCTTAACACTGTCATCGATACCTAGCAAAAACATGCCTAGGTCTTTTATATTAGAATGGGACAAAGTAATTCACTTTTCTGAATATTTTATTTTTGGAATTCTTGCAGCAAAAAGCATCGAGCATTTAACCATAAAATGGGTATATATCATNATACCATTGGGTGTAATTTTTGGAATTATGGATGAATATTTTCAATCTTTCATATCTGGCAGGTTTTCTAGCGGGTGGGATGCATTAAGCGATAGTCTTGGATTTTCATTGGCCGTACTATTAGTTTGGTTGAGAACAAATGATAACAAAAATATACATTAAAGATTTTGCAATAATTCGTGAAATGACTCTTCAATTAAAGAGTGGTTTTACGGTTATTACTGGAGAAACAGGTGCTGGTAAATCACTTATAGTTAGGGCGTTGTCAAAAGCTCTTGGCTCCAAAGTAGACAAAACGGATGTGCGAAGCAATCAAGAGCGAGCTGTTGTTGAAGCTGGCGATTCGCAAAGCGTACTTTATAGAAGAGTCATNTCGAAAGCTGGTCGCGCTAAATCGTTTATTAACGATGAACCCTTTGATGAGAGTTCTTTCAGGTCATCCGCCTTTTTATTAGCGGATTTTCATGGACAAAATGAGCAGCAACTCATCATGAATGCTCAAACGCATATTGACTTTTTAGATAGATTTTGTAAAAACGAATCCCTGGTAGCCCAAACTTCGGAATTATATCAAAAAATCCAAACAATTGAAGATAAATTAAATCAAAAGAAATCCNTTAGAGAGATTTCAAGCGATAAGAAAGAGTTGCTTGATTTTCAATTAAATGAAATCGAGACGATAGATCCAAAAGTTGACGAAGATTCACTTCTCACTCTTGAGTTTAAACGATTAAATAACATAGAAGAAACTATCACTGCCCTTCAAAAGCTTAATCAGAACCTAACTGAACACGATCATTCAATTTATCGTCAGCTTTACTCTGCTTCTGATGAACTTCAGAAGCTTTCAAAGATTGATAAATCATTAGAATCTCTTTACAAGGATCTTGAGCAAGCATCCATATCAATTCAAGATACCTCTTCAGCGCTTGTCAATCATCTTAATTCGATCGAAACTGATCCAGAAAAGCTTAGCGAAATTCATGAACGCTTGCAGTCTGTTGAGAGCTTAAAAAGAAAATATGGTGGATCTATAGAAGCTGTAATTGATAATGTTGCAAAAATAAGAGAAGATTTGCAAGAGCTTAACGGTCTTGAAGATATTATTTCTTCTTTGGAGTCAGAGCTAAAATCTTTAAAAAATGACTATTGCATACTTGCTGAAAAACTCAGTTTAATTCGAAAAGATAAATCTGCAATCCTTTCCAAAAAAATTGAGGATATGATGTCACGATTGAATATGAGTGGAGCAACATTTAAGGTAGAAATCATTCAGTCACCATCAACTGAAAGCTCAATAGTTTTCAATGCTGAGCCTGTAAAGTATGGACCAAAAGGTTTTGACATTGTTGAATTTTACCTCAGCGCAAATCCTGGTGAGTCAGTCAAGCCACTTTCTAAAATTGCTTCCGGTGGCGAGGTATCTCGAATAATGCTCTCCATTAAATCGGTCTTTAAAGATCAGGATCCAGTTGATACGCTTATTTTTGACGAGATTGATGCTGGTATATCAGGTGAAGCCGCTGAAAAAGTTGCTAAAGCTCTCAAAAAATTAAGTACTGAAAAACAGGTCATTTGCATTACCCATCTACCTCAAATTGCGTCTCTTGCTGACAATCACCTTTACGTNGGAAAAAAAGTTATTGATGATAAAACGCACGTTTCAGCTACCTACTTAAATGACAAAGAAAAAATAGAAGCTGTAGCAANATTGTTTAGTGGTGAAAATGATATTCAATATTTCAAAGACTCAAACGACTCTTATAATCCTGAGGTTCATGGATAAACTCGTCATACGTGGTGGCAATCCCCTTCAAGGAGACGTCAAAATAAGTGGCGCAAAAAACGCAGTACTCCCAATAATGGCATCTTCACTTTTAGTAGATGGTATAACCGTCATTCGCAATGTCCCTGATCTTCGCGACACAAAAACATTTATCAAATTGTTAGAAATATTGGGAGCAAAATGTGTTCTTGATGGATCCACTTTGAGTGTTGATGCCTCTGATATCAACTCGCTCGAAGCCCCTTACGATTTGGTTAAAACAATGCGCGCATCTTTTTATGTCATGGGTCCTCTGTTAGGGCGATTTGGGGAAACTAAAGTATCATTACCTGGAGGATGTGCCTGGGGACCNAGACCTGTTGATTANCACCTCAAAGGATTTGAAAAACTTGGTGCCAGTATTGATTTAAATCAGGGCTACATTTTAGCACGCACAGATAAACTTTGTGGCGCCGAAATTAGTTTTGAAATCGCTTCTGTGGGAGCCACAGCAAACATTCTCATGGCAGCTGTTTTAGCTGATGGTGCAACCTTTATCAATAACGCAGCAGTTGAGCCGCATATTGTACAGCTCTGCGAAGTTTTNATAGATATGGGTGCAATTATTGATGGCGTTGGAACTCATAAGTTAAAAATTGAGGGTGTTTCAAAATTAAACCCCGTTGAGGTGCAAGTCATACCAGACATGATTGAGGCTGGAACGTTTTTAATGGCCGGAGCCACTTTAGGCGACATAAAATTGATAGACGTTGATCCAAGTCACTTGAATATAGTTTTAGAGAAATTAGATAATGTTGGATGCGATTTATCTCTTGGTGACAACTCAATATCAATCAAACAAAATAACTCAATTCTTGCCTCTGACATCACCACAGATGTTCATCCNGGTTTTCCAACAGATCTCCAAGCCCAATGGATTGCTCTGATGTCGGTAGCTGATGGCACATCAGTAGTTACTGAAACTATATATTTAGATAGATTTTCCCATGTACCTGAATTGGTGCGCTTAGGTGCAAATATCACNCTTGAAAACAATATAGCAATTGTACGTGGACAAAAATCTTTGACTGGCGCTCAGGTGATGTCAACAGACATTCGAGCGAGCGCCTCGTTGGTCATTGCAGCTTTAATCGCTGATGGACGCTCTGACATCAGCAGGATTTATCATATTGACAGAGGCTACGAGAAAATTGAAGAAAAATTCAAGCTTCTTGGTGCCGATATCACTAGAGAAAAAGAATAAATAAAATAATAGTAAATTTTTATTTTTCTTGATAAAATCACAACTCTCATGTTTGAGAATTAATTATGCGGATTGTAATAATTGGTGCAGGAGAAGTTGGCTTTCACGTCGCTAAGGCGTTAAGCCAAGAAGATCATGATATCACTGTCATTGATATTGATTTGGCTAAATGCAAAAGAGCGTCTGAATCTCTTGATGTAATTGTAATTGAAGGAAATGGTGCTAGTCCTCGCAANTTATCTGAAGCTAATGTTCAAGAAGCTGATTACGTACTTTGCTTGACAAGAGTGGACGAAGTTAATTTAATTGCCTCTCAGCAGGCCAAAGAGCTCGGAGCAAAGAAAGTGATTGCTCGTCTTCGTAACCANCAGTATACCACTCGCGATTCTATTATAAAACCTGAAAAATTTGGCATTGACCACATAATTCACCCTGAAAGAGAAGCGTGTAAAGAAATTGTAAAGTTGGTACACCATTCTTATGCGACTCAAGTCATGGAGTTTGAGGGTGGGAGAATGCAAACAATAGGCATTCGACTTGACAAATCATCTCCAGTTATGGGTAAAACTGTACGAGAAATATGTGATGAGGATAGAGATTTCCGTTTTGGAATAGTTACTGTTATAAGGGACGGAGAGTCACACGTGCCATGGTCAGATTTCATCTTTAAAAAAGATGATATTGCTTATTTCATTGTTAAAAAAGAACGCCTTGCTTCTTTGATGTATATGCTTGGAAAAGAAACAACAGAAACCAAATCCGTTGNGATTCTTGGAGGCAGTAAGATTGGCAGGGGTATTGCTGAAGAACTACAAGCTGAGCTATCAGTACGATTAATTGAACAAAGAAGGGAAAAAGCTGAATGGCTTGCCTCTAATTTAAAGCAGACTATGGTATTACATGGAGATGGAACTGACGTGGAATTATTGAAAGCCGAAAATATAAATGAAGCAGATAGTTTTATTTCAGTTGCTGAAAACGAACAAACGAATCTGTTGTCTGGAATGCTTGCTCATCATTTGGGAGTCAAGCAAACCGTCATTCATTTAAGCACTACAGAATATATGCCAATCGTCCAAGAGATTGGTCTGGGTGCAGTTATTAGTAAAAACATGTCAACAGTAAACTCAATTTTGAAGTTTATATCATCAAGTCAGACCGAAACGCCTATTACTACATTTGATGAAATCGATGTTGATGTTATTGAGTTTAGTCCCGAGCCAGGGAGCAGGGTGACCACCCTTCCTTTGCAAGATATTAAATTTCCAGATGACAGCATTGTGGGTGTTATAAATCACCATGGTCAACTTTCTATTGCCAGAGGCTCATCGCAATTGACTGATGAAGACACAGTTTTGGTTTTTGCAAAATCTAGCGCNGTATCCACATTGAGAAAGCTTTTTGAGTCATAATTGAATTATAAAACCATTCTCAATATCCTAGCAGCCATGCTAGCGATAATTGGATTATCAATGCTTCTTCCTATTCTCGTTGCTTATGTATACCGGGAACCAGATATATCTGGATATATTTACTCAATGATTGCATGTTTTTTGTTTGCAATCCCCGTTTGGTTGATAACAAGAAAAAGCCGAAAGTTGTCCAGCAGAGATGGATTTGCTTTAGTCACTTTTGCATGGCTTATTGTTGCGGTTGCAGGATCTTTACCATTTTATTTTACAGGAGCTATTCCTAATTACACTGATGCCTGGTTTGAAGCAATGTCTGGGGTTACAACTACAGGTGCAACAATTATTGGTAGTCAAGAAACTCTTCCGCATTTAACAAATGGAATAGAAAGCCTTCCAAAAAGTATTTTATTCTGGAGGTCATTTCTTCAATGGATAGGTGGTATGGGAATTATCGTCTTTACTATTGCAATTTTACCCCTATTAGGCGTGGGAGGTGTACAGCTGTTTAAGGCTGAGGTTCCTGGCCCTGTAGCAGATAAAATCAAACCTCGAGTTAAAGAAACGGCAAAAATTCTTTGGATGGTTTACGTAGGTTTTACTGTTCTTCAAATGACACTACTTGGATTTGCAGGAATGTCTTGGTTCGATGCTATCTGCCATGCATTCACTACAATGCCTACTGGAGGTTTTAGTACTCAAAATGCAAGTATTGCAGCGTACACAAATCCAGTTATTCATTATATAATCATATTTTTTATGTTTATTGCTGGAATAAATTTTGCTCTTCATTTTAGAGTGATTACTGGAAAGTTTTCCTCTATGTTCAAAGATTATGAGTTAAAGGTTTATTCTTTTACAATCATTATTGCTACATCATTAATTTTTTTGAGCATTGCAACTTCCAGATCAGATTGGTCACATGACAGTTTTATTATTTCACTGTTTCAGTCGATTGCAATCATGACAGGTACTGGATATGCAAGCGCAGATTATGAATTATGGCCCTATTTTTGTCAACTAGCACTTTTTTTCTTAATGTTCTTTGGCGCAATGGGTGGTTCCACCAGTGGAGGCATGAAATTAACCAGAATAATTTTACTGTTTAAATATGCTGCCACAGAAACACGAAGAATGTTGCACTCCAGAGCAATAATTCCGTTAAGAATAGGAGAGCGTTCAATTAATGATGATATTGTTAGAAATACCTTAGGTTTCTTTCTCATATATTTATCAATATTTGTACTTACTGCGTTAATTCTTTCCACATTTAATTTAGATTTAATATCATCATTTGGAGCTGCTGCTTCAGCCATTGGAAATGTGGGCCCAGCCTTTGGTGAATTTGGCCCAACTGATAATTATGCTTTGTTGAATCCGGTTGGTAAGTGGTTGCTTACTTTTTGTATGTTGTTAGGTCGATTAGAAATATTTACTATCATGGTTCTTTTTTCAAGATCTTTTAGGGAGTAGAATGAATTTTGTATTACAAGAAGTAAAAAATTATTTAGGGATCATTACTGTCAATCGTCCTGACGCTCTCAATGCTTTAAACGCTAAAGTAATTGAAGAGTTAACGGATTCAGTGAATTCAATGATTAATAATGAAGATGTTGGAGTAGTAATTTTAACTGGTTCGGGTGAAAAATCTTTTATCGCTGGAGCGGACATTAAAAAAATGCAAACGATGAATTCTGAAAAGGCATTAGAGTTCGGAAAGTCTGGCCAAAATCTTACTCTTCTGATTGAAAATTCACCAAAACCATTCATTGCAGCCGTTAATGGATTTGCACTAGGAGGGGGGAGTGAGGTAAGCCTAGCATGCCATATCAGGGTTGCTAGTGAAAACGCCAAATTTGGTCAACCAGAAGTTCTCCTTGGTATTTTACCAGGATGGGGAGGCACACAAAGATTGCCAAGAATAGTAGGGTATGGTATCGCTCATGAGTTAATAACGACGGGAAAAATGATTGACGCTGCAGAGGCTTTTCGAATTGGATTAGTAAACCATATATACCCATTGGCTGAGCTTATGGAAAAAAGCAAAGATCTTGGCCACCAAATTCTCAAAAATGGACCTAACGCTATTGCAAAATCTCTATTGTGTATTCGAAAAAGCGTTAATTCTAACATAGAATCTGGTCTCAATTATGAACTGCAGAGGTTTAGTGAGTTATTTGACACTGATGAAGCCAAAGAGGGTCTCAGTGCATTTGTAGAAAAAAGAAAACCTAATTATAGATAGATATGTCTACTTCTAAAAATACTACTCCTTCAATTTTTGAATCCTTAATTCCCATAATTTGTTTGATTATTATGCTTTCAGCGTCTGTATATATTTATGGTGATAATTCATCCTATGGAGGAAATCAAATTGCATTGATACTATGTGCTGGCATTGCGTCTATTATCGGTATTAAAAATGGGTTTTCTTGGAAAGAGATTGAAACTGGAATTGTAAAAGGTATCTCTGCTGCGATGGGNGCAATTTTAATATTGCTTGCTGTGGGCGCAATGATTGGGACGTGGATAATGTCTGGATTAGTGCCTGCGATGATTTATTACGGTTTAAATATATTATCACCTTCGATATTTTACTTTGCAGCGTGTATTATTTGTGCTTTGTCTGCCCTGAGCATTGGAAGCTCATGGACAGTTGCTGGAACATTAGGAGCAGCATTAATGGGAATAGCTGTTGGTTTAGGCTTGTCTCCTGAGGTAACAGCTGGTGCAGTAATATCAGGCGCTTATTTTGGAGATAAAATGTCTCCATTATCTGACACAACAAATCTTGCTCCTGCGGTTACAGAAACCGATCTTTTTACTCATATCAGGCATATGATTTGGACTACTGGGCCAAGTTTGCTAATCGCTTTGGTTATTTTTTTAATAATGGGAATCAATTCTGGCAAATCATCAAATGTTGAAGGCTTGGCTTTGATTCAAAATACTATCAGCGACAACTTTAATATATCCTTAACTTTGTTCATTCCTCTGGTTGTGGTGTTTGTTATGGCATTTAAGAAAGTTCCTGCATTTCCAACTGTCTTAATAGGTGCTCTCATCGGTGGGATATTTGCTGTGATATTTCAACCTGAAGTTATACAAATTTTTGTGGGAGAAACTCCGCTTTCTGGCGCCTTAATTAGCATAGCCGGCGTTTGGAGCGCCTTGCATTCAGGGTTTTCTATTGAGACCGGGGTTGAAGTAGTGGACAGTTTGCTTACTCGAGGTGGTATGTCAAGTATGCTCAATACAGTTTGGCTAGTGATTACAGCCTTAACTTTTGGCGCCGTTCTTGAAACCACCAAATTATTGCACGTTCTTGTTCAAGCATTGCTCTCATTCGTCAAATCTACTGGATCTTTAATAATAACTACAATTGGCACTTGTATTGGCATCAATATTGTTACTGCTGATCAGTACATTGCTATTGTTCTTCCAGGTAGAATGTTTAAGTCAGAGTTCCAAAAACGCAATCTTCATCCAAAAAATTTGTCTAGAACCCTTGAGGATTCCGCTACCATGACGTCACCTTTAGTGCCATGGAACACTTGCGGTGCTTTCATGTCAGCCTCACTTGGCATTGCAACCTTGAGCTATTTACCATTTTGTTTTTTTAATCTTGTTAATCCCATTATCGCGATTGTTTACGCTATAATGAACTTTAAAATTGAAAAAATTTGATAGGCCGATAACACAGCTACTTCAACACTACGCATTGACTTCTAAGCCTTTTTTTTCACATTTTTATACAAATATCATTAAATTATACCATACGTTTTGTTATTAAAGTGAAGAAGTTCACTTAAAACATAATTTTAAGGAGAGAGTATGCTTTATCATCTACGATCAGCGTTTGTATTTTTGTCTCTATTAGGCACAATCTACGCTCAATCTTCAATCCAGGGCAGTGTTACAGATACTAATGGTGATCCACTTGCTGGTGCTAACGTTGTTATTGCTGGAACCTCAGTTGGGGCAGCAACTGATGCTGATGGAATTTATGAAATAGAGATTCCAGAAGGAACCTTGCAAGGGCAATCCGTTTCACTCGAGGTTTCTTACATTGGATACCAAAGCCAGTCAGTTAGTATCGATGTCCCACAAAGTGGAAGCGTAACACAAAATTTTACAATGAATATTGACGCTATCGGCCTTCAAGCTATTAGCGTAACAGCTTTAGGATTTGAGGCAAATCGTGATCAACAGGGTTCAACCAGTTCATCAATAAATTCTGGTGATATGACAAGGTCAGGTGAATCCTTAATGGCAAATTCTTTAGCCGGTAAAGCTTCCAATGTTATTGTTAATCCCTCAGCTGGTGATCCGGGTGCTTCCACTTCAATTAAAATTAGAGGCGCAAACACCATTTCTGGTGCCAATCAACCATTAATTGTTGTTGACGGTATGCCCATAAATAACTCTACGACATATGGTGGAGGTAACAATATAACTGGAGGTAGAACGGGTGGATCTACCCAGCAATCAAGAATTAACGATATTAATGCGAACGATATTGCATCCGTTGAAGTTTTAAAAGGTGCCTCAGCAGCTGCGCTGTGGGGTTCAAAAGCTGCCAACGGAGTAATAGTGATCAAGACGAAAGATGGGTCTAGTTCAGGAAAAATGAAAATGACGTATAAGCGCACCGAATCATTTGATCAAATCCATGAAAAAATACCAATGCAGGATACTTTTGGTCAGGGTCGAGATGGAAGTTTTAGAGCAGGCATCCATGAATCCTGGGGTGATAAAATTTCAGATAGAAAAGGTGGGCCAGATGTTGTTGATACAAGCCGTCCGTACTTTGTATCTGGCGAGGGTGAAGATAAATTTACGCAATACACAATTGTAGAAAAAAATTCCAAAGATACTTTCGTTGAGGATAATTTTAATGCCGTTTTTCAAACAGGCAGGTTTGCTCAAGATGATTTTCAGGTTTCGGGTGGCGATGCTTCCAAAACATATCTATTTAGCTATGGACGTTTAAGGCAGAATGGAATTGTTCGTAACTCTTTTTACGATCGAGATAATTTTAGATTGAATACCAAATTTAAACTCTCAGATAGAATTACTATGACCTCAAAGGCTGGATATACTTATAGCAATGCCAATAGAATTCAGCAAAGCTCAAACACTGCAGGTCTTTTAATTGGGCTGTTACGAACGTCTCCAGACTTCAATAATACACACTATAAAGGAACATATGTTAGTGGTGGTGTGGAATATAGAGGTCGACACAGATCTTATAGAAAATATCTAGGACAAACTCTTAACCCAACCTATAATAATCCCTTGTGGACAATAAATGAGCAAAAATCTACCACTGGCGTAAATAGGCTTATCATGTCCAATGAAATGAACTATAAAGTAAGAGAGGGTACTGATATTGTTGCCAGAGCAGGAATTGATACCTACACAGACAATAGGGACTGGTTTTTTCCAGTTGGGTCTGCAGGATCACGGGTAGACGGTGTATTTGCTCAAGATGTCCTAACCAATAAAGAAACCAACTATGACCTTATTGGTAGACAGAATTTAAAGTTTTCTGACGATCTTTCAATGGTTGCAACTTTGGGATATAATTGGAATGACAGGGTGTATAGCCGTACATCAACTAGAATCGATAGTTTTCTTGTGAACACATCTAAACAAACTGTTAACGTGAATACAGGAGCACGTTTTTCAACAGCAGATAATGCCAGAATTTTTATTCGATCCACTCGAACATATGGCGTTCTGTCGATTGATGCTTTAGATCAAATATTCCTCAACTTATCTGGAGCATTAGAAGATCACTCTTCTATTAGTAAATCGTATTTTTATCCAGCTATGGATGTTGCCGTTCAGCTAACAAACTATGTCCCTGCTCCATTTTCTTTTTTAAAAGCACGTTTTGCTTACGGTCAGGTGGGTGTTAGACCTTCAGCGCATCGTTTCCAAACTTTAGCTGAATCAGGATTTTCTTACAGCTCCTACAGCGATCCATTGAGTATCAGTGATTGGGGTGGAGGCTATCGCTTAGATGATGATCGAGGCAATCAAGACATTAAGCCAGAGGTTAAAACTGAAACTGAGTTTGGGTTAGACTTTAGAATGTTTGATGATAGATTTGCATTTGGCTTTACCAGCTACTACAACAAGATTGTTGATATGTTGATTAGCGTCCAAAAAGCTCCAAGCACAGGCGCTGACACACAGTATGATAATGCTGCTGAAATGGAGAACAAAGGCCTTGAGCTGGATGGTTCCTATCGAATTAATAACAGCCTTGATTTCACGTTCAATTGGTCCACCAATAAAAATAAAGTTTTGAAATTNACTGAGGGCACACAAATACTTACCTTAGTTGGAGGGTCTGTGAGTTCGGTTGCAGCTGATCCATCTTTTGATGGTAAAACTCACGCCT
Organism: Fidelibacterota bacterium; assembly: GCA_002724735.1. Taxonomy (GTDB): domain Bacteria; phylum Fidelibacterota; class Marinisomatia; order Marinisomatales; family TCS55; genus TMED108. Next base: position 14,801 of record PBPT01000009.1, on the reverse strand, counting down.
TGGGCGCATTATACGGTACNGGATCCGTTACCGATGATGATGGAAAATTAATTTTAGATGCAAACGGATTTCCTCAAATAACCTCAACACCTGTTATCTTGGGTGACCCTAACCCAGATTGGAGAGGAACATTTGGTTTTAATGGAAAAATTAATGGTGTTTCTCTAAATGTTTTATTTGAACANTCACAGGGTGGCGATTACTCTCCCAGAACTCAATGGGTGCTAAGAAGGTTTGGTACGACGAAAGAGACTGATAATGAAGTACTTCTCGATGAAGATCTTGTAAATTTTGACGGTAATACNATTCCTGCCGGAACCACTGTACGCGGACATATACATGATTTTGGTGGCGGGAAAGTAATTTTAGATGAAACATGGTATCGACATGGAATCGGAGGCGGGTTTGGTGATAATCAAGCATACAATTTCTCTATTAAAGATGCAACCTTCACTAAATTGAGAGAGATATCTATTGGCTACGATTTAGTCCATCCTGCAATCACTTCAATGGGTCTTAGCTCTGTAACATTTAGATGGACCGGTCGTAATTTGTGGTCGCGCTACAAAGAGCTTGTAGGTGTTGATCCAGCTGTTAATCAAAGTGGTGTATCTAGCGGCTTTGGCTTGGACTATTTTACAAACCCAAGCACAAAATCCTATTTGTTCTCATTAACGGCTAACTTTTAAAGGAGGGTATGATGATAAGATTAAAAGAAAAAGGATTAATTGTTATGACTAGATTACTTAAAATTTCAGCCTTAGTAACCTCATTAATTTTTATTTCATGTGAAATTCCTGAAAATTTAAACGATAATCCAAACGATCTCACAGTATCGGATGTTGATGCTAATTTGTTCTTAAATGGCGCTCAATTAGCAAATAATATAGTTCAGGTGAGTCACTTAAATAGAATTTCAGGCATGTTTTCTGGTCAGCTGGTAGGCTATGCTTCTTTATACTCAAATATTTATGGCTATTCATTATCTACTGTGGAAACAAATGGTGAATGGAACCGTGCATATATTGGAGTTGTGGCNAATACAAGACATATTATCGAAAGCGCGCCGGAAGACAAACTTCTTGTTGGTATAGCCAAAATCCTCGAAGCGCATGCGATAAGCACTTTAGCTATTTTAACTGGAGATNTCCCTTATTCTGAAATTTTGACATTAAACGATTCTCCCAAATTCGATAAACAAAAAGACGTATTAGATGATTGTTTAACGCTTCTAGCNGCAGCTATTGAAGATCTTGGGCAAGCATCTAGCAGAAATGAGTCTTTTGACCTCTATTTTAACGGTGATAAAGATAAGTGGATTGCTGCGGCTTATACTCTGAAAGCTAGAATTAATTTGGTAATGAAAAATTATTCCACAGCGCTTTCTGAAGCTGGGATGGGAATTTCATCTTCGAGTGGAGATATGATGTATAATCCTAGATCCGCTCAAAATGGACAAGCAAATTTATTTTGGGAAATATTAAANGGTTCCAGATCGGGTGACTTAGGCAACGCAAAGCANGGTCANACGAGCTATTTAATAGATTTNCTAGATCCTTCTCATTCTGATTATCGTGGAAATGCCAANACAAACGAAGAAGCAAGGCATGGTTATTACTCAATTGATGAAACCTCTGCATCTGGCAATACAGGTGTAGCTATGGGTACAGAGCCTCAACCAATGCTTACCTTTTCTGAAAATCAATTAATTAAGGCTGAGGCGTCAGCTAGAACAGCTGGTTTTTCGTCAGGNCTGAGTGAATTGAATGCTTACAGAGCTTGGCTACAAACAGGGGGAAGNCTCAATNCAAACCATAACAATGCCACCAAATTTAAATACGATGCNTATGTTGAGGCTGATTTTGTTGGAGGAGGTATGGAAAATTCTGATGGGCTAACAAAGGATCAAGCCTTGCTTAGAGAAATAATTGAAGAGCGATACGTTTCTGGTTTCGGCACCTACATGCCTTTTAANGATCATCGAAGATTGCGTGGTTCCGGAGAAACAAATCTCATACCACCTTTCCCTTTTAATAATGCAAATACTTCAGAACACGTTGAAAGATTGCCATGGGCAGAAGATGAAATTATTTCAAATTCCAGCGTTGATAAAGACCCAGGTTTGTTTGAGAAAACGCAAGTGAATAGATAATTTTAATTAAAACAAAATAACATATAAAAAGCCCCCTTTTTTTATGGGGGCTTTTTATTTTTAGGTATTATAAAAAAGAAAAAAAATCAATGAGCAGCTATCCACTAATTAAAAAAGTTTTTATTATTGTTCTATGGGCAGCGTTTTCTTTGGTTTTAAGTCACTTTTTTGCTAGCGATATAGACATTCAAAGAGGTCTTTTTATTTTGCTTTTATGTGCCGGTTTATGGATGTCAGAAATCATTCCACTACCTGTTACTGCCTTACTAGTNCCTGTTTTAGCATATTTTTTTAAAATACTCACACCTGCTGCCGCAATGGCTCCATTTTCAAATACTATTATATTTCTTTTTATGGGTGGCTTTACCCTAGCCGCTCTCCTGAATAGATACAATATTGATCTATGGCTTGCAGATAGGGTCATTCGATTTGCTGGTGGTAGTTTATGGCTTTCTATTGTTGGCTTTTATGGCGTGACAAGTATTTTGTCTATGTTTATTAGTAATACCGCAACAACAGCTATGATGGTACCTATTGCAGTTTCATTGATAGATAAAAAATTTCCCCGAATGAGAACTATGCTTCTTTTGGGTACTGCATATGCTGCAAATATAGGAGGAAATGGTACCGTTGTTGGTTCCCCTCCAAATGCCATTGCCGCCGCCGCNTTGGACTTAACTTTCTTTGAATGGTTTAGAGTTGGCTTTCCGACGATGTTGGCAATGTTTCCACTTGTGATTGCTTCTCTNTGGTTTGTCATTAAGCCTGAGANGGACGCCTATGTNAATAAAATTGATATCGCTACTTTCNAATGGTCATNAAGATCGAAAGGAGCTGTAGCGTTGTTTCTTTTCACAATTATTTGTTGGATTTTTTCAAGCCAGATATCCGACTTAATCAGTTTGAAGAAATTTGACCATATGATTGCAATTTTGATAACTGCATTAGCACCCGCCACTGGTCTTATNTCATGGAAAGAGCTTGAGAAAAAAATTGGATGGGGTATTCTCATAATTTTTGGTGGAGGATTATGTCTTTCTTCAATCTTAGGGTCAACAGGAACAACAGCCTGGATTGCTTCATCAATATTTACCAGTATTAGTAATGCCCCTTTATGGATCATTCTNATAATNTCTATTGCAATGATGGTATTTTTAACAGAAATATCATCAAACACNGGCTCAGCAGCCATTTTAGTTCCAGTGATGTTTGCTNTGTCTGATCAGTTTAANCCTGCTTTCGCATTTGCAATGGTCTTTGGTATAGGTTTAGCTGCTAACTGTGCGTTTATGCTTCCAATCGCAACTCCTCCAAACGCTTTGGTGTACGGAACGGGTTTCATTGAACAAAAGCAAATGCTGAAGACAGGAATGGTTTTAAATGCCTTTTCTATCGTAGTAATATTTTCACTGGTTTCAATACTGTTGTGACAAGATTGCTAGTGCGCAGCAGCTGTACAGTTTTTCTTACAGCAATGTTTCTGAGTTGTGAGGATGAGCCTGTTGAAAATCAATCCAACCCTGTTCAACCGCCAATAATTGTAGAGCCTGAGATATTTCCTGATCTTGGTCACGATGGACCATATACACACGGTAACGTATACTTTGGCAGGGAGGGTTACATTGAATATCATGCGGGAAATTTGCCTATTATCCTATCTGCGCCACACGGTGGTCAAATCACACCTGATGAAATACCTGACCGCACCTATGGAACGATGGTTACGGATGACAATACCTACGAGCTAACCAAGGTTATTATGGACACAATGAAAGTGCGTTATGGTGGAACTCCCCACGTGATTTTATGCAAGCTCAAAAGAAGAAAAATTGATGCAAATCGAGATAGCGTTGAAGCTGCGCAAGGCAATAGATACGCCATTCGAGCTTGGCAAGAATACCATCACTACATTAATATAGCAAAAAACAAAATAACTCAGCAGTTTGGAAGCGGTTTATTTTTTGATATACATGGACATGGCGCAAATCCCGATGGTTTTTATGATCTCAGAACCTGGCTTGGCTATCTAGTTCCAGGTGATGTCCTTGATCAAGACGATACAAGTATAAATACTGTGGATAACAGCAACAAGACTAGCATAAGGGCCTTGGTAGACAGTTCGCTATTTAACTTTATTGAAGTTTTGAGAGGAGAAAATAGCTTTGGTGCGCTTATGGATAGTTTAAACTATAAATCGGTACCTAGCGTTAATGATCCAGGCCCAATGGGGTCTCGATATTTTTCTGGTGGATATAATACTGCTAGGCATGGTTCTAGAGGCGGAGGAAGTATCAGTGCAATTCAAATAGAGGCTCCAAGACCTGGAATAAGAGATAACCCTGTGTCGTGGAGTAAGTTTGCTCAAAGTTTTACAATTGCAGTTGATGAGTACTATTTTCGCCATCTGGGCAGAAAAGTAAAACCCTAATTTAAACTATTGTGGAAAATCTCTGCGGCGATTGGCGCAACATTTACTGCCGCATGTCCAACGTTTGGAACAGTAATAAGATTCCACTCTAAATTCACACCAATTTTTCTAGATTCTTCGCCAGCCTGATCATAAAAAAACTTTGCCCTTTCAAACCGATGAGATCCTTGGCGCATTGCCTGAGAGGTTTTTCTAAGGGAAGAATCGTTAGGATTGTTGTCATTTTCACCGACTAATATTATCATTGGTAGCATAAATTTTTCCCTGAGCAAGTTTTCATTAAATGGAGAATTGTTGAGACCATATGGAAAACTTTCAGAATAATTTGGAAGGGTATACCAACCGCTTGCTCCAGAAATTATCAGAGACGCACGACTTGGGTTTGTAAACAATGCATAACGATGCACAAATTGTCCTCCACCGGAGAACCCATAAATGCCATAGGTGTCGTAGGAGGTAGCATCATTTTCTTTTAAAAAAGTAAAAATTTCCTCAATGAGATTGTATGTCCAGGTAGTTGAATCTGTATATTGATCATTGAGATACATCATTCCATTTTGATAGAAAGCTGATCCAGGAAATTGAGTTTCATCAAATTCAGGACAGATAACTATAAACTTGTATTGACGCGCTGAAGCAGTCCAGTACCCACAATTACTTATCACACTTCTACTATGACCATGAAGAACAAACATAACAGGCAAATCCGTGGCGCCCTCAACAGGGAGATGCGTATAGACTGTTATGGGTTTATCGCTAAGGGGTTCGTAATTGTCAAAAGTGAATTTACCATTTCCATACTTCAGAAAAGTTTCAGTCTTAACTTCCTCTGAAGTATCCTTGGAGGCGTCTTCACAGCTAAGAACTACAAAGAAAACAAAAAATAATACAACATTTAAATATTTCATGGGAAGAATATCATTAATCCATTAATTTAAGAATTGAAACTTAAAGTAAAATGCGTATACCAAAACCTTAAAACGTTATAAAAATGCAAAAGTCAAAAAAACGCTTCGCCATTCTTTGTCACGAACATTTTAACTACATAAAGAACAAAACTGGGAATATGCTCATTCGCTACCGCTCAGATGAAGTGATAGGCGTCATTGATCGTGAAAAAGTTGGTAGCACATCAGAAAAAGAAGTCGGGGTGGGTGGAAATACACCTGTATTTAATGATTTTAACGCATTAAAGCACCTTAACCCTGATACGCTTGTTGTTGGTAATGCAACTCAAGGAGGATTTATTAGCGATGACTACCGAGAGGAGATAAAAAACGCAATTCAATCTGGATGCGACATAATAAGTGGTATGCACCAATTTCTAAACGATGATGACGAGTTAAAAAACCTTGCAGATCAAAACAACGTTAAATTAATTGACCTACGAAGACCGCCAGATCCACCAAATTTCCCTTCTGGAACTTGGAAAAATAGGAAAGTACCTGTATTACTCATCGTCGGTACGGATTGTGATACAGGGAAAATGACCACTGCTTGGGAGCTGACAACCAGGTTGCGTTCGCGTAACCGAAAAGTCGAATTCATTGGCACAGGTCAAACCGGTATCCTTTTGAGTGGCTCTGGAGTGCCCATTGATGCGGTAAAAGCTGATTTTATGGCCGGAGAAATTGAATATCTAATTCAATCAATGCCTCAAGATACAGAGCTTATTATCGTTGAAGGTCAGGGGGCTTTAACCAACCAATTTTATGCTGGAGTTACCTTAGGATTAATGCATGGCGCCATGCCCGATTATATGTTGATGACGCATGATCCAGCAAGAGATCTTGATGTTACTGACTACCCCATGACTTCAATGCGCCATGTAATGAATTTGCATACAGATTTAATGAAATCATTCAAAGACTCAACGTTCATTGGAATAAATTTGTTAACCTTTGCTTTAGATGATGAAACTGCAAGAAAAGCAATTGAGGATTCTGAGAGTGAATATAATATTCCAGCTACCGATCTATTAAGATTTGGGGAACGAGGTTTAATCGATTCCATTGATAAGTTAATATGAAGAAACAATTAGCTGTTTTTCTGTTAGTTTTAATATCTTGCTCAGACAAAGGAATATATAAAGAATCTTTAAAAAAAGTAGCCAAATCCCCAAATGGTGTAGTAGCTACTTCGCATCCCTTAGCAACAAAATCAGCTATTGGAATTTTAGAGTCTGGGGGCAATGCAATGGACGCTGCTGTTGCCGCTGCATTCACATTAACAGTGGTAGAACCCACGATGAATGGGTTGGGCGGCAGAACTCAAATTTTGATTTATTCACCATTAACTGGATATCACGGTATTGATGCTACTACCGCAGCACCAAAAGATTATGACTATGACAATGCTCCGAAAAAAAAGTATGGCTATCCAAGCATTGGGATACCTGGAACAGTAAAAGGTCTTGACAAAGCATTGCAGGATCATGGAAGCTTAAAACTGCCTGAAGTTATGAAAGACGCTATTTTTTACGCTGAAAAAGGTCATCATATAATCAATGGTGAGGCAAAGCGCATGGCAGAAGTGAATCAATATTTAAACGAATTTGATGGAACTCGGCAATACTTTACCAATCCAGACGGATCTCCTTATAGGTCAGGTAAATATTTGATACAAAAGGATTTATCTGATGTACTTAAATCAATTTCTTCGGAAGGATCCGATGTTTTTTATAAAGGCTGGATTGCAGAAAGAATGGTTAAAGATAATCGTAAAAACGGTGGAGTCTTGTCTATGCAGGCTCTTGCCAGCTATTCTGCTGAAACCTCACATATCGTTAAGGGTAATTACAAAGGATATAAGCTTTTTGCGTTGTGGATGCCTGCATTTGGTGCAATAACCATTGAAGCTTTGCATATACTTGAGGAACTCAATAACGATTTGAGTGATAAGAATCAATGGGCTGAATCAATTTATCAGGCAATAGATGCTGCATACCTAGACCGCAGAGTGCAATTCACCCTTGAAGACGCTGATAGATTCACCTCAAAAGAATGGGCAAAAATGCGTGCCAATCAAATCAAAAATAAATTTTCTCAAAATGTTGATGAATTGCCAGAGTCGTATGTCGCTGCTCTTGGACATACCACCCATTTAACGGTAGTTGACAAAAGCGGCATGATGGTTTCCTTGACTCAAACCATTGGCACTACGATGGGTTCTAAGGTTGCAACGCCCGGACTGGGGTTTATGTATGCTCAAACATTAGGCGGTTATCTTGGAGAAATTACTCCTGGAATGCGAGCACCCTCACATATTTCGCCAATAATTGTTGAACGTCAAGGAAAGCCCTTCTTGGCGCTTGGTGCTGCTGGGGGATCAAGAATACCTTCATCACTGGTTGCAGTTATTAGCAGGGTAATAGATCAAAGCTTTACACTTGATGAGGCCATGAAGCTTCCAAGAGTTCATCCTACAGCAGCTCACATTGAAATCGAAAACATCCCCCGTGATGATTCATTTCCTTCGTATTTTACGGACAAAATCATATCAATGGATGACTCGCTTTTTTTTCTTAGGCGCGGTCTGAACCCCAGATTTAGAGATGGTACCGGTAATTTTGGACGGGTGTACGCTGTGATGAAGGAAGGAGATGTTTGGATTGGTGTATCCGATCCAGACTGGCAGGGTAGCAGTGGATACGTAAAATAATTATGAAGCTTCATTTCGAAACTTATCGCATAAATTGCACCCATCCTTTTGGAATATCTCGAAGTTCGCATGCTTATTACGATATAGTTTATATTTATCTTGAGCATCAAGGTTTAATTGGACGAGGAGAAGCGGCACCCTCAGGTCGGTACAATGAGTCAACAAAAAATATTTTGGCTGTTTTAAGTCAGGGAATTGATGNTNCAGANACAATTGAAGACCCTAAGATTTTTTCAGAAAAGATTGCATTGCAGTGCAATGGTTTTAAAGCCCTTGAAGCGGCCTTTTCAATGGCGACTTTGGATCTTTGGTGTCAAATTCAAGATCAGACGCTTTTTTCATATTTTGAAGCCGAATCACTAAATACCCCTTTAACGTCATTTACNATATCTATTGGCGACATGGACTTATTGCCTCANAANATAGAAGACGCCAATCCTTACAAAATTCTAAAAGTAAAGCTGGGGGTAAGCGAAGATCATGACAAATCCGTAATCAATGAGATCAGAAAGGTTACCGATAAAGTGATTCGTGTTGATGCGAACGAAGGCTGGGATTTAGAAACCGGCATCACCATGACTCACTGGCTAGCTGACAATAACGTTGAGTTTGTTGAACAACCATTTAAATCATCAGATTTAAACAGCACAGCTCAATTACGATCTAAGTCACCACTACCTATAATCGCGGACGAAAATAGCCTAAATTCGCAAGATATTCCAAAAATCGAAGACGTGTTCGATGGTATTAATATCAAGCTGATGAAGTGCGGTAGTTTGTTTGAGGCGATAAAAATGGTTAAAATGGCCCGAGAGCGTGATATGAAAATAATGCTAGGGTGTATGATAGAGTCATCGGTTGCAATTTCAGCAGCGGCTCACTTATCACCATTGGTTGATTATGCAGATTTGGATGGAAATCTTTTGATAAANAACGATCCATATCTTGGAGTTACCATNTCAGATGGAAANCTTATTCTTCCTAAATCTAGTGGTCTTGGAATTACTCTCAACCAAAAAGATACTGTACTACGCTAGTTTTTTGTATCAGCAGTTTCCAGAAGCTCTTTAATTTTGTTCAATCTTTTGTTTGTAATGGTTGCATAGTTCTTGTTTGGCAGTTTTTCAATGATTTTGGCTGCTTGCTTGATTCGATCCTCGGTTGCGGGATGCGTTGACATTATTTGATCCAATGCCGTGGAGTTGTTAGCGTCTTTCGAGGAGATTTTTTTAAAAAATTGCTGCGATCCTTTGGGATTTATTCCCGCATCGTGCATTTGTTGAATCGCTAATCGATCAGCTTCTAGCTCATCGTTTCTACTGTATTTTAATAGCGCTCCCGTACTGGCAATGTCAGCCACAATCAATGCATTTTCTGTTGTGCTTTGTCCGATGAAAATCATGCCAAGTATTTCCCCTAAAGCCAAAACCTGATTAATTAATCTGGATTTACTCATCCGCTTAGCACTGTGCGCCGCTACTACATGTCCTATCTCATGGCTTATTACTGAAGATAGTTGCGATTCGTTATCAGAAAAAAGAATAAGTCCGGTATTTACGTAGCAAAACCCCCCTGGAAGTGCAAACGCATTCACGGCATTGTCGTTTACAACCTTGAAAGTAAATTGGATGTTATTCCTTTTTGATACCGCAACTAACTTTTGTCCAATTTCATTAATGTATCGATTAATTTCAGTGTTTTGGTTAATCGAGAGATCTTTTTCAATTTGACTGGAGTATCGCTGTCCTATTAGTATCTCTTCATCTGTAGAAAAAGTATTATATTGACCTACTTGCGAACAGTTGGTTTGAAACAAAAACATCGCTAACATTGTTAAAATGAACGTGTTGTTATTAATATTTTTTCTAAACATTATTATCGGTTAGAACTNTTGATAAGATTATCAACAAAAATTAACGCTCTTAAAAATATACTCGCTACTATAATATTTTTACTTTTCTTGTCTTCTTGTGAGGATAAAGAAGTTGCATCTGCCGATACAAAAAACCCTCTTCACGAGATAAGCCTTAGAAATATAATTGATTCCACGCTTGACGTCAATCTTCTCAAAGAAAGCCTTGATGAATTGATTGAACTTAACTATTTACGAGCGGTCGCAATCTCCTACAACGATCAATTGATCTTTGATTACTTTAAAATAGGCAACGAAGAACAAAGGTATCCCGTTTATTCAGTAACGAAAAGTGTGCTGTCTGCAGCGTTTGGGCTAGCCTTTGATCAAAACTTAATAGATAGCGAAGACACAACCATTGACTCTTTTCTAAACATTTTCAATTACAATGACCCTGAGATTAAAAAAACCATCAGCGTTAAACATCTTTTATCGATGCAATCCGGGATTCGAGATGACACCAACTACATTCGAAGGGCAGAACCAATAAAATATATTTTAGATCAAGATCTTTTGTACGCTCCAGGAAAATTTTGGAATTACAGCTCCGCGGGTACACATATTTTGTCGGCTGTCTTTGAAAAAATTACCAACAAAACGCCTGAAGTGTTTGTCAATGAACATCTTTTTGAGCCTCTTGGAATTGAGAATTATTATTGGGAGGTCGATGCGAATGGTCTCAGCAATGGAGGTTGGGGACTGCATTTGACCCTTCATGATATGATTAAGCTTGGAAGGCTATACAGTAACGATGGAAAATGGGAGTCACGTCAGCTTATTTCCTCATCTTGGGTGGATCGTTCGACATTAAAAAATCAATTCTTTAGTAGCGGAAGCGGGTCTTGGGCATATTTACCAAACAATGAATCGGGATACGGGTACCTTTGGTGGATAAACAACATTAATGATTCTAAGGTTTTCTCAGCCTTGGGTTACGGAGGGCAGTATATTATTATTGATAAACATAAAAAACTTGTAATCGCTATTGCGTCTAAAGAATCATCCACAAATAGTTATCGCAAAAAAATAAGTAGTATAGTTTTTGAAGATATCATCAGTATTTTTCCACAAATAAATGAATAAAATATTCTTATTCCAGGCTTTTATGATTAAATATATTTTGGCATTTTTACCTGTTTTTATTTTTGCTGAGAACAAGCTCCATGACGAGGACCCCAAAGGAAGACCAATTCATNCATTGGGCTACGGAGTATCCGGTGCGGTTGCGCTTAACGATGGAAATATATTTGTGGGTCAGACAGGCTCATCACTAAATAACGGGTCGGTTTACATTTATTCATACGACAACGCGGGTCAGCTAGTTACCGATCAAATTTTTCCAAATATTAAAAATACATTTGAGCACGACTTTGGATTTTCAATTTCTGTTGACAAAAACCTATTGATAGTTGGCGCCCCAAGTCGGGCGGAAGGTGGAGTGGGTCGCGCTTATATTTATGAGAAGAACACTTCTAACGAATGGAAATTAATTCATGAAGTAGTTCCCTCTTCCAATCACTGGACTGCTGATTTTGGCTCAGAGGTTNTTGTAAAAGGTCAATTTATTATGATTGGGGATCCCAAAGCTCGAGGTGAGGACGGAATGGTATATGCTATGCGTTATGACGATAGATCAAAAAAATGGGTCGAAATTAACAATATCTGGACAGATCAAATAGTTGACCATGGATTGTTTGGTCATGCTATTGATATACATGATAATCGCGCCATCATAGGCTCCAAGAATGGAAATATTGCTATTGAATACGTTTATGATGAACTATCCAACGATTGGAAAACCGGAAAGGTCTTTTCACCTCAAAAATTGCAAGTAAGCGGTCGCTTTGGCTATTCTGTTAAGTTAACGAATAACCATCTCTTTATCGGTTATCCTGGATTTCAAATGAAAGGTGAGGTTCACGTATTTGTTCGTGAATCCAATAACTGGGTGCTGGGTCAAACTCTAACAGATTNNTCNGANGAAAAAGAGCAATTTTTTGGAGCGTCNTTAGGAGCTAAGGGNGACCGTTTAGTAATCGGAAATTTTAACGGAGAAAAAGTATTTACCTTTGATTTAGATAATAANAACCATTTNAAGAAAAGCGCANTGCTTGCNCCAGAAAATCTNCCNGGNTCAAAATTTGGAAGGTCTNTTGCTGTAGAAGATNAATATATTCTGGTTGGAGCNACTTACGGCGAATTAGCCTACGTATATATGAAACAGAATGACTCTTGGTTGTTGTCAGATGTTTTGAGCAGCGCAAAAGGCGACCACAGTCTTACAGAAAAGCTTTTTCCATGCTCTGTAGGCAACATAAATACTTATTATCCGGAGGGCGGCGAATCAAACTCTAGGTATCCTTGCTCTGGTATTGATCTCTACGCGTTTATCAGTGCGCAAGATTTGGGAGGAAGAGAGTTGAATGATATTTGGGGATGGACAGATCCACAAACGGGCAACGAAATCGCTCTTGTTGGCCTTTTGAATGGAGTATCTTTTGTTGATGTGTCGGATCCATACGCACCTAGGGTTTTAGGAATACTTCCAACAGAAACAAGAAGCTCAATTTGGAGAGATGTTAAAGTTTTCAAAAACCACGCTTATATAGTTGCGGATAATGCATCCTATCACGGAATTCAGATATTTGATCTAACTCAGTTACGAAATATATCTTCTTTTACAACTTTCCAAAAAACAGCCTATTATGATAAAGTAGGGGACGTACACAACATTGCTATTAATGAAGAAACAGGCTTTGCTTACGCAGTCGGAATTGGATCGGCCTCAAATTCGCAATATCGTTGCGGTGCTCATATCATCGATATTAACGACCCCGTTAATCCTGAATTTGCAGGATGTCTTGGTGATGAAACCACTGGGAGATACTCAGATGGGTACGTGCACGATGGTCAGTTTATTATTTACAAAGGTCCAGATANAGATTATTATGGCAAAGAAATTGCACTTACCTGCAACGAAACTGCTTTGGGTATTGCAGATGTTACTGATAAATCTAATCTAAAAATTATCTCTAAGTATGAGTCAAAAGATTTTAGATATATACACCAAGGCTGGATATCAGAAGATCATAGATATTTTTATACCAATGATGAATTAAATGAAACCCGGGGCGTCGATTATTATCAAACTACGCTAGTTTTTGATATTTCAGATTTAGACAATCCAATCCTAGCAAACACTTTCAGATCAGATTTGAGAACGATTGATCATAATAATTATGTGATTGATACTTTGTTATACCAATCAAATTATTCATCAGGATTAAGGGTATTAAGTATTGCTGATCCTATTAATCCAAAAGAAATTGCTTTTTTTGATACGTACCCCTCAGGCAACAAATTAGATTATATCGGCAGTTGGAGCAACTATCCCTATTTTTCAAGCAAAACCATTGTTGTTTCGTCGATTGAAGAAGGTTTATTTGTGTTGAAATTGAATGAGGGAGAGGATTTGGCAATTGAGGAACAACGGCACATTCCAGTCTCTTTTTCAATAGAGCAAAACTATCCAAATCCATTCAACCCAACTACAAATATTGATTATACCCTATATCAAGAAGGTCATGTATNCTTGATNGTTTTTAATGCTGCAGGACAAGTTGTTAAAGTNTTAAATGANGGTTTTCAGCAACAGGGCTCATACTCTACAAAATTCAATGGACAAGGGCTACCTTCCGGAATATATTTTTACCAATTGAAAACGGATTATGGAGTTTTAACAAAAAAAATGTCTTTGCTTAANTAAATCATTAGACAGTTTTTTTAAAATTTTATCTTTAAATTGAATATAATTAAACTTTAAAATTTTTCGGAGGGGTGGCAGAGCCTGGCTGATTGCACTGGTCTTGAAAACCAGCATGTCCTTTGGGGCATCGGGGGTTCGAATCCCTCCCCCTCCGCATTATTTTGATTTTTTAAGGGGTAATCAATGATCAAAAAAAACTTTTCTTTAGCCATCTTATCTTTTCTTTTGTTGTCTTGCGAGGATGAAAAATCCAACGACACTTCGAAGCCTACTGTATCAATTATAAAACCTCAAACGGGAGATATCATAAAAGGAGATTTTGATATTGAAGTGAAGGCAGAGGATGATAATTCAGTTGACTCGGTGTTTGTATTATTAAATAACGACGAAGTGAAAGCCTTAACTGCCCAGCCTTATAAATTTACTTGGAAATCTAGTACCGTACCAGACGGTGAATACACATTGTCTGCTGCAGCTGTGGATGGTTCAGGCAATGTGGGTCTTTCTTCTGAAGTGAAAATTACAGTAGAAAATCAGAGCAAACCCGTCGCTAAACTTTTCAACGAAGATCATCCCAACGAAAATTTATCAAAGTCTATGGTGATACAAGTAAAAGATGATGTCTATTTTTTAGGCGGTCACGATGAAACGGACAACATGAATCCTACCAAGTTTTTTTATAAATATAATTTGGTATCTAAGTCATGGACTCGCTTAGCAGATGCTCCTTTTCCATTTCCCGTTACTAAAGGAACATCAGATGCATCCTCAAATATTATATACAAGGCTTTTAACGTAAATTCAAATTGAGATTGCTAAGAAAATTCCAAGCATGATTGATTAATATAACAAAAGTGTTAATTTGAATTATGCTAAATTATTC
>PBPT01000048.1 GCA_002724735.1 Fidelibacterota bacterium | reverse complement strand
ATAATTCATTAACTAACTCTTTCAATGGTTCATTTACTATTGAATTCTGGATTAAGCATTCAAACCAAGGTCAGGGACAAATTTGGCCAATAAATCTTTTAAATTTTCAATTAGCCATTGATCTTAGAGATCAGGATGGTGCTTTGAGATTCAATATTCCTTTGGAAAATCAAAGTGGTTTTTATGAAAGCGACAAACTGACAACTTTAGAGTATGATATGTGGACACATTTTGCTGTTTCCAAAGATCAAAATTTCATTTATAAAATATATAAAAATGGCATTTTAGTAAATACATTAGATGCTGCATTAGTTGGTGCTGCAACAAACTACAATTTTCGACAGGGTGTTTTTGAAATTTCACAAGACATTGGTCATTTGGGCATTGGATATTTCGATGAAGTGCGTTTTTGGAGCTATGCTCGTACAGAGCAAGAAATTTTTTCTCAAATGAATAGTGAGCTTACGGGAGATGAGCCATCGCTATTTGGATATTGGAACTTTAATTCGACCTGGAACGATACGATTTACGATTTGAGCGGTGATGAAAACCATGCTGTTCGACATACAAATCTTGGCGAACCATACAATGTAGATACATGGCAAACTGATTTTTCAAACAGCGTATCTGATATATCATGGTATGGTCAAAATAGAGATGCCAAAATGATTGTCTATGGTTCTGATAATGGAAGTATTTCCAAATACGACTTCTCGGTAGGAGCATCGCCAGGCATTGATGATGTTATTCCCTGGTTTAAAACCGACACTAATCAAGTACAGATAAGTTTAGCAAATTTAAATGAAAATATTCAATTTTACAGCAACGCTCGAATGTATGATACCGCAGGAAATATTTCCCAAATCGTTTCATCGAATGGTTTTAAAATTGATCGCACAAGACCACAATCAGGTTCGGTCAGCACTGGATCTAATTTTCAGTTTGATGCTTCCAGTATGGAAATATCCTGGTCTGGTTTCTCTGATTCTGGTAGCGGAATCGAGCGGTTTGAATATGCGCTTGGGACTCAGCCTGGGTTAGGGAACGTGGTTTCGCGTGTCAATGCGAATTTGGGTATGTCCGCCAATTTGAACGATCTCAGCCTTGAAGATGGTGTTACCTATTATGCTTCTGTTTATGCGGTTGACAAAGTGGGCAATGAATCCTTTGCGTCCTCAGCAATTACTATCGATCAAACTCCTCCAACGGTTGGAGCAGTCATTTCAAATGACAACGGAACTGGGGTTGATTCACAGTGGAGCTCATCAAAAAATAATTTGTTTGCCTCCTGGTCTCCTTTTGAAGATGACAGCGGCATAGACTTTTATGAGATTGCCATTGGAACAAGCTCAGATGCGGATAATGTATCGATGTGGAAGAATATTGGAAACGAAACGTCCTATCAGTTCAGCGAGTTAAATCTCCAAGAAAGCATTACCTATTATGTGAACGTTCGAGCTACCGATTTGACTGGAAATGTATCTGCCGTTGCCTCATCGAATGGATTTCTTGTTGATACCACTGCTCCAACCATTTCAGCGGTTTCCGTTCAGCCGAATTCAACCGTATCTCTTTTTGATAATTTGACCGTTAAGATTATCTTATCCGAACCGATTTTGAACGCGGACGTGGTCTCTTCGGCTGCCATTACGCTCCCTTCAAGAACTGATTACACCCTAGTAGACTCTATCACGATTGATGTAATCGTTTATGCGCCCTTTACAAGCGGAGATGAAATAAGCTTTACCATACAAAATCACACCGATAGGGCAGGTAATATTGGTCTCCCTTCAGCTTACTACTACAATATCGGATATTTAGCAGACTATGATTTGGATGGGTCCATTGGCGTTTCAGACTTCAATCAGTTTGTAACGGGTTGGTTTAGCAAGGATCTAAAATATGAGCTTGGTCCTGTCACGGGGAGTGCACCCAACTTGAAGCCAATTCTTGATGGTGCGTATAATTCTCAAGATGGTATGGCGTTTTATTATATGTGGCATTGGGATAATGGACAAGCTGGCAAGCTTGTTGCAAAAAGACGACCTCTAGAAGGTGATAAACTTGTCCTAAATCACACAAACGATCAGCTTTTGATAAGTCCACCAGAGAGCACCTATGGCTCTGAAATCATCATCAATTATCCATCAGACCAAATACAAATACTATCTGAAAACAGTATGATCAATAATGCTGTAATGAAAACTTTAAGCAAAACCGATACGTTATCTGGTCAAATCCTTTCTCACAGCTTGCTTGAAAGCAAAGATATAGCGTTTAATCTTGACTTTAGGGCTCGTAAGGACGTTCCAATACAAATTTCGTACGAGTTTATTGATGAACAGAACCAGAAAGTTGGATCGGGATACACGGATTTTGTTTTAACGCCTTTACCAACTGAGTTTGCCTTAAAGCAAAACTATCCCAATCCGTTTAATCCTGTCACAACCATCAATTACGATCTTCCCAATGACGCTCTAATAGATATCATGATCTATGATATCCTTGGTAGGGAGGTAAAAAGCCTCCATCGAGGTCTCAAACAGGCAGGATACCATACTGTCATTTGGGACTCCAAGGACAACAAAGGGGGTCCCGTATCTGCGGGTATTTATTTTTATCAAATTCGATCGAAGGAATTTGTCAAAACAAAAAAAATGATTCTGCTGAAGTAAAGACTTCACTCACCTCAAGGCAGAATTATAATGACCCATTATCCCGAAAGAATAGTTTGCCTCACTGAAGAAACCACCGAACTCTTATACCTTTTAAATCAACAAGACAGAATTGTAGGAATATCTGCGTTTACAAAACGGCCCTTAAAAGCGCCTAAAGAAAAGCCGGTTGTCTCCACATTTACAGATGCAAATATCGATAAAATTCTTGATCTAAGACCTGATTTAGTCGTGGGTTTTTCGGACATTCAAGCAGATATTGCCAAACAGCTCATACAAAAGGGTATAAACGTATGGATTAGCAACCAAAGAACCATTGCAGAGATCAAATCGTTTATGGTGCAAATGGGAACTTTGGTTGGGTCGCAGGAGTCTGCCCTTGATTTGATCAATGAATTTGATACAAAAACTCAAAAAATTAAAAGAACAACCGATCGGTGGAAGCAAAAACCAAGGGTATATTTTGAAGAATGGGACGATCCCATCATTACGGGCATTGCGTGGGTGAGCGAACTGATTGAGCTTGCTGGAGGAGAAGATATCTTCAAACATTTATCTCAGCACTCTCTTGCAAAGGATCGAATAATAGCAAACCCCAACACTGTTATTGAACTTCAACCCGACATCATGCTTGCCTCGTGGTGTGGCAAAAAATTTAAAAAAGATAAAGTCGCATCACGCGATGACTGGAATAAGATCAGCGCTATCAAACGTGACCGCATTTTTGAAATTAAATCAGAAATCATTTTACAGCCTGGCCCTGCTAGTCTATTTGATGGGCTTGATATTATGCANGATATATTTTTAACATANCAGCAATGAAACGCTTNTACTTTATGCTACTTACCATTATTGGGTGTGCAAGCTCTACNGAGCCNGACCTAAATCCCAACCCATCGGAGCTCGTATTGGAAGCCCTTCGAGAGCGCCCTGGGGTNAGTTTTTCAAACAAAACCCGNAATTATTATACGCCCATTAATGACCCCAGTCTGTTTGAAACAATNTTCCCNGGAACTGAGAAAACGTGCGGGTATATTTTGCGGTTTTANTTTTATACCAACATTCANCTTGCAGCGAATGCAAATGAACTGTTTTCGATGGATGGATCAAAATTTTCTTTATCGCAATCTGANGACAATGTGGTCGATCTCACCAGGGAGGTCATCCAGATCATTGGAAGAATGTCGATGGGTAGCTCAGAGCTAGAAAAGTTTCTTGANGATNATCCTAATGCACGCTTGTAACGGGCATTNTAATTAATNTTATGTCACCATCAAATCANCGTTTTTTAACGCTGTTTTGGTTCCTAGTCGCAAATTTTACGTTAGCACTGTTTATTGGNTCAACCTACCTCGACTTTGTTCCTGAATCTATTTCTTTAAGTGAGTGGCTGTTTTCTCAGCTGGCGTACGTATCAAACTTTGCTCTGATTTACTTTGTTTTCAGTATCCCACTCTTTGTTATCGCAGGGCTCGTACCATCAATGATCTTTTTAAGAGGCCTGACGGGGACGATTTTTGCGCTTTTTAATGTTACGCTTTTGATAGACACAATTATCTACAAACTCTATCGGTTTCATATTAACGGTTTNGTATGGAATATTCTTGTGACAGAAGGCTCTTCTGATTCTGTGAAGATTGGCGGGGCCACCGTGATCACTTTTGTTGTGTATATCATTTTAATTNTACTTTTTCAGGTGGGCGTTCATTACGCNCTTTACCGATACAAAGACTATTTTCAGCTGAAAGTCTCAGGGGTAAAAGTTATGAGCTATGCGCTTTTGGCTATGCTTGGTATCAATTTAATTGATAAACCCATCTATGCGCACGCGGACCTNAACAACAAAACACACATCACACGGTATGCAAAACTCTTTCCATTGTATCAGCCTCTCACNGTAAAGCGTCTTGCGCAGCAATGGGGTATTGATGTGAATCGCGAGTTTGACTATCAGGTCTCAAAAGGTGCGGGAATGATGAATTATCCTTTAAAAGATGTACCTATCTCAAACAGCGAAAAGCTTCCAAATATTGTATTAATTACCGTNGATTCNTGGCGGTTCGATATGATGAACGNTGAGGTGTCTCCCGAGATCTTTGAATTTTCAAAAAACGCCTGGGTATTCAACAATCATTACAGCGGAGGCAATTCTACTCGATTTGGAATGTTTTCCATGTTTTACGGTATCTACGGGTCGTATTGGCATACGATTCTTTCTGAGCGCACCGAGCCCGTTCTCATGGAAAGTCTGCGTAAAAAAGAGTACAACATAGGGATCTGGTCAAGTGCCGATTTAAGCTGGCCAGAGTTTCGCAAAACGGCTTTTATTGGAACNCCAGATCAAATCTATGACAGAATACCTGGCAATGGAGCAAAGGAGAGAGACATTCAACAGCCAAAATTGTTTGACGCTTGGNTGGANAGTGTGGGAACCGATCAGCCGTTTTTTACATTTTTCCTGCTGGATGCACCGCATGAGCCCTATAGCTATCCAAAAGAGTTTGTACGATTTGAACCCTCCGTGAATGATATAAACTACCTTAACTTGGATAAGCATGTGGATATTGAACCATTTTTCAATCACTACAAAAACGCAGTTGCCTTCAGCGATCACGTAATTGGAGAATTTTTACATGTAATTGAAAACAAAAACCTTATGGATAACACCATTANTATTATTACGAGCGATCATGGAGCTGAGTTTTATGAGCACGGCTATTGGGGGCATAATAGCGCGTTCACAAAAGAACAAATTTTGGCACCTTTTATATTATATATTCCTGGAGAAAAACCTCAAACCATTAATGCAATCACTAGTCATATGGATATCGCACCTACCCTTTTAGAGCTTATGGGTTCGGACAGCGATCATTCCAGCCATTCCTTTGGTAACTCGCTCCTATCAGAAAATTTCGGTGATCAAAATTATATCGTTTCCAGCGGATGGGGAGAGAGTGCGATCGTAACAGAGGACGCGACGCTCGTATTTTCAACCGAGACCTACAATCTGAACACATTTGAACTTCGTGACAAGGACTATGAACTTTTGCCTTCCAATGAGTATTCAAAGTANTTTAAGGCAAGTGACGTGAATCAGGTTATTTTAAACATGGGTAAGTTTTTAAAATAGGTTTATACATTTACCTGTATTCTGTATAAACTTTACCTATATCATAAATTTTTTTAGAAAGGGATAATCGATGAGAAATTTATTCATTGCATCAATATTTTTAGGGTTGTTTGTTGCTTGTGAGAATGCACCCAAAACAAATGGATTTGTAACTTCTATTGAGGGTTCTTCTTGGCAAATGGGTTCGCAAGCGTCGGTTGATCTTGTTACCGATTTGGACCAATANTGGGGAGTAGACTACGATCAAATGAGGACATTTTTTGCAGACTCTGTTTATGGAAGGTTTGCTGAGGGAGAAACTTTTGAAACAGTGGACGAATTTTTAGATATTGTTAAGGANCAAATGCAGTCAAGNCCTGGAGATCAAAATTGGACATTGGAGTGGGCATTTTGTATCGACCTAGATCCTTCATCAGGGGGCGATTGGGTCAATGCCGCGTTTACCGTTGACGCCAGTGGAGACAAGCCAAAAAGACATATCAATGAATGGTATTTTGTAAAAGAGGGTAAAATTCATCGCTTCAACCAAAGCAGGCGTTTATTGGATTAAACATACGATCTAATAGATACGCTTGAATTGAGGATCATTGAGATTTGTTGATCTTCACATATTCGTCTTTGGCACGATTAATAAAATCAATTAGCTCCTTGCGCTCCTGTTGAATCTGGCTAACAATGGTGGTTTTTTGGTAAAACATTGTTAAAAATCTTAAATGNTCTCGATAGCGTCGAATCTTTCGAACGTAGCTTAAAACAAAATTACCAGCGGGAATTAAAGATAGNGCGTAAACGATTGTGNAAGCGGAGTNACTCACCGCNCCGTGGAAAAGGTAAATTCCAAGCCCATAGTAGGCGATAAANAAAGCCATACCCACCACCAATTTGATCGATGCGATTTCTGATTTTGCGCTATTGTATTTCATTGCAACCCATCTTGGAGCNTTGTATGGAANAAAATTAGTCACAATACCAAAGACATATATNGGAAACCCTATAATCATNTATAAATACATATATAATCGGTCAGTTAAAGTAATACTTTTTGTATTGGGATTTAAAAACTCATCCTTGATCTGTAAAAGATCAAGATTTCCCTGATAATTTGAAAGCATGGTTTTAAACTCTTCAACTTCATTTGGTTTGTTCTGAAAGTACCATTCNACGCCGTCAACCAGTCCCTTGGTTGCAGCAAAATCATCCGACTGGTTTTTTTCATCCAGACCAAGTTCAACCATTAATTCTTTTTTGTAAATTAANTCAAGCGCACTCACNACCTCCTCTGATTCAACAATATTTACATTTGTGGTGAGATTTCTCAATGCAGTCTCAATTTGATTGGTAACCTCTTTGACTGTTTCAAATTCATCCTTGAGGTAACGCTCCTTGAAATCTTTTAGGCGAATAGGGTTTCCGTATTTAATAATAACATCGCTCTTAAATTTGATGATATTGGAATACGATAAACCCACCGGCATAATTATAACATCTGAGGACCATTTTGTGCTTGCCAATGCTCCAAAACCAATTCTTGCCGCACCCGTTTTGATCTTGTTCAATCTACGCTCTGCAACCGAAATACCCTCAGGAAATATTAAAAAGGCACCTTCGTCTTCTAAAATTTTGTACGCCCTGGCAAACGTATCTTCATTTTTAGAGATTTCATTGGGATTGTCCTGTTGCCTGTAAACTGGAATTATGCCCAGCTTTATTAGAAGCCAAGTGATAAATTCTCCTTTAAAAATTGTTGATTTTGCCAAAAAAAAGAGCCTTCTTTTGCATGTCATTCCAACGAGCCAGGCATCTATCACCAAGTTGGGATGATTGCACACAAAAATAACCGGTCCATTTTTGGGGCTGCGATCCTGATTGTGGGTTGAAATTCGCCGAAAGAATATTCGAAGGCTGGTACTTAAAATGAATTTTAAAAAATTATAGATCACTCTCAGTTAACTCTCATGCTTGGNACCATTTAAAATTATTAACTAATATCTGCGTTATGAAATTAAAGTCAAAAGACGTGCAGAAACAATCGTTGTGGTTATTGGTTCTATTTGCAGTTTTTTTTGCTGCCGTTGTGTTTAACAGCGATTGGAAAACAGATGTGCACGAACATCTAGACTCAAATGCCATGTTTAAGTACCATAAACCTGAGTCAACACTAAAAAACGCTATCAATCACTACACAGTCATTCATTTTCTTCAATATGCTGCCGTTTCTATAGTAAAGGTTATACAGCTATGGCAGGTTGTAATATTTTCCGTTTTTTGGGAAATTTTCGAGCTTTATGCGCATTTTGAATGGGGAAGAGAGTCTTGGCTTAATAAGGCCGTCGATATAGTGTTTAACATTTTGGGGTTTCGATTTGGTAGAACAGTGATTGCAAATCGTTTAAACAAAACACCCTCAAAAATATGAGGGTGTTTTGTTTAGATGAAAGCTCTTATTCTGAACTGAGCTCAGGTAAATATTCTCTCACGTGAACTTCTCGCTCTTTTACAATACTTGTAAAAACCTTTAAAGACTCTTCCCATGACCCTTTGCCGTGAACGCTGTCGTAGGCATCTTCATTGAAAACCGTGCTTTCTAATGAAGTGTAGTCTTCCCAAGAATCAAAAGGAATGATCAGGCTAAANGTTGTTACATCACCAGAAAGCAACCTAAAAGAGCTAAAGCGTGCTGTGCTTCCAGATTTTTTGTGCGCCTCAACAAGCTTTTTCCTGAGCCCGTCCCATTGGTAAGATCCCGGCTTCACTTTGTAGAAAACAACCAGTCTGTATTTCATCCTCTCATCGCTACCCGATCCGTTGTAGGAGTGATCGTCTTGTCTCGTCCATAGCTTGGTACGTACNATTCTACTCATATCNGCGTAAGGAACCACGTGTTTGCGAAAGTATTGCCTCTCTTCTCGATTGTTATAACTNTCAAGGTTCGATGCGGTTCTTGCGCTAACTCTTTGAATTCCTCCTGTGTATGGTCCCGTTCTATATCGAAAGGTGTACATGGGGTACGTAGCGTCTTCACCTCGATTGAATTTTTTAGTCTTATCTTCCATGCCTTTCATCATCTTAGCACTTAACCCCTGTTTTGCGAACCAAATTTGAGATCCATAAATGATTTCTTCGCTATCTTGAGCAAAGATCGAACTGGTAAGCAGTGTAAAAAGCACACTGAGAACTAATTTATTTTTCATATTTCTACTCCTTGTTTGTAATAATTTCTGTTANGAAATTTTTGTCATAATTAACNATTTTAATTTAAACATTTGTAGAACGGTTACAATGNGATACCCNAANTTTTTTCATTNCNTCATANTTACTTTATTTTCTAGCGCTTTCGTTTTTTCTCAAATCAACACTGAGGCAATGCGAAACAGTCAGGATGAATACGGATTCACAAATGCGTTTGGCTTCGATTTGGGATTTGAAAAGTCGAATGAAGAAGTAGTTGAGATTGCAGGTAAGTACCGCTTAGACTACGTTACACGCGATGGGTTGCACAGCTTTCTTGTTTTGAATTACGAAAACGGTTACGAAAAAGAAAATGATATTACAAACAGTATTATCAACAAAGGATTTAGCCATTTAAGATTTACGAAAAACCTTTTCAATAATATTTTTGTTGAATTCTTTGTGCAATATGGATTTAACGATTTTCTTTTAATGAAGGAACGTTTGTTATATGGTTCGGGTTTCAGATATAGGTTTTTTGACAGCGAAAAAATGAACACACATATTGGGATTGGGTTTATGCAGGAAGACGAGATCTATGATCTTGAAAACAATCAAGACATGTCTCTAATTCGATCGACCAATTATATAACTTGGAAAATCAAGCTGTCAAATAACGCGCAATTAGGAAACACCGCTTATTTTCAATTTGACACAAAACGATCCAAAGACAATCGCATGTTGTACGATGGGGATCTATCGATAGCTTTAAACGAAAAACTTTCATTTAATTTTATGATAAACTACCGCCAGGACAGTGAGCCCCATGGAGATCTTGGAAAAACGTATATTCAATTAAAAAATGGCGTCGAGTTTTTATTTTAACTGCAGGGGAACACTAGAGATTGACAATTAACTATTTCTACATTGTAACATGATAAAAAACGTTTTTACAATCTTTTGCTTCTTGTCTATTGCAACCTCTCAGTCAGAGCAAGACATTCAAAATAATAACATTGAAAACATGCCTCTTCACACCAAGCTGCTTTGGGGTGAGAAAGGATTTTTTAAGCAGATCAACTTTGGACCCCAAACGCGAAAGGACGAATTAAAGCTGCGAGTTAAGATGCTGCAAAATCATCAAAAGCTTGCTCTGGTTAGCCTTGGCCTGTTAGCCTACCAATCTTCTCTTGGGAACAAAATGAAGGAAGGGGATTATACTGTACGTGAAGATCACAAGCGTTTTAGTATGATAACATGGGGAACTTACATGACATCAGCGTCATTAAGCTATTTTGCGCCGCCTGCGCAAAAATATGACAAGAGAATCAGTTCAATAAAAATACATCGATGGCTTTCGTACGTTCATTTTGCTGGAATGATGGCCGTACCTGTCTTGGGTAGAAATATTGTAACGTCAAACAATTATGATAAGGCCTTAAAGCAACATCAAACCGTTGCTAACGTAACGTTTGCAAGTATGAGTCTATCCGCATTGCTCACCTTTCTACCTTACTAAATGAAAAAATTTGTTTTTATAGCACTGTTTGGAACAATTGTCTCTCAAGAATTAGAAATCACATCTTCCCAAATAGTGTATTCTGGTAATCACCCATTGCATGCCTGGACAGGCGTATCCACTGAGGCAAGCGGATCAATTACCTACAATGAAGATTCTGAAACCGGTAGTGTGCGAATTGAAGTTCCCCTGAGCTCTTTTGACAGCAAATTGTCATCTCGCGACTCCAACATGCTATACTATACCGAGGCTTTGGACTATCCTACTGTTGTTTTCCAATCCAGCAAAGTAACTGTCGGCAGGGCCTCGGCTGGAATTGAAGGCAAACTGACCTTTCATGGTGTCACGCAGCCGCTTAGAGTTACTGCCTCATTTGATAAAAAAAATAAGATTGTCAAAGGAGATTTTTCGATTCGGCTATCTGATTTTGAAGTCGAAAGACCGTCATTGCTGTTTGTTAAGATAGACGACGATATTGCAATCAATTTTAAATTCGAATTCAAGTAGGACTGTCCTATGCTAATAGCTGAACTGCGGGGGAGTATTGTAACCATTCGAGCTGAAGCTCTAACGGACAATTATTTTGAAGAGTTTCAACGCTCCAAAAAAGACTTAAAAAAATCCTTATCACAAATATTAATCGATCAAGATATTGGCGTAGGCTATGAGGATTTTAAAGATGCTTACGAATACAAAGGATTGCAGCTCAATGAAAAGGGAGAGCTAATTATTACTGGATTTGATAATGATGGCTATTATGAGGAGGGGTATAGTTTTTTCAGGTCCAAACTTCATCGCCTGAATGTCAAAGAGCACTCTCATGCGGATTTTGGATGGAATGGAGATAATTTTTTAATAACAATTGAGTATGAAGTAGGTCTGTTCCAACAGCTTAAAATCCCGTTCTCAATGAACGAGTTTGACAGCGAGCGCTTGGAGATAACAACTTCAACCATTCTGACCAAGCCTGCAATTAAATCCTTATCTCAATTACACTATGAGGGAAAAACTTTAAAAGCAGAAAATAGTTTTGGATATGAAAAAAAAGGGCTCTTTGCGGCTATTGTTGTCCCCAAGAAATCGCGTTTTTTTGATAAAACAGTTTATAAGGATTTTTTTGAGACCAGTTACTGTGAATTAAAAAATATTTAAAATTTATGAAATAAATATCGCTCATAACGCTCAAATTGATTAACTTCTACTTTAGTTTTAATAATAAAAGTGGAGTTTTTATGAAGCGTAGAGATTTTATTCAAACAACATGTAAATGTGCACTTTTGTGTGCAAGTCCTGTGCTCTTGTCTACATTACAATCCTGTGAAGATGTTGAAGCAGATTCCTCTTCAACTGATATTATTCCACCTATTGATACCCCTTCCGATACCACATCTACTGGTGGCAATGACAGCGGTGGAGATACGACACCTTTCTATGCCATTGATCTTTCCACTGCAGATTATCAATCGTTGCAAACTGTGGGCAATTCAGTAGCCACCCCTTCCAATACCGCTGATCCTAGTGGCTTAATTTTATATCGTTCAAGCGACACGACCGTGAGAGCTTTCTCAAGATACTGTACTCACGCTGGTGGTTCGGTAGGTTCTTTTGTAAATGGAACCGCCAGGTGTAGCAGTCATGGTGCCCAATTTGACACTTCTGGTAATGTTGTTGGTGGCCCTGCAAGATCTGCTCTAAAAGAATATTTGACCTCATTGGATGGCACCCTCCTAAAAGTGTTTTACGCTGAATCATAAAGTATGACTGAACGTCAAAAAGCGCTGAGTAAATTAACCGATTGGATGCCCAATGCTGTCTCCTCATATCAGACAGTGAGAAATTATGATCTGATCAATAAGCAAACCACCAGCCGTATTTCGCATCACATGTCTTCAGGGTTGATAAGCGAAATGGATGTAATTAATTGCGCAAAAGGATACAGCATTCCTTTCAAAAATAATAAATTTATCGAAGAAATTTTTTGGAGAGTTTATTTCCGTGGCTATTTTGAAACGCATCCATCTGTTTGGTCTGCGTATAAAAGAGAGCTCAAAGCATACAAAAAGAACCCACCTGAACANTACGAAAAAGCATTTAAGGCAANTACAGGAATAGAATGCTTCGATGTTTGGATGAACGAGTTAAAAGAATCGGGATACTTGCACAACCACACCAGAATGTGGTTTGCCAGTATTTGGATTTTCACCCTTGATTTGCCGTGGCAATTGGGAGCTGACCTTTTTATGCAATATCTTAAAGACGCCGATGAAGCATCTAACACGCTCAGCTGGAGATGGGTGGCAGGATTGCATACATCTAAGAAACCGTATATTGCGAGAGCCAGCAATATTTTTAAATACACTCAAAGGTTTAATCCTCGTAACGAATTAAATACCTTTCCTGAAGCGATCAAAGAAAAAGGCCATCATCCTTTTCAGGCTATCAGCATGAATCACGAAATACCTAATGCAGCATCGTTAATCATGTTTGATAATTTCCTGGATATCGATCAATTAGACCTGCACGATTGTAAGATTGAAGAATTTTATGTGTATGACTTCAAAGCAGTGCATGGTCGATGTATAGATCGTGAAAAAGATAAAGTTCGAAATGCAATCATCAATGAAATTTCAGAAAAAACAAACCTACAGCCGCAATATTTTAACCAAGAAACACTGGGTTTGCTGTTTGGGAAATCTTTTGTTACTAACTACATATTTACAGGATATTTTAAAGATCAAAACAAGGAGTTATTTTCTAAAATNGAAGAAAATACCGATGTAATTTACCTGAATAGAAAATTAGATTCATTGTCTTGGAATTATTGTAAGGGTGGTTATTTCAAGTTGAAAACTCACATTCAACAAATCACAGCTGATCTCTTTGAGCCTAAACTTTTTGTCTCATGAAAAATATCAAAATCAAAACATCAAAAGATCTAAAAAATCTCGATCGTCATTTTAGAGCGAATTTTGTCAATTCGTTAATTGGTTCCAAACAGGCCTCATTAATTGGAACGGTGAGCGATACTTCTTGTACCAATCTTTCACTTTTTAGTTCGGTGACTCACCTAGGAAGCAANCCGCCACTAGTNGCTCTCTTTTCTCGNCCAGCAACCTCGGAGCCAAAGCANACNTTAAANAATATTATTTCTACTGGCTTTTTTACGNTAAATCATGTGAATAGTGATATTTTGGTGCGGTCACATAGTTGTTCATTTAAATTTTTAGAAAACGAATCTGAATTTAATTCTTGNAAGCTNACTGAAGAATATTGCAATGATATATTAGCNCCGTTTGTTAAGGAGTCTCATGCTTCATTAGGTCTCAAGTACCTTCGCCATTTACCTATTCAAGAAAACGGGGTTGTAATGATCATTGGGGAGATTCTTCTTATTCGCTACGATAAAAATTTTATACAAAGTAATGGTGAGTTTGATTTTGAAAGTTCTAATTCTGTAGCTGTCGCTGGAAACAATACTTATTATAGCTTAAATGCTATTGAAACCCTTGACTATATCAATACATCTCAAAAAAAATTTTTAATAAANGCAGTTCAAAAAGAATTCAAGCAAAACAATGGTGAAAATACCTAGGGGGATTAGCATGTTTCACATACCAGTAAGAACGATAGTTTTCACATTTTTATTAAGTGTTACATTTTCACAAAACGGTAATATTAAAGGCTCTGTTTCTGATAGATTGGGATTGCCGTTACCTGGTGCGAACATTCAACTTAAAGAAACAAACTTAGGGACCACNTCTAATGTGGACGGATATTTTGAGTTTTTAAACGTGCCATCTGGCTATTACACTATCTACGTAACTTATATTGGCTATGAGCCCGTGACCTATCCAGATGTNTGGGTGAGGCCCAATGCATANGACAANATAGAAATTTCATTATCTCAANTGGTCATTGAATTTGANAATGTTTTAGTGGAAGACAGTTATTTTCGAAATTCAGGATTAAATCAAGATCAGTCTGTCACATTTAGAAACGATGAAATACGTCGTGCACCTGGAGCAGGNCAAGAATTATCCCGTATNCTTAATTCCCTTCCAAGNGTAGCNAGTGTTGGCGAAAATAGNCAGGATATGATGGTTCGAGGAGGAGGGCCTACTGAAAACGGATTTATNATAGACAATATTCCCATTCCAAGCATATCGCATTTNGCNCAAGAAGATGGACGGTCAAATGGNCCNATAGGATTAATCAANACTGAAATGGTTGAAACCTTAGAATTTTATAGCAATGGATTTTCAGCAGCGTATGGAAATCGACTTTCGAGCTTTGGCGATATTATTTATNGAAATGGTGATAAGAACCAATTCAAAGGTAATGCCAGTCTTGGTNTGGGCGGCGCGGCCGCGCTTTTGGANGGCCCTGCGAGNGAAAAATCGAGNTANATTTTTTCNTANAGAAGAAGTTATTTAGATGTGATCGCTGGCGCGTTGAATGCTGGAGGTTTNCCATCCTACGATGANATTCAGGGAAAAATTTCTTANCAGCCCAATCCNTACAANACTATTAANGTTCTTGTCGTGAGTGGGAGNAGTTTGTATGANCGCACCAAAGAAGATGCAAAAAAAGAAGACCAAGTCAACTATGGCAGCAGACAAAACAATCAATCGACCGTAGGAATCAATTATAAAAAAATTTGGAGCGAATCCTCTTTCTCAAATACNAGTATTTCNTACAGCACNCAAAAGGCAGATGCGGCCTTTTTAAATTATACAACTGGTTCGGTTACTTCGATGGCCAACAATACTCTTAAATCTTTTTCCATCAGACAGATNAATCAGTCTCAACTATCAAATAAATTTGGAGCTGAATATGGATTTGAAACGTCATCAAAAAAGCTTCAATATGACTTTCTGTTAAACGATCTTTCAGCATCGCAAGATGTATCCATTTTAAATACCTCGGCATTTTCAACGTTTAGATACTTATTTGCATCAAAATTTTTGGTGTCTACTGGCATAAGGGTAGAAAGAAACGATTATGAAAACAAAAATCTTTTGTCGCCAAGATTTAACGCCAAATACAATCTGAAAGATGGCGTTTCAGCGTTGATTTATAACGCAGGAAAATATTATCAAAATCCTCCTGAAATTTACCTTAGCATTGAGGAAAATAGCTCATTAAAAAGCGTGAATACTTTTCAACATTCTTTGACGTATGAAAGGTTACTTACCACGAGTACAAAGCTTACTCTGGCCTATTACCAAAAAACCTATTCTGACGCTCCAATGCTCTCAAGTCAGTTACCAAGGACAGAGCCCACGTTCTTATTAGATAGATTGGCTATGTATTCAGGTGTGCTTTCAACTGGCAGTTCACAAACAAATGGAGTTGAATTNNTGATAGAAAAAAAGAGGGCNGAAAATTTTTATGGTCTGGTTGGAGCCACGTATTTCAATGCAATCTACGATGATTACGACAATATTTCTCGCAATCGTGATTACAACTACAAATATATTATGAACGTTGTAGGTGGNTATCGACCNGAAGCAGANTGGGAATTTTCTGTGAGNTGGTCTTATTTTGGTGGAAAACCCTATACTCCAATTGATGAGGTNAGATCTCTTGANCTTGGAGACGAAGTACTTTTCCTTGATCAATGGAATGAGCGNCGTACCCCAGCCTATCACTCACTGTTCCTGNGGTACGAAAACCACAAAAATTTTCAATCCGGCAACTTAATCTTTTTTGTTGAGTTTTGGAATGCATACAATCGTGAAAATATTGAAACATATTACTGGGAAGATCGCGTACGGAAAGTGAATTATTTTAATTTTATTCCTGTTGGGGGTTTTGAATACGAATTTTAAATTTAATTCGTTATGGAAGATTCCAACGCTTACATACTTGGCACTGACAAGGAGGAGCTTAATAGACTTGAGCTTCAACACTCTATTTGGTCCTCTGAATCCCATGCGGGGTGGAAGACAGCTGGTTTTAAAACTGGTGACTCACTTCTAGATCTAGGTTGCGGCCCTGGTTCGTGTTCTGTGGAGCTAGCTAAGATCGTTGGACCAGAAGGACGTGTTATTGGTATTGATCGTTCTAAATCCTTTATTCGTTACCTAGACGCACTTCAAAAAGAGCGNAACCTTCCAATTGACGCCATTCACGCTGAATTTGATGATATGGAGCTTCAACCCAACTCTCTGAATGGGATGTATGCGCGCTGGGCTTTAGCCTGGGTACCCAACCCTAAAGATGTGATTGAAAAAGTAATGACCGCGCTCAAACCAGGCTCTAAACTAGTATTTCATGAGTACTATAATTGGTCAACTCATAGCGTTTTTCCGGAACATCCTACTATCAAACACTGTATTGATTCTGCGTTGAAAAGTTTTCAGGACTCCGATTCTGAAATTGATGTTGGTGCCTACATTCCTCAGTATTTAGATCAGCTGGGCGCATCGATTCAAAGCACAAGACTGATGACAAAACTTGCAGAACCTGGAACTGACGTATGGAAATGGCCCATTACTTTTTATGAAAGTTATTTCCCTAGATTGGTAGAAATGGGATACTTAAATAAAGAGATGATCGATCAAGCTTTTTCTGAGCTCAAAATCATTGAAGCCTTTCCGTATGCCCGACTTGCTTGCCCGATGATGATAGAAATCATAGCGGAAAAACGTTAAAAAAGTAAACGTATGATTTATCCATTAATTTTCATGATCGTACTATCAATTTTGGTAACGCTTCGTCTTATTTTTATAGCNATNCAACTTTTAATAAGACGTAAAGTACATATTAAGCAGTTCAAACTTTTTGATGGTGACATTCCTAAGCATGCGCTGGCAGCAAGAGCGCATTTTAAAAATATGTTTGAAATCCCCATATTGTTTTACGTATGGTGTATACTTTTGATCGTAAACGAAAGCTATACACAAGTTGATGTTTTTATTGCTTGGGGGTTTGCAATATCACGATTGTTTCATTCAATAGTTCGAATTCCCAACAAAGACGTGTACGTTCGTTTTTTCTTTTTTATGATAGGCCTTATGCTTTTAAGCGTAGGGTGGGTGCGCTTTATCCTAACTACTCTATAAAAACTTCACAACACTTAATTATTTATAGTGTCTGGACGTCCAGTATATATTATTTTTTACTCCGCTTCCAGGTCCTTGAGCTAGCATATTGTAAACGATTCCTGTTATCCAAATACTGATTATGATGGGAAGAAAAATATCAATNAAAAGCGCAAGCATTGAATAAGTTAATACGAATACAAATGGAAAAATAATTGCTGAAGTTATTATTGGATAGCGTTGCATTAATGTACGTAATGAATTCATAAATCTCCTTCTTATAGTAATAAATGTACAAAAAATATGCTATCCCTTATAATTTGACAAACTGTCATATATAAAAAATGTTTTAATAAATTTTTGTCACACAACTGTGGTATTATGTCACCAAAAACGTTAAAAACCGTATCGCGATACATTATGTCCCTATTCTACGTATCANTTGGAATAAATCATTTTCTGAACCCNGAGTGGTTTGTAAANATTNTTCCACCTATNCTGTTGGAATTCNATTACCAATTAGTTTACTTGAGCGGGGTATGTGAAGTNATGTTTGGCCTTCTGATCTTGATCCCAAAAGCTCGATACTACGCAGCTTGGGGGTTGATACTTACACTTGCGGCAGTTTTTCCAGCAAATATATATCTTGCTCAAACCAACGGTGTAGCAATGGATACAACCGCGGCAGTTGCTTGGTATAGGCTGCCATTTCAAACGGTATTTATTCTTCTCGCTTATTGGCATAGAAACTAAATTCAACTAACTTCAAACAAAAATTATGATACTTTCAGGAAAAGAAATTCAAAAACAAGTGGAAANGGGCTCAATAAAAATTGACCCATTTAACCAAGACTTAATCAACCCAAANAGTTATAATCTTCGANTACACTCCGACCTNCTCGTNTACGATAGCAAGGTNCTGGATATGAAAGAAAAGAATACCGCTTCACCTTTGACGATTCCCGATAATGGCTTACTNCTTGAGCCAAATACANTGTATNTAGGACGGACGATAGAAAGAACCGCAACGGATAAATACGTNCCCATGCTTGAAGGNAGGTCTTCTGTTGGANGATTGGGTTTNTTCATTCATATTACTGCAGGATTTGGAGACATTGGGTTTGATGGATTTTGGACCTTAGAAATTTTTTGCGTTCAACCTATCAAGATATACTCAGGCCTNGAGATATGTCAAATTTTTTACCATACCATTGATGGNGACTATGATTTGTATCGTTCAAAAAAGTACCAAAGCAATAAAGGTGTACAGCCAAGCAAGCTCTATGAAGATTTTGAAAAATAGTATCCAAATAAAGACTTTAATCTTTTGCTTGTCATTTGCGTACNCTCAGGTTGACTATAAAACTGAAATCGAGCCAATATTTTACGATAAGTGCAGTGGCTGTCACACATCAGGAGGTTCAAGCGGTGGACTGGACCTAACCTCATACACTACACTAATGGCTGGTGGAAACAGTGGTGCAAGCATCATTGCTGGAGATAGTCAAAACAGTNTGTTGTGGAAAAGAATCAATGATGGAAGTATGCCGCCNAGNTCTAACGATGTTACACCNTCAAAGGTGGAGCTAGTTAAGAGGTGGATCAATGAAGGTGCTTTAGAAAAACCTAAAATTCAAGAAAATATACCACTGATCACTGCAATAAAAGTCCAAGACAATACTACCCNATTTAGTCAATCGACTCTGGATACTCTTGCCCTAATTGGATTAGAACCAATGCTCAATCAATATTTAGGTATCGGAGATTTTAATAACGATGGTTTGGATGATGTAGTAATGGGAATTGCTGGTGAGCCAACAATAAATTCTTTTTGCGCTATGTTTTCGCAGCAAATCCTCGATGGAGAAACTGTTTTTATTGAAGACCCAAATTATTTGATGGATATTGAAGGTGAAACATCTGGATCCTTTTATGAGAATATTGGTGACGTTAATGGAGATGGTCTAATTGATATGGTTATCACCACTGAGAATTATCATGGGCCTGATGGCGAGCAACCATATTTTATGATCAACAAAACCGAGTCTCTTGACAAGTTGTTCATTAATACCGGTAGGAGTTTTAAAAGATATGCAATCGATACCACAACTACTTTAAATCATTGGAACGGTGAAGGGAAGCCGGAATGGTGGAATACAAATGGATCAAAAGTTGTCGATTGGGATGGTGATGGTAAGCTTGAAATTATAAGTTCTTCAAATAATTTTGAAAGAATAGGTCAGTTAAGGAAGGGCGTAGATAGACTGTTTACCTCGTTTGAGGTTGATGAGGATATCAATATCACCAGAGAATTTGTGTTTGACTGGGATTACGATAGCGAAAGAATTGATACACGTTCAGAATTTTTGAAAAAAATAGAAGACAAATTCTATTTAGCTATATTTAAAACAAGAACTTGGGATACTGTTAATTCAACTTTTGTTGATAATGCTCTGAATGATGGCCGAACCATAATTGGTCATGCTGATATGGAGGTAGTAGTGGTTGATCAAAATAAATCTTTTGGTCAAAACGGTTCAAGTAGGATTAAAATGAATCGCACTTTCAATGGTGGAGATGGTATTTATCAAAAGGGATTCAATGNAGCTGATATTGACAATGACGGAAAAATAGAGTTTGTACAGCAATATTGGTACGAAACGGATAAAAAAAGCGTTCCAATGATGCGAGTTTTTGATCATGATGGNACCGATATTACAAACCAATGGTTAGGTGAGAATTTTATGGAGACCAGCCTCAGAACTCAGGGTGGNAATGGGTTTTCTTTAATTGACCTCAATAATGATGGGCTTGTCGATCTTTTTCCTAAAGACGGCTGGCATTATAATCTCAAATCGCACGATCCCCCCAAAGTTGAAGGTGATGAATATGGAACTTTTGGTATTTTTATCAATGACGGTACCAGGTTTATTCAATATTACGCTGACCTCACTAAGTTTGGCGATTTAAACATCGGTGGTGGCGCTCAGTATTTTAATCACGCCGTAGACTTTGACAAAGATGGCAGATATGAAATATTTCTTATTCATAATGGTTACGGTATGGTTGAAAGTGGCCTAACAACTAAAATCATTCATCTTGACTATAAAAATCAAATCAAAAAAATTGAGAATTTCTCCATTCCTGAAGATTCAATGAAAACTCTAGCCTTAGAAGCAGCTGATTTTTGGGGAAATGCGTTTGCTTTTGAAGCTAAGTCTTCAAATCAAAATCTTAAAATTTCACTTTTAGATGACTCTCTAACCGTCAAACCAATTTCAAATTGGAGTGGATCTGCTACTGTGACCGCATACGCATCGGGAGTTAACTGGAAAGATTCAACCGTTTTTATTGTTACTGTTGATCCAGTGCAAGACATACCCATGCCGTTTATATGGAATACGGCTAAGTTCGATAGTATAAATATCACCAAGAACAATTTGGCCTCTATATACAATTTAGATTGGACTGAAAGCGTTGACGTAGATGGTGATTCTATTAATTACGTTGTTCATGTAAAAATAGGAGAGTATCGCTCAGATACAATTATTGACACCACCGCAACAAACTACCCTTTGACTTATCAGCAGATTGCTGAACATGTATTTGATGGTTTACCTGGAAATAGCGCAACATTATATTTTACAGTGTGGGC
>PBPT01000047.1 GCA_002724735.1 Fidelibacterota bacterium | reverse complement strand
CTAAAAAATAACCTCGTTTATTTAGACTATTTTTCAAAAATGCATGATGGCGATGGCGGGTTAATCAAAAAATATGGTATTGATTCTGTTCACCCTAACAAAGAGGGATATATTATAATGTCACAGCTTTTAGAAAAAGCAATTGATTCTGCAATGTTACCAAAANCAAAAGAAATAGATAAATTTTCTTCCAGNGTTTGGAAAAATAATGAGAGTGAAAAGTTAAACTATCGCCTAAGATATCCTGAAAACTTTAACTCTGAAAAAAAATATCCTCTGCTGCTATTTTTGCATGGATCCGAGGGTAGGGGCAATGACAACGAACAACAATTATGGGATGCAAATGGTATTGGCGCTTTTTCAAAGCAAAAAATAGCGACCAAACACGAATCATTTATATTTGCCCCGCAAGCTCCTGCAAACGAAAGGTGGGTCTCAACAAGTTGGAATACCGATAATTATAGACTTGTACCAATTTCATCATCAATGAGATTAACATTTGAAGCTCTTGACTCATTTATTGANAATAATAAGAATATTGATGAAAATAGAATCTATGTTTTAGGTCTATCTATGGGAGGTTGGGGAGCATGGGATGCAATTTCAAGAAGACCAAATTTTTTTGCGGCTGCAGTACCTATTTGCGGTGGAGGAGATCCTGAGCAAGCGATTTATTTTAAAGATGTAAATATTTGGGCNTGGCACGGAGAGCAGGATAATGTCATAGATGTAAAAAAATCTCAAGACATGGTANAAGCATTAGTTAAAGTAAAAGGCAATATAAAATACTCAGAAATTAAAGTTAGGGGNCATGACTCCTGGTTAGATGTTTGGAATTCGAGTGATCTTTGGAATTGGTTNTATAATCAAAGGAAATAAAGAATGGAAAAAGTTTTAGTAACTGGTGGCTCAGGATATATTGCTCTACATTGTATAGCTGAGCTTTTGAAAGAAAATTACCATGTGCGAACTTCATTAAGAAGTATGGAAAGAAAAGAAGAGGTTCAAAACAGTGTTGCAAAGTTTTTAAATAAAAATAACAGTCTTGAGTTTTGTGAGCTTGATTTACTTAATGATGATGGTTGGGATGCTGCTGTGAAGGGTTGCGATTACGTTTTGCACCTTGCCTCACCCGTTTATGAGAAAGATAATAGCGATGAAAGTGCATTTATTGAACCTGCTGAACAAGGTTTACTTAGAGCGCTTAAACCTTCNGTTAAGNATAGAGTAAAGCGTTTTGTNATGACATCTTCAATCGCTGCTATAACACAGGGTCATAGTGATGAAAAAATTAATGAGAAATATTGGTCNATAATTGAAAAGAANACNTTGCCTTACATTAAAAGCAAAACTTTTGCGGAAAAAGCTCTCTGGAATTTTATAAAAAATCTTAAAGATGAAGATAAAATCGATGTATGCACGATTAATCCCTCATTTGTATTAGGCCCATCNCTATCAGACGACATGGGTGCAAGCAATTTGCTTATNAGAGGTCTTTTAATTGGTAAACTTCCTGCATTAGCTAAATTACAGTTTAATGTTGTCAATGTAGTTGACGTTGCAAAAGCACATATCTTAGCTATGAAATCTCCCAAATCAAATGGAAAAAGATTTATTGTTTCTGAAAAAGCTTTATGGATGGTTGATATTGCAAAAATACTAAAGGATGANGGATTTCAAAGGGTTCCAACGAAAGTTATTCCAAATTTTTTTCTTTGGTTTCTTGCAATCTTTATTAAAGATATAGCAATGTTCAAAGATAGGCTTGGCAAAAGTCAANTAACTGACTCATCCAATGCTATGAAAGTTTTAAACTGGGAACCCAATGATGTTGAAGNTGCAATTATAACNACTGCAAAACAATATCATCAAAGAAAAAAGAAAAAGTAATTAAACTAAGTCTT
This sequence comes from Fidelibacterota bacterium, assembly GCA_002724735.1. Lineage (GTDB taxonomy): Bacteria > Fidelibacterota > Marinisomatia > Marinisomatales > TCS55 > TMED108. The sequence goes on along the minus strand of PBPT01000047.1, from coordinate 20,708 downwards.
TCGATCTTTCTTCTTAGCTGCAGGAAAAAGAATATTATTTAGAATGAGTCTGTATCCTGGAGAATTTCTATGCAATGAAAGATCAGTTTGGGGATCACCTACAAAATGCTGATAATCTTCAGGATCATGACCACCTAAAAAAGTAAAGGTTCCTTGGCCGTGATTTCCGTGAAGATATTTTACTTGAGGTGTAGTTTTATCTTCACCCATTATCAATATATGCTTCTTGACTCTTTCACGATGAAACCCTGTAGTCTGTCCCATGAACCCCTTGATAATTCCAGCGTGATTCTGCGTGAGCATTGTTGGGACAGGATCGTATTTAGCCGAAAATTCAAAGAGAGAAAAATAGTCNGCTTCNGCCCCTCTAACAATTACATTGTTACTTGGGGGGTAGTCAATATCAGAATATTCATAAANCATTGGATCGGTTATTAATTTGAAATTATTAAAAGCAAACGTAGCNCCGAAATTTAATTTATTTGCTAAATCTGGATCAACTGGAGTCCCATCATAGACTGAATGAGCAGCGTCAACNCGAGAAGTAGCAAGCGCAATATCAAATGAATCAGAAGCTGAGCACATAGCAAAAAGAAATCCCCCTGAAGCAACGTAGTCTTTAATGATTTGCGCTAGAGCCTTTTTTTGCTCTGGCACAGAAGAAAATCCTAATTTCAGAGCGAGTGATTCAAATTGATTTTTTTGTTCTAAATACCATGATGCNGTATGGTAGTTTCTGTAAAATTTTCCGTATTGACCTGTAAAATCTTCATGATGAAGGTGTAACCAATCATATTTTGAAAGATCTCCTCTGAAAACTTCTTCATCCCATAGGGTAGTATAGGGAACCTCCGCATAGGTTAGCGCNAAAGTGACCGCATCATCCCATGGCTGTTTGTTTGGAGGAGTATAGATTGCAATTTTAGGAGTTTTTTCTAGCAAGACAATATCCATATTGTTCGTTGAAATTTCATTGTAAATAGAAAGGGTGTTTTCCGTAGAAATAAGATTGTAAGAAACACCTCGAACGCGACATTCCTGTTGTATTTTTTCAAAATCATCTGTCATAAAAGATCCGCCTTTGTAATTTAAAATCCATTCTACATTGATTTGTTCTTGAATGACCCAAAAAGCAACGCCGTAGGCTTTCAGGTGATCTTTTTGTGTCCCGTCCATGGGTATTAAGATCTTTTGCGCAAAACAAAGCTTANCAAACAAAAAAANAATAAATAGTGCTTTANNGTTAACTTTCATTAGGTTGAGAAATTTTTCTTANATGTATTCTTACCGGTTCTGAAAGTAATGAGGCGGGACACTCCGAAAGAAGTCTAAAATAATATTGAAGTGCGTTATCTTTATCATTGAGAAAATTTTCTTCAATTTCAGCAGCCAGCGTTAAGCCCTTATCTTTAAGCGAACTACTGCTGACATCTAAAGCATAGCCCAATGATTTTTCATAATCTTTNAAGTCTATATAAATAAATGCCAAACGAAGACTAACTAAAGGCGAAATTAGAGCTTCTGAATTGTTTAAATCTATTTTTTCAAGTAGTTGGATAGCTCCATCAATATCGAATTCATTTATCAATCGTTCNGCTTTAAAAAAAAGCTCAAAAGCTAATTTGTCCTCTCGCGTTCCATCNGCATAGTAGTCAACAACCAAATCATGCATTTCAAAAATATCGTTAAAGTATGCGAGGTTAGGATCGGTTTTTAAAATATTTAAATCTAGATAAGCAACAGCTGAATCAATCTTTGCGCTGTAAAGCAAGCTATTGACATATGCAATAGTCCTATAGCTTATTCTTTCTTCANCCTCTGGCTTAAAGTACGAAATCGCCTCATCATATTTACCCGAAAANATCAGAAGGTTGCCTANTTCTTCTTGAATTTTTGTTCGTATAAGAGGTGACGGGTTAAGCCTGAGCGCAGTAATAAAAGAAGATCTTGCAGCATCAAAATCACGCATAATTCTAGATTGAATTTGTGCCAATCGAAAGTGCACCTCTGCGGAAGATTGCGTATTTGGCAACAATGCAAGAACAGATTGATAGTGTTCTAAGCTATTTGCAAGAGATTCATTGCTTATTAACAGAGATGGGTCTATCAGCTGATTATTAAAAAAACTATTTTCAGGGTACCACTTCACAAATTGTAATTTTGAACGTTTTTGAATGATTTGATCCTCATACGCCTTGCCTAATCCTAAAAGGATTTTTCCTATAAATTTCGGATCAGAAGTGTTGATCCTTTCAAGCATAAGATGGTACGCTTCGATAGATAGCGCATACTCTTTTTCTTTTCTCAAATCTTCAGCAAACTTGATCCATTTNTCTTTGTTGAGATTCANATCAGCACTTTTATGCTGATCGAAAGATTGTTGAAAATTTCCTGTTTTGTAGTAAAAAGCCGCCAGAATCTCGCCAACCATAGGCTCTTTAATATTATTAATGTTTAAAATAGAATCTATCAGAGTGTGAGCTGTTGTGTCATCACTCATAATTAATATTCTATCGGTTGCATACCGCATATATTGCTTTTGATGNTGAACAAGTATCATAAGCTCACGCAGGGCGCGGTCATAAGACTGTCTGGATTGGTAATAATTTGCTAAATCAATTGCTAAGAAATATGGCTCTTTAAACTTTTCTCGACCTTTGAGAGAAAGTAATTCCATGGAATCTGTTTGCCCAAATTTAACATAGGTGTGAAACAGTAAGCGAAACATTGTTTTGTTTGAAAGTCTCTCAGCTTCAAAATTTTTCCAAATCTTTAAAGCATTTTCCTGTTGCTGATCTCTAAAATAAAACTCCCCCAATGACAATTCAGATTGATGATCANTTGGGTGTAATTGAAGCCAACTTTTTACAAGTTGAATNCCCAAACTAAATTCACCATTTTTGTTATAAATATTTTTTAATTGAAAGTAGGAAGGTTGATGATTGGGGGTCTTAGTTAAGATCTTTTGATATATTTCTGCTGCCTGATCGACATTTCCCATGCGCTCCAATTTCATTGCTTGAATAAATCTAGGTTCAGCTTCTTCGAAAATTTGATCCTGGGCATTGACAGGTAAAAAAAATGATACCGTTGAAATGAATGCAGCAAATTTTAACATTTAACGCACCACAGTTGAGTCGATACGATACAANAAACCTGTATCGTTAAGCGAATTAAAATAGCGACGAATCATTGTTTGATATTCTCTTGAAAAACCCGCGCTGAGNGCNTCGTCCATTGCTTTTGATACAAACAATTGTCTTTGACCTAAATCCTGAGGAAGGCTAGATGGAGCCCTACTCATTAACTCGATTTCTGTCTTTGACNTTCGATTTTCATTCAGGCCTCGTTGAGCCATTGACTTTTGACTGTCTAGCATTCGGCTTAGAATTTGTTGTTGTCTGTTAATAACAGAGCGGTCATAATTATTTTGACTTAACTCTTTTATTACCTCATTCATATCATTTGAAACGCCGTTTAAATCCCCGATCCCCTCACTGCCAGTTTCTTCAAGGCTTTTCATAAGTTGATTTAACGAGTTCTGAATGTCTCGTTGTTGGCCTAATATTTTTTTAAGAAGATTTTGTTGAGCTGATGAAGCTAGTTGCCCTAACGCTAATTGCATTCCCTGTTCATTGACGTTTCTTTGTTGATTCGACATTTTCTCCATCTGACTTAAAAACTCTTCATAACCGCTAGCTGATCCATCGNTCTGCATTTTGCTGATGGTTTGAATNATTGATTTTGCACTTTGATTTAAGGCCATCATGGCCGAACCTTGATTGTTTACGGATCCCTTGCTGTTTCTTTCCGCTAATTTTGTTTTTGAGGCGCTCATTTGTGCATTTGCTCTTCCAAGACTTTGACCCATTTCAGGNGTAACAAGAAATGTTTCTTTGGAAAGCTCTAANGCCTTGTTCATTGTTTGAAAAAGTTGNTCTTGAAGAACCTGTTGATTGACTGCTAATCCATTTTGCCTTGGAGAGTTTAATGGTATGTCTTGTGCCTCTCTCATAAGTGATTCCTGTGACTTTGAGATAGACAGTAAATCTTTTAGAATTCCGCGGAATTTTTTTGCCATTTCTCTGGTTGTTTGTTTCTGAAAATCCTTCGAGATCTCATNCATTGATTGTTCAAGAGCCTGCATAGATTGTAACCCAGCAAAACTTGCATCCATAGCTTCAATGTGCTTTTGTTTACCAAGATTTTTTAACGTTTCGCGAAGATGACTTTTTGACATTTTTACCTCAGTGCTTTCGCTAAGGTTTTCAAGGCCCTGGGCAGTTTTTCTACTAAACTTTTTGATTGGGTCGATAGATAAATCTATCTCTTTAAAAATATTTTCAAGCTCCTTTTGCACTAATTTTTGTTCTTGAGAAAGTCTTTTGAAAATTGAGGAGTCTGTATCTTTTTCAGTAGAGCGAATTTGCCTATCTAAGTTATCTTGATTTTTTACTAGCTCTTTTAGCCTCTTTCTTACTTCGTCTATCTTTTGTTCAGCTTTTACTCTTTCAAAAATATCTAAAAATCTATCTAACTCTCTTTCCATACGATCCATATTGTTGGACATATTTTCAAGCGCATTAATCATTTCATCAATATCCATGTTTTCTAAAGCNTCTTGCATCCAATCTAAATTTTTCATTAACTCAGGAGGAAAAATTTCTTCAATTAATTTCTGTAAATCTCTGAATTTTGCTATCATATTGTCTGAGAAAAGTTCATGCTTATTGGCCTGATTATTTAATTGGTCGAGNTTNTCACTTANNTTTTGAAAATTTTCTATTTGATCTTTAGCCTCTTCAANAGAATTTTTGATAGCTTGTTGCTGTTCCCAATCNGGTTCATCNGCTTTCAAAAGCTCAAGNCTGGCTTTTTCAATTTGACTTTTGAGTTTTCGNACNAATTCAAATTCTTTTTGAGCCTCGCTTATGATATCCTCCTCTTTTGCCTCATAGGATGAAAATAAATCGTTCAAAGAAGGTACTTTTGCAATGAAAATATCAGAAACTTGTTTTTTTGGTCCCATAACAATATCGTTATCATAAAGCTCAAAGCGAAAGTGAAGCTCATCTTCTGGCATTAACCCCAAACCCTGCACACTCCAATTCGTTATTATTTGTTGCTGTTTTTCGCTATTATTAAGCTCTTTGATTGAAAGCATAGATATCTTTGGTTCCGCATTTATGTATTCTGGGCGATGTATTTCATAGGAAAGTTGAAGCTTTGTGAAACCATAGTCATCATCTATGTTCATCAAAATAGGAATTGTTTGGTCTTCACCTAGCTCAATGACAGGAGCTGGTTTAATTACGCTAATGCGGGGGTACAAATCTTCAAGAAATTTTAAATGAAAAGGAATCGGATTACGATTTGTAATACCCCTCTCATCTTTAAGGCTAATAAAAAATTTACTACTGTCAGACATTGGAATTGTTAAAGATGCGCTCCGATTTCGCACTATCATATCTTTATTGTCTCCATTTAAAATCAATTTTGCTTCTTCCAACTTTACATTAGATTTTAGACTAACGTCAATCGTGGAGCCTGGAAGAGCAAGGATCTCGGATTGATTAGCTTTTTGAGTTTTTGGGGCAACCTTTGTGTAGTTTGGATAATTTATTTTGATTAATAAATCGCTTATTGATGGCCTGTTGGTAACTGAAATTGAGTAATCTTTTGAGCTTATCTCATTCCAGGGTTCCCAAAATTTAGTTGACGTTAGATAAGCACGATAGCGATAGTTTTGAAAAACGTCTAATAGTTTTGTTTCATAAAATCCATTCTCATTGTAAGCAGCTCTTATTAATACACTGTCCTTATCTTTTTGAAAGGCTATAGGCTTGAACTCAATGAGCAATGAATCAGGAGTGTTGCCAGTTGCGCTAAACTTGACTGTTGCAGTTTCTCCTCCCAATATAGATATATATTGGGTTTCGTTATTTATTTCAAAAGGAACTGGGGGAGAAAATTCAGTATTGATGTGGGCCAAACGATAAACTGAGGAAACCGAGTATTTCCATGTTAGAATAATTGATAAAAATATTGTANCAAAACTGTAAAACAAGATCGTTTTCCACTTTTCAATAAGGTCTTTACGTATTAAAGCGGAGTTTTTAGGATTTTCCAGTTTTGCATTAACAATGCTAATAAAGGATTGTTCAAGATCGGGTGAGCCTGAAGAGTCTTTTTGATTTTCTAGCTGATATGCGTTTAGCAACATATCTTCCTTTTTCATTATTGCTTTGCCAGCTTTCAAAGCCAAGGTAGAAAGTTGATATTTTTTTATCTTATCTCTAAATACTAAAAATCCATAGATGATATATGAGCTTACAATCACAACACTCAATAAAGAAAAGCCGTAGACAATTATTTTGCGATTTTGGATAGACAAGTAAAGAAGGCTTTCAAACATAATNGCTATAAATACAAAAACGATCAAAGTTAGATAAGCCTTCCAAAAAAGCAATTTTGAATCATTGAAGAAAACATTCTTACGTAGCGTTTGAAGATATGTAGTTATTGTATTCATGTGTTTATTGNGTCAAGGAAAACCACACAATATTTGCCCCCATTCTTAAAGCTGCTGCTCTAACATTTTCAGGATTGTTGTGTACTTCACTGTCTTCCCAGCCATCTCCAAGATCAGACTCATATGAGTAATAGGCGATTAATCTATCTTCATGGAATAAACCCAAACCCTGAGGTGGTTTGTTATCGTGTTCGTGAACTTTTGGNAGTCCATTTGGGAATTTATAATAGCAATTATAGATAGGATGGTTCGATGGAAGTTCTACCCATTCTTTATCAGGAAANACTCTTTTCATTTCTCTTCTAAACGAATCGTTCATACCGTAGTTATCATCGGCATGAAGAAACGCGCCTTGCAGAAGATGACTCCGAAGAGCGCCAATTTCTTCNTCATTAAACCGAATGTTTCCATGTCCAGTAATATATAAGTAAGTGTGATTGTAAAGTTTTTGATCTGTGAGCTTTATTTTAAATTCTTTTGGCTCAATTTTTATTGNAGTGTTTTCAGAAATGAAGTTGATGAGATTGGGNAGGCTGCTCGGATCGGCGTACCAATCTCCACCACCTGAGTAATGGATNCGAGCAATATTAAAATATTGTGCGGATATTTTATTACTGAGCGACAGGAACAATAAAAATATCATAAAATATTTTTGATTTTTTANAAACATTTAAGGTATAATCTTACAAATNAAATTTATTCTCAATTATTGTATTCTAGTAACGCTTTAAANNTAAGTTTCATTACATTTATTCTTGTGAAACAACATTTACAATAATCGTATATTTCACGGTCCATAAAAATACACCTATTACATATATATCAATGCCGAAAAAAATAATTTTACATATTTTATTATTAATGTGTTTTTCTAGTGCGAATGCTCAATACACAGAACAGGATTCAAGTAGAATAAGATCTATTATTTTCCGCATATTTTCATTAGATCGCATTGATCCAAACGATTACGAAAAGGGCTACATTTTTGATCGAATTTTTAAAAGAAGAGAATTCCACCGTCCAGTAAATTTTATTCCTCTAGAGCTACGTTATGGTTTTGCCTATAATAGTGGAGGAGGTGTTTTAGGTCTAGGAGCTTTGAATGACAAATGGATGACCTATGAGACCGAAGGATTGACATCTTTTAATGGTGGCAATTTCTCCTCGAGAATTGGACACCAAGTTGACCTAGACTTAGTAAAAACAAATCTCGCGTATTATTTGTTTGGAAATAGTTGGTTGGATATGCACTCTGGAATTAATCTGAGATACAATTCTCTTTTAATGCCTTCAAAAGTTCCCGATGAATGGAATTCTTCCAAAGAATCATGGAAAAAAAATTCAAAATTCAATGCCAGGTTGATTGAGCTTAGCTGGAGTCAATCTCTCATTCTTCAGTGGTTTGAGAGCTGGTATTCAACCTATCGATATACCTATGGAATGGCTATTTCAGAGCTCTACGAAAATGAATCAAGCGCCACAGGTTATGGACCATCCCAATCTTTTACAATGGGAGCACGATACATCATTGATAGTGAACTAAAAAATAGATTTTCTGTTGGATTGGACTTGAAGCTTACCTCCACGACTGTAAACAGAATTCAAGATCCAGAAGATATAACCCCAATTAAAAGTTTCAGTATTCAAACAGCTGGTGTTTATGCAACGGCATCAGTGTTTTTTGGAGGGCAACAAACTAAAGGCGATATTGGAAAGTCATACTATTACGCTAAGGATTATATTTCAGCTAAACGCTATTTGAACGAATTTATTGATGAGAATCCTAACCATGCTAATTTTGAAAGCGCCTTAAGACTGGTTGCTGAGAGCGACAGAAAAATTCCCTACCAACTTATGCGCCAGGGAATGAGTTTTGACGAAAGAGGCCTAGTTGTAAGGGCGGTTGAGAAGTACATTAGAGCAAAATCACTCGCCGACACTCTTTTAGCTGATGTGATTGATGACAGGTTACGAGAAATTAGTTATCGAGAAATTGAACGCGCAGAAAAATGGCTCTATGCAGGAGATTCAGACACAGCAATTGCGCATGTCACCATGGTTTCTGGATGGTATCCGCAGACCAAACATCACATAAATCGGTTTAAAATATATAATTTTATGAGTAAAGGAGAGCAACTTTATAAAATTGGACTTTATGATCGTGCCCTAGATTATTTTCAATCTGCTGAAAAACTTGACCCTGCGCTCGCTTTTGAAATTGGAACTCATAAACATAGGATCGCATCTGATCTTTTAACAATGGCAGATTCGTTAAAAGATATTAACTCGCTTCAATTTGTTGTATATGCTCTTGAAGAATCGCAAAAACTTACGCAAAGTCTGAGTCCAGCAAATCTTAAAATCCTCGATCAATTAAAACAAAAGCTCAAGGCCAAAGAAGAATATGAGATTCGACAAAGAATTGATAAAAAACTTACTATAGATAAACTAAAGAAGTCAGAAAATCCTCCTATAATGTTAGGAATGTCTACGTATCAAGTTGAAAGTATCATGGGCCCGCCAAAGGATGTTATTTCAAGCGGATCTCAAAAACAAAATCAGTTATGGATATATGAATTTTCAAACAGAGATAAAATTTCGCTCACGTTTATTAATTATAGTCTATATAAAATTGGGGATGACTAAAGTAAGTGAGAGTTTTTTCGTAAAAATGCAACTTCTACTAGTATTACTTTGATTACACCTGTAGCCGGAACGGCAAAGAGCATTCCAAGGGGGCCAAGTAGCGTGCCACCTATTAAAAGTACGATCATTACAAGCATAGGGTGCAATCCAACGCTTTTCCCAACTAGGGCAGGTGTAATTAAATTTCCCTCAATTTGCTGAACGACTAAGAACATAAAGATAATATCCAAAGCAAAAAATGGAGATGGAATAGCACCAAAGAACATGTGTGCTGTAGCAGCATCGTTTCCTATGTTGTTCATCAGAGCAATTATTAGAGCAGGTACCATCCCCACAAAAGGACCCACTAAAGGAATNAGNTTNGCTAAGCCAGCAATGATTCCAATAAAAATCACTAACGTTATATTTGCACCAAAAAAATTCAATATGAGAAGACCAGTTATAGACATNACCGCAACACTTGCCGCAGACAGAAATTGACCTCTGAGATAGCTTGAAACNGATTTCTCAACATTNTATATGAGCTTGAGTCCTACTTCAAAATATTTATTTGGTATAGAGTTTACCAAAGCTTTTTTAAATGAGTGGTACTCCGAAAGAAGAATTATAGTAAAAATAAACACCATTACTGCAATGAACATAAAGTTTCCAACCGTACCAACTAAAGACCCTAAAGAGCCAAGAACGCCTTGCGTAAGTTCTGTTAGTTTTGTCGCTAAATAGTCAGATGAGGATTGTTCATTTTGCATAAAGGATGGAAGAGCGGAAGTTAGCTTTTCTCCAAGCGATTTGAACTCGCTGGTCATAGTATCCTGATCGACTCTTTGTGAGAATTCTTGGGCCTGTAGTGATATTTGAGAAATAAAACTACCTAGAAAAGTTGTGATTGAACCAAGTAAGATAATTACGACGCCAAGAACTGACAAATTTCTGTTTCCTATTTTCCTTTCAAAAGCATCAACGCTTGATAGAAGAAGCGTGGTAAACAGAAAAGCGAAAATTAGCATAAGTATTACATCTGATATAAAAGGCCAAACCAAATTGAGAAACCACAATCCAATTAGAAACAGGATAATTCTATATATTTGCTGTATGTAATTAGATTGTGTGTGGTTCATTTAGATTGTTCTTTAATAAGAAGGTGATTTGTCTTTCTTAATCTTTCACCTAACAGCCCGCCCAGATTAAACATGATCTTATGACCAAGGACTGGATTTCTCTCTTGAAGTATCATCAAATCAGGAGTGAAGAGACCCAAGAGCACACAATCATCCAATGCTATTGCGTTTGCTGATCTGGGTTCATCATCAAATAAAGCTAATTCACCAAAAAACTCCCCTTTGCCAAGCTCTGCAAGCGTATTTTCGCTGCCTTCGTTGGTTCCAATAGTAATTTTGATGGAGCCCCGCATAATAATATACATTCCTTCTCCAGGGGCCTTATTTTTGAAAATAAAATCTCCCGAAGCATAGCTTCTCTGATGCATCATTTTTTCAAGCTCTGAAAAATCTCTTTCACTTAGGTTTTTAAACACCGGAACTTTCTTAAGAGTATGGACTGTTTCGCTTTCTTTATTATCCCACCCTTTGAAGATGTTTTCCCATTTTGCGCTTTTCAAATTATACTCCTTAATTTAGAAGTTGGATTATAGACATAGCATGCTAAAAACTACAAGCAAAGTAAATTTAACAATCAAATTGACCTTACCTAAACCAAATAGGTACTTTATTGCACTATGATGCTCAAAAAAATTTTCATTTTAACACTCTTCTTGGTATCGGCCTTTTCTCAAAGATCGCAAAGAGACTTTGAGAGGGAATTAAAAGCACAAAATAGCGCTATACAGTCTCTCAAAGACGAAATAGAATCAACAAAAAAACGCATTGCATCTGAAAATAGGAAAGAAAAATCCTCTGTTCGAAAAATGAGCAATCTATCAGAAGAAATTTCTTTACTTCAAAAATTATTGAATGAATTAGGCAAAGAGGAGAAGCTACTCGTTACAGATATTACAAGATTGGAAAGAAAGATAGGAGAAAGTGAAAACGAGCTTGAACAGTTGAGAATTCTTTATGCTAAAAGATTATCCTCCATGTACAAAAAAGGTCAGATTTCAAACTTGGAAAGAGTCTTAAGTTCAACATCTTGGAGGCAGGCAGTTTACCGATCAAAATATCTTCAAATAATATCAAAGATAGATCGGGAAACGCATGATACAATCCGATCATTACTGATTGAAGTTGGTAAGCAAAAATTAAGCCTCGAATCCGCGTTAAGAAAAAAGAGATACCTAAAGAGAGAAAGAGAGCAGACCCTTTCTCAAGTAAGAAATAAAAAGAAAAAAGAACAACGCGAATTATCTCGCATTAGAAAAAGCAAGAAGGAGCTCAGAAATTACCTATCTGAAAAACAAGCTGGTATGAATCAGCTTGAGGTTATCATTAAGAAAATACGTGAGGATATTGCTAGGCTTGAAAGGGAGGAGAGAATACGTAAGCAGCAAATGGCTTTGCAGTCCAAAGAATTCCCAAAACTTAAAGGTCAACTGGCATGGCCTGCTGAAGGGAGAGTAGCCTCAAAATTTGGAAGACAATGGAACCCAAAATTAAAAACCACCACGGAAAATCCAGGCATTGATATAAAAGGAAAACCCGGATCTGAAATCAAGACTGTTTTGGGGGGTGTGGTGACAACTATTACTTTTATAAGAGGNTATGGTACAACAATTATTATCGATCATGGCAGTGGATTTTATACTGTTTACAGTCATGTTACAAACGTAGAAACAAACGTTGATAGTCAAGTTAACAGCGGTGACGTCATCGCCTATATGGGTGATTCAGGCTCTATTAATGGATCGCAACTTCATTTTGAAATTTGGGGTGAAGGTAAAAAGCTAAATCCTGAAAACTGGCTAAGGAAAAGATGATAGCATCTAATGTTCAACCTAAAGTTTGGAGTCGCTTGAGGAAAATAAAATCAAGCGATAAAATTGGAACGGCCTACCTTTTCTCAGGTAGCTCTGGATCAGGAAAGGAGTGGTTAGCTGTTGAATTTTCAAAGCTAATTAATTGTGAAACTAACAATAATGATCTTTGCAGCTCTTGTTCTTCATGCGTAAAACTATCGAAGCTTCAACATGAGAATTTGCACTGTATTTTTCCAATGCCCGCCTCATCAAAATCTAAAATAGGCGCTGATCCAATCAAGGCTTTAAGTTCTGACGATTTTGATTTTTATATTTCCTCTCTTGAACAAAAAAGCAAAAACCCATTTCACAAAGTTCAAATCCCTAATGCAAGAAGAATAACAATTGACTCTATTCGATTCCTAAGAAAATCAATCTATTTGAAATCTCAAGCGCCCGGAAGAAAAATTGTCATTATCTTTGAAGCGCACTTGCTATCTGAAGGAGCAGGTGAGTCTGCTAATGCACTTTTAAAAATTCTTGAGGAGCCTCCAAATAACACTTCAATTATTTTGGTAACTGATAAAAAATCAAAGTTGCCCTTAACGATTTCAAGCAGATGTCAAAACATAGTTTTTCCAAATATTTCATTAGAAACAGCTAGAGAAATTTTGGAAAGTGAAGGAGTAAATAATTCAAAATCAATGCAACTTGCAATTTTTGCAAACGGAAATATGTCTTTAGCAAAAGAGCTTTTATCAAAAGAGATAGATGAGCCAATATTGGAAGGTCAAAAAATAATTAATGAAATGATAACTTTAGATAAGTTGGCCTGGAACAATACAATTAATAATTTTTCTATGTTAGCTTTTAGAAATCCAAAAGATTTTATTTTTAAAATAAATCTAGCACAGATGTGGATTAATTTAGCTTTCAAGAGCAAAAACGCAGAAACCCTGAATGTTGATGATTTGATCTTAATTGATACGTTTAAAAAATTTAACGACAAACACCCGAAAGCAAACCTTTATGGCATAAATCAATTATTAGAGGAACTAATTCAGGCATTATCACGCAATTTGTACATGCCACTCGTTATGATTAATCTGCTAATTTCTATTCAAACTTTTCTTAAAGGAAAAGAGCCTGAAGTTATTATATGAAACCTTTCTATGTCACCACTCCAATTTATTACGTAAACGACAAACCTCATATTGGTCATGCTTACACCACAATTCTTGCTGATGTGCTTTCACGTTACTATCGAGACATGGGAAGAAACGTTTTCTTTCTTACTGGTTTAGATGAGCATGGACAAAAGGTTCAACAGGCCGCTGAAAGCAAAGGCGTTACTCCAATTGAGCACTGCAATGAGATGGCACCCCGATTTATGGACTTATGGAGAAAACTCCATATTCAATACGATGATTTCATTCGCACAACAGAAAAAAGACACTCCACCATTGTTCAGTCATTACTGCAAAAAGTCTATGATAAAGGCGATATATACGAAGATAGTTACGAGGGACTGTATTCTGTATCTGAGGAAAGGTTTATAACACAAAAAGAAGCCGATTCAGGAGANTTCAGAGACGTTAGNGAATTAAAAGAAAAAAATTATTTTTTTAAGATGTCAAAATACCAGTCAAGGTTAATAAAACACATAAATGATAATCCTACCTTTATTCAGCCTGAACATAGAAGAAATGAGGTACTTGGTTTTCTTCGTTCACCCTTAGAAGATTTATGCATTTCTCGTCCTAAAAATCGCTTGAACTGGGGGATAGAGATACCTTTCGATAAGAAATATGTTACTTATGTTTGGTTTGATGCTCTTATAAACTATGTAAGCGCAATTGGATATCAAAGTGATGAAAAAAAATACAATACCTTTTGGCCTGTAAATTTTCACTTAATTGGAAAAGACATTTTAACAACTCATTCTGTCTATTGGCCCACAATGCTAATGTCCGCTGAACTCCCTCTTCCAAAAAGTATTTTTGCCCATGGGTGGTGGTTAAGCGATCAAACTAAAATGAGTAAGTCTCTTGGAAATGTTGTTGATCCTTTAGACTTGATCGACTCGTATGGTGTAGATCCTATTAGATTTTATCTCATGAAAGAAATGGTTCTTGGTCAAGATGCAAACTTTAGTATGGATTCATTTATCAAATGCTACAATAGTGATTTGGCAAATGATTTTGGAAACTTACTAAGTAGAGTCACNAACTTAATCAATAAATTTTANGATGGTGCGCTCGAGCCTATTTTTGACGATTCAATCGATGGTCAAGATGTTAAATATGCTGCATTAGATTCAATGGAATTGTCAAAAAATTTTATGAATGATATGAAAATAAATGAGGCAATCAATTCTATTTTTAATTTCGTAAGAAAGGTTAATAAGTATTTAGAGATAACTGCACCTTGGAAGCTCGTTAAGACTGATATCAAAAAGGCAGGTAAGGTTTTGTATACAGCCGCAGAATCAATAAGAATAATTTCGTTGCTATTAAGCCCCGTGATGCCAAATCGAACAGAATCAGTAATGAATGCACTTGGAACTATAAATCGAGATTTAGAATGGGGTAAGTTGGTATTTGAAAAAAAAATCCAAAAGCAAGATCCTCTTTTTCCAAGAATTGAGAATAAATAGCAAGCTTTACTTGAGGTCCCCCAAAATTTTTCTGCCGTGATAGTAGGTGCCATTAATCATTTTATGTATTTTAGTTAAGTTATTTTTCGTGATCCTGCCAGCTGAAACAACCTTAATGTTATTCTCAAAATCATTCAGAACTTTCTTGATATTTAAATAACCTTTTTCAGCAGATGACGAACNACCTGATGTTAAAATACTTTCAACATTATTTAATTTTTGCAAAAGTTCAATATCGTTAAAATATTTAATGCTCAAATCTATTGCTTTGTGAAAAGTAATTTTCATTGGATGGGCCCAATCAGAAACCATTTTAATTTGATCAATGTGAATTCTATTATTTTGGTTTAAGCTTCCAAAAGCGATATGCTNAATGCCAATCAATTTCATACTATTTATTTGATTCTTCATAATTGACATATCANTTTTGCCATAGAAAAAATCACCCTTTCTGTGGCGAATCATTACTTTTAATGGAATTGATATTGTTTCTAGAATTTTTTCTNCAAGAGCGGNGTTAGGCGTTAGGCCATCATTAGCTAGATCTCTGCATAGCTCCAGTTGGTCTGCNCCTCTTTTCTCTGCGATTAATGCCTCGCTANAGCTTTCAATGCAGCATTCAATAAAAATTTTTTTCAAATTTTCCCTATAGTAGTCGAAATTATTTTATAAATTAAAATAAGAACTTATTTAAAATAATAATCAAAAATTAAGTTTATATATATGATCATCGATTCCCATTGCCATTTATTTTATGAAGATTTAGCAAACGATATTGATAGCGTTATTCAGCGAGCTAATGAGGCAGGCGTTTCACGATTTATTTGTGTTGGTACAAATGTCGAAGATTCAAAAAAATGTTTATCAATTACTGAAAATAACGATGATATTTTTGCTGCTTCAGGAGTTCACCCGCACGACTCAAAAGATGTAGTAGATGGGTATTCCGATGAGATCTATGAATTGATGGAATACGAAAGCATGATTGCGATAGGTGAGATTGGGCTAGATTATTTTAAGAATCATTCCGATCAAGAAACACAAAAAAAAGTTTTTAATGANCTGATGGAAGTTGCTCAAGATCTTGATAAACCGGTTATACTTCACAGCCGCGAAGCGGATGCAGACATCATTGAAATAATTTCAAACTACCCCAATGTNCAAGGCGTNGCTCATTGTTTTTCAAGCACTCTTGAAACAGCTCAAGCCTTTCTTGAAAACGGATACTACATTTCATTTTCAGGTAATGTTACATTCAAAAATAGCCATCTTCCCGAGGTTGCTAAATCAATCCCTCTTGACCGAATTATGGTTGAGACAGATTCACCATATTTAAGCCCAGAGCCTGAGCGAGGAAANCCAAACGAACCCAGCAGAATTATCCATACGGTCAGCAAGCTTGCTGAAGCTTGCGGAGTATCTTATGAAGAAATGGCTAAGCATACATATAATAACACCACTGAGCTATTTAGGCTTCCATAGCTCAAGTCATTAAATTCAATCTTCACAATTCAATCATAAAAATTTCTTGAAAAAAAGACCTCACCCTTTTAGAAAAAAATGGGGCCAAAATTTTTTAAACGACATAAATCTTTTGAATAAAATAGTTGAGGTTGTGAAGCCTCAAACTGAAGATTNATTTCTTGAAATTGGCCCAGGAGACGGTGCTTTAACGGAAAAGATATTGCCAAATGTTCAATCGATGACGTCCGTTGAAATAGACCCNCTTTTAGTTCAAAGCTTATCTAATAATTCTCAGCTTAAAGATTTATCCATCATTCAANACNATATTTTAAACATTGACATAGAAAATTTATCCATGAGAAAACCTGTAAGAATTCTAGGCAACATACCCTACAATATTACCTCTTCCATCATTTTTTGGCTCATTGAGCAGCTTGATTTTTGGAGTGACGCTTTTATTATGATGCAAAGAGAGGTGGCAGAAAGACTAATAGCGGATGTAGGAACTAAACAGTACGGTAGAATTTCTGTTGTCACAAGCGTATTCCTAAAAAAGAAAATTTGTTTAAATATACCCCCAGAAGTCTTTTATCCTAAACCCAAGGTTCGCTCATCGCTTGTCAAATTTAGTAAGCGNACCAAATCTATTGTAGGGGANGATGAGTTTGTTAAGTTTAATAATTTAGTAAGAACAGCATTTTCAATGCGCAGAAAAATGATCAAAAATACCCTGGCGGGNTATGATTTTTCAAGTGAGGTAAAAAATAGTATTGACTTTACAAGAAGGCCAGAAACGATCAGCCCTAAGGAGTTCGCTTTTTTAACAAAATCAATACTATAGTTTTATGATTATTTAGGCAAATAACCTATTTTAGTGTATATTTCCAGACTTTTTTTTAACCAAAATTAAAGGTTATACTTATGGCCAAAGCAGCTAGACCGATTAACGAATCCAACCGTAGTCTCAGTCAATATCTTGAAGAGATCGGTCAATTTGAACCCCTTCACCCCTCTCGTGAAGTTGAGTTAGCTCAAGCTATTAAAAAGGGAGATAGGATGGCTATGAAGGAGCTTGTTGAGGCTAACTTGCGATTTGTTGTCTCTGTTGCAAAGGATTATCAAGGCCAAGGTTTGCCCCTTACTGATTTAATNAATGAAGGTAATATGGGNTTAATGAAAGCGGCAGGNCGATTTGACGAAACNCGNGGATTTAAATTTATTTCTTATGCGGTTTGGTGGATCAGGCAATCTATTTTGCAAGCACTAGCTGAGCATTCTCGTATTGTTCGNCTTCCCNTAAATAGGGTAGGAACAATTTCNAAAATTACAAAAACCGCTGAAAAGCTTGAGGCCGAAGTTGAAAGATCGCCCAATGAAGAAGAAATTGGAAGAAATCTTGAAATGACCACTGATGAGGTTACCGATGCAATGAGAATTTCTCGNAGACATCACTCATTAAATGCACCATTTAGAGATGGTGATAAGAACTCTTTGATNGACGTTATTGAGGATGACGGACAGATCGAGCCNGATGAACCATTAATGGCAGAATCTCTTAAAGATGAAATTCGCCAATCACTCGACACTTTAAAAGAGAGAGAGCGTCAAGTAATAAAGATGTATTTTGGAATAGACAGAGACTACGCTTTAACTTTGAATGAAATAGGTGAAGAATTTAGTCTTACCCGCGAACGAGTAAGACAGATCAAAGAGAAAGCAATTCGTAGATTGAGACACAGATCAAGAAGCAAATCTTTGAGAACTTATTTAGGTTAAAATTTTTTTTGGAGGACTAATAATGGTTGAAGTTACAGTTAGAAATGGTGAACAGCTTGAACGTGCCCTGCGCCGCTTTAAGAAGAAATGGGAGCGTGCAGGTGTTTTAAGAGAAATCAAGCGCAAATCTTTTTACATTAAACCTAGCGATGAGCAGCGTGCGGCTAAGAAGAAAGCCGTTCGGCGCAGGTTGNGATTAGCTAGATATAATTCTTACTAATTACAAAAAGGTTCAACAAAAATGTTGAACCTTTTTTATATCTAATCCTTTTTCATGATCATTCAGAGTATTTCAGGCGTAAGAGGCATTACTGAAAAGGCTTTTACTAGCGAAGCTATAAAATCTTACGTTCATGCCTTTCATAATTTGATTCCAGCTGGACTGGTATTTATTGGNAGAGATTCACGCCCNTCAGGAGAAAACTTAATTGAAATCATCTCCGAAGAGCTGTCAAAGCTCGGACGAGATGTTGTTGATTGTGGTATAGCGCCAACACCAACGGTTCAATTCATGGTTGAACGATCCGAAGCATCTGGAGGTTTAATTGTGACCGCTAGTCACAATCCAGATGAATGGAACGGCATTAAGTTTGTNAGGGAGGATGGCACCTTTTTTTATCCCAAAGAATGCGAACAGCTTTATGAAAGAGTAGCTAAAAATACTCGCTACTCTTTATCGAAGAGAATGGGCATGGTATTGCCAGACCAAAACTGCGTTCTCAAACATGTCATAAGCACTATAGAGTTGTCATGCATTGATTTAAAATCAATCAAAAAAAGAAAATTCAAAGTGGTCATTGATGCGGTTAATGGTGCAGGATCTGAAGCGTTGCCATTGCTTCTTGAGTATCTTGGTTGTGAAGTGTTTACTATATATTGCAATAAAGATGGAAAATTCAAAAGAGGAACAGAGCCTTTACCGGAGAACTTGAGCGATCTTTCAAATAAGGTCATTGAATCCAAAGCTGATATTGGTTTCGCAATTGATCCAGACGCTGATAGGCTTGCCGTGGTAAATGAAATGGGCAAACCTTTGGGTGAGGAATATACGCTGGTGATTGCAGCTGAGAGTTATTTAATTAATTCAAAAAAGCCAGAAAAAATAGTCACAAATCTATCTACAACCATGGCTTTGGAGCATATGGCAGCTAAATTCGACTCAACAGTGATACGAACTGCCGTTGGAGAAATAAATGTTGTCAAAAGAATGAAAGAAGAAAATGCAAACCTCGGCGGTGAAGGCAATGGAGGCGTTATTTTAAAAGAAGCGCACCTTGGAAGAGATTCATTGGTGGCAGCCGCTATGATATTAAATCGTTTAGCTCAAGCTGATAATAGTTCCGTAGAGAAGCTTTTTAAGTCTTTACCTTTTTTTACTATTGTTAAAGATAAGATAGATATCGATGATACTGATGAGAAAAGCTTGATTTCAAAAGCTCAGGCTATATACTCAGATGCAACAATTGATACTACTGATGGGACAAAATTTTGCTGGAATGATAAATGGGTACATTTAAGAAAATCCAACACCGAACCAATTATACGTATTTACGCTGAAGCCTCTTCAAAAGATGAAGCGAAGAAATTAATTTCACTCCTCAAAGAATAATTAAATTTTTCTCTTGTAAAGAATGTTGGATTTAAAAAAAGGTCAAGAAGTTGAGCTGCAAATAGATGAATTGGCTTACGGCGGCAAAGGTCTTTCTAGATTCAACAATTTTGTAATCTTTATTGAAAAAGCGATTCCCGGTCAAAAAGTCCTCGCTTATATCACTAAAAAGAAAAAAGATTTTGCAGAGGCAAAAATTAAAGAGATAATTTCTGAGTCCCCCTTTTTCACAGATCCAAAGTGCTCTCATTTTCCTACATGCGGAGGCTGTAAAACTCAACAACTTCTATACAAGGAACAGCTTAATCAAAAAAAGAAACAGGTTGAGAAAATCTTTGAAAAGCAGGTAGGGCTTGACAATTTTAAAGTTGATCGGGTAGTAAAAGCAGATCCAATATTTAATTATAGAAATAAAATGGAATTTACTTTCTCAAAAAATAGATGGATTCTTGAAGAAGAGCCCTTAGGGGTTGAGTCTGATTTTGCATTGGGAATGCATATACCAAGACGCTGGGATAAGATTCTTGATATTGATTCTTGTGATCTTATGCCTAGCGTTGGTTCCAAAATAATTAATTTTGTTAGAGATCTATCAAAAAAGTCTTTACTGAAACCTTACGATCAAAAAACACACATAGGGTTCTTGCGCTACCTTGTGCTAAGGTTCGGTCATAACACCAATGAGTTAATGGTAAATATAGTTACTGCCTATGAAGATTTAGATCGACTGGTGCCATTTGTATCGCAATTAACATCTGAGTTTTCCGAAATAACGACCGTTGTTAACAACATCAATACAAGAAAAGCTGATGTATCCTTTGGAGAAAAGGAGATTCTGCTCTATGGTCAGCCCGTCTTAAAAGAAAAGCTTAAAAATTTGACGTTTCAAATTTCTTCAAACTCTTTTTTTCAAACCAACTCTCATATGGCTGAAAAGCTTTATGACGTCATATTGGATGAAATTGACTCTTCATCAAATAAAATAGCTTATGACCTATATTGTGGAGCTGGCTCCATTTCGCTATTTTTAGCTCAAAAAGTAAAATTTGTTTACGCTTTTGATATTATTGTCTCTTCAATAGAGAACGCTGAAGAAAATGCTCTTTATAATAAAGTG
>PBPT01000046.1 GCA_002724735.1 Fidelibacterota bacterium | reverse complement strand
CCTGTCAATCCAAATAAAATGCTTAAACCATAGAGCATTATGCCAGATGAGAATGCTCCATAAATAACATATTTCAATGAAGCTTCATTGCTAGACGCATTTCTTTTGAGATAACCTGCTAAAAAAAATGACATGATTGATACAATCTCAATTGCAAGGTATACCATTAAAATATCGATTGAGGAAGTCATAAGGAATAAGCCAAATGTCATTATGGTCATTATGCTAAAATATTCTCCAAGCCTATAATCTCTAAGCTCTCCTGATCTGAGACTAATTAACATCGTTATTATAGTTGAAAACAGTATTATAACCTTAAAAAAATGAGAAAAAGGGTCATTTGCTATTGTGTTCATAAAAAGACCAGCAGGCTGAACATCTTGTAATCGTAAAGCAATGTAGACAAGGAACAATCCTCCGAGTGACCATAGCGCAACTTTGTATGAATCTTTTCTTTTGTACATTAAATCTGCGATAATGGCAACAAGTATGGTTACGCTAAGGATCAGCTCAGGCCAAAAGAATGCTAGACTATTTAGGTTACTCATACTCTTAGATTACATTCCTGCAGCAAGGCCACCAAATGATACAACAGAATCAATTAAAACATTTAATGTCGCAGCTACCAAGTCCAAAAATGGCCTAGGATAAACTCCAAGTACTAAAGTTATAACAGCTAAAGGAACAAGAGTTAAAACTTCTCGAGAATTAATTTCTGGGAGTTCGTTATATTTTTCATTTGCGGGACCAAAGAACATCCTTTGAAAAGCCCATAAGAAATACGCTGCGTTTAATAAAATGCCAAGAGTTGAAATGATAACAACTGTTTTGAACACAGGAAAGGCACCAATAAATATCATCGCTTCGCTGACAAAACCGCTGAAACCAGGAAGACCGAGACCTGCAAAGAATGCTACAGCAACAAACGCGGTATAGATTGGCATCTGAGACGCAAGACCACCAAAACCTTCAATATCTCTATGGTGCGCCCTATCGTAAATCACCCCAACTAATATAAATAGCATTGCAGAAATAGTACCATGATTGAACATTTGAAATACTGCACCTCCTAATCCAGCTTGAGCACTAATGAGATTAGCACCATTCATTTCTGCTGCAGCAATTACAGCAGCCATTCCAAGAAGAGTGTAGCCCATATGATTAACGGACGAATATGCGACAAGCTTCTTTAAGTCTTTCTGGGCCAATGCACACATAGCGCCCCAAATGACATTGATTAGACCTAGTACTGCAAGCGCACCTGCAAACCAAAATACACCATCTGGTAACATAGTATAGTTAATTCTGAGCATGCCGTAAACGCCTAGCTTCAATAGCACTCCAGCTAGAATGACCGATATTGCTGTCGGTGCCTCAACATGAGCGAGGGGGAGCCAAGTATGAAACGGAAAAACAGGAACTTTAATTGCAAACCCTATGAAGAGTAATACCCAAATGACTTTTATTGCACTCATCCCCCACCACAACATTCCATTTAAAGCAATTGGAGCTCTTTCCATTAGGAGAAGCATATCAAATGTATTTCCACATGTAAAGTAAAGAGCAAGAACTGCAATAAGCATTAATACTGACCCTGCTAAGGTATAAATGAAGAATTTTATCGCTGCATATTCGCGTTGAGGACCTCCCCACATTCCAATAAGGAAATACATTGGTAACAGCATTACTTCCCAAAATATGTAAAATAAGAAGAAATCTAATGCAAGAAAGACGCCCATTACTCCAGTATTCAACAGCAGAAATAATGAAAAATAACCCTTTACTGCATTAGTAACATTCCAGCTAACAAAAATACCAATAAATCCTATCAAAGCCATGAGAAACACCATCGGCAGACTCAATCCGTCAACGCCTAGAATGTAGGTAATATTAAAGGAGGGTATCCATTCCACTCTTTCCATAAATTGTAAATTTCCATTGCTGGCATCAAATACATACCAAAGGTAGATTGCAAGTATAAGCTGAACTCCAGAGACAATCGCGGCGATTTGTTTTATCAGGACCGATCGATCTCTCGGGATAAATGCAATCACTCCCATGCCAATGACTGGCAGCCAAATGATCCAACTCAGTAAATGATCCATATCTTTTCCTTACTCAATAATGTCTAGGTTATTTGAACAACCAAAATTATGATTACCCCAATCAATGCAAATAGCATGTAATTTTGAAGTCTACCGGTTTGCATTGTCTTTAGGTTTTTTCCAGCTCCCTGAGCCGAACGTCCTATTCCATCAACCAACGTCTGGTCAAGGCCATCAAAATCCAATCTACCAGTTATCTTGGAAAGAATCTTGGTAACGTAGCCAAAACCATTTATAAAGTATTTGTCATAAAGATCCCAGTCTACATATGCCACCGCCCGAGAAAGCCTGAGAAAAGGTTGATAAAGGAATTTATTGTAATTTTCATCAAAGTAATACTTGTTGAGAGATAGGTTGTATAGAAAACCTGCGCGCTTAGACCAGGCTTCTGCAGAAAGGCTTTTTCTATAATACATGAAATAAGAAAGGCCTATACCTAAAGCTGCAACAAGTAGTGAAAGCATCATTGCTGCATCGTGAGCATAGTGCACTCCATCATAAATTTCTTTTGCTGTTGGATTTCCTGGAACAGCAGAATTGCCCGCTTTGATCAGTTTTGTGAACCACCCATAATCTTTAAAGGGGTTAAAATAGGGCACAGTATAAAATATGAAGAAGCTTAAACCTGCTAACACAACGAGTGGGTATGTCATGACTTTTGGAGATTCATGAATTCCATCGAAAACTTTTGGCATTCTTGGACTACCGTAAAAAGTCATAAAAATCAATCGGAACATATAAAAGGCTGTAATAGCAGCTGCACTAAATCCAAATAATGCCAAGATCCAATGTTCTGGATTGCTTTGAACAAAAGAAAGGGTTCCTGCTAAAATAGCATCTTTGGACAAAAAGCCTGAGAAAAGAGGAACTCCTGCTATCGCAAGGGTCGCTATTGTCATCGTCATGCTTGTCACAGGCATTTTTGATTTGAATCCACCCATATTTCTCATATCTTGAGGATCCGTATCATGATCGTGCATGTCATGTAAAGAATGGTGCATAGCGTGAATCACAGATCCGGATCCATAGAAAAGGCAAGCCTTGAACATTGCGTGGGTCAATAAATGGAAAAAGGCTGCGACATAATTACCTACACCAACAGCTAAAACCATGTATCCTAACTGACTAACTGTAGAATAGGCTAAAACTTTTTTTATGTCATTTTGAGTGATCGCAATCGTAGCCGCAAATATGGCTGTAAATCCACCTACATAAGCAATGATCGTTAGAGCGTCAACCGTGAAAAGGGGAAACAAACGTACGGTCAGGTAAACTCCCGCAGCAACCATGGTTGCGGCATGCATCAACGCTGATACAGGAGTTGGTCCCTCCATTGCATCTGGAAGCCAAATGTGCAAAGGGAATTGAGAAGATTTTCCGACAGCACCCATAAATAAACCAAGACCCGCTAAAGTCAAAAGTGAACCCGATATGAGTTCATTTGATACACCGTCAAAAAGCTGCTGAAAGTTGAATGAACCAATAGCGGTAAACATTATCATAATTCCTATGAAAAAACCAATATCACCAACTCGATTTGTGAGGAAAGCTTTTTTGCTGGCATCAGCAGCTGAATGCTTTTCAAACCAATGACCTATGAGAAGATATGAGCTTACACCAACAAGCTCCCAGAAGATGTAGAGGGACATGAGATTGTTTGCAAGTACAATACCATTCATTGAAAAGGTAAATAACCCTAGGTAAGCATAATACCTATTATAGCGAACGTCACCTTTCATATATTCAAGTGAAAAGATATGGGTCATACTTGAAATCAAAGAAACAACTAAAAGCATCACGATTGTAATGTTGTCAACCCAAAATCCTAGATCAATTTTAAATGCTCCAAGATCTATCCATGAAAAATAAACCTCATGAGAAAATTTATAATTCCAGTTCGAAAGCATTTCAACAAACAAAGACAAAGCGAGTACAAGTGTTATCAGTATTGCACCAATCGATACCCAATCTCCTTGTCTGGGTAGGCGTTTGCCAAAAAATATATTAATTACAAATGCAAGAAGAGGTAAAAATAAAATAAGCAGGCAGGCATCAGTTGTAAAATTGCCTGTAATCATTGTTTGAGCTCGCTAACGTCATCGATGTTGATCGTATTAAAGTTATTAAATATATTGATTATAATTGCAAGAGCAACGGCTGCCTCAGCTGCAGCAAGAACTATCACAAAAAGTGCGTATACTTGACCAGACATATTCATTCCCCCAAACCTAGCAAATGCCAAAAAGTTGAGGTTTGCAGCATTAAGTATAAGCTCCACCCCCATTAAGACAGCCACTCCATTACGGCGGGTTACAACTCCGAACAAACCCAACGAAAAAAGAATAGAACTTATCAATAGGTAATTGCTAAGAGTGTCCATCAATAATCTTTTCTTGATAAAGTGGTTGCTCCAATTAATGCGCCAAGCAGCAAAAAAGAAGCCGCTTCAAATGGCAATAAGTAATCCATCATTAAAAGATTACCTATCAATTTTGTTGTCTCAGCTGGCTCACTATTAGGGAGCTGTATCCAAGGAGTTGAGTAAACCATTAACCCCAAAGCGCTAACAAACCCCAACACAACAAGAGCACCCACTCCTTTTTGAACAGAGGTATGACTTATGTTAACTGATGAAATTTTGTTAGTGAGCATAATACCAAAAATAATTAAGACCAAAATTCCACCTACGTAAACAACCACTTGAACCACAGCAAGAAAATCAGCCCATAAAAAGACGTAAAGACCTGTAACCCCAATAAAAGTAAAAAGTAAAGAATAAGCGGAATACAAAAGACTTTTACTTGAAACAACCATCAGCGCGGAGCCAAGCGTTAGCGCAGCAATTAGCCAAAAGGCAAAGTCAGCCACTATGCCTCTGCCTTTTCATCAGTTTTTGTTAGGTTTTCCCTCTGTTTTGGGGTGAGTTTTTTTGCAAATTCATAAATGAGATCTTTTCTATCTACCTCAGAGAACTCATAATCTATTGGATGCTTAGAACTGTTGGGTCCGCCAACCATAAAAATGCACTCTTCAGGGCATGGGTAAGTACATAGATTGCAATAACAACATTCAGACATGTCAATCGTAAAGCGACTAACAACAAAACCTTTTTTAGTTCCATTAGATGTTACGCCAGTATGTTTAACTGTAGGAATATCTTCACCCCTGTCTGATTTGATTGTATCTATTTTTATGCAATCAACTGGGCATGCTCTTTCGCATCTGTAACACCCAATACAATCATCAATGTCAACATGAAGTCTCGAACGAATCACATTGTAATCTTCATGATTAAAGCCAATATTTCTTTCCGGTCTCGGCCAACGCTCTTCAGGGTATTGCAAGGTCACATTATCCCTGCGAATATTCATCATGTGACGGAACGTTATTCTCATCCCAGTCCATAATGTATTTACTGTATCGTATATATTTGTAAAATATCTAGACATATATTATCCAATTATTAACTTCCAAATTCCAACTCCAAAAATATTTAACATAGCGATAGGAATAAAAACTTTCCAGCAAACGTGCATCAGCTGATCAACTCGCAGTCTAGGAAACGTCCAGCGAAACCACATCATCACGAAAATGAGGAAAATAATTTTTCCTAAAAACCAAAATAGTCCCCACAATGGGGAATTAAAAAACCCAGGAATGGGGCTTTGCCATCCACCAAGGAATGCGGTGGCAGCCAAGCCACTGACGACAAACATATTAGCGTATTCGCTTAAAAAGAATACTGCCCATCTAAAACCAGAATATTCAGTCATCCATCCAGCGACTAATTCAGATTCAGCCTCTGGTATATCAAACGGAGTTCTGTTTGTTTCAGCTACCGCACTAATAAAAAAAATAAAAAACGCTAGAAAGCTAAATGGGTTATTAAAAATAATCCAATTGGGCAATATGCCCCAGACAGATCCTGTCTGAAATTCTATTAAAGATTGGAGATTCATCGTGCCTGCCATCATTATTGGAACGATAATGGAAAGTCCAGCGGGTATTTCGTAGCTGATAATTTGAGCAGCAGATCTCATCGCTCCATAGAGTGACCATTTGTTGTTAGATGCCCAACCCGCCATAACTATTCCGATAACACCAACTGATGCTACAGCAATTATGTAGAAAACTCCAACATTGAAGTCTACCACTTGCAATACTGAACTAAACGGTAAAGCCGCAATACCTAAAAATGCTCCAATGAAGATGATAAAGGGTGCCATTTTAAAAAGCAATTTGTCTGCTGAAGCAGGGACAGTATCCTCTTTGATTAATAATTTTAATGCATCGGCAATCGTTTGCAAAACGCCCCACTTTCCTGCATGCAGTCCTGGACCTTGACCCATTGGTCCAATACGATCCATCATAAACGCCGAAACTTTTCTTTCAACGTAGACCGCAATTGTAGCATTAAGAGCCATAAGAACAAACAGGGGTATACCGGCAATAGTAACAGCAAGCAAAAACGCAACTATTGGGATATCAATGAACTTGGAAAATAAATCGATTAAAAAATCAACTGTCATCGATCAATTTCTCCCAAAACAATATCCAAACTTCCTAAAATTGCCAAAACGTCTGATATCATCCAACCGCTGGAAACCTCATCAAGGCAGGATAATGCAGTAAATGCAGGTGAACGCATCTTAACCCGAGTGGGCGAAGGAGTTCCGTCGCTCATTATATAATAACCTAAATCTCCTCTAGGGCTTTCAGTTCTTCTGTAAATCGAACCTTTAGGTGGTCGGATTTTTTTAGGCATAGTCTCAAAAACGTCTCCGCCGGGTAAATCTTTCAAGGCTTGACGTATAATTTTGGCACTTTGACTGATTTCAAGCATTCTGACCCAATATCTATCAAAACAATCACCGAGAGTACCAAATTCTCCAGTCCCAGTGGGGATGTCAAATTCAAAACGATCATAAATGGAGTAGGGTTCATCTTTTCGAACATCCCAACTTACACCCGAACCTCTTAAGTTTGGGCCTGAAACACCGTAACTTATTGCTATATCAGCGGGAATGATACCTACATCAGCAGTTCGTTCAATAAATATTTTATTGTACGTTAACAAATTATTATACTCATCGATTTGAGGCTCAAAATAATCCAAAAACTCAATGCAGATTTTTTCAAAATCCTTAGGCAAATCATGTGAAACGCCTCCAATCCACATATAATTATATAACAAGCGTGCACCGCATGTATACTCAAACATGTCTAAGATTCTTTCGCGATCTCTTAGCATGTATAAAAAAGGTGTAAAAGCTCCAATGTCTAATCCATACACCCCCAATGCGAGGAGATGGCTTGCTATTCTGTTGAGTTCGGCCATGATTACTCTTATGTATTGTACCCTTTCTGAAACTTCAATTTCCATAAGATCTTCCATGGCTACAACATATCCAAAGTTGCTGTTCATTGAAGCCAAATAATCGCATCGATCAGTAAAAGGGATTACTTGTTCATAAGTCACGTTTTCGGCGTGCTTTTCAAAGCAGCGATGAAGATAACCCAGATGGGGCGTAATTTTTGAAACAATTTCACCATCTGTGGTAACCTCAAGACGTAACACACCATGAGTACTGGGATGCTGTGGTCCTATGTTTAGGACCATTTGATCTCCTTGAACTACTCCCAACCTTCTTCCTCCTTGATTTTGGGTACCAAAATACCATGAAAAGATTCTTGAGTTTCGTAATCTTTCCTCAATGGCCATCCCTCCCAATCATCGGGGCATAAAATTCTTCTTAGATCGCGATGACCTTCATAAACTATACCAAACATATCATAGGTTTCCCTTTCAAACCAGTCACCAATACGCCATATTTGTTCGATTGATGACACTTTTGGATCATTTCGATCGTGATTGATTATAATCTCAACTTTATGGCGATGCTCCATCGAATGCAAATTATAATGGCTTTGCAATGGTCCATCGTCTCCAGTGTCAACACCGGTGATGCATTCAAGCTGATCAAATGAAAGCTTTGGGTCGGTCTTTAAGAAAGTAGCAACTTCAAGCCAATGTTCTGAGTTGATTTCAATTTGACCATTAGCAAGTTCATCGTTTTGCACAACGGATCCAGAAAATTGATTTGAAATAGCTTCTCTTATTTCATTAAAGGTCATGCAAGTTTTCTTGTAAGTGGTCGCTCGGTTTGAATTTTTTCTTGAAGCTTAAGCAAACCTTCAATAAGGGCTTCTGGTCTTGGTGGACAACCAGGAACGTAAACATCTACTGGCACTACCAAATCAACTCCTTTTAGAACGTGGTAGCCATGCTGCCAATACGGGCCACCGCTTGTGGCGCAGCTTCCCATTGATATCACATATTTTGGATCAGCCATTTGCTCGTATAATTTTTTGACACGTAGTGCCATCTTCATCGTAACGGTTCCTGCAACAATCATTACATCGGCTTGCCGAGGGGATGAGCGAGGCATCATACCAATTCTTTCTAAATCATGTCTGCTTGCTGCAGATGCCATCATTTCAATTGCGCAACAAGCCAACCCAAACTGAAAATACCAAGGAGATGTTGACCTTGCCCAGCCAAGTATTTTATCTAAAGATGCTACAACTACATTATCTTGAAATTTATTTTCTAAAAGACCCATTTTTTATTTTCCAGACGTATTTGATTTGTTAATTAAGGTTGAATAGCGCCCCCTGCCATATTTTACATTATATTTTACCCAATCTAAATCAGATCTTTTCCATACATAAGCCAAACCAACAATCAATATCAGAAGAAAAATACCCATTTCAACAAAGGCTAACAATCCAAGATCATTAAACACTACAGCCCAAGGAAATAAAAAGACAACTTCTACATCAAAGATTAGAAAAATCAATGCCACAACGTAAAACCTTATGTTGAACTGAACCCATGCAGAGCCTTCAGATTCTTCGCCGCACTCGTAAGTTGCTAACTTGTCAGGATTTGGATTGTTTGGTGCTAATAGTTTTTGAATTAGCAAAGGCAAGTAGATTAGGACAATGCCTATGAATATGAAAACAAATATAGTTCCGAAGTCGCGATACATAAATAAATCATTTGAACGATTTTTAAGACTATGAATTTAGAGCTTTTGCTAAAGGCTGGTCAAGATAAACTTGGTCATTTTATTATGTTTTTTTTAACAATAGGGTTTGATCTCACATATGCCCAAGATTTAAATTTGCATCCTGAATGTATTTATTTAATTCAATAATATCTTCAACAATGTCACATCTTCCAAAATGGGCTGCAAAGCCTTTTGCTAAACCATACGTTGCAGGTGAAAGCACAGATGAAGTTTTGGAAATCGTCGAAGATTTAAACTCAAGTGGTTTTTCAGCAACGATTGATATTTTAGGAGAATTTGTCCAAAACAAGGATGGGGCTAAAAGTGTCAGAAAACAGTATGAAGATTTGATAGGCTTAATATTTAAAAAAAAAATTAATAGCACTATCTCTATAAAGCTTACGCACATCGGCCTCGATTTGGATTATTTATTTTGCAAAAATCAATTAATTCAATTAACGAGCTTTGCTATGAAAAAAAATGTTGGTATAACTATAGATATGGAGAGTTCGAAATATACCGATGACATTTATAAACTTTATCGCACCGCAAATAAATTATACCCAAAAGTTGGCGCTGTAACCCAAGCTTATCTTCACAGAAGTTTAAACGATGTTAAAGAGCTGANCGGACCTAATTGCAACTTACGTGTATGTAAAGGTATTTATAGCGAATCATCAGAAATAGCAATAACGGATAAAAAAGAAATAAATGAAAATTTTAAGTTACTCGTTGAAACAATTTTAAATGGTAAAGGTTACGTATGTATTGCCACTCACGATCTTGATTTAATTAAAAATTGCGAGTATTTTATCCAAAAATATGANATACCACCGAGTCGCTTTGAATTTCAAGTATTATATGGTGTTCCGATGAAAAAAAAGCTTGATCATCTTAAAAAGCAGGGGTACANGGTAACAGTTTATGTGCCGTTTGGAGTATCCTGGTTCGAATATTCGATAAGAAGGCTTAAAGAAAATCCAAAAGTAGTNTCTTATGTTATTAAAAATTTTTTTAATAGATAATTTTTAACAAATTAAATATTGAATAGTATTTAAATTAGCATGCTATGAAAAAAATGATTTCAACAAAAACTGGGGTAGTATTTTCTATTTTATTTAGCAGTGCGCTATACGCAGCTGGTCAAGACTCTAATTCAATTTCCTTTTTCTTGCTTGCAACAGGGCTTTTTGGCGGAATGGGAATGTTTCTTTACGGTATGGAGATGATGAGCGATGGAATGAAAGTTACTGCTGGCAATAGCATGAGAACTATACTTGAAAAGCTTACATCAAATAAGTACCTAGCTGTTTTTGTTGGTGCGTTTGTTACAATGGTGATACAAAGTAGCAGTGCAACCACTGTTATG
>PBPT01000008.1 GCA_002724735.1 Fidelibacterota bacterium | reverse complement strand
CTTAACGATGAAGATGCAGTTGAATTTAAAGTAGCTGATGGTGAAAGAGGCCCTAAGGCAGTGGATATATCACCATTATAGATTTCGTATCTATCTCTACATATCATAAGAGAAAAAATTTAACAACCTCTTAATTACAAAAGCCTCTTTTTAGAGGCTTTTGTTTTTTAGCGTTCTTAATTTAGTTTATGTTTTTATTGATCGAGGCCACTCTATTAGTTTTTTCATTGATATCAGATCCAGTCTTTGATCAAAAGCCTAGAGCAGAAAATCCACCAAAAGATTACAGCGTTCGATTTTACGGCGGTTACGAATCGCGNCCNATTATGAGTTTTGTACTCCTTGGAGATNTTCGAAGAGAATATCATCATACAGCAATCTCTGGAATTGACCTGTCTCACACTCTAAAACACAATGCCTTTAAAAGACCGGTGGATTTAAGCCTTAGAGCAAGTTTTTTAAGGTATAATGAACGGGGATTTCAATCCAATCACAACCAAGTTAATCTCTTTTTTATGGCACATTTAAAGACTCACTATAATAATTTTCCCCTTCGGCTTTTTTTTGGTCAGGGGCTCTCGCTTTCTGGACAAGTGCCTTATGTTGAAGGGCGAGAGACACGAAGGCTCAGTGGCAGAGATTCACGTTTAATGCATTATTTGAATGTTGGTTTTGATTTCAGGCTTGGGGATCTCACTGGAAACGAAGCGTTGAATAATATTAGATTAGGGTTAGCAGATTCACACAGATCAGGTGCATTCAAAAAAATAAAATGGTTCAACCATACTCAAGGAGGTAGCGATTTCGTTACGTTGTTTGTAGAGTATGATTTTTAATTGATTTGTAAAGGGAAATATATCATGAAAAAGGTTGTTATTTACATAGGCCTTATACTGGCCACTATATCCGCTCAATCTCTTGAGGATGTAATCAGCGGCGATCATCGATCAGCAAAGAACAAGGCTCGCGACGTTTTTAGAAATCCCCTCGAAACACTAAATTTTTTTGGTATATCAAATACCATGACCGTTGTTGAGCTTAATCCGGGAGGAGGATGGTATCAAGAGATTCTAGCGCCTTATCTTAAAGACAGGGGTCAATATATTACCGCAACATACGATGCAAACTCCGAGAGTGAATATAGACGCAACTCGTANAAAGCAGAGATGAAAAGATTAAAAAACAACAAAAAGCTTTATGGAGAACCAGTAGTTGTTTCATTATCAGGTTCAGTATATGGTGAAAAAGAATCAGCAGATATGGTGTTGAGTTTTAGAAATTATCATAACTGGGTAGGAAAGTCTGAGTTTGAAAAATTACGAGCAATATACAACACTTTGAAGTCAGGCGGTGTGTTTGGTATCACTGATCACAGGAGTGGATCGACCAAAGATGAGAAAGGGTATACTTGTGAACCCTGTCTAATTCGGGACGCTGAGGCAATTGGTTTTCGGTACGTTGGAGCTTCGCAAATCAATGCTAATCCTAAAGATACTAAAGATTATCCTGGTGGGGTGTGGAACCTACCACCCACACTTTCTGAGCGAGGATTGGAAAAGGCCTCTATTAAGAAAATGCAAAAAAAATACAAGCAAATTGGNGAAAGCGATCGCTATACCTTGAAATTTGTNAAGCCATAAGCACCTTTCTTGATGCCTAAAAACAAACCAACTACCTTTAAGCAAAGAATAGAATTTATTAAAAGCTTAGAAGAGTTTTTTGTCGCTTATGAGCCAAAATTTGGTGAAAAAATCAAAGTGCGAAGGTTTCTTCAGGGTCTGAAAGAACTTCGCGCAGATCAAAAAGACGGCATGATACAAGCTAGGCTAAAAAGAATTAAGGATACCAATATAAAAAAATCCGATGTCACGTTCTTAAAATCTTTGGATGAGCGCACACTTAATGATTACATGGAAAATTTGAAGCGCAAAAATCATTTACCCCTTATTGTAAGATTAATGGAGCGCGTTAACCCCCCTAAAACTAAAAAAATAAAAAAGCGAAATGCGCGAATTTTAAAATAACAACTTTTCAATGTTGACATTTAACATTGAGAATAAGTAGTTTAAAGTATGTTAAATAAATCAGCAAACGCGCTAATCAAAATCAATTCAATTATTATTGACATTCTAGGATGCGATAGTTAGCGGGTTAGCTTTAATTTGACTTGAGTAAACCCGCCNTGAGCGGGTTTTTTTTTATACAATAATCAAGGAGTAGACAATGAAACGTTTTTTGTTAATAGCCTTATACGCTTTTAGTTTGCAANTGATAGTTGCGCAGGAAGATCAAGAGCAGGTCTGGCGAATATGGTATATGAAACCTGTTCAAGGTAAGGCAGAGCTTTTGGAGCGGGGTATTAAAGACCATGTTGCTAAAAATCATGGCGATGGTCAGTGGCCAGAATATTACTATGACGTATTGAGCGGGCCTAACTTTGGATCGCTGATGGGNTGGTCTGGACCACACACATGGAAAGATTTCGATGAAAGAGAGCGAAGTCAAAAAGATGTTGACCACTGGAACAGATACGTTGTACCCTATCTTGACAATGCCAATTCTGGAACGGATTTCTTAGTTTATCATCCAGAATTAAGTCATGAGGATACCACTAGAAAAGGCGCTTGGCCTCCCATTTTTCACTTATCATGGAACTATACAGGTCCTGGAACGGATGAGGATTACATGAAGGTGGCAAAATTTGATGCCGATACAAAAGCCAAAGGCAAAAGTAAAAATTACCATAGAATCTATCATGTAGTAAGTGGATCAAATCCTGATGCTTGGCTTTATGAATACCCTGCAGATAGCATGGAAGATTTAAAAAAATCTACTCAAACTGGTGGAGGGTGGTCTGAAAATGAGAACGTTGTTGGTAAGGAAAAGTCTGACGAAATGAATAGAATCTACCAACGTACGGTACGTTGGAGAATGCGAGAAATACTCAGAGAGCGTAAAGATTTAAGTTCTCCACAACCAGTTATGACTGAAAACTAAAGTGAATTTAAAGCCCCGCTCTTTGCGGGGCTTTTTTTTTATATTCCNAATTAACTATTGTTATTAACTTAGNACATTGACTTATAAATATTTATTGGAGTATGCTACAATGAAACATTTACTTTTAGGCATTGCATTGATTTTATCAGTCTCAAGCGCGGCCGACGAACCCAAGAAAACCAAAGATACAAAACTTTTTTGTGTTGTTTCGGGAGATGAGATTGATAAAAACAACCTCAACGATCAAGATTATTCCAAATACAAGGAGGGCAAAGTTTATTTTTGTTGTGGTGGGTGTAAAATGGATTTCGATGAAGACCCTAAGAAATTTTCAACCAAAGCCAACTTTCAACTTGTAGCTACGAAACAATATGAGCAAACAGCGTGTCCGGTGAATAGTGGAAGTATCCATTCAGAAAAAGCTAAGAAGAAACTCAAAAAAGTAACTGTTAACGGTATGGAGGTAGATCTATGTTGTCCAGGATGCTTAAAAAAATACACAAAGTCTAAGGATAAGTTTTCGTTGTTATTTTCAGATAAGGCCTACGAAAAAGGTTTTGACGTTGCTTCACAGCAAGCAAAAAAACCAAGCGGTAAAACATCTAAAAAGTAAATTTTTTTTCCAACAGAGTGCATTGTGCTAAGCTAATCGAATGAGCACAGATTCAACCAAGACCAGTTCGCTCCGGTATTTTATAATAAAGTATTCGTTCGAATTCGTTGTCATCATTTTTGGTATTTTGATCTCTTTGCTGCTGGAGCAAAATAGGCAAAATAACATTGAGATTGATCGAAAAAACAATACGGTTAGCCAATTAATAAATGTGATTGAGGAAGACATAAATCAAATAAACGGATTTATTTACCTTCAAAATTTTTCTCTCAGAAGCTGCGATCTGATCCTTGATAACTTAAAGAAAAAAAATGCAATGACTGAAGACAGTATAGTGTATCACTTGTCTTCCGTTGGAAGAGCGCTCCGGTCTTTCTTTCCTCAACAGGGAATCTTTAATCAGTTGGTTAATTCCAATCTCATCAAAATGATCAATTCTGATGAGCTTAAGACAAAACTCTTTAAATTGTACAATGAAGATCTAAAGCGTCATGAAGTTCAAACAAAAGAGTATGATAAATTTTTTCTAGAATATAATTATCGCCTATCGGAGAACTTTTTTCTGCAAGATTCTTGGATAAAGCAGCCAGATGCTACTGATCCCATATTGATTGAAAGTTTTGAGTTCAATCAGCAGTATTACTCCGAAAGAAAAATTTTTGCAGACATCATTGAATCCAAATCGAATATTGAATCCTATATCAACCAGCTGTATTACCTTAGAGACATTTTTATGGATCTTAAGTCACTGTGTTTGCGTGAGATCGATGAGTCTTAAAAAAGCTTTTATAGGATATCTTATGATTGCGGTAGCCACCTGTATAATGGCCGCCTATTTTTTAAGCGTTTATTACACATCCGGTATGAATGGGTCAGGCGATATTCTCTCTTTGTTTTTGAGCTTAGCCTTATTTTTTCTTAGTGTCATCTCCCTTGTAATGTCACTAAAAAAACTTCAATAGTCCTTAGATATGCCAGAGCTCCCTGAAGTTCAAGCCGTTGTTAATCACTACAAACCAGTGTTTTTAAAACAAAAAATTGAGCGCATTTCTAACCCAAATAGCTATTCAAAAGTTTTTGCAACTCACACATTACCAAAGCTCAATAAAAATGTGGGCGGGCAATTAATTAAAGATGTATTTCGAAGAGGCAAATACATCGTATTGCAAACTGAAAAAGGATATCTCTGTATTCATCTAAGAATGACAGGACAGCTTCAAGAAGGCCTTGATTCATTTGTTGCCGATAAGCATTGCAGCTTTGCTATTCATTTAAATACAGGGAAGACAATCTATTTTAAAGATTACAGAAAGTTTGGTAGGTTGTATTATTACTCAACGCTTGATACTCTAAATGCAAAGCTTGGTGTTGAACCTTTTTCAACTGAGTTTTCGTTTGTGTATGTCGCAGGCATTCTCAAAAAATCAACTGGGATGATTAAGCCTCTACTTCTGAATCAAAAGTATATAGCTGGACTTGGAAATATTTATGTTGACGAAGCACTTTGGCTCGCAAAGATACATCCAAAGAAAAAATCAAACTCCATATCTAAAACCAAGGTCAAAGTTTTAACAAGGTCAATTCCAGATATTTTAAAAAAAGCGATTGATTTTAACGGCACGACGATTATCAATTTTTCATATGGCAATGAAGTTCCAGGTGACTTTAAACAATTTTTAAATGTGTTTGGAAAAGAAGGAAGCTCATGTCCCAGGTGTAATCGACCTATAAAAAAAATGTATGTTGCTCAGCGCGGTACTCATATTTGTCCATATTGTCAAAGACTTTAACATAGAGCTTTTGGTCTATTTTCACAGGCCTTTTACATTTGAGGGATTTCGGTTGTAAATTGTAAAAAGGGAGAAAAAATGAAAACAAGAAATAGAATCTATTTGTCAACTTTAGGACTAGGTTTATTGATGTTTTTTGGATGCAACCAAAACTCCAACGGCAAATCTAGTCACGTTAAATATTTACAATCTGAGGCTCATGCTCAAAGTGATGCGCCTTATTCACAAGCCGTTCAAGTAGGAGATATGATCTATCTATCAGGAGTTATCGGTCGCAAACCTGGAGAGCCAGACTTGCCACCTGGGGGCATTACAGTAGAGACGCGACAAGCTTTGACAAACGTTAAAACTCTACTTGAAACCTATGGGTCTTCTATGGACAAAGTTGTAAAATGCATGTGTATGTTAGGAGATATTGGTGACTACGATGAGATGAACGCCGAATACAAAAAGTTTTTTCCAAACAATAGACCTGCGCGCTCAACCTTTGGTGTAGCTTTGCCGCTAAACGCTAAGATTGAAATAGAGTGCATGGCAAAAATAGATTAAATTTTAGGAGAAATCGTGAAGAAATCCATATCAAGACAGCAATTTTTAAGGCAAAGCTCAACGTTGTTTGGTGGCGCCATGCTCGGCTCGTTTGTAGGCCTTGAAGGTATTGCGAACGCATTTCCAAAACCACTGATTCGCATGATGTATAATGAAAATCCATACGGGCCCTCGCGGATTGCGCAACGGGCAATGCAAAAAGCGTTTAAAGAATCTAATCTGTATACCATGCGCATTGCTCAAATTGAGTTCGCAGAATTGATTGCAGCGCTGAATGCTACGACCCCTGATCACGTTTCTATTGGTTTTGGTTCAAGAGAAATTTTAAACAAAGCTGCCCTGATGAATGGAATTGATAACGGCGAGCTTATTTCACCTCAGCTAACATTTGAAGCCATAAATAGATACGCCCAAAACACGATGAAATCAAAGGTGGTCCGAGTTCCAATGGATGATAATATAGGTATCGATTTGGATGCATTGGCTAGCGCTATCACATCCAAAACTAATATGATCTATGTTTGCAACCCAAACAACCCAACAGGACTTGCTCTCAACAGTAATCAGTTGGAAGCATTTTGCAAGGAGGTCTCAAAGAAAGTTTTGGTCTTTGTTGATGAGGCGTATCATGAATACGCTGTCGGAAAAGACTATAAAACAATGGCGCATCTAGTGAGCCCTGAGAACAAGATCATCATATCAAGAACAGCTTCAAAAGTTCATGGCCTTGCAGGTCTACGAGTAGGGTATGCAATTGCGAACAAAGCAATCGTTAAGCGCCTAAACTCTTACATGAACGGTTCATTGAATGTGGTTGGAGTTCGAGGTGCAATTGCCTCCTATGGCGATAAGAGTTTCCAGTCGTTCAGTATCCAAAAAAATAACGAAGCGCTTCAGATCGTTTCCAATCATTTAGACAGCAAAGGAGTTCAATACCTTCCTTCTCACGCGAACTTTATTTTTCTAAAGACAGGAATGAATATCAAAGAGTTTCAAAAGAAGATGGAAAAGCATGGCGTTAAAGTCGGTAGACCGTTTCCACCTTACATCAATTGGTGCAGGTTAAGCATGGCCAAGCCTGAAGAAATGAAATATTTTAATAAGGGTATTGATAAGGTATTAAATCTATGAAAATTATTGCGTATTTTTTGATACTAGGTCTTGTCTGCCCTTTGTTTTCACAGCAAGATGTAAATTATGAAAAGTTACATGAATTCTTTTTTCAATGGCGAAATTTTGAAAGCCCACCCTTAAGGGATGGAGCCCCAGATTATACTAAAGGTCAGTTTAATAAGCGTCGACGAGTTTTTAAATCACTTGAGAGAAAGCTTGCAAATATTGATACGTCTGGATGGTCGCGATCTGCCCAAGCGGATTATCGTTTCATTCGCGCGGAGATGAATGGATACGAGTTTAATGAAAGAGTATTAAAATCTTGGGAGCGTGATCCAGCCTTTTACCAAACGGTCTGGACCTATCAAAGCGATGTTCCCGCCCACGAAGGACCAACCAATCACGCGCTTCTTGAATATTGGCAATATTCCGTACCTTTAAAAGGAAGAGAAAAAGACGATTTCATTCGAGATCTTAGAGTTATACCTTCTTTGCTAGAGCAAGCGCGTATCAATCTAACTGGTAACGCGAGAGATCTTTGGGTTGCCGGTATTCGTGATATTGAGGATCAAGGAAAGAATTTAAAATCCATTGAGAAAACTCTTCTGAAGCATCATAATCAACAAAGCGATATACCTCTTTTTGATGCTATGACAAAAGCGCGAGTGGCAACAGCGGACTTTGTTGCTTGGCTGAAAGATGAGGCACCTTCAAAAACTGGACCTTCGGGTATAGGTAAGGAAAACTATAGCTGGTATCAGAAAAACGTTCATCTGGTTCCTTTAACTTGGGAAGAGGAAGTTCAACTACTTGAACGTGAACTTTACCGCGCCTGGTCATTCCTCAAGCTTGAAGAGCATCGTAATAGAAACCTACCCCAACTTCAAGCGGCAAATTCTCCTGAGGAATTTGCTGAGCTAACAGATAAGGCCGTAAAAAAGATGATGAAATTTTTAGAAGAAGAAGACATCATGTATATCAAGCCTAACATGGAGCAAGCATTGCGAGAGCATATGGGCAAGTACGTTCCCAGTGAAAATCGCAATTTCTTTTCTATAGGACTTCACTACGATCCTTTGCCTTTGTATTCTCATTTTTATCATTGGTTCGATCTTGCAGAGATTCGTGATAATCCCCATACAAATCCCATTCGTAGATTGGCGCCTCTTTATAATATTTATGACTCTAAGAGTGAGGGAATAGCAACTGCCGTTGAAGAGATGTTTCTTCACGCAGGCCTTTATGATGACAACCCAAGGTCGCGAGAAATTGTATGGATAATGCTTGCCCAGCGAGCTGCGCGTGGCTTGGGGTCTCTTTATGCGCACGCGAATATGATGACCATGGAAGAGGCTAGTCAGGTGCATGTGAAATGGACACCTCGAAATTGGATGGAGCGCGAACCAGAGCTCCTTCGATTTGAACAGCACCTTTATCTTAGGCAGCCAGGTTATGGTACGTGCTACATAACAGGCAAGTACCTTATAGAAAAACTTATGACAGAATATGGTGAGAAACTTGAAACCGAAGGTAGTGAATTTGTCTTGAAGGATTTTTTAAATATTTATAACAACGCTGGAAGCATTCCAGTTGAACTCATTCGATATGAAATGGTGGGTAATTAATATGAAAAATAAATTTATGTTTTCGGGATTCATTTATCTATGCACTATCTGCATTCTTGATGCTCAAGATAATTATCCCGTGGATTCAAAAGTCATTGCTATGATAAGAGAGGAGGGTTTTCAGAGGTCTGAAATTGAAAATACGCTCTCGTATATGACTGATGTTATTGGTGCCAGACTCACAAATTCAGATGCCATGGTTGAGGCTCAAAATTGGGTCATAAGTGAAATGAAAAAGATGGGCTTAAAAAATACTGCTCGAGAATCATTTATGGATTATGGAGTGAGTTGGGATAATGAGTATTTTTCGCTGCATCTAACAAAGCCTGATTACCAGCCCATGCTGGGCTATCCAATTGCTCATACTCCCGGAATTGATGGAAAACAGTCTCTTTCTGTGGTTTTAGCACCGATTAAAACCACAGACGATTTCAAAAAATATAAAGGCAAGCTTCAAGGAAAAGCGGTTCTGTCATCCCCAATGCCAAAGGTAGATCTGGATCGTTATCAAAATGGACGCCCTCGTTATACTGATGATGAGTTAAGTGCTATAGCCTCAAATCCTTTTCCTGATCCTCCACGCCCTCCACGTCCACCAGCAAATCCCGAAATTGTTTCTGCAGTTGACAAAAATATCTTTTACAAAGAAGAGGGGGTAGCTGTAGTTCTAGAGTCTAGAAGCGGGTGGATAGCAGCTGTACGTGGATTTGCGCGTCCAGGTGCAAAGATTGACGTTTACGATCGGAATGCCACTCTAAATCATTTACCAGTTGTAGCTGTTACCCCGGAGCACTACAATAGAATGTATCGCATTCTTGAGCGAAACATTCCCGTTCAAATTGACGTTGAGATTAAAACAAAAGTTGGTACTAGAAGAAGGCAAGCAAAAAACGTTGTTGGAGAAATTCCAGGAACCGATCTTAAAGATGAAATTGTGATGCTTGGTGCTCATTTTGATACCTGGCATGCAAGTCCAAACGCTAGCGATAATAGTTCTGGAGTGGCCGTGATGCTTGAGGCTATGAGAATATTAAAAACAATTAATGTAAAACCACGTCGCACGATCCGCGTGGCTCTATGGTCTGGAGAAGAGCAGGGACTACATGGATCTAGAGAGTACGTTTATAAACATTTTGGTGATCCCAATGATCCTAAGATAGGAAAAAAGAAGGATTATGATAAGCTTTCAGCTTATTTTAATCAGGATTATGGTCCAGGGCAATTTAAGGGTATCTTTTTGCAGGAAAACGAACACGTTCGTGAGATATTTAAGTCATGGATGAAGCCTTTTGAGGACCTTGGGATGACCACTATTGGTTTCCAGAAAAAATGCTGCACTGATCATGTTCCTTTTGATCGGGTGGGTCTTCCCGCGTTCCAATTTCTACAAGATAGAGTTGGGGGAACTGGGGGGCATACAAATCTAGATTTTTATGATACCATCCCAATTGAAGATGTCAAAAAAAATGCGGTTATTATCGCATCGTTTGTTTATCATACAGCAATGCTTGACGAGCGTTTGCCAAGAAAGAAGAGATAAATGCAAATATCATTCGTTCAGATATTTTGGATCATACTATTTCTCATATCATTCATGAGTATTATTAAGATTTTTAAAGAAAAGGGATGGTCTTTTAATAATTTTATAAAAATAGAAGATGTTGACGACGAATAATAATTATAACTTTTCACAGCCTTTGTATTTTCTTAAATTTTACAATAAATAGGATACTTTGATTATTATGTTGCGAAAATTTTTATCATTACTTCTTTTTTCCGGAACCCTTTTTTCCCAAACTGAGGCTTACGATGCACTGAAAGTGATGGAGCCTTTGATTGGGGAGTGGTTTTCTAAGCACAAAAGCCAAGGTAATTTTGAAGGCGAGCCCAAAAATACCCAGTTAATATCCAATTATAAATATGAATGGATTGCGGAAAAAACTGCCATTGTTGAAACATGGAGGTCATCAACAGAAAAAACAGATAAAAGGGTCCATGTAGGAAGCATCGTATACACACTTGATCCTGCTACAAACTCCATAAAGACAAAACATTTTGGATACGATGGTAAGGTTTACTGGACAGGAAAAGGCTGGGTCGAATTTAGCGATAGTACTATGTATACCTATGTTGAAGAGTTGACCGTCAATGGAACCAAAACAAATTACACCAATGTGAAGAAAATCATAAGCAGTTTAGAGTTTAGCAATCAATATACAAACTTTAATCAGAATGGAAAGCGCCTAAAAGACCAGCCGGTTCAAAAAATGAGACGTGTAGATGTTCAAAATGTTAAAAAGGACTAGCTTAAAAACTTTCCGTTAATGTTTTCGTAAAAGGTTTGAAAATTCTTGGTTGTATCGCCGATCTACAGAAATTTAGCAGACTAAATTTTTTAGCCTCTATATATTGAGAATTATGATTTGTTAATGAGAATTATTCTCAATAATATTATTTCTAATTAAGTTATAATTTTTCTCTTTGCAGATTGCATTTATGGAATATTCTTAATGTATTTAACAAAAAGGAAACAATGAAAAAAATATATCTAACGTTAATTTTAGTTTGTACAAATTTGCAGGCCCAAATAAATATTTATTCCCATCGTCATTATGATTCAGATAAAATACTGTTTAAAAAGTTTACAGATCAAACAGGAATTAAAATTAATGTTATAAAGGGTAGCGCAGATCAATTAATTGAGCGCCTAATAAGTGAAGGTGGTAATTCGCCAGCAGATATATTATTCACAGTTGACGCTGGTAGATTGCACAGGGCAAAGGTTGCTGGAATACTTCAGCCCATTGAATCAAAAATATTAAGAGAAAATATACCGCCTTCAATGAGGGATGAGGATGATTATTGGTTTGGATTAACAGTAAGGGCGAGAGTATTAGTTTATTCAAAAGAAAGAGTCACCCCGGATCAATTATCAACGTATGAGGATTTAGCAAACAGAAAGTGGAGAGGTAAAATTGCTGTCCGTTCATCAAGTAATATTTACAACCAATCTTTAATGGCATCGATAATTGCATCCAATGGTAGCAGAAAAGCGCTCTCATGGGCAAAGTCAATCAGAAAAAATATGGCTCGTGCTCCTAGAGGTAGCGATCGAGATCAAGCGAGAGCAGTAGCTGCTGGCCTAGCAGACGTTGCCATAATGAATACCTATTATTTAGGAATTTTAGCAAATTCACCTGATGCAAAAGATCGCGAAGTATTTAAAAAAGTATCGGTTTTTTTTCCAAATCAAAATGATAGAGGCACCCATATAAATGTTAGTGGTGCGGGAATAACGAAGAGCTCAAAAAACAAAAAAGATGCAATAAAATTTTTAGAGTTTTTATCAGGTTCCGATTCACAAAAAACCTTTGGTAGTGTGAATTATGAATACCCAATTAAAATTGAAGCAAATCAATCTGAATTATTGAATAGCTGGGGTCCGTTCAAGTACGATAAGCTTAATCTCTCTGTTTTGGGAGCCAACAATGCAGAAGCGGTAAAATTATTTGATAAGGCAGGCTGGGAATAGATAAGTTTTGCATTGGATATTTCAGCATTAAAATCACAAAAACCTCTACAAATATTAAGGCAAGAATTATTATTTAAGCTTAACGGTTGGACTATATTATCGTTAATAGTCGGCTTAATTATTTTTTTCCCTATAGGAGAGGTTTTGCTCTCTATAAACTCTCAATCAGAAAATTGGTCTCATCTTAAAGAGACAGTACTGTTATCATATCTTTTAAATACAATTATACTTGTTGTTGGTACCGCATTTTTTTCACTGATCTTTGGTGTTTTACCTGCCTGGATTATTTCAAATTACCAATTTAAGTTTAGAAAAATTTTAGAATGGATTTTAGTTTTGCCT
Organism: Fidelibacterota bacterium; assembly: GCA_002724735.1. Classification (GTDB taxonomy): domain Bacteria; phylum Fidelibacterota; class Marinisomatia; order Marinisomatales; family TCS55; genus TMED108. Next base: position 8,782 of record PBPT01000008.1, on the reverse strand, counting down.
TTAGCCATTCCGACTTACATATCAGCCTACGCTTATTTTGATGTATTAGAGCTTTTTAATCCGCTTTTAATATGGGTTCGAAATAACATAAATAACGATTTAATGCAGTTTATAAATAACGTGCTTGTCTACATGGTAACAATCTTGGTTATGTCTTCAGTTTTATATCCCTATATATATTTGTTGGCAAGATCGGCTTTTGTAAACCAGGGAGCGAAATTACGTGATGCAGCAAGCACTTTGGGCTACGGCGAAAAATCAATATTTTGGAAAATTGCGCTCCCAATGGCTCGCCCTGCATTAATTGCTGGTGTTAGTTTGGTGGTAATGGAAACACTGAACGACTATGGTGCGGTTAAGCACTTTGGCGTACCGACTTTTACCTCAGGGATTTTTCGAACATGGCTTGGAATGGGTGATTTGGTTGGAGCGCTTCAATTATCAGCGGTATTAATAATTTTCATTTTTGCTCTTTTATTGATTGAAAAACAAATACGATCAAGATCAAAATACCACGATACATTGCACTCAAAACCCAATTCAAAAAAAATGGTGTTTGGCAAGAAAGGATCTTTGGCTGCGATAATTTGCTGTTTGATTCCATTGATACTCGGCTTTGTTGTTCCTGTAATTCGTTTGATATCATGGGCTTGGATTAGTAGAAATAAAGCAGGCACGATTATTAGCATGGAGATGGTATCAAATTCGTTATTGCTATCATTAATTTCTAGTGTCTCAATTGTTTCGATAGCTGTATTGTTAGCATTTACTGCTCGATACTTTAAAAGTTCGATAATTAATCTGTCCAATCGTCTGGCTACCTTAGGTTATTCAATTCCTGGAGCAGTAATTGCTATTGGGATCCTCCTGATAGTTGCTCAAATAAATGCTTGGTTAAACATCGCTTTAACAGGGAGTTTGTTTCTACTAATATTCGCTTTTATTGTTCGCTATTTGACTGTCGCATGGCAGCCAATTAATGCAGCCATTGAAACAAATTGCGACTCATTAAATCATGCATCAAAGACATTGGGGTCATCAGCATATACCTCATTAACTTCTGTAAATCTTCCATTAATCAAATCTACATTGATAAGTGCTGGCTTGCTTGTATTTATAGATGTAGTAAAGGAGCTTCCACTTACTTTGATTTTACGACCTTTTAACTTTGAGACACTTTCAACCGCAACATTTGATCTATCAAGTCAAGCTCAAATAATTGAATCATCGCTTCCAGCTTTATGCATGATTGGTATAGTCCTGATTCCGTTGGGCTATTTAAATTACCGTTTAGAGAATATCAAATGAGTGAGTTGCTGAAAGTTCACAATATTTCTAAGACATTTCGTCGTAATCAAGTTCATGCGCTTAAAAATGTTAGCTTTGAGTGTGATAAACAAGACGTAATTTCAGTTGTAGGTGCTAGTGGAAGTGGAAAATCTACATTGCTTAGAATAATTGCGGGTCTTGAAATTCCAAATGAAGGTGAAATTATCCTTGAGGACAACAAAATAAATAGTAGCGAAGTTTTCCTTTCACCAGAGAAACGCAATTGTTCGCTTGTTTTTCAAGACTTTGCACTTTTTCCAAATATGTCCGTTAGAGAAAATATTTTCTTTGGAAAAAATGCATCAAAAAATAAGCCAATGATTGAAGAGCTCATTGAATTTACAAGGATAAAGAATCTTCTAAATCGTTATCCTCATGAAATTTCTGGGGGTCAACAACAGAGAGTTGCCTTAGTTAGAGCTCTTTCAATAAATCCATCATTATTGTTACTTGACGAACCTCTAAGCCAGTTGGATAACGAATTAAAGCACCAGGTCAGAAACGAATTAATTCATTTGATAAAAAAAGTTGGCGCAACCGTTCTAATGGTTTCTCATGACATTGAGGATGCGATGTACATGGCAAATAAAGTCTTAATTTTAAACGACGGGGTTGTAGATCAAATTGATTTACCATCAAAAATATTCAACCTTCCATCAAGCAGTTACGTGGCTCGATTATTTGGCAAAACTAACATTCTGCCATTCAATGATTTTTCATATATCAAACACCACTTTTTTGACAAAGATCGCAATGAAGAAGTCGTATCTGTTCGACCGCATGAATTCAAACTAAATCATAGTAACCCCAGCAGTAAAAATCCAGAAATTAAGGGAAAGGTCTTATCAATTAATGCGATTGGTGCTTTTTATGAGATCTTAATTGATACTGGAAAATTTGAACTATTGGTACATATCGATAAAGTTAATCAAATTAAAACAGCTGATGATCTTTCGCTTTACATCGACAAAAAGTAGATTATTTCAATTTTCTCAAGTTTTGATATCTCACTTGAGAATCTCTTTATTTTTCTTTATCATCGCTATTGTTTTTCAGTCTGAAAAACTATCGTCTCAAACAATTAATATTGATTCTCTCCAGCTCGATGATGAAATCTTTTCTTCTGGAAAATATTTAATCAATCGTCAGTATGGATTACACTCTTTAGATAGCAGCTCAGAGCAAATTGACACAGTTTTTGTTGCTGTGCATGGGTTTGGATCTAGGGGTTTTGAGTGGGTGTACGCCTTAAGAAAAATGACTGCTTCAAACAACAAAACATATTTTTATCGTTGGGATTGGAGTCAGTGCCCAAACCAAGCAAGTTCCACTCTCTACAAACAGCTAAGGGAGTTGATAATCTCAAATCCTCAGATTAAGCATATCAAACTTTTTGGGCATAGTTATGGAGGAAACGTTGTTACTGGAATTAGCAATAAACCAAATTTGGGTTCGATTGAAATACATTCTATTGCTGGAGCGCTCGTGCCAATTGATAGGCACAGAAAACAATGCCCTAATTTTAATGGATTCGAAAATTATGAATTGTTGTATCCGCATTTTCAATGGAGGACCGTCAAAGATCAAGATGGCGCGTTTAGAAATATGCCTTTTGACCCTCAAATAGTAAATATCGATGGATCTACTGTAGTTAATCTCCCTCCTGTTTTTGAAAATGGACAAAGACTAGGCCACAATTGGTCATTAAAATGGGTGNTCGATAAATATTTTGAAAAGTAATATGTCTTTATCAATTCTAGATCGTTTTAAATATAATTTTTCACTGTGGATATTTGGTTTAACAAAGGTCCGAATGATTGGATATTGCAGACCTAAAGTAATCAACNTAAGTGACAATGAGGTTGTTTTGTCTATTCCATTAAACCAAAGAACTCGAAATCATGTTGGTTCAATGTATATTGGATCTATGACGGTGGGCGTTGACTTTGTTACAGGTCTTGCTGCTATGACAAGTATTAAAAAAACGAAAAAGAATATCGTTTTGATTTTTAAAGATTTGAAAGCTTCTTTCCTAAAGCGTGCTGAGGGAGATACATTTTTCATATGCAACCATATTAGCCAGATTGATAGCGCTGTACAAAGGGTTATTGAGTCAAATAAAAGAGTAAATATAGAAGTACCTGTAGTTGCAACGGTCCCAGAAAAGTTCGGAAGCGAGCCTGTTGCANAATTCGTTATAACANTATCAATGAAACAAAAATAGGCACAAGGTTGCAAGCTGCAATAAAAGCAAATGGAATTTTGATCGTTGCTGCATTAATGTGGAGCATCGGAGGTCTTTTCATCAAGCTTGTTGAGCTTAGTCCAATGGCGATTACTGGAACTCGAAGCTTAGCTGCTGCAGGAGTCTTATTAGTATATTTGAGAAAAGTCAAATGGCACTGGAATAAATATTTTATTTTTGGAGTAATCTCGTACGCNGCNATGATGGTTTTNTATGTTACCTCAATTCGATTGACAACTGCTGCAAATGCGATTTTTTTAGAGTTTACNGCTCCAGTCTATGTCGTTGTACTAAGTTATTTTATACTTGATGAGCGTGTAACGCTTTTTGATATTATATCTATGATTATCATTTTTTGTGGAATGGGATTATTTTTTTTTGATGAATTAACTTTTGAAGGATTTTGGGGAAACATACTTGCAGCGATCGCTGGAGTATGCCTAGGAATCGTTACTGTCATGCTCAGAAAAGAGAAAGAATATGCATTTGAGATGGTATTCTTTGGAAACTTTTTAACAGCAATAATATGCCTCCCNTTTGTATTTACTAGCTTTAATGGCACAGTAGCAAATGATTGGTTAATTATTTTTGGGCTCGGAGTTATTCAATTAGGATTGCCATATATACTGTATACTATTGCATTGCGTCATGTACATGCGATCGATGCGATCTTAGTAAGTATGATTGAGCCAATTCTAAATCCAGTATGGGTATTTCTTTTTGTTGGTGAAAAAATTGGAGAGTGGGCGCTTTACGGAGGTGTACTCGTTTTNTTTGGCTCCTTAGGTCGAGCAATGATGAAATTATATCTGGAGAAGAAATAAATGAACGGAATTATAAAAGAATACGATAAGCAGCGCGGGTAAGGATTTATCACGGGAGACGATGGACAGGATTACTTTGTTCATGCTTATGGTCTTGGACCAAAGCTTAAAAGCTCGGGAATCAACTCAGGTCAAAAAGTTGCATTTGATATTGATTTTGATATGAAAGGAGACAAAGCAATCAATGTTCGTCCGTTGTAAATATAATAACTTTTATTTNATAAAGGACTCGATAGCTGATTTGCTTGATAGTGGAATTTTGTGACCCGCATCATAGGTTTGAAGTTCAACTGAGTATCCGAGTTTTTTTAGAATTTGATAAGAGTCTTGACTTTCTTTTAAATCAATTATTTCATCTTTNGTCCCATGCATTAGCAGAACNCTAGTAGATTTGCTTTTCATGCTGTGTTCTGCTTTGAGATTTTCTTTGAATTTTATAAATCCCGCTACTGGAATGATACCTGCAATTGAGAATGGCAAGCGTAAAACGTACTCCATTGCAAGACATGCACCCTGCGAAAATCCGATTAAATACAAATTGTCTTTAGAAAATCCTTCATTAGAAATTTGTTCCAATAGCCTATCAAGACCCTCATACGTTTTCTCATAGTTCCAGCCTTTATCATCGCTTCCTTCAAACCATGTAAAACCTTTGCTTGATGGGGCTTTATAGGGTGCGCGTGGAAAAAACCATTTCACATGTTTAAGCTTAAGAAGTTTTGCAACTGACTCCATTGCGTATTCATCACCTGTCCATCCATGAAGACCAATGACCGCAATACTTGGTTTTGAAATACTTTCTAAAGTATGAAGAGTCAGCTGCATTCAATGCCTACTTAAAATTTGCATCAGCAGTGAGAACCCATTTTGAATTACCTGGAGTTCTGCTAGGTTCCAGGCGAAAAAGTTGACCCGTTGCGGTATCAAGCATATAATGCCAGTGAGTACGTTCAATTTGAAAAGATTGCAGTTGAAATCTGCCTGCGGCTTTATCTTTGTCAAGTTGACCTTTGACATAATTATCTAGTTGACCCATAATTGAGTTGAGACTGTCATCGGTCCTTTGTTGGTTAGCACCAACAAAGAAAAACAGGCTTGAAGTAAGCACAAGACCTGTTATTGTTCCAGAAATATATTGCTTCATAATGTCTCCTTAGTTTTGTTAAGAACCAGGTGTTCGGTGTTTTTCATAGTGTTTCATTTTTTCAATAAAATCTTCTTCATCTTTAGCATTTAACAAAGGACTGATTGCAATATTTTCTTCTAAAGATATACTAGTTCGTGGACCATAATCATGACCAGGGTAAATGATTGTTTTGGATGGTAGACTAAAAATTTTTTCATAAACAGATTTATAAAGTTTGCGTACGTTACTAGACTTTCCAACCGTTCGGCCTGTTCTTCCTACAAAAAGAGTGTCACCAGTAAATAAAACCTCATCTAATAGATAACATATTGAGTCAGGATAGTGTCCTGGAGTGTGCAGTATTTCAACGCTTAACTGACCCACAGAAATAATATCACCATCTTTCACCTGTTTGATATAATTACAGTTAATCTTCTTGTCAGAATCCTTATATACAATCGTTACTAAATTAGGAAACGCTTCTACATATTCATCAATATAAGCAATATGGTCAGGGTGAGTGTGAGTAATAAATAAAGTAATAAGACCTCTGTGGTTTATAAAGCGTGACACGCTATCTAGAGGAACTGCAGCATCAACTAGAAATTGATTGGCTGTACGCATGCAGGTTACAAGGTAGGTTAGATTTTTGTCATAACCTCCATGGAACGATCTAATGGAGTAATCCGTATAACTCATAACGTTAAAATTTAATTATCTTTCAAGATAAAATTTAAGTCAGTTATATTCAATTGATTGAATATTTAGTATATAGGAGTCTTTATGGAATCAAAACAACTTGCAGTATACCTCATAATGGGCGGAGCTGTCATTGTAGCTTTAAAATTTATTACTGAGATAATTAGTTTTATTCTAAGCGATTTCTTTCTTGGTTTGGGAGCTCTTTTAATGGTTGGGGGAGCTGTAATCCTAGCATTGCGATTTGTTAAAGAAAACCGTGACGATGCCGATGACGAGCCTTTTAGAGGAGTTAAACAGTGATCATCACAACCACTGAAAATGTCTCAGGCCATAAGATAAAAGAACATTTAGGTACTGTCATAGGAAATACCATACGCGCACGACACGTAGGAAAGGATATACAAGCTGCTTTCAGAGCAGTTGTTGGTGGTGAGATTAAGGAATATACAGCAATGATGGCAGAATCACGTGAACAAGCACTCATACGCATGAAAAAGCGCGCAGAAGAAATGAATGCCGACGCTGTTGTAGGAGTTCGCTTTCAAACTTCGATGATATTATCAGGAACCGCTGAGCTACTTGTGTATGGAACAGCGGTTACCTTTGATAAGGGTTGATACGTTCAACAAATATTTTCTAATCATTTTGTGATACCTGTAAAAATTCAGCCAAATTTTAAATTGGAAAAAAATACGTTTTGAAAAAAATAATATTTATTCTTTTACATTTCATCATTTTAGTCTCATGTTCGGATGAGGAAAATTCATCAAAAGAAAACAGTTTTTTTGGGGACAAATCTGAAGATTTAACCTCNGTGAGTGGATTTTTTACGGATACCCTAACTCATGAAGGCGAGCTTAGANAATACTTAACGTATGTGCCTGAAATCTANACCAGCTCAGGTATAGCAAGACCACTATTGTTTAACTTTCACGGTGGAAGTGGATCAGCAAGCGGCCAAGTTTATACTGCTGACTTTAGACCCATAGCAGATACAGCAAATTTTATTTTAGTGTACCCACAAGGAACTTTTGGCAGTACGTGGAATAGTTCGCTTCCCACAAATCCGCGAACAAAAATGTTTGTTGATGATTTTGGATTTGTTGATGCNATNATAAAAAAAATAAACAGNGANTATATTTTTGGNNTTGACACGACNCGGNTTTATGCGACTGGATATTCAAATGGAGCAGATATATCTCTTTCTTTAGCGTGTGTAAGAAGTGATAAAATTGCAGCGGTTGCATCTGTCTCAGGTTTGCTTGATAGACATACTGCAGAAAATTCTAATCCACTCACAGTTGGAGTATTGAGTATTCATGGAACAAATGATTTTTCCCGTCCTTACGAATATGGTTTAGATGGATATTATTTTACGATTGATGAATTAAATACATATTGGTCCTCAATAAACGGTTTCTCAGGTCAACCACAAAAAGAAACCTACGATGTTGCTGGNCTATCTGTTGAATACATAAAATATGGAAAAATGATTGAACATTATAAGGTCAACGGGGGAGACCATATTTGGTTAGATATCACTCGAGATGGCTTTAATACCAACCAAAAGATATGGAATTTTCTTTCACGTTTTAATCTCAATGGATTGCGATGACTTTAATCAGAAACAAAGCTTTACTNTTTTTGTTTAGCCTCTGTCTTTTTAGTTGTTCATCTGGTAATGTTGGATATTGGGAATTTAAACTGCTTGAAAAATCAATCGACACGTTAGGGAATATATTCAAAAGTGAAAAACNACCNGCTGTAAAAAAAATAGAAGTTCCTAAAGCTGCAAATCCACCAAGCATTGTCTCCTATATTGCTGTAAGCGATCTTGATGGTAGTGAAGTTTCTTCAAGCGAAATTAAAGCACTTACAGAGCGGCTTCGCTCAGAATTGCTTTTAACTAACCACTTTAAATTGCTCGAAAGAGGTATAATGGAAGAGATATTAAAAGAGCAAGGGTTTCAGCAATCTGGATGTACAACCAGTGAATGTGTTGTTCAAATGGGACAGCTAGTAAATGTAGAAAAAATGGTGGCGGGCACAATAAATAAAATCGGTAATACTTATTCATCCTCAGTTAGAATAATCGATATCACTACTGGTTCAATAGATAAGATTGTTACATTTGACTATACTGGCCCAATAGATGANCTATTAAAAAGAGGAATGAAAAAAATAGCAATAGAGCTAACTCTTTAATTTAAACCATAGGATATAGTCGCAAACAAAAAATCATTTTAATGTACCCCGGAGAGGATTCGAACCTCCGACCTACGGATTAGAAGTCCGTTGCTCTATCCAGCTGAGCTACCGGGGCATATAGTCGTTAAATCAAAGGACGTAACTTAAGCCAAGTAACGTTTAAGTAAAAAACACGATTTTCTCTCCTCGGTGTCTCGTCGATAAATTTCTTGCATTTTACACCGTATAAACCGTACAATTGGGTAATATTTGAAACATTCAGTAAATAATAACCCAATAAAGGAGGTCTCATTATGGCTGAAGTTGTAGCAAAAACAGGAGTCCAAAAAGAATCTGGATATTTATACT
>PBPT01000007.1 GCA_002724735.1 Fidelibacterota bacterium | reverse complement strand
GTTCCTTGATCGCTGTAAATGTCTAAATGCCGCAGGGAAAACTAAGGCAACCAATGGAAAAGGTAAATATACTGCTGCGATTGTACTTACCATTGGATCATCATTTACAAAACCCAAAAATGAGGCAGTGGATGATAGTACAATTATAATAAGCAGCGGCGAGTACATATCTTTTTTAAAAATCTGTTCATGATTATCATTATTATAATGAATTGACCACGTCAAAACACCTGCTAAAAAGAATAAAATATATGGAGCAGAAAATTTCAGCGTATTTAAACTAATCATCAATGGATTAGATCCTACGAGAATAAGGATTGTGGCATAGGCAAAACATGTAAAATAATCAGTAATCGATTTCAATTCAGAGACAAAATCAAAACGACTTCTTAAGCGATGATCGATGAGAGGTATTAGAATCAACAAAAATAAAAGATATAATGAAAAGCTGCTCCAACTCCAATAAAACCATCTGTCATCAAGGTGAAGTGTAATATTATTACCAGCAACCAAAGCTGTCCACAGCGCAAACCATCTCAAAGGTTTTAACGAAAAAAAATTGTCAAAATTCTTAAAAAAGGCAGCGAGAGCTTTGTTTGCTCTGGACCCCGTTGGAAAATATCTCTCTGCAAGCAATTATTATTCAATCTCTTTCTAAAAAAAGGGGGCTAGTTCATTGATAATAATAAACGCTACGACAGATGCAGCAAAGATCAATGTACCTTTAATCAGTCCAGCGTTAATCGCGTAACCGTCTACTCCTGTTGATAATTCCTCGAGATATCCAGGAATTTTCCACTTTACAAGAACAAAAATAGCTGTCATCATTCCTCCAATAGGGAGCATATATTTTGACGAGAGATTATCCATAACATCAAAAAAGGTTTCACCAAGAAAGAACGATTCACCCAAAAATCCAGTTATATTTATGCCACCACCAAGAGACAATGAACAAAACATACCAATGACCGTTACAATGGAGCCAAACAGTAACGTTGCTTTCTTTCGAGACCAATTCTTTTGATCGATTAAATAGGCAGTTTGCACCTCTAAGATAGAAATTGCGGAAGTTAAAGCTGCCATGAACAAAAGAATGAAAAACATTGCGGCCCATATAGTACCACCTGCCAGTTGGGTAAACACTGATGGGAGGACAACAAATATTAATCCAGGTCCTTCGGCTGGGTTTGCACCAAGAGCAAAAACGGTTGTAAAAATTGCTATTCCAGCTAACAAAGCAATTAAAGTATCAATGACTATTATCCATAGGGCAGAATTTAAAAGATTTTGTTTTTTTTCGAGGTAGCTTCCATAGGTAATCATTGTACCCATTCCTAAGCTAACAGTAAAAAACGAATGCCCTAAAGCCAAAACTATTGATGAAGGAGTAAGATCTTCAAAGCGAGGATTAAATAAGAATGATATTCCTTTCATGCCACCTTCAAGGGTAACTCCTCTAACCGCAAGAACAGCCAGCAAAATAATAATCAAAGGCATCATGACAGAAGACCATTTTTCAATACCGCCTTTCACTCCATTGATAATGACCCACATACATAGTCCCATAAAAAACAACTGGTAAATTAAGGGAGACCAGGTGCTTTCCACAAAAGCGCCAAACATTGCGCTAGAGGCATCAGGATTCCCTGCTAAAGATGAAAACCCTCCGCTTAATGATTCTATTATATACTTTAATATCCATCCACCAACAACTCCGTAAAACGAAAGAATTACAAATGCTGATGCGACACCTAAGAAACCAACGTACTTCCAATAGGATCCCGGAGCTAACTTTTCAAATGCACCAACAGGGCTCAATTGTGTTTTTCGTCCAATAGCGAATTCAGCTATGACAATGGATAGACCTACCAAAAAAATACATATTAAATAAATAATGGTAAATGCGGATCCACCATTTTGACCAGCCATATGTGGATATTTCCAAATATTCCCAATTCCCACTGCCGATCCGGCTGCAGCGAGAATAAATCCTAATTTTGATCCCCATCTTTCACGTTGATTGTTCATTTTTCTTTTTTGTCCTCCCGGTCTGGATTTTCAAGTTTTTCGCTCATTACTTTGTTAAAGGGGTGTAAGTGCGCTTCAACAATGGCATCTAATAGGCCATAAATATAGACAATGATAATCCACCAACCATATCTGTTTCTTTGATGAAGGAAATTTTTTTTGTCTGCCTGATTTAAATTTTTTGAATCATTGTATTTTTTTGAGTAATCTAAGTAAAGAATTGCTGATGAAAGGCCCATCGTTGTAAGAACCGCACCCTTGATGGGCTGCTCATTATAATATTGACCTCCCCCGGGAAAAATAAAAGACCTCACCGCAGCGGTTTGAGGAGATTTTACATTTATAGTATCCGCATCATTATTTTGACCGAACACATACTGGCACAACAAAATTAATAAGACACAAGTTTTTGGATTCAAGGTCAGCACAAAGCTATGCATTCTATTTCGATATCAGCATTGGCTGGTAATTGCCTTACTGAGACAAGCGAACGCGCTGGTGCCGTCTCTTCATCGAGCCATTCATTGAACACATCATTGACCGTTTGATAATTTGCCATATCTGTAACAAACACTGTAAACTTTACCACTTTGGATAAATCTGAATCAGCGCTTCCTAAAATTGCAGATAAATTCTTAAAAACCTGATTAACTCTGGTTTTAAAGTCTCCCTCAACCATTTTACCTGTATCAGGGTCAAAAGGTATTTGACCTGAGGTAAAAATAAACCCTCCAGCAACTGTGCCCTGATTATAGGAACCGATAGGATTTGGCGCATGGGCGTCATTAATTATTTTTTTCATTAGTTTCTCCTCTACGAATTAAAAGCCATGCAAGCAAGGCCAATGGATGGATTGAGCTCTCTTTTACCATTTGAGTCAATCTTACGGAGGATGAATTCTCCTACAATCGCCACCGTTGCATCAAACAAATGTCCTCCTCGAGTTTCAAATTGATGGTTTGATATGGTTACATGAGCATGGACAAAAGGCTCATTGTCTTTTAACAATACATTGCCTTGAAAAGAAATCAGCTCCCACGTGTCATTAAATATTGTCTTTGTATATTCCTGAGTTTCTAAATCATAGGCCCCTATTTCGATTTCGTTTATGGCCCCTATACCAGAAAGCTGTCCATTGATAATATTTCGCTCCTTACAAAATGCTGTTAAGGTCTTCATAACAGATTCATGCTGTTCAACGTTTATGATGAAAGTATCGCCATCCTGTTTATACTGCATTTTTACCCTCGAGATTTTTTTTGATTATATCCTGTGCTTTTTCTAGAGCACTATTAAGAGATTTCTTATTTTTTCCACCAGCGGTTGCCATATTTGGTCGACCTCCGCCACCGCCGCCCATCATAGACCCAAGATCTTTAGCGATTATACCTGCATGAACACCAATATCTACCAAAGCATTTGAGACCACTACGACTATACTAGGTTTTTCCAAATCTGCGCCAAGAACTCCTATTCCTTTATCCACCTTTTGAATCAAAAGGTTGCCTATGTCTTTTAGGTCTTCAATTGAATTAGCATTAATCAACTTAGTGAATACAGTTACCTCTTTAATGAGCTGCGATTCTTTTAAAATTGAGTCTACATTAAAATTTGAACTTAATTTCCTGTTATTCTTTAATTTTTTTTCTAATAGTTTTTTATCTGATATCAGTTGACTAATCCTCTCTGAAATAGAATCAAGGCTGCAATTAAGTTGCGATTTAATATCGCTCAAAGTAAGCGACTGGTTCTGGACAAAGGATACCGACTCTGGTCCGGTCACGGCAACAACTCTTCGCACCCCAGAAGCAAGCGAAGACTCTTCAATTATTTTAAAAAAACCAATGTCTCCAGTTCTTTCAACATGAGTTCCTCCACACAATTCTTTTGAGTAGTCCCCTACAGTAATTACGCGGACCTCATCTCCGTATTTTTCTCCAAACATCGCAACTGCCCCTTCATTTTTTGCATCATCATATGGCTTAACAGAAACATCAAGCTCGGTATTTTTTGTAATTTCATCGTTGACAATCTTTTCGATCCTTTCAATTTGATCAGATGAAATCTTTTCAAAATGCGTTAAATCAAAACGTAAATAATCTGGATGAACTAAAGATCCTGCTTGCTGAACATGACCGCCCAAAACTACTTTAAGGGCTTTATGCATTAAATGAGTAGCTGTATGGTTTTTACGCGTTCTCTGTCTTCTTGAATCATCAACTTTGCATTCTACACTCTTTGCCTTTGGGTTCATTGTACCTCTGCAATAATGAATGTAAGTCTCCCCTTCTAGTTGCACATCATAAACTTCCAGGTCAACATTGGATCCCTTAATTGTTCCCTTATCGCCAACCTGACCTCCGGCTTCAGCATAAAAAGGTGTTTGATTTAAAACTAACAAAAAAGAATCATCAGATTTTACATAACGCACAATTTTTGAAGTGAGAGTAGTTGTTTCATATCCAACAAATATCGAGTCGGGATCTTTAGATAATTCTTTCCACTTCTTGTTTGTAACATCGACAACAAACTTATCCGAGCCCTTAGCTCTTTTCTTCTGATGATTCATTTCCCTATCAAAACCTTTCACATCAACTACCAACCCTTTTTCTCTGGCCATCAATTCAGTGAGATCTAATGGAAATCCAAAGGTGTCGTATAATTTAAACGCATCGGCGCCAGACACTTTCTTTCCAGACACATTTTTGATAACCTTCTTAAAATGTGATAGCCCCCTGTCAAGCGTATCATTAAACGATAATTCTTCGGATTTGATTATCTTTTCAATATGGAGTTTTTTATCTATTACTTCTGGAAACGTATCACCCATAACATCACCAACTGATGAAACCAGCTCAAAAATGAATGGCTCACTCATATTGATCATTCTTCCGTAACGTGCTGCGCGTCTAAGTATGCGCCTAAGAACATAACCTCGACCCTCGTTGCTCGGTAGGGCTCCATCAGAAATGGCAAAGCACAGCATACGAACATGATCTGAAATTACCTGAAATGGAACGGGATCAGCTTTGTAGGATGCAGCTGAAATTGTTTCAATTTGTTTGATAATAGGTTGAAATAAATCCGTTGAATAATTGCTCAACTGACCTTGCATTACAGATACAATTCGCTCAAATCCCGCACCTGTATCTACATGCTTTGACTTCAAATCATCAATTGAGCCATTTTCAAGACGGTTATGTTGAATGAACACTAAATTCCATAATTCCCAATATTCGTTCGATACGTTTACCCCTTTGGGTGATTGCTTCGAAATATCGCTTCCAATATAATAATGTATTTCCGAACAAGGTCCACATGGTCCTGAATTTCCCATTTCCCAAAAATTATCTTTTTTGTCAAACTTTAATACACGGTCCGGTGAAATGTCGGTTATTTTTGGCCACAAATCGTATGCCTCTTTATCTTTATGGTATACGGTTACCCAAAGCCGCTCTTTGTCTAACTCCCAGACTTCAGTGAGTAACTGCCATGCCCATTTAATTGCTTCAGATTTGTAGTAATCTCCAAAGGACCAATTGCCTAGCATTTCAAAAAAAGTATGATGGAATCCATCTACTCCAACCTCTTCAAGGTCATTATGTTTTCCGCTTACCCTAATACATTTTTGACTGTTAACTGCCCGATTAAAATCGCTTTTTGTTTGATCAAGAAAAATAGATTTAAACTGATTCATTCCAGCATTAGTAAATAAAAGCGTAGGGTCATCGATTGGCACAACAGGAGAACTGCGAACAAATTTGTGATCATTTTCGATGAAAAAATCTATAAATGATTTTCGTATTTTTTTACTATTCATAGTCTTTAAAATGTAAACGATGTCTCAATTGAGGTTATATCAATGGTTTCTGCATTACCATCAATACGACCATTTGCATTATAATCACGAAAAGTGCGTCTGAAAATATAATTTAAAACCAGTCCTTGTCCCATAGAAATTCCAAGCCTGCATCCAATAATTGTACTTTCCGTATATTTAAATTTAAAAGGGTTAGGAACATTTCTCTGTTGATAAAAAGCTGAAGCGCTTTGAATACGAGAAATTGATTTTGTTAGCTTGAGTGAGGTTAAAAAAGTTTGATTTTTTTCCAGAATAAATTTTTTATCATCATTTGACCACAGAGAGCCAACCATATTATTGTAAGCCATGTTTGCTTCAAAAAACGCTCCTACATCTAAAGACACTCTGGAAAAATAACCATTTTGGTCACCAAATTTTCCTAGTTGTGATTCTTTTGTACGTAACACGACCTGGTTGGAGTTGTTCCTCAAAAAACTTACTCTCTCAATTTCATACAACCGATTCCAATAGCTAAATTCAAATTTACCTTCAGGTATTGATCGGTATTCAAATATAAAATGGAGTGGCCCAAACCATGAGGATACTCCAAAAGGTATCAAACCAATTCCGAGTGGCTCTTCATCACCAGTATCGGGATCTTGAGTTTTTCCTAACATTTTTGCAGCTTGCGCATATATAGTAATATTTAATTTGTCACTGCGAATAATGGGAAAACCAAGATCAATTGCAACAGCCATTAATCCATCTGGGTTTTTATCTATATTGATTGGTTCATCTTTCCGAATAATATCATCATCTAAAACCATCAAATCGCCATTATAACCTGGAATTCGAGCATCTAAAGTATCCGTTATACCGTCACCATCTACATCCCATTCATTTGGATCGCTATCGGATAAGCCATCTCCATCGCTATCAAGCCACCAACGATCATTATTTGGAAAATCGTCAACTATATTTGGACGACCATCCTTATCATTATCTCTAAGGCCTAAATATTGATTGCGATCAGCAATGAACGAAATACCAATTGGTAGATTAAAGAAATTTTTTGTGCTAAGCCTTCCGCCAATAATACCCATATTTTCTTTAAGATCGTTTGCAAAAGCATGGAGCTCATGTGATTCTGAGGCGACATTAAACTGCAATCCTATCTTGCGCTCTTGCGGATATAAAATGGAGTTAGAATATCCATTTACCAAAACACCATATCCTAAATCAACCCTTTCAAGAGCACCAAATTTTACGTAAAAAGGGTCATTTGGGAATCCATAACGAATGAAATATATTTTATCGATGATGCTGTTTTTTGACGCAGAAGCAGATGAAAAGTCCCAACCATCAGATCGAATGTTACCTTCAGCATCAAAATAAACTACAAGGTCGAGTGACAATGCCCATTTACCAAATGGAATTACGGGTCGCATTGCTATCTGATTCCATACTTTTCCATCTATCGTAACAGAACCAATAGCCCCTTGGTTTCTGATTTGAGCGCTGACAATACATTGACCAAAAGAAACAAGGGCAATAAAAAGAAAAATTATCCGAGGTTTCTTCATATTGGATTATAAATTACTTTTGATATCAAATGGCGATCAACGTCTAATTCTTCATTTCATTAACTTCATTTTAAAACTAATTTTATCTATTATAATGACAAAAAAAACAGCTTTTACAACCCAAGAACTTTTAAAGTTCAATGACGAAGATTTTAAGAGGTATATTTTTCTCCTTCAAGACATCCTTAAGGAGAAATTAGACTATGGTGAATCTATTGACGAAATTCTTGATAAGGAGGATCCATTTGAAACGCTTGAACCATTTCTGTCAGAAGAAGTTTATCCAATATTGGTTTTAGCAATGATCAACAATATCAGAACCGAAACAGTTATGCAGGCATTGACAGAAGGATTTAACAAAGGCAGAGATGACTACAATAGTAAACAAAAATAAATTATCTCTTACTGCATTAATATTGACTGCAACTTTATGTGGTCAGAATGCTTCAATAAAAAATATTAAAGTTGAAACGCGTGAAAATGGAATTACCCTCTCTCTTCATCTAACAGAAGCAATTCAACTATCAGAAATTAGTGGTTGGTTTAACGAATCAACATCGTGGTCTTATCTAACTTTTTATAATATTAAGGGTGATACATCTTTAATAAATGCAATACCAAAGGCAAATGGTATTACAAGCATTGAAGCCTTACAGTTTAATGAATCTCTCCAAATTGGGTTGCGATCAGATAATCCAATTTACCAATTTGAATTCTATCATGATAAGAATGACTCAACAGTAATAGCATCATTACGCTATCCTCTTTCAACCGCAATGGCTTACATTGAAAAACAAGAAATAATGTCAAAGAAGAAAAATTTGACTTTATTTTCCACAATTTTAAATGCAAATACTCCTTACTATTTGATTTCAATTATTCTTGCAGGTTTATTGATACATCAACTATGAAAGATCTTCTTCCATATTACGCAATCTTTTACGTCTTAGGAATTCTCTTGATGAGTATTTTCTTAAGAATGCGATATTCAAAAAAGAAAAAAGATTAGACTTTTAAATGAGATTGTCAATATCCTTTGTTTTTTTGAGCCAATTACTATTTGGACAAAAACCGCATCAATCAGCAGAAATTATCATTCAGGCTTTTGAAGAAAAACTCGAAACAAAAGTCCACCTTACACCGCATTTATTTAATATTGCTCGAGGTGGACATCTGCTGGACGAAGAAAAAAAGGAGCGACTAAAAGATCTTGGGTTTGACTTTAATCATATGCTTGTAAACAGAGGNGGGNCNCAGCGAGCTGAAGGCAGAGGATTAGATCAATATTACGATACTGGATATTTTAGAATACATTTTACCACCATAGGTAGAAATGCGGTAAATGAAATGGATCAAAACGCGAATAACATCCCTGATTATATAGAGAGCGTTGCAAAAATTTTTGATATAGTGTCTAGCAGATTCCATGATCAAATGGGCTTTGTATTACCTCCNAGTGATGGCAACTATTCCTCTGATTACGATAATGGTGGCTCCGANCACTACGATATCTATGTTAGGCAATTAGCTTCAAATTTTTACGGATACGTCCAATTTGAGCAATACGCTTCAGGAAACGGTGATAATGAAACCACNNGTCAGATCAAGGAAAAAAATGCTATNACAAGCTATATGACAATGAGAAATAGTTATAACAATTTTAATCAACTCTCAGAAATTGAAAACATACAGACAACGATTGCCCATGAATTTTTTCACTCTGTTCAGCTGGGCTATGATGGATGGGAAAAACAATGGCTTCTTGAGGCTACAGCGGTTTGGATGGAAGAAGAAATGTTTGATGATATAAACGATGTACATCAATACATGACCGACTGGTTTCGATATCCCTATCGGTCGCTGGATGAAGAGGGTTCTCGAGCTTATGGTTCATATATTTTTTTTGAATACATTGATCAGCATATGGGGGGAAATAATACAATTAAAAGCTTATTTGAGCTTTCAGTTGATAACGATAGTCGTAAAAAAGACGGCTCACATTTGGCNATAGACCAAGCATTAAATCAAAAAGGATACTCATTTAAAGAAGCGCTAAACTCAATGTCTATAGCGAATCAAATTATGTCATCAAAGGCTTCTGACGAACCATACACATATAAAGAAGCNGATTTCTACCCAATAAATGGACCATCTATATATAAGACAGTAAATTTTATTCAGGGAAGAAGTGATTTTTTGGAGTCAAGTTCTCTAAGGCGCTTTGGGTCTCAGTACATAAAAATAACTACAAGTGATCCTGTGTTAGTTGATATTGAAAATCAAAATGGCCCTGCTTCAGATTTGCAACTAAATGCAATTTTAAAACGAAAAGATGACTCGTATTTAGTTATTTCGAATAGTTCAGTCAACATTGATCCCACTGAACTACAATCAATTCATTTATCAGTTGTTAGTCAAGATACCGTTGGGGGAGATTGGAATTATAGAATTACCTTCAAAGACGGAAGGCGAGGCACCGATGCAAACCTGCCTATTACTTTTACCCTAACAAACCCTTATCCAAATCCTTTTAATGATAAAATATCGTTCGACGTTTTAGTGCTTCGAGACGCAGAAGTTGCAATAAGCGTTTATGATGCTATGGGAAGAAACATTAAACAGATACATAAAGGGAATTTAAAATCTGGTAGACACAAATTCTCGTGGAGTGCTAAAGAAAATTCAGGCAGGGTCACAGGCTCAGGAATATATTTTATTAAAGTAAATGATAAAAAATTTGAGCTATGGAGATCTGTTACGCTGGTAAAATAGTTTAAAATATACCTTTATAAATCAAATAAGGTATCAGTATATATAAGATTGAGTCACGAATTAAATAGTATGTTACAATTGTCACAATTACATACCATCCTTTTTTCTTAAATAATAGTTTTAATCCCCCCTCTCGTTTGATTTCCAACCATTCATTAATGAACTTAGGACTAAACCTTGCCATTAATTTTTAGGTCGTATTTTCTCAAACTTAAGATTTTCGTACTTTTCCCACATGGTTTCACCAGCTGCTTGCTGAAACCTAAAAGCAAAAGATAGCGCATCGTCAAAACTATTACCGGCAAATTCTTCGTGACTATAATATTCATTAATCCACCCTATAAACTCTTTCATACTGGATTGATTGACTTGATCGAAAATACCATAAACCATTTCAGCTTTGTTGTCATAATACCACGTAGTGATTTCACTGTAACCCATTTTTTTAATCATTGACTGGTGCGTATCATAAACTTGCGTTAAATAGGAAAAAAGAAATATCTCTTTTGCTTCATCATCCAAAGTTTTCCAATAAACTGCGATAGCATTTGGCTGTACATCTTGTTTCTTTTCTTGAGAAAAACATAATGCTAGGGATATAAATACAGCTAATAAATACTTCATATTAGTCATCTTTTTTTGATACTTCAAATTCTTCAATCATCTCTTCAAGTTTCTCTATGGCTTTATCTTCTGAAACTTTTCCACGATTTTCACCTTGATAATACAAATGTCCTGCGCCTTTACCAAACGCGATTCCNAGATCTGTATGAGTAGCCTCCCCAGGTCCATTGACAGCGCACCCCATTAAAGCAACCGTCATTGGAGTTTTAACATTTTGAAGNTTTTCTTCCATTTCGCCTGCAATCTTAAACAAATCGACTTCAAGTCTTCCACAAGTGGGGCAGGCAACAATTGTTACGCCCTTACTTGCTAAGCCAAGAGATTTCAAAATTTCGAAGCCAACTCTCACCTCTTCCACTGGATCATCAGTTAAACTCACACGTATGGTGTCACCAATACCTTGCGCTAATAAAGTCCCAAGGCCAACAGCAGACTTAACCGTTCCAGATTTTGTTGGGCCGGCCTCTGTNACTCCAAGATGCAATGGATAATCAAATTTCTCTGAAAAAAGCTGATATGCGCTAATCATTAGATTGACATCAGAAGCTTTGAGTGAAACTATAATATCTTCAAAATCATGCTCTTTGCAAATTTCAATATGTCTTTTTGCGCTTTCAACCATAGCTTCAGCAGTAGGATATCCATATTTTTCTATTAAATCTTTTTCAAGACTACCAGCATTCACGCCNATTCGTATAGGAAGCTTNGCGCCTTTGACCTTGTCCAGAACTTCCTTGACTCTTTTTTTACCACCAATGTTACCNGGATTAATACGAATTTTATCTGCGCCTGCATCAACCGCTTCAAGAGCCATTCTATAATTAAAATGAATGTCAGCNACCAAGGGAACGTTCATATNTTTTTTAATTTCATANAAAGCTTTGGCTGCGCGCTCATCCGGTACTGTTATCCTGATAACATGACACCCAGCCTCTTCAAGTCTCTCAACTTCTTTCAAAGTTGCCTTAACATCATGAGTTTTTGTTGTTGTCATTGACTGAACCGTAATAGCATGTTCACCTCCAACAATCAAATTTCCAACCTTTACTTCGCGAGTTTTTCTACGTTTTATCATATAATTGTATTACAAATTACAAAAATTAACCTTTATATGGCTCGTTCAAATATTGTTTGGCAAAAACAATTGCACTTGTTGAATTTTTAAGTTTAATGCACTGCTTGTATGCCTGTCTAGCTTCATAGCGCATATTTTTAAGGTCGTATATTTTCCCTTGGAGCAGAAAGACATTTGCAAGCACGACATCCATATCGCTATCGTACTCTTTAAGTGATTGATNTAGGTAAACTAATGAGGAGTTNTGATCATTTTTTTGAAAATATAATTNGCCCCATAAAAAAGATATATAAGGCCTATATCTTTTTTGATGAAAAGGTCTTTGTTGAGATAGCTTNTCATNAAGAATTTCCAATTTTTTTTNAGCCTCATTTATTTTCCCGGTTTGGAGTAATCCCAGGCAATAATAGATATTAAACTTGAAGTTATCTGGATATTTANTAGATAANGTATTCATATATGCTAAGCCTTTTTCAGGATTTAGATCAAAAAATTGATATATATATGCCAGAACACTCATTGACTCCATCCATGCCCATTCACTTTCACTAGCTGATATCTCCATCTTTGAAATGCCTTTGTATCGCGATGGGCGCANACCTATGCTNTGAGCGGCTAATTTNANGACAGGGTTACTTAGATCTGAATACCATTCAACAATGCCTATTGGTANTAACGAATCTTTAGTTTGATATGGGCCAGTGTTGGCTTTTTGTATCATCCTCATACCTTTATAAGCCGAATAAAAAGTAGATAAAAATCTTTTCTGACCTAAATGAATCCTTGCTTTTAGAGATTGTACCGTCCCTAAAAACAAAAGATAATTGGTTTGGTTGGGGTGTTTTGCTGCAAGAGAATCGTATATTTTTTCGACTTTCTGTAATCGAGACTCAAAATTTGAGTACACCTTTTTTTCAGAAAATTGCGATTGGTCATACTGATACCATGCAGCGGCCCATACTGCATGCACGACAGGATGCGAAGGATATTCCGTTCTTGCGGATGAAAGAATTCTTAAGCTTTTTTCATATTCGAAATTGTAAAAAGCATCTACGCCCTCTCTCACTTTCAAGTCTCCAGGATGCTGAGAAAATAAACAAGTAAAAAGACATGCAATTGGAATTGCATGAATCAAGAGACTGTGAAATAACTTCATTGAAATCTTAAGAGTGATATTGGGGGTAATTTTAAGAAATGAAAAAAGATTAACCAGATATTTTACCTGATAGCATTAGCCAACCTCTTGCGTCATTGTTGGTTGGGTCAAGCTCCATTGACTTTGACCAAGCAGCTTTTGCAAGGGCCTCTTCTTTCATTTTCCAATACGTGATTCCAAGTCCTAAATAAGTTTCAGAATCTGTTGGGCGCAATTCGATAGCCTCTTGGTATGCAGCAAGAGACTCCTTGTACATACCTTTTTCTCTATANAATCCTCCAAGGGTTCTCATTGAACCTGGNAGCCANGCAGCTGTATTGCGATTAATATTAATCGCTTTNCNGAAAGCGGTTTGACCNAAGCTTGATTGCCCNGATCNATTGTACTCAACAGCAAGTATATAATATGTTTGCGGGAGCAGAAGNTTTACTTTTTGATTTTTTGGATCGTAATATAGTAAATCTTCCCATGATGATGCGGCTCTTCCCCACTCACTTGCTCTAAAATAGCCCAATCCTTGTTTGTAACGAGTATTCTCGTTGGAAGGGTCTAGACGAACTGCGTCACTATAGGTCAAAGCGGCATATAAATGCTTTCCTTGCTCAGAATATAAATCTCCAAGAGCAATGTAAGATTCACCGTGCCTGGGATCACTCTGAATGGATTCTTGATAGCTGGCCTTAGCTTTTTCGAGGTCTCCCATCCCTTGAAACGCTTTTCCCTTTAAAAAAATAAATGATCCCTGGTCAGGAAACATGTCTTGGCCGCTTTGGGCCAGTCTAGCAGCGTACTCATAATTGAACTCATCGAGATTCTTTCTAATCTTGTTAATTTGTTGAGCTGGTCCAGTAGGATCTTTTTGAGCAGATTTTGCTAGTATTTCATCAGAAAAAGATCTCTGTTCTTTTTGCCCAAAAATTGTCGCCATAGCNTCTATGGTCGCTCTATGGTTTGGTTGAACGTCTAANGCTTCATCAAATGCATGGCGGGCTTTTGTAAGCTGATCGAACCTCGCATAATAAGCGCCTAAATGGAAATGGGCATCAGCGTTTCTTGGGTTTTGAGCTGCTAATTTNAAATAAATTTCTTTAGATTCATCGAANCGACCATTGGCTTCATAATTTCGTGCAAGATCTACCTGTTTTCTAATATCGTTTGGTTCAGATCGAGCTGCGCTCTCAAGCTCTGANGTTGTTGGTGTTTTTTGCAATGCCACAAATTCAACCTTCTTTANTTGTTTGTCTTCTAATATGCTGGTAGCTCGAGCCAAATTGCGAGTGCTTATTTCAAAGCCTTCTGCAATATTATATATGTCATTAGCATATTTGACTGGGCTTATCGTTGGGATATTTGAAACTTTTGGCATTGTTGCCTTTGCGGTTCTTCTTGTTGAGCTAGGACCAGATTTATNGACAATATTTGTGAGTTGTTTTACCCTTCTTTGATTGGCGGCGGTTGGATTNAGNTTTGCGGCTCTTTGATAATCTTTTAACGCGCCTACATAATCTTTTTTCTTGGCTTTAGAGTTTCCTCGCTTAGCATATTGTGCAGCTTGAGCAGCGCGTTTTTTTGACACCTTACCACCTTTGCTATTTGAGCTGCTTTGTTTTTTTGCTAGAGAGGAGAGCTGTTGGACTCTTTTTTTGTAATTTGCACTNGGGTTGAGCTGATAAGCTTTTTTGTAATCTGANAAAGCTCCTCGATAATCTTTTTTCTTNGCTTTAGCACTTCCACGCTTNGCATACTTAGATGCTTGNGCNGGGTTTTTCTTTTTTGCTTGTGCGTATGTAAGAGATTGAGCTGTATCAACAGGCAATACGNCTGATATGAAAAGCGCTATACAAAGTCGAAAGGCCNATAAAAAATTAGNTCTGCTCATAGAGTATAATTTATAAAAATTATTGACTAATTTTCTTTAGGTTTTTTACAACAGAGTTCTAATCTATCATATGCTTCAGGNTTAGCTTTTNTGCCGTTAACACTGTACCCCATGGATACAATTCTATCCTCAATCTTACTTAGATCAATTACACCAGCATTAAAAATAACGCTTCCAGATTTACTTCTTAAATCTATATTTGCTTTTTTAACACCACGCATCTCAAGTATGGTCTTTTCTATCCCATAAGAGCACATCAAGCATTGCATTGAGTTNAGCTCTAATTTTGCAGTAGTTTTNTCTGAATCNCAACTNATCAGCACAANACANAAAACNCTTAACAATAATTTTTTCATTTTTATTTTCTTTTATTTAGGNTATTTNATACTNCANCCGAATGCCTTTGTTTCGGCAAGGGCTATTTCTGTTCCACTACCTACCGCTTTTATTGCGTCCATCAAAAAATGTTTTTTTACTTTTTTTCTTTTTGCAGCATTATCATCGATTGCGCCTTTATAAACGAGTTTTCCGCTTTTATCAAATAGGTATATTTGTGGAGTATATTTTGCACCGAATGCTTCTGCAAGTCTTGCGTTTTCATCTAGAGTATAAAGAAAATCATGACCATATTTTTTTGTAAATTTTTTCATATCTTTCATATTTTCACCTCTGTTTCGCGCCGCTGCATTAGGATTGATCGCAACAAAACCAATCTTATTTTCGTTGCTTACTGTGGCTAGGTCGTTATATCTATCTTGCCATCTAATCACCCATGGGCAAGTATTACATGTAAAATTGACCAATAATCCATTTTCCATCTTTATATCATTCAAACTTACCATTTTTCCTGAGATGTCTTTCATTTTGACATCTGCTAATGGTATTTTTGATCCAATCTGTAAGTCTTCCGCTAATGAAACCGATATCATCAGCGATATCGTTGAAATAACTCTCGCCAATCTCATTATAATCTCCTGTGTTTATTTTTCTCTTTTTCTCACAATGAATCTTAGCAATTAATTGTAAGCAAATCATCCCATTTCGTAGTATAGCAAGGCGATAACTTTTCCCGTTTCAACTGCCAATTCTTAGCTATTCCTTGCGAACCAATATGTATAGTNCTCCTGCCCATTGCTTGATTTATAATATCCACTGTGCTGTCTAATTTTTTTCTTTTNATTCTTTTTTCATCCATATCGAACAAGTTGAGCTGTACTTGATTTTGTGGAATGATATCTCCAACAATCACTCCGGATTTTTTGTATTCTAAGCCTTTTTTGTATATAGATCTCAGTATGTTTTCTGCAGCGTTTATAATGTCTAACGTGTCNTTTGTTGGTACATCAAAACTGGAGGATTTNTATCCACAATAATAGTCTGAGTCGCTAAAAGGATTTGTTTTGATCACCACACTTACGTANCGAGCACATCCTTTTTCTNATCGTAACTTTTCAGCGCATCTTGCCGCATGNGAAGAGATCGATTCTTTGAGCGATTGAAAATCTCTCACTTTTNCACCAAACGATCTTGATGTNCATATGTTCTTTTTTGGAGAAGGATTTATATCCATCGAAATGCATGACTCTCCCTTCAATTCGCGCTGTATTCTCAATCCTATCACGGTCATTTTTTCCAACACCCATTTTTCATCCAGCGAGACAAACTCGTGCGCATTATCTACCCCATAACTGCGTAACATCCTAGAATATCGCGATCCAACTCCCCAAAGCTTGGACACAGGCATCGATTTTAGTATCTCTGAAATATGATCCTTGCGTTTTAAAACGTAGACACCTTTTTTTGTAAAGCGCTTTGCGCAATGATTTGCAACCTTTGCAAGCGTTTTAGTGCTGGCTATGCCTATTGAAATCGGTATGCCGGTATGTTTTTTAACCGTATCCCGCATGTGCAACCCTACCTCAAAGCATTTTTTAATACCAGCAAGATTCATAAACGCTTCATCAATACTATAAATTTCAATTTCTGGAGACAGGCTGGCGAGCAATGTCATTACCCGTTTTGACATATCACCGTAAAGCGCAAAATTCGTTGAAAATACATTGACATTGTGCTTCTCAATGATTTCTCTAGCTTTGAATACCGGTTCTCCCATTTTGATACCAAGCTGTTTGGATTCATTGCTTCTAGCAATGATGCATCCGTCATTATTAGATAAAACAACCACTGGTTTGTTTTTGAGGGTAGGATTAAACACTCTCTCGCATGAAGCGTAAAAATTATTACAGTCAGCTAATGCAATCATCTATTATTATGAATTGTATGAGTTACGACACCCCAGACTTCAAATTCCATAGAGTCGGTAATATTGATATCTGGATAACCGCTTGATAACCCTTCGGCTTTTAAACAAATGTTTTCATTGTTCGTTGTATATCTCTTAACTGTGAATTCGCCATCCACTATAGCTACTACGATATCTTTATTCTTTGGTTCCAGCGACTTGTCAACAACCAATAAATCNTTATCACTTATTCCGGCTCGCTCCATTGAATGCCCTTTTGCAATGATAAAAAAAGTTGCCGTAGGGTGTTTCACCAGATATTTATGAAGATTTAGGTCAACGTCAAGATAATCGTCTGCAGGCGACGGAAATCCTGCAGAAACACCACTATCATATATGTGAAGCTTTTTCAAGCTTTCGTCTTCCATTGAATAAAATATTATTTGTTCTTTTTTTAAGGACATAATTCGTACCTATAAATTCTTCAAAACCGCTTTTGATATTTGAATATCTTGTACGGCAACACCTGTTAAATCTGCAATCGTAATGTGTTCTTGGCTAACTCTTCCTTNAATTTTTCCTGATATAATTTGTCCCAATTCAGTAATACCATCTAAAGAATTACCATCTTTTAATACCTGGTAGATCTCTCCACGTATACGACTTTGGTCTTTGCTATCTGTGACAATCATATCTGCTTGAAGCATCACATCAGAACTTAATTCTCGCTTGCTTACCGTATCTGATCCTATGGCTGTAATATGCGTTCCCGGTCTGACCGCATTGATTAAAGAGCGCTCACTAGGAGTACAAGTTACGATCAATTGGCAATGCTCAACAATATCGCTCATATTGGTAGTTGTTGTGATTTGATATTCGTACATACTCATCTCTTTTTCGTACCGCAGTAAGGCTTTCTGATTTCTCCCCCAAACGATTACATTACGGCAATTAACGATATCTTTTAGGTAGCGTAACTGAAGTCGAGCCTGAACACCTGTGCCAACGATACCGATAGTTTTAACGTTGCTAGGTGAGAGATATTTCGCAGCCACTGCGCCCGCGACCGCTGTTCGAACATCTGTGAGGTAGCATTCATCGTGTAGTATTGCGACCGGCTGACCCGTAGACTGTTTAAATACCAACATCATGCCGTTTCCTGTTGGTAGTCCGATATTTTTGTTAGCATAAAAACCAGATGCAATCTTTACGACGTATACGTCGTCCTCCTTNATATANCCATACTTTATGTGAACATCTCCAGGGGGAGATTCAAAACTCAACTCTCCAACAGGAGGAACCACTATCATTCCTTCTGAATATGCTANAAATCCCGCTTCAATTTCTTNNATAAGATCGAGCTTCGGTAGGACAGATTTGATACGATCTAAGCTTACCACTTCCATTATAGTATTGACTTCAATACAGCGCCACTGATATTACCNCCACACATTACAAGTATGACGGTTTGACCTTTGAACGTTTCTTTTTTCTTTATAAACCCTGCGATCGCTGTTCCAGCTGCTCCCTCAATAAGCTGGTGATGTTTTTCAATACCAATCTTGACACCNTTTGCAATTTCNTCTTCGTTGACCGTGCTAAAATCATCAATAATTTGATTACACATATCGAATGTGATTGACCCAATTTCAACGCCACCTGCTGTTCCATCTGACAAAGTAGGCTCTGAAGACAGTTCAAGCTGCTTACCTTTTTTTATGGACTCATACATAACGCAGGAATTTTTAGGGGAAACTCCATACATTTTAATTGTAGAATCCATCGATTTTAAATATCCTCCTACTCCAGAAATNAGTCCTCCACCGCCAACAGAAATAAATACAGCATCAATATTCTTTANATCTTTCCATATTTCTAATCCCATCGTACCCTGACCCCAAACAATTTCCTCATCATTGTAGGGTGATATGTAAGTTGCTCCTGTGGTGCGAGATATTTCTTGAGCTTTTTCTTCAGCATGAATACAATCATCTCCGTAATACTCAACTTCTCCTCCCAGGTTTAGAATATTTTCTACCTTATTTTTATGAATATTTTCGGGAACAACAATCTTACCCTTAACCCCAAGCATAGACATAGCTAAAGAACAAGCAGCACCATGATTACCCGTAGATGCAGTAACAACTCCGCAATTTTTCTCCTCGCCAGACATAGATGTGATTTTACTTATTGCGCCTCTAAATTTAAACGAACCTGTCTTTTGGATATTATCTAACTTTAAATATACGTTTGCACCTGATAGGTTGCTTAAGTATGGCGAGTGCTCCAAAGGAGTGTGGCGTACGTAAGAGCTAGATCTTTGACCGGCTAGCTCAACTTTAGATTTAAAATCAATCACAGCGATTTAAAAACAGGAGTTATACGATCAAGTGCGTTTTTAAGATCAGAACGTTTTGCACCATAGCCAAATCTGATGTAATTATCCATACCATACCAATCTCCAGCTACCAACATTACACTTGCTTCGCTACGTATTCTTTCAATTAGCTTGGAAGAGTTGATTGGCCAGTCATATTTCACGAATGCCATTGCACCTGCTTCTGGTGCAATGAAATGAAAATGATCGTTGAATTCAGATATCCAACCTTGAAATATCTCAAGATTTTTTGCAAGCTCTTGACGAATATAGTCTAGCGTTTTCATNCGATTATCNGGATGGAGAACGTGTGCAGCTATCAGGTCGCTAAGGCGACCA
The DNA here is from genome assembly GCA_002724735.1 of Fidelibacterota bacterium. Lineage (GTDB taxonomy): Bacteria > Fidelibacterota > Marinisomatia > Marinisomatales > TCS55 > TMED108. The sequence continues at coordinate 12,495 of PBPT01000007.1, read as the reverse complement.
ACAGAGATGCTGGTATAGTCATGATTTGCCCATGATTGTTTAATGTAATCAGGATTGGATAGAGACCAACCCAATCGCAATCCGGGCAGCGCGTAAGCTTTTGATAAACCGCAATTAACGATCGTTTTTTCGTACATTGGATTCCAAAAAGACGCACATTCTTTTCCATTTAGTTCAGCGCCTCGGTATACTTCATCAGAAATAATCCACGCATCAACATCAGAAGCTATTGACACAATGTCATCGATGGTTTGTTTTGGAAGCACGGAGCCAGTAGGATTATTCGGATTACAGATACAAATCAATTTTGTTTTACTAGTTACCTTTGAACGCAGTTCGTTAAGGTCTGGTTTCCAGTTCAAGTTTTCGTGAAGATGAAACGGAGTAACATTCGCTCCAAGACCCCGAGCAAACCCATAAATTTGGAGGTAGTTTGGAACCATATACACTACCTCATCACCTGGCTCGATCAGAGTCATTATTGAAACCATATTCGCTTCAGCCGAACCATTAAACGCTTGAACATTATCGATATTTGCTCCTTTATATATTGAAGCAATGGAATTTCTCAGATCAGGTGATCCCTCTGTAAATCCATAAGTTAGTTCGGTATTCTCAATTTTTTCAATGAAGCTTGGATCAAAAAGGGTCTTAATTGAGCGAGGATGCACACCACTTTCAGAAAGATTAAAGTCCACTTTGTTTTCCCAGATGGACTGTTCCCGCTCAAGCTTAAATTCTTCAAACTTCAAGAGGTTAAAGCTGCTTTTATTTGACGCTCGAAAAACTTTTTGTCTTGCATGTTTTCCCAGTAAACAGTTGCGTTACCGCCTGTGTCATAAATAACTGTAAATGGAAGAGCCCCTGACCATTCTTCATTGATAGTATTTATGAATTCAAAATCATTGCCCTNTTCTTTAAGAAAAGATATTCCTTTTATATCATGCTTTTCTAAAAAACGTATGACTTTTTTCTTGTTTTCAAGCCAATCGGTGCTCGCGAAATAGACTTTGAACCCCTTATCTCTATACTTATCTTCTAATTCAAGAATCATTGGAATCTCTTCAATGCACGGAGCGCACGTAGTTGCCCAAAAATTAAGCAAAACAACTTCTTGCTGTTTATGAGAGCCAATCTGCTGAAGAATATCATCTGCATCAACAATTTTTAATTTTAAATCCGAATTTGAGCAACCAAANATGATTAAAAGCATCGCAGGATTAANAATTACGTGGCGAATAATGTTTATAAATTTCATTTTTTATACGTTCTAATCTAAAAAGCTGACGTATCGATAAGAAAGCTTTATTGTTGAATAAAACGACTGAAATCAGGAGCGATGCTCTTTTTTCTTGAGAGCTCATACTTGTAGATCTGAGTTCCAAGCTCTGCCATAAACGGCAGAGTTATTTCATCGTATTCATANNTATCGTCATTCAACGTTTCATTGTTATTGCTGTAGACAGAAGCGGTTAAGAAGAATTCGATGTTATTATCCGTATCTATGATATAAGCGTTGTCAATTANAAACCCATATGCCATTCCAACCTTGTTATAAATACGTATGTTTTTGGGTATTTTTTCATTGGTGTCTCCGAACATAAAAAACTTACAATATCCATCAAAATATTTATCCCTATCTGAATAAGATGGGAAGATGCTCTCTTTTGGAAGTTTGGACATCCACTCGTATAAAAACGCATAGTCACTTGCATTCAAATAAAGTCGCTGTTTAGTGTTTACGTAATCTGGAAACATTACTTGTTGTAAAAATGAGTGCTGCTCAGCAATACTGAAAAAGTTTTTTGAAGAAAAATCCATTGGACTTTCTATTTTTTTTCCATCCACAATGTAAGATTTGCCGATCAAATTACTTTTTGTATTAACGTCTAAATCCAAGCTTGAATACTGCATTGGCTGATCAAGCAGTTTTGTGCCCCTAGAGTAAAAACTAAATGCGTTTGAGTATTTGTTTTGATCTGATGACAATCGGATGGACAATCGGTGGCGTATACGCGTTTCAAGGTAGCCCAAATCCCACATACGCTGATTTAAGCGCTCCTGACCAAGAAATTCATAAAGACGATTATAGGCATCGTTATCTGAAACTACAAAAATTTTCTTTATGTATTGAGCGATGGTAGCGTAGCCCAACTCATGGGTAGAATCACCTTTAACAGGAGACATCCAATCTTGGCTCGAACCAATAGTTAGTTTTGTGTCTTTTGTTATTCCTAAGGATTCATAGCGCCTTAGCTTATCCAGTGACAAAACCGCAGCTGGAAGTTTTACTGTACTTGCAGGGTAGAAATATTTTTTTGGATTGACGTTAAAGGCATGGGTAGTAAAAATGGGAGCTTGATCAGCGTCGCGGTCAATTTGTGTATACATTACCTGCAAATAATGCTTGGTAGGTTCGTTTACAATTGGTGTAAAATTTTGGTCCATCGAATTCAAAATATCTTTTAGTAATAAAGAGTCTTTTGGCTGATAACAAGACGAAAGAGTGGTCAAACTTATGAGAAGTATACCTTTTACCATAAAGATATCATAATCAGTCTTAACGCTATCAGTGTGAGCGCAATTTTAAATAAGGTCTGAAATACATGCTCAGGTAATTTTCCAAGCATCTGCTTTCCAATGTTTGTACCCGCATACACTGCAATCACCAATGGTAGTATCAATTTCCAATCGCTCAAGTAGTCAACGCCAAATAAAAAAAAGAAGATTGGCATTTTGCCTAAATGACCAGAAGCCTGACACGCAGCTTTTGTTGCAATAACGCTTTCCTTTTTCAATTTATCATTGATAAATAACGGAGCAATCAAAGGGCCCATCGCTCCAATGAATACTGTAGCAATACCTGCAAGAACCCCCATCCAACTAAAAGCTTTGATTTGAACTGCTTTCTTTTTTCGCCTCAAAAAAAGAAACCAAAGTATATACGTTCCAATGATTGGCTTCAGAAAATCTATTTTAAGATCTGATGCAGAACCAACCCTGTAAACATAGGTGATAGCAAAAATAATCAAAGCAGATAAAACCAGACCAGGCAGCAGTCCTATCAAAAAGCGTTTTAAGATCAATTGATTTACATGATCTCGATATACTACAGTTCTGGTAATATTACTTACCAGCTGAATAACGCCGTGATATGCAACGACGAGATAGCCGCTGGGCATTAATATGGCCATAATTCCAAGAAGAGTAATACCGCCCCCCATCCCTATAATGGCTGACAGCACAGAGGTAAAAAAGGCTGCAATTATTAAAATAAATGATTCCATCAAAGCGTAAATTATTAATTAATTTCTAAATAAATCTTTATTTGTTGATATTACATAATGTTTATAAAGCCCCCCGAACTGTTTCATGGTCAATCGATGCAAAGGCCTTTTTTTGAAGGGTGGTATCATAAGATGTCAACCAAAAATAATCAGACTGTTGTTGTTATACCGGGTATATTTAGAAGCGGAGAAAACAGCAACGAAACCGCATTTCTGATGTTTTATCAAGGATCAAATGGTCAGGTTGACTATGTACCCTACGATGTTAAAGATTTTAACTGCAACAAAAATTCTTACGATCTTCAATTAGGAAATAATTTTTTCTCATTAAACAAAGTGAATTTAAATTTTCAAAATGACCGCTTAAGCGTTTTAGGTGAAGTAATTAGTGAACATCTTAACCCATGGCCTGTGTCGCTATTTGAGCACGGCTGTATGGGATGGTATGGCTACGTTCCAACTATGGAATGCTTTCATGGGATTTTGAGCATGAATCATAAAACTCGCGGAAGCTTAAAAGTAAACGGTCAGGTCATGGATTTTAATAATGGATGTGGATATATTGAAAAAGATTGGGGTAAGAACTTTCCTAAAGATTGGATTTGGGCTCAATCAAACCAATTTCACGGCGAGAAAATTAGCGTTTCGGCATCTCTTGCTACGATTCCTTGGAGAAATTATGAATTTTCAGGATTTATCATTGGTGTTCTGTTCAATGAAAAGCTTTACAAATTCACTACCTACAATTTTTCAAAACATGTAAAGATATCCTTTGAAGATAATAAGCTGAATTGGATAATTAAGAAAGGGAGGCTAACGCTTAAACTTAAGATAAGCAAAGGAACATCAAGCGGACTTCTTTATGCTCCAGACAGGAAAGAGATGCTACCTAAGGTAAAAGAATATCTTGATGGCAATATTACAATTCAACTCAGAGAGTCAAATAAAATATTAATAGATCACAGCAGTGATAATGCAGCTGTAGAGATCACAGGTAACCCTGATCGTTTGATTCGAAATGTGAAATAATTTTAAGCCTGAGCTCTGACAAACACAGGCTCAAATTCACTTGAAAGACTCTCATCAAAAGAGTACCCTTCCAAGTTAAATCCCTTAATACCCTCAATATTATCGATTTTATTTTGGATAATAAACCTTGCCATCATGCCTCTGGCTTTCTTTGCAAAAAATGAGATTATTTTCGGCTTTCCATTTTTGATTTCCTTAAAAACTGGNGTGACAACTGGAGAGATTAAAGCATCGTTATCAATGGATTTAAAATATTCAACAGAAGCGCAGTTGACTACAAGCTTTGAAGTATGATCAGTCAGTTCGCTTTGAAGGTATTCTGCAAGACTACTNCCCCAAAACTCATAAAGGTTTTTTCCTGAAACATTCTCAAGCTTTGTACCCATTTCAAGGCGATAAGGCATCATGAGGTCAAGCGGCTTTAAAATACCGTACAAGCCTGAAAGTATTCTGGTGTGTTTTTGAGAATAATTAAGTTCGTTTGATGTGAGNGTTTCAGCATCTAAGCCTGAATANGTNTCGCCTTTGAAAGTAAANACAGCTTGTCTGGAGTTGGCTTCATTGAACGGTGTTTTCCAGCTTTGATACCTTTCCCAATTGAGCGTAGATAGCTTTTCACTAATTCCCATCAAATCTTGCAGATGTGTTGGGTCATAGCTTCTAAGTTGGGATACAAGTTGATCCGAACGGTTTAAATGAGATGGCTGAGAAAAACCAACATCTACAGCATTACATTTATCAGAAAGTTTTTTGGCAGGAGAAATAACTGTGATCATAATAAATCCGATAGTTTTTAAAATTTTTCTTAATTAAAGTTAACAATTCTTTTTTATAAAAGGTTATAAGACATGTAAAAAATATATGCGTTCATTATTATTTGAGATAGCGATGGAAAAAACCACCGAAATCTATTTTTTACTCGCATGTGCGTCATAAAAGCTGCAGACATCAACACAACCAGTGTTCCAGATGCTAGAAGAACAAATTCTGATCTGTTGATTATCAACATTGCTGCACATGTTAACTTTAAAATGCCAACAATATCTCTTAGCCAATCAGGGTATTGGTAGGTTTTAAACTCTTCAACGATATTATGGTATCTTGGAACCCAAACAAAAAATATTGAAACCGCAACAAACACTTTTAAACATTCTAAAAATAAGCTTTGCATACTCACTCCTTAATAAAATTATATTAAAAATGTAAGGCTCGCACGCTCATTTGCAAAGTAATTATATTAGGCTTATTTAAAAATCGAGTTTTTTATTCCGCGATTAATTTTATATTGGTCGTAAAAAACATTTATTTGACCTCGAACCATATCGCTTTGCATTTCAAAGTTTTGTTCAGCCCCCATAATAGTTCCCAGATCTTTTTTAAGCCATCGTGAAATTCGTGCATCTTTTACGTAATACACTACGCTTGATCGAACAGGCATATAATAAGATCCATCCACAAAATCATACTCATTACTTATTTCCATGATCTTAAGCGTATCAAGCTGTGTCACTACTCCTGTAATTACCCATTGCGATGTATCAATAGTAACGTCAACTGTCGGTTTAAAAGTGAGTTTAGCATAATCGTTGGGCATAGTAATCGCCAAACTGTCTACGATAAGGTNCCCCCTTAAAACTATTTCGTCATCTTTAATTTTCCAGTCATGATCATACACTTCAACGTCCGTCAAATTGTCAAAATTATCACTAGGTGAAGTAAACATTCCTGTTCTAGGTAAAAGACCAAAACCCCTACTTTTTATTTTAACCTTATCGGGTTGCTTAAAAAAAACAGTGTACTTTTTTTTGGGCATACGAAAGGCAGGAATATCGATTGCAATGAACATTTTTACTTGATAATCCTCTATAGATCTGAACTTTTTTTCTGTTTTTTCAATGATCGATGTAGCAATATTATTCTCATCTGCAATGAGAGATGTTATGAGCGCAAAAAAAATGATTAAAGAACGTTTCATGATAAAATCTCTTTTTTTGTGAAGTGATAAAAAGATGTGGTTATAAAAATTAAGGACCAGCCTAAACAAACGAATGTTGCTTTTAAAATTAAGTCCCATGGAACGGGATCATGAAATGCAGCAAGAAAAAGATCAATATACCCAGTAAACAAAAATGGATTAATACGTTCAAAAATTTCAAGTGGAATGAAGGATATTGCTGATCCAATAAATACTGCGCTTATTGTAACAATAATTGGAGTAACACTGTTCTTAAAAAAAGTTGAAAGCATAAAACATAGGCAAGATATTGAAAGCATTACTCCTGATGAAATTGTAAAAGCGAGGAAGAACCTCCAGATTATATCACCATCTGAAAGGAAAAGTAGGCCCCTATGAAAAACAGCAAGATCTCCAATTCCAAGAAAGGCGCAACTTACTCCCAATGTGTAAAACACAAAGAAAAACATCATGACTATAGTGTACAAAACAACAATGATTAGCTTTGAAGAAAGTACTTTTATTCGTGATACTGGTCGAGATAAATACATCCTAAAAGTTCCCTTGGCGTATTCTCCCGAGACAATCTCTGACGCAACAATGGTTGCTAAAAAAGGCATCTGACCAGCAAGTATAGCGATAATTAAATAGCTGGAAAGGTAACCATTAGTCAACGATCCAAACACCAGGAAAGAATCCTTTAGTTGGCCATAGATTTGTTTTTCAAGATATCCCGAACCACTTCCAATTGCTATTACTATTAAGGGTACAAGAAAAAAAAGTAGCACAAAGCTTATATAGGTTCTTTTCTTGTGCATAGCCTTAATGAGTTCATTGATAAGGACTGTTTTAATCATAATAGTATTCAATCAAGTCTGATTCACGATGAATAGAGCGAACAAAAGGACTGTCAGACAAAGGTCCATCCTCAATCAATGGAAGAACTTTACTATTATAACTAATAATAATAGAATTGCTTTGAGAGGACAAAACTCTCAATCCGTCAATTCGACTAAGATCGTCAAGACATTTTTGGAAATCAGAAGTCTCAATGCGATAATATTCTTTTACATCGTTAGTTGTGTTAATATTTTTATTTACTACAAGATTTCCATTTCGTAAAATCGCAACATCTGAACAAAGCCTGTCAACTTCATTCAGCGAATGAGTTGAAATGCATATTGTTTTTCCTTCATGTTTTAAACGATAAATAATATCGGCTATTTTATTTACACCAACAGGATCAAGGCCATTGTTAGGCTCATCAAGAATGAGAATTTTAGGATCATGCAGCAATGCTTGAGCTATACCCAAACGTTGTTTCATGCCGTAAGAAAAATTTGCTACTTTATCGTATTGACGATTTATTAACCCAACAATATCTAACACCTCGTTAATTCTTGAAAAAGGTGTATTGGTTAGTCGACAAAATATTTGAAGATTTTTTCTGGCATTTAGATAATTGTAGAATGCAGGATCTTCAATAATAAATCCAAAATTATCAATGTATTTTTTGTTAGAACGAATGGTATTGTCAGAAAATTTTATATCACCATCCCAATCTGTTATCAAACCTGCAAGAATTTTAATTAGCGTAGATTTTCCGCTTCCATTAGGACCTAACAAAGCAAAAATGGAATTTTCTGGAATGGCGATACTAACTTGATTGAGTGCTTTGTGATCTTTGTAGCTCTTAGAAACGCTTTCGAAAGCTAAAATATTTGACATGCCTTTATTGGAGATCCATTATTTCCATAACACCAGTTCCATCAAATACTTGACCATCTCTTAACTGAAGTTTGAAGGTACTAGCAAAGCGAGTGTAGAATGGATCAATATTTGAACCTTTAAACGCAAGATTTATAATAGGTTTAAAAAGGTTGAAAGGCATTGGCAAGCTCATTCTATCGAATATTTCAATATTGTCGATAACCTGATTTCCAGAAATTTGTACAGAAAAATTATCAACTGAAACTATTGAAAAATTTGAAAATTGCGGTTCGTTTCTCTTTGGATAGAAGTCTTTAATTAGGCTGTTTTTCATTGTCAGTAGCTCTGAATTACCAAATTTATTTACGTAAACTTGTTTCTCATCGGCTACATAAAGAATGGGAATGTCAAACCCTCCTCTGCTATTAACCGCATTTAGCTCAGATAAAATAACAGTATAGGGTCCAGCTTGACCTCTAAACCACGTCCAGCTTTTAAAAAGTTTTTGCAAAGGTGTATTGCCCCAATTGTGATCATGGTAACCAGTACCTTCAATATTTTTAGTTTTTCCATCAACCGTTATTGATCCACTCACCTTTCCGTTTGGCACGGCCGCCAGCCAAGCAAAATAGTCATCCCCAGCTCTGATAATACCATCTTGAGGTCTATAGGGTTTTACAGAGGACTCCAGATATAGATCAAAACCAAAATTGTCAAAGTTTTTTGGATCTAATTTGATTTCATATTTTGACAAGTTCCCTCGAAAAAGATTGTTTTTCATTTGAACATTACAGCTATCCTTTTCAAAGAAGACATCGCTTCTATTAAAATATTTTAATTGAAAAAAATCTTCACCCTTAGGTGATGTATAATTGAAACCAATAAAAAATTGATCTTTGAGAAAATGCACTTTGTAAAAATAGGCAACAACCAAACTTCCATCCTCAAGCTCTGCATCAAAATACCACCATTCGAATTGATTTTTTGAATCATCTGTTCTTGCGCCATCTTCCCATATATTTACGACTTCACCCAATTCATTAGGTTGATTGATTTCATCAAAATATTGCTGATTAGATGAGCCTAAGTAGATGGTTGAACATGATTGTAACATAAAAAGGCTCATCGTAAAAAAGGTTAATGCAACACGACCATTTTTAAAATTACAAACATACTTTGCTATCATGAATTGTACCTCTCGTTGCTTTTGAAAAGATCAGATTTTTCTAAAAGAGAATTAAAAAATTGGTTCAAAAATTCTGCTCTTTCAGCTTCATTTTTCATTGATATTAGTTCCAATTCAAAATCAGGTGAGAGCTGAACAGATTCTAATAATTGGAATGTTGTGGACTTTTTTAGGTGATGTTCAAGGTTTGCATCGGCCCCGAGCGTTATTAACAGCTTAAGGTATTTTTCCAACAAAGGATCAAAAACTTCACTGGAAAGTGGATTAAACTTTGGCAATACTGTTATCTTTCCAACAACAATGTCATTAACAATTTTTTTGCTATCTAATTTGAAGATTCTGTTTCCTTTACTTAAAATATCCATTCTTCCATCAGGGTAACGTTTTAAAAGTTTAGTAACGCTGACAGTACATCCAAATTCGGCTATTCCTTTAATATTTTGGTAAATAATTCCAAACTCATTTCCATTGTCAATACAGTCATTAATCATTCTTTTATACCTATCTTCAAAAATGTGCAAGGGTATTGATTTGTTAGGAAAGGCAACAATTCCTAGTGGAAAAAGGTTGAGCTTCATGATTTACCGAAAATTAACATATGTTGTCTTGGCAACTTTTGGATATTTTCAATCAGAACGAAACCCACATGCTGCATTTCTTTAGTTACCTGCTTTACTGACATTTTATGAAGTGGCTTGATTGGGACTGAAGGATCTTCTTTCCTGTACTCAAGCAAAACAACCTTTCCATTTGTTTTCAAGGTAGATTTTATATCTTTCATAATTTCGAAAGGATATTCAAGCTCGTGATAAACATCTACCAATAAAAATAAATCAAAAGTATTCTTTGGTAGATTTGTGGAAGAAACATCTCCCAAAATATATTTCACGTTTCCAATGCCTTTTTTTTTCATTTGGGAAGCATTTAAATCAAGCATTTCTTTCTGAACATCAACCGCATAAACAACGCTGCATAGTCTAGCAAGTTTTGAAGTGAAATACCCGCTTCCAGCTCCAAAATCGACAACAACCATTTTTTTTGTTAGTTGCAATAGGTCAACGGCCAAAGTTGGATTTTCTTCAGATTCTCGTGAAGACCTTTCAAGCCATGGAGCACCAAAATGCCCCATCACTTTACTTATTTCTCTTCCTTGATATATTTTACCAATACCATCAGCAGTNGCTTTTTTGTATGTGTAATTTTGCCCTGCAGTTGACTGTAACGAGAAAGCAATGAATATTGAAATAAAAGATTTGGTACAAATCAATCTGATCATATTCTTTTATCTTTTTTATTCATAATTAAATGTTCTAGTTCATTGGTTGACATACTATCCCAATCCCAATGAGATGTTGAATTCAGCTTTGAAAATANTCCGNGCTGAGGATTTTTTATATTTGATACTTCATCGTANAGCGTGGTGCTGTCTTTTGTATGCNAGGGATAATATGGGCAGTTTTGGCATTTTAGACCGCAGCAATAACCCCNAAGNAATAATTTTTCTTTAGATAAAGCTGTGTTCATTATTTGGTNATNGTNAGAATGGTACCATTTACTGANCACATATATTTTTTNAGATCTGCGTTGGTGGGCCCAGAAACAGCAGATCCATTTGTATCGAACCGTGCTCCATGGCTGGGGCANGANGCTATTCCATTTGAAAATGAATTGATTGATGTGCCTGCATGTGGACATCGTCTACTGAATGCAACATANCTTGATTCNCTNCGTCTATANACCAATAATCCCGCTAAATCAAAATTATTACTTCCCAGNGNTACGGCCCCTCCAATATTTTTNAGAGANGAATATTTTGATTCGCTTAAGTCAAGATCTAGATTNTCAACANAACCTTCGCTGTCAGATCCNTCAGATGATNCAGAATCAGAACAAGACTGTANAGTTAACANGGATATTGGTAGGGTTGAANCAACNCAGGNGTTNCAGATTTGTTTTATAAANTTTCGTCTTTTCATTTTTTTTTGTTTTATTTNTTATNAATAATTAATAATGTTGTAGTGAATATAAAGCGCAAAACGCTCANTTATAAAGGTTTTTTTTATGGTAAATAAATTTCTTATTTTAATTTNCTTTTTTTCNCTAACNGCATGCGAGTCACCGTTAAANGAAAANATGACAATTGAATCATCNCCACNAGGTATTGTGATTGAGGACTTTAGCAGNAACGATTTGTTAAATTGGAGCGTTGTTGATGATGGNGTTATGGGNGGTAGATCACANGGTTACTTNAGCCTNAAAGGTGAAATAGCAACTTTTAGGGGTTATCTTTCCCTTCAAAATAATGGAGGATTTTCATCNATTCGCGCCTATCTTCCTTACGATTATNCTAACTATGATACNTTTNTTGTTCGAGTCAAAGGTGATGGTAGAGAGTATAATTTTAGAGTAAGATCAGATNAAAACAGNTGGGCCTCNTATTCTCATTCGTTCTCAACCAGCAACAACATTTGGACAGAAGTTGAATTAAATGTTGATGACTTCTACCCCACTTATAGAGGATATAGCGTTACAAATATACCAAAACTTTCGACCGTAATGGTCCGAGAGATAGGCATTATGCTTTCTGATAAAAAAGCTGGTAATTTTAATTTGGAAATCGACTGGATCAAAATAAAGTAGTATCTTTTTAATAGAACACTCTCAAAGTTTTTTTAATTCTTCTACCAACAAATCTATTTCTTCAGTCGTATTGTAAAAATGCGTTGAAATACGTATCGCATTATGTCCATCTCTTTGATGCTCATCAATAAAATAATTGATCTTGTCCTCAAATATATTTACTGAGTTCATTGCATCAAGATTTTTTTTTTCGAAAATAGTTGATCCTGGGGCAGACTGATCATGATTGCTACTTAAAATTTTGACTCCTTTTACGTCACGCAAACCAGCTTTGAGATAGTTCGATAGAAAACGACATCTTTTTTCAATACTTTCCAAGCCAATTGAATTGATAAATTTTATTGCACTATTGATTGCCGCTCTTACAGGCAAATCTTTAGTTCCTGGAGGATTAAACATTCTATTAATAGTTGAAAATCCTCTTCCAAATGGAGAAGAGAATAAATTTAGAGATGCTTTGTTAATATACATGAAACCCGTACCTGATGGCGCTAAAATCCATTTGTGAAGACTTGCAGCATAGGCATCGCACCCAAGTTCACTGATATTGATTGGGAATTGACCCACCGCTTGTGCCCCATCAACCAAGGTGGCAATACCCTTACTTTAGCAATGCGAGAAATTTTTTCTACAGGATATTTATGACCTCCCCTGGTTACATGGCAAAATGACATAGCTTTTGTTTTAGA
>PBPT01000006.1 GCA_002724735.1 Fidelibacterota bacterium | reverse complement strand
GATCTGGTAATGTACAAGTAGGTGGGCAAGCAATGACCCTTACACTTGGTCAAGAAACTGGACGTATTGCTCCTGGTAATTTAGGACAACAATTAAATTTATCTGTTAACTGGAACCAATCAGCACAATTAGTTTGTAACTCTCACATTGATGTAACAGGGCAACAATTAACATCTAGTGTAGGCAGTGTAACTATTGATGCGCAACAAGTGCAACAGGTGACAGGTTTTGAAAATACTTTGTCTTCACAACCTGCCGTTGTCAATTATACAGTTACTGTTGTTAACTACGGTTCAGGAAATGTATTTGTATTAAATGGATCTGCTAATCCTGCTATCAGTATGTTTAGAGCAACTAAATATGTATTTGATCAAAGTGATGGCACAAACGGTAACCACCCGCTTAGATTTAAAGATGCTTCTGGTGCTTCGTATACAGATGGTGTTGTTGTAACCGGCACACCTGGTCAAGCAGGAGCTAAAGTAGAATTTACTGTACCTGCAGGTGCTCCAAATAGTTTGAGATACTATTGCTCGGTCCACGGTAATGCGATGGGTAATACAATAACCGTTAACAACTACATCACTATATCTGGTGTGGCCATAGCAAACACTACAGGCCAACAATTGACTCTTGGTAGTACTTCTTTTGAACCTGTAATTGCAAAAATATTTACAGCAACAGGTAATCAGATAGCGCTTTCTCAAGGGTCGGTTGAGATAACTATCAACCAGTCAAGACTTGTTGACGGATTCTTGTTAAATGCTAATACTGCAGATGTATCAATATTTAGTGGTTGGGATGATGTTACAGTTCCTGACGTAGGCAATTGGACTAATATTGACCCAGGTTTCGGCTCGACATGGAGTAATATAAATGCTACAACTAGTGGATCGTGGACCGAGGTTAGCACACCTACCAGTGCGACCTGGACAAAAGTAACTGTACCAACAGATGGTAGTAATTGGACGGAGTAATAAATGGCATCAACCTATTCGACTAGATTAAAACTAGAACTAATTGGCTCAGGAGAACAATCAAACTCTTGGGGTAATACTACAAACAACACATTATCAAGATCATTAGAAGAAGCTATAGCCGGTGTTTTAGCTATAAACTTAAATGGTGTATCTTCTCCTTTAACACTAACAAGTGGTAATGGACCGGTGGTCGCGGCTTCTAACCAAGCCAGATCAGCTGCAATTAGATTTCACAACTTTACAACTGCTTTTACTGTTAACTTCCCAGCTGTAGAAAAAATTTATTATATTATAAATGATGGTACTGGTAATGCTACTTTGACTTTAGATGTAGGCGGAACAGGTAGTTCAGCTAACCAACAAATTTTATCTCCGGGACAAAAATTATATGCAGCAACAGACGGTACAACTTGGTATCCACTAGAGACTTCTTCTTCTACATGGAGAACAGTTACTGCTGCAACAGACAATGTTTTTGCAGGAGAAAATATTTTTGTAAATACATCATCTAATACTGTAAACTTAACTTTACCTACAACTCCACCTGTTGGTTCTGAAGTTCGTTTTATGGATTTAGCAGACAACTTTGATAGTAACGCGTTAACAATTACACCAGGTGGTTCTGATAAAGTTTTTGGCGCAGCTGCTCCAGGGACTGTTTCTACAGAGGGTGCAGCATTCTCACTAGTCTACACAGGAGCGACTTACGGCTGGAAAATAACGGAGAAGTAAAATGGCGACATATGAGTCAAAAAAATATGCTACCATTCCAATAGCAGCNACACAAGTTGCTGACGGTTCNGTAACCNATGCTGAGTTTCAATNTATAAATACAGTTAGTTCTAATGTGCAAACACAGGTAGATGCAAAAGCGGCTTTGGCCGGTGCTACATTTACAGGTGGAGTTAGAATTAATGACTCACAAAATTTAAATATAGGTAGCGGAACTGATTTAGTTATTTCACACGATACTAATAATTCTAAAATAAATAACACAACTGGTGAACTTCGCATTGCTGGTGACACTATTAAGTTAATGAACCAAGCCGAGGATGAAACACATGTATCTGCTACGGCAGATGGTGCCGTAGGACTACGACATAATAACGTGGAGAAGCTTGCTACCAGTGCAACGGGAGTGACAGTTTCAGGAACATTAGCAGCGACTGCTGTTACAGGAGATGGATCTGGATTGACTGGAATCGCGGATGTAACTTCTGATACTAATGTAGGTGCTTTAAGATATTTTACTTTATTTTCTAAGGATAGTAATACTCCTACCAATACAGATATTGATCCTGGAACATCGGTGGTAGTTTCTACATATGATAATAATAATTTATATTTAGCAAACTTCTATGATAATTTTATAGATCAAGGAATAAATAGTGATCAAATTGGAGGTATAGGTTTTACTTCTGCTTCTTCAAGAGCTATAACAGGTAAAGCTAGAACAACCTTGAACGGTACATGGAGATTTATAGGAAAGGCTCTTTATAGAAGTACCGCACCAAGTTCCGCAAGATCAGCAGCAGCGTTAGCAGTGAGGATATCATAATGGCAACATACGAATCAAAAAAATATGCATTTAGTGGAGCAAACTTATCAGGTATTGGTGCTAACAATATTGCTGATGGTTCTGTTGATAATACAGAGTACCAATTTATAAATAGTTTATCTTCTAACGCACAAACTCAGATTACAGGTAGATTGCAAACTGCAGGTGGTACAATGACCGGTAGTATTGTCTTCCCTGATGATACAAGTCCAGCTCCATCTAAAATACAAATGGGTGCTGGAACAGATATGAAAATTTATTCTAATGGGACATATGGTATAATTACTTCCTTAAATGGTTTTTATCTTACAAACAATGACGCATCAGAAACTATGCTTTTAGCAATTCCAGATGGAAGTGTTCAGTTGTATCACAATAATGTTGGTCGTTTTCAAACACAAGCAGGAGGTTGTCGAGTAGACGGAGGTTTAGGTATAGGCACAGATAGTACAGGTTCAACTGCTGGTGAGCTAAGAGCTGCAGATGAAGTTACGGCTTATTATTCTTCTGATGAAAGATTAAAAGAAAACATAACAACAATAGAAGATGCATTAGATAAAGTTAATGCTATTCGTGGAGTTGAGTTTGATTGGAAAGCAGATCACATAAAAAAACGTGGCGGTGAAGATGGATATTTTGTTAGAAAACATGACGTAGGTATCCTTGCACAAGATGTAAAAAAAGTTTGTCCAGAGGTTGTTGCAGAAAAAGAAGATGGTACTCTTGGTGTGAAGTATGAAAAATTAATTGGACTGCTCGTGCAAGCAATTAATGAGCTGTCCGCCAAGGTAAACAAATGACAGTTACAGCATCCGGTCAAATAACACTTTCTAATATTATGAATGAGTTTAACCCTTCTGGTGGCCAGTCTAATATTAAACTTGGCGACTACATAGCAAGAAAACCAGACGATTTTGGTGGAACTATTACAATGGATATTTTAGTCACATGGGATGGAACAAGATTTCTTTTTGATGGAGTTGGGCCTTCTTCTCTTACTTCTTTTTTTATGGCGCAGGGAAAAGAGACTATACAGTTTAGACTTAATAGTTCTGTTAATGTGCCTTTTTATGTTGCTACAACACAGAATACAACAGGAAGTGATTTAGCTTCAGGAGTAACTAACAACGGAGCTGTGCATTCAGCTTCAGGAGGAGCATACAGCAACGGAACATTTACTTTTGTTACGGTAGATCTTGCTACGGCAGCGGGCGGAACATCAGAATTAATTCTTGGCCCTAATTTTGGTAACAATAAAGTAATTCATATAAACACTAACACGCAACAAACGGCTTCAGGAAATAACGTTGGTGCAAGGTTTGTATCGCTTCCTGACACTAATAGATTTGTTACAAGGAATTTGCCTTATTTAGATATTGCACTTAACTCTGGATGGAGTGGTGGCAATGAAGCTACATACACACAAACAACTCCAACCTCAACAAACTATGGGACTATAATTAAAAATGGAACTTCTGTTGTATTGAGAAGAACTATGGATGTGTTTCCAATTGGTGGTCAAACGGGAGGTTTTGCTCCTACTCTTTTTTCCCCTTTCCTATATCCAATAACTTATCTCGGCACAGGATTAGGGCAAGGTTTTAATATCGGATCTGGTGGGTATTTACAATGTTATGCGTATTCAGGTTCAGGGGGTAATTATATAAGTGGTGGCCCTAATAGTGCTGGTAGTAGACCAAACACAGGTCAAGGCTGGGCAGATTATTTTAGAATAGGTATACAAAACTGGACTGGAGGCAGTATCTCAACAAGTGGCTGGGGATACTCAGCAACTAATAGTGGAGCAAACCTAGCAGTGACTATTACAAATAACACTGGACAAGACTACGCTCTGTTTGACTATAACAACAGCACAATGGGCCAGCGTATTCCTTTTAATTCTAATGGTGTAGATGTTAATGGTAATACTCTATTTTTAAATAATATAAGTTATGGGTCAAATTCTGCTTATGATATACAAAATCAAAACGCAAGATATAACATAAGTTGGAATCAAAACAGATACGACGGTGCTAATTTAGGAACTACTACTTTTGCTCTTTATGATGAACCAAATACAAACAGAGCCGCTGCTGTTGCAAATATAGCCCAAGTTATTAACGACTTGGGTTTTGGGGGAAGTAGCACGTTCCCAGGCGTAGATATTGGTTCTGGTAATGGAACCGCCTATTATTATTTAGATGCATATCCAAATTACCCAAGCGCAGGAACAGTAAGAATTAGGAGAGTAAGTTCAGCTACATTTTATGGAGCTGTCGGTGGTCAGTTTTTAGCAAATGCTGCAGGGAACCCTGATGTTCAAAGTTTTTTTAGAGGCTATGCTACGGGACCTTCAGGAGGCAGGGGATGTTCTAATATTACAGGTTCTAACAGTTATAGCACAGGAGTCACGACTCTGAGTGAGGGTAATGGTACAGTTGCTATAGGAAAATTCAATGTGGAGATGTCTGATTATTATGGTACAAGAAATTTAGGAAGTGATGGTGGATAATGGACGAAGAACAATTTGAAAAAATTAAAGAACAAGTTGAAAAAGACGCGATTGTTTGGGAACTAAAAATGAAAAGCGATGCTGAAAACGGACACGCAGAATTTTTAAAAGGATTAAAAGATGCTGAGTAAAGTAAATATAGCACCGGGTATAGACAAAGAGACTACTAACTACGGAGCAGAAGGTAGATGGATTGATTGTACTAACGTTAGATTTAGAGCACAGCTTCCTGAAAAAATAGGTGGTTGGACTAAACTAGTTGCA
>PBPT01000005.1 GCA_002724735.1 Fidelibacterota bacterium | reverse complement strand
ACATATGCATCGTCGTCATTATCAACCGTATTGATTACTTTTGGAGTACCCATTGAATTGCTTGAAACGCCCATCTCTAAAGGAAGAATACCACTGCTTGCCCATTCTGAAATGTCGCCGTCTGCTTTAAATCCAGATGGTGCACCTAAGGCAATAGTTGGAATACCCCTAGCCATGTTACTTACAGCAGATGTCATAGCAGCAACTTTGCTTTTGTTTCCAGCTGCATCCGTTGCGACAACAGCATAATACCAATTTGTATTACGGTCGGATAATGGCATTGTTAGGTCGTGATAGGCTTCCTGAGTACCTTCTGCAACGCTAAGAGCAACGACATCAACTCCGGTCAGTGAGTCAGCGCTAGCTGTAACAAAGGGAGAACGACTGGCGTATACATCATAAGTCTCACCAAACTCACCAGCTACATCATCCCATACCACTGCGTTGGTGTAGCTACCTGGTATTGCATCAACGTTTTCAGCTACNGCAGGAGAGACAAAATCAAATGAAGGATTGCCCGTCCAGGCATCTGTTATCATGATTGTCTCACCTTGATAACCTGATCCCTGAGCAATAAACTGGAATACTCCAACTTGTGTCGTATCAAATCCGGAAGTTGTATTGTCACCATAAACAAAATCTTTAAGCGCTACTTTTACGGTGTGCCAAGCATCATCAGCTGTAATATCAACTTCTTTTACAAGTTTTCCTGAGCCAGCTTCATATTGCAAACGTATATTATTGCCAGAATATTTGGCGGTCTTGTACTTGAATTGTACAGTGTCTTTCATCCATTCGTAGCTCATGTCATGCTTTGGATCAATATTCCAACCTGCGCCCGTAACGCCCCATCCGTCTCCGCCCATGGTCCATTTAAGCGCATTTGTTTCAGAACTAGTTCCTGCTCCATTTACTACCTCTAAAGTTGAGGCTGCACCAGATCCCCATCCAAATGGATTTGCTAAGTCAGCTGGGGATGCTTTCCCATTAAAATAGACATAGGGTGTAGTTTTTCTACCCTTTANAGTCATATTATCCATGTAAACAGTTGCAGTAGCAACGGATCGATCGGTTGCATTTCCAGAAAACTCAAACGAAAACCCTTTAATGCGATCTGTGTCAAAAGTAGTGTTGCCAGAAATTCCAGCCCATCCAGTTCGATTGAAACCATTTTTATTGTCCCAATTGTTTGGATCTTCAACGAGAGGAATGTCCACAGTAGCCCAACCTGACATAGCGGCACCTAACCTAGGAGTAGTGAAAGAATAATAGTATTCTCCAAGAGTTGCGCCCCCGTCGCCATCAGCAGGTGTATAAGTTGGGTTTGTCACGTTACTATATTCAATAACGTTAAATCGTAATTCTAATACCCCATCATGACTAGCAGCTTCTGGCATATAGTATTGGAAAGATACTGTATCATATTTTGACCAATCATAAAAACCATTTGCNGTATCAGGGTGCATATGTTGAATTTTTGNNTATCCACCCCAACCTTCGGTACCATGAACAGCAACATCGAGTTTCATTGAGCCTGTTCCTTCATTCTTTATATCTGAAGAGTAAGAAACGTTGACGTAGCCAGTATCTGTACCTGCGCCAGCATTTACTTCATAATGACCAGGGAATGAATCGTTGACTGCTCCGCTTCCAGCTACGCCCCATTCAAAATACTGCCAATAATTTGTGTCTGTTGATGCGGTATTAAATGAATTAATCATTGGAGCAGTATCGCCAGCCCAGGTTCCTGCAGAATGAGTCCTAACTGGGCCTGCACCAGATCCGCCACCAGTAGAACCGCCGCCGCCAGANCCACCGCCACTGCCAGTCGATGACCAAGGAGTTCCGCTAAAATTACCATTTACGGCACCAGGAGTTCCTTTCTTCCCCGTAACAATTCCCCAATTAGCAGGATTGGAATTATCAGCTGCAAAATCTTTTAACTCCAATGAGGGCCCAAGACCATCTGCGCTAGCACCCGCTGCAGTCGGTGGAGATCCAGATGATTTAGCGCCCCAATCCCCTTCATCATCATAATCAACTACATCAACGGTGTCTCCAGATGCTGTAACAATTACAATATCTTCACCACTGTTGGACAAAGCACCATTTCCTGATCCAGGTCCCCATTCCAGATCAGCATCAGTTCCATGATCTGCTTTAAATCTTTCTTTGCTCCTTGCAACCACAAGATATTTTCCAGCTCCTATTGTGGTTCCACTTGGAAAAGTATAATCAAATCCTTGAACAAATTGATAACCAGACATGTCAACATCGGACTGCCCGGCATTAAATAATTCAACAAACTCACCATCATCATCCGTACTATACGTACTTACATCACCAGGTGTGGTCTCATAGTAAGGATTAAACATTATTTCATTGATCACTACTTGTGAAAATGAAATAGATAGTAATAGAATACTTGATAAGAAAAACGTTAACGTTTTTTTCATTTAGAACCCCTCTCCACTTGAATTTTATAGTTATTAATAAGCTAAAAGAAAATATCAAAAATTTTTAATCTACGCAAATAACATTCTTTTATTGTGTAAAATTTTTGCATAATATTGCCACACNATTTTTCTAGAAAATGGCGGTCGGGTTTATTCATGCTGCCCTNTAAAAAATGCTAAGATACCTAGAGACTACAAGATAATAGGGTACGACAATATTCTTTTTTAGTAAAATTTTCTACCCTGAACTCACAATTATAAACACCGATGTCGATCAACTATCGATGGAAGCACTAGATTATCTAGTTCGAAGGATTAGGTCAGGTAAAACTGACTCAACAGCAAATAAACGTTGATTCCTGTGAGCTTGGTTGAGCGTGACACAGATAAAATGAGGTAAATGATGAAACAAAATATNATAAAACTTACAATTTCTTTGTTATCTATTCTTCTTATTGGATGCACTGATACCAAAACTGAAAAACTCAAAGAGGACAATGCGTTTGTTGAATCCTTNATGGGTCAAATGACCTTAGATGAAAAACTTGGGCAAATGACACAAGTCGATCGTCAATTTTTAAATGACATATCTGATATATCAAAATATGGTCTGGGTTCTCTTTTAAGTGGAGGGGGAAGTACTCCAGGAACTAACGAACCTAAAGCTTGGGCTGAAATGTACGATGGCTACCAAAGAGAGGCTCTAAAAACGCGACTACAAATACCCCTTATTTATGGNATTGATGCTGTTCACGGACATAACAATGTAGTTGGTGCCACTATTTTTCCACATAATATTGGATTGGGAGCTACGCGAGATCCAGATCTTGTTGAGGCTGTTGCAAAAGCTACAGCTCTTGAAGTTGCTGCTACAGGTATCGATTGGGACTTTGCGCCATGCCTTGCAGTTCCAGATGATTACCGATGGGGAAGAACTTATGAGGGATATTCAGAAGATACAGATCTTGTGTCACAACTAGGAGCCGCAGCGATTAGAGGTTACCAATCCTCTGATATAGATAACCCAAATAGGGTCTTAGCATGCGCCAAGCATTTCATTGGAGATGGAGGCGTTTTATTTGGAACAGGAATCAACGCTATGATAGATCAAGGTGATCTACAGATTAATGAAGAGAAGCTTAGAAAAGTTCACCTGCCCCCATTTCAAAAAGCCATTGATGAAGGGGTTGCAACTTTTATGGCAGCTTACAACAGCTGGAACGATCTTAGGTGCCATGCGAACAAGTACTTGCTTACTGATTTGTTGAAAGACGAGCTTGGATTTAAAGGCTTTGTTGTATCCGATTGGGCTGCCATTGAAAACATTCCTGGTGACTATAAATCAGACATAATTACTTCAATTAATGCTGGAATAGATATGGTAATGGTTCCTGGTGCGGTTAGAGATGGAAAAGAATCATTTCAAAATTTTCTCAAACTATTCAAAGAGTCGGTTGAGGAGGGTTCGATTCCAATGGAACGAGTTGACGACGCGGTTCGAAGAATCTTGTTGATAAAAAAACAGTCTGGTTTATTTGAAAGACCATTTAGCGATCAGAGCTTACTCTCTCATGTTGGTTCAAAAGACCACAGAGAAGTTGCTAGAGAAGCAGTGCGAAAGAGCATGGTGCTTTTGAAAAATAAGAACAATATCTTACCAATTCCAAAATCGGGTAAAACAATTATTGTAGCAGGAAAAGGAGCAGATGACGTAGGAATGCAATCAGGTGGGTGGACAATTAGCTGGCAAGGAGGGATGGGTCAAACTACAAATGGAACAACTATTCTCGATGCTATAAAATCGGCCGTAGATCCTGGAACTGTTGTTGAGTACACGCCTGATGGAACATCATTTACCGGTGATCTCGCTGTGGTGGTTGTTGGAGAAAAGCCCTACGCTGAAATGATTGGTGATCGTAAGGATTTGAAACTTGATAATGAGGATTTAGGGGTAATAAAGCGCTTTACAGATAATGATATTCCAGTTGTTGTGGTTCTTTTATCAGGTAGACCGATGATCGTTACAGATGAAGTAGGAAAATGGGATGGTTTTATTGCTGCGTGGCTTCCTGGTACAGAAGGAACAGGTGTGGCAGATGTTCTTTTTGGAGATTATAAACCAACTGGAAAACTGTCCTTTAGTTGGCCAAAGAATATGAATCAATTTCCAATAGATCCAAACGACGATCATCTATTTAGCTTCGGTTTTGGTCTTACCTACTGATTAATTTTTGGAGAAAATTAATGGCATTTAGACTAGGTATTGACTTAGGCGGAACAAAAATTGAGGCTGTCATTATCGACGAACAGTTTCAAGTAGTAAAAAGAAAACGTGTACCAACAAATCGTGAAGAAGGGTACGAGGCAATAATTGAAACAATAATTTCGCTCTCAAAATCCATGATCGATGGGTATGAAGAATTTGAAGGACCAATAGGTATATGCACTCCTGGAACGATAGAAGCCGAAACTGGTTTGCTAAAGAATAGTAATACGGTTTGCTTAATTGGAAAGCCTATTCAAAAAGACATGGAATCTGAGCTTGGAATACCTGTATTAATGGAAAACGATGCAAACTGCTTCGCATTAGCTGAAGCAACTTTGGGTGCTGCAAAAAAGTATAACGTTGTTTTTGGAGTAATACTTGGAACTGGATGTGGTGGAGGTATCACGATGCTTAAAAATATTCATCGTGGAGCAAATAGAATTGCAGGTGAATGGGGACACCATTGCCTGCATCCCGGGGGTCGTGATTGTTATTGTGGTAATAAAGGATGTGTTGAAGCATATATTTCTGGAACCGCACTTGAAAAAGAATGGTACGAAATCACTGGTGAAAAGCATCGGGTTACCGATATTATTGATAGCGGAATGCACAAAGATCATCCTCAATGGAAAGCAAATTTTTTAACGAATTTTGGCAGAGCGCTTGCGAATGTAATTGATATCCTTGATCCACATGCCATTGTACTTGGTGGGGGACTGTCCAAAATTGATTTTCTTTATTCTGAGGGAAAAGATTCTGTATACAGGGAAACATTCAGCAAAATTGTTAGAACTCCAATATTAAAAAATAAGTTGGGAGATTCTGCGGGTGTTTTTGGCGCAGCAATGCTATCGGATTACATGTGAGGTTTGCTAAATGGCTCTATCATCTTTCGTTGACCGATCAACTGATCATTCTAGGTTTTTTCGTCTTTAGCATAGGGCTTTCTTATTTAACAATTATTAGCTTGCGTTTCTGGCACCATAAAATTCATTACAAAGCTGAGTATTCACATCACGTACGTATCACGCCATTTTTTTTGCTTGGAGTGGCTTTGGTTTATGCATCAATATTATATATGACTATAGGAGCCAGCGTAACCAAATGGATTCTGGCAATTGCAAACAATCAACCCGCTTTATGACTAATCTTATTTTTTTATATTTTAAAAAGAGTAAATGGTGGGCTTTTAAGCAAATGGGTTCACACACAAAAAATTTTAAGAATATTGAAGGTTTAACCTTTTACAAAATGCTTGGAACTGGAAGCGACCCAGGCTTTAGTATGTACCCGGATTTTTCAACTTATGCACTTTTATTAAACTGGCAGGATGAAGCCTATGCTAGAAAATATTTTAATTCCAATCTCTACTTTAACGCTCTTCTATCTCAAACCGACTCCTTTAGAAAAGTGTCCCTAGCATGCTATAAGTCCGTAGGAAAATGGGACAATACAAATCCATTTAGTAATAATGCTCAAAGAGAGAACACAACTGGGATGAAAGTTGGAGTAATTACAAGAGCAACTATTCATTTTGGTAAGTTAATCTATTTTTGGAGATCTGTTAAATCCGCAAGTGACGCAATTTCCAATGCAAAAGGTGTAAATTTTTTTAAAGGGATTGGTGAGCTGCCTTTCATTCAACAAGCGACTTTTAGTATTTGGGATTCAGAATCTGATATCAACAACTTTGCTTATTCAGACACAAAACACAAGAAAATAGTTGAGAAAACGCGCAAACAAAATTGGTACAGTGAGGATCTTTTTGCTAGGTTTTATGTATTAAAAGATTCAGGTATTATGAAAACTAGTGATGAATAAGGCTATAATTATTGGTTCTGGAATTGCAGGGATTGCAACTGCTGCACGACTTCTAGCTAAAGGTTACGATGTTTCAGTTTTTGAAGCAGGTAAGGAAACAGGTGGTAAGATCCACTCGTTTAAAATGGGTAAATATCGCTTTGATGCTGGTCCTTCATTATTTACCCTTCCCTTTTTGATGGACGAACTTTTCGAAGACCTTGGAGAAAATCCCAGAGATCATTTTAATTATTTGAAAAAGAATGTTCATTGCCAATATTTTTGGANTGATGGATATACCCTTACCGCTTACGCTGACTTGAAAAAATATTNTGAAGAGATNGATCAAAAGTTTGGAATAGGNAAAAAAACGNTAGAAAAATATTTACTTCGCTCNAAAAATAAATATGATTTGACAAAAAATATTTTTTTGACTAAATCGCTTCACAGTGCATCAACTTATTTCTCAATGGAGACCCTAAAAGCAATAGTATCGCTGAAAAAACTAGATATTTTTAAAAGCCTACATTCCACAAATAAGCGTTTCATTAATGAAAAACACCTTGTACAGCTTTACGATAGATATGCCACTTACAACGGATCGAATCCTTATGAGACCTCTGGAATAATGTCAATGATTCAACATCTGGAATCGCATTATGGAACCTGGATACCAAAGGGTGGTATGGTTGAAATTTCTAAATCGTTAACTTCTTTGATTCAAAAAAAAGGTGCTAAGATTTTTCTTAATTCAAAAGTTGAAAAAATCACTACTTCTGGTAATCAAGTATCAGGAATTGTTTCAAATGGACAACAATTTGATGCCAATTATGTCATTTCTAATATGGACATCTACTATAGCTACAGTAAACTATTAAAAGATCATAAAATTCCAGAAAGCGTATCTTCATCAGAGCGTTCAAGNTCTGCTTTGATTTTTTACTGGGGGGTTAAAAAAACATTTGACAAGCTAGACCTACACAATATTTTGTTTTCTGAAAACTACCAGGATGAGTTTGATCAAATTTTTAATCGGGGTAGAATTAGCAGCGATCCAACTATTTATATTAACATCACCTCNAAAGATATTCCTGAAGATGCACCTTTAGGCTGTGAAAACTGGTTTGTGATGGTAAACGCTCCGCATGATCAAGGACAAAATTGGGATGAAATGGTATCTGAATTAAAGAAAGTGACGATTGAAAAAATCAATAGATTGCTTGATGTCAAAATTGAAAATTTCATTGAAGAGGAAAAAGTGTATTCTCCAAAAACNATAGAACAAATTACTCGTTCTTACAAGGGTTCTCTTTATGGCACTTCAAGTAATTCAAGATTTTCAGCTTTTTTAAGACATCCTAATTTTACGAGAAAAATAAAAAATCTTTATTTCTGTGGAGGTAGCGTTCATCCTGGTGGTGGTATCCCACTTTGCTTGCTCTCTTCAAAAATTGTATCTAATTATTTTCCAAATGCTTCAAGATANACTGAAATTTAATTTACCCTTTTATTCTTCAATNATTATTTGGACCTTTCAAGTTTTTGGATTGATTGGCATTTTATTNTGGAACAGCCAATGGTTTATAAACACCACTCCGTTGTGTTTATTAATTTATTTTGGTCTTGTTATTTCAAATGGAACCAACAAGAACCTTTCATTTATACTGATCTCGTTTCTTTGGGGTTTGTTCGCAGAGATAATTGGAGTTCAGACGGGTGTTTTGTTTGGCTCTTACATGTACGGAGAAACTTTAGGGCTCAAAATTTTTGGAGCGCCGCTTGTCATTGGTCTTAATTGGGTTACAACGGTAATAATTTGTGCATCAATAGCCAATCAAATAAAAGTGCCAACTCATTTCAAAATATTGATCTCGATTGCCTTAATGCTTTTTCTAGATTATTTNATTGAACCTGTTGCCCCAAAAATTGACATGTGGTCATTTTCAGGGATTCAACATGCACCTTTATCAAACTATATTACCTGGGCTTTAGTAGCATTGCCACTTCAATATATTTACCATTACAAAAAATTAGAGTTCAACTTGCCAGTAAGCGTTAATCTTTATATTTCACAGTTGTTATTTTTTATAGCGCTCGGCTTAGCGCTTTAGACTTTTTCTAGTAGACATTTCCTCTTGTAGATAAAGAGGTAGAAATAACAATGAAAACCCATAAAAAATATCTTCAAATGGTATGGTACCTATTCTTACTCCAAGGTTATGTAAATCATTATACCATACNATTTGACTGGGAATATACGACCCTGTTAGAAGACCATTGATAATAAAGAAAGGGATTAAAATAAAAATATATGACAATAAGAATGAACTGTACATCTCAGGAGTTCTAATAAACCCTAACCCCATTAATAAAGCTGCAAGACCAAGTGCAAACACAGTGTAATAGTTACCAGGGTTTAAAATTACTGTAATTATTAAAAAAGCTATTATGCTAATTGATATTATTTTGGACGCATAATGTGATAATTTAAGCTTTGGGGTAAAATACTCTTTGCAGAAATGAATGAATAGTGAACTAAATGGTATGCAAAAGAAAAATAGCAACTCTTCAATTGGGAGACCAAAAATATCAACCCCAATCAAATAAAGATCATTAAAGCCCCAAACACCTAAATAAGTAAATAAAATATCATGAACAATGAAAAAAGTTGTGGTAATTAGAAAGCCAAATTTTAGTGAAATAAACTTACTAAAATAGGCTACTCTATGCTCGAAAGACAGCGCTAAAGGTACAGAAAGTGAAGAAAGATTTATTATTAGATAGAGGTAATTATCCATTCTTAGCGCTAAATGCTTTGAGTGATTTAAAACTCACAAAAAGCATTCCAAAAAATTCACCATCTTCNTTCCCCTGGTTCGCATGATGCTTCCTGTGTTCGTAAAGCACAGCTCGCAGATAGGAGCTTTTAGGTTTGGCAAAAATTTTGATTCTGCGNTGAATGAAAATATCATGTACAAAAAGGTACGCAAAACCATAAAGCAAAATACCCAATCCTGAGAAAAATAAAATATCATTTTGATAAATACTTCCAAAAATAAAACCCGAAGCGCTAGGTAANGCAAAAATCAAAGCGAATGAATCATTTTTTTGAAGAGGTTTGCCAGNGAGTACATGGTGATCTTCATGCAAGAACCATAATGGGCCATGCATTAGATATTTGTGTGTAGCCCATGCTGCAAATTCCATTCCAACAAAAGCAACTATAACTATAAGTAATTCAAACATAACAGGCGTGAAATTTACACATAAAGTATTTTTTTAAGGAAAGTATTATTCACTTTTTCTTTTTTCGCTTCATCGCAAGAAGTTTCCAGGCTGCTTTGGGAATTTTTTCTAATTGGTTAAACTCCCCTGCTCCCTGCAACCATTCACCCCCATCAATAGTAACAACCTCGCCATTAATATAGGATGCCTGGTCGCTTACTAAAAACGTTGCAAGATTTGCTAATTCCTCATGCTCACCAAAACGTCTTAACGGAATTTGAGCTTTCATTTTTTTCTCAATTCCCATTCCTGGAGGTGCTAAGCGTGACCAAGCACCTTTGGTTGGGAAAGGGCCTGGAGCAATCGCTATTGTTCTGATTCCGTACTTTGCCCATTCAACAGCAAGGGACCTTGTCATGGCCAGAACTCCAGCTTTTGCGCATGCAGATGGAACCACGTAGCCCGAACCGGTCC
The DNA here is from genome assembly GCA_002724735.1 of Fidelibacterota bacterium. Lineage (GTDB taxonomy): Bacteria > Fidelibacterota > Marinisomatia > Marinisomatales > TCS55 > TMED108. The sequence goes on along the minus strand of PBPT01000005.1, from coordinate 9,614 downwards.
AAGCATAGGAAGTAACGATATTCAAGATCACCCCGCTTTTATTTTTACGCATCACCTTACCAGCGGCCTGGGTGCAATGAAAAGTTCCATTTAATACNATATCAACAACCGTTTTAAAAGCGTTAGAACTAAGATTTTCAGTTGGACTGATAAAATTACCTGCTGCATTGTTTAACAAAATATCCACAGATCCTAGCTCGCTGACGGTTTGATTGATCATTGATTCAACTTGATCGGATTCTCTAACATCGCAAACAATTGGAATTACTTTTTTTCTACCCTTNCTAAGCTCTTTCGCTGTCTCATTAATCACATTTTCCTTTCTACTTGTTAAGACTAGATTTGCTCCTAGGTCCAAAAATTTAGATGCCATTGATTTGCCTAGCCCGGTACCGCCACCAGTAACAACGATATTTTTTTCTTTTAAAAGATTTTTATCAAACATTTTTTACCTATAAGTAAGCTAATAACCTAAGCATAAAACAAAAAAGCCTCGACAAAAATCNAGGCTTTTTTGTTAAAACTCAATACTTAGTAAAGTATTAATTTGGATCGTTTTCAGCTTGACCGGCTTGCAGTGCAGCACCCATAGCAGCGCCTTCATCTGCGCCATTATTTAACTCTTCCATGAAAACGTTGTAAGCTGCATCTCTTCCTGCGGTCCATTCGTCTTCAGTTCTCCATCCAGTTTGCATAACAAAGTAATCATACAAGCCTGCAGCAACAAATTCAAAAACTTCTGCNCCTTGNNTACCTTGCTGAAGAGCGGCTTCNGTTCCTTCTTCAACCATCACTTTTGCAACTTCATTCATATGTTCATCTTTGTCAACAACACCGTCATTATTTTTGTCNACACGNGCAAAATCTGAATCAAAATTATCTGCTGCTTCANCATTCCAATCAGGCATATTTTGAAAATATCCCATTGCTTCAGCAGGTGTTACNGCTCCATCACCATCCTGATCCATATCTTCATAAACGGGCATCGGAGGAGGTCCGCCTGGTCCACCCATTGGAGGTCCGCCTGGTCCACCCATTGGAGGTCCGCCTGGTCCACCCATTGGAGGTCCGCCTGGTCCACCCTGATTCATATTACCATCCTNTTGAGGTTTCCACTGATCATAGCTGTTGTAAGCGTCCATCCATTCTTGGTTATCTAATTTAGAATCATCGACAGCCCAGTTGTTTTCTTTGTACTTTTGTACACTGCTCATAACTGAAGGGCTGAAAGGTGGTTGACCGTGGTCATCNCCCATGTGGTCATCTCCCATGTGGTCATCGCCCATGTGNTCATCGCCATAGTCTTCAGAATCTCCACCCTGAGATTCACCACAAGCGTTTACAGCTTCTACAATATTTTGGAATACCTCTTGAGGGCTCTTGTTATCTGCTCTAGCTGATTCCATTGCTTCTCTTCCAGCGTCCACGCATTCATCCCAAGATTCTTCATCGTACTCACCAGCCTCTTGAGCTTCAGCTTTTGCGGTTGACTCGGCTGCGTCAAATGCAGCATCAAAATCAAAGAAGCCACCTGGTTGTTGACCTGTTGAGAAAAACGCATCAACCACTGCAGGGCTTGGGCCGTCTTGAGGAGGGCCACCTGGAGGGGGGCCACCTGGGTTTCCGCCACCAGGGGGTGGAGGTGGTGCCTGTGCAAACATCATAGAGCTGACAAACACTCCAACTAATGTTGATTTAATTAACTTCATATCATCCTCCTTACAGACAAGTAATAAGTTAAATTGCAAAAAAATCTTAATTGAATAGTACTAACGTACTTAAACAATATAAACATAATATAACCCAGTATCTGCTAAATAATTGTGATTAAAGTCACAACTTTATTGCGCTTGAATCAACCGACCTATTTCTGCAGTTCCGCGGTTAAATTCTTGACCAAATGCAGCGTAATATAAATTTACCTCATAAAAGAGCCGTGCCGCATCTCTGTCAACAACAAAATTGGTTGTCTCAAGAACATCTCGTGAGGGAAACAGTATTTCAATTCCAGGTTTGAAATACTTAAGAGTTAAATCCAAATCTGGATTCATTTTTAAAAGTTTTTTTAGTATGAGAACCTCGTACAGTCTTCGCTCATATTTTGGAATTTTTGGAGACATTAAAATTGTAAACTGATCCTCTGCTGGAGTACTGCCTATTCGATTAAACTTAACTAGTTCATTTTTGTATGAGTCCTTTAAAGTTATGTAATCGACCGTTGCTGTTGGCTGGACAAAGGGCTTGTTTAAAGTAGCCTTACCTACGACGGAGTAGGTTAGCTTCATAGCTTTATTAGGTTGAATTTTCTTAATAGCGCTAGATAGAAGTTCCACTTCAAAACCCGCAGGGTCCTTATCAGATGATGCGAAATAAATTATTTTTTCAGGATCTACATAATCAACGTAGTTCATTTTAGATATTATATCTAAAAGCATTTTCTTGACCAAAACGGATTCGCCTGGTATTTTACCTTCTAAAATGGATTTGTAAGGTTCATTTTGGGCTAATGTTTTGTCTTTATCTGCTCTCTTATATACCTCATCAACAATATCCTGGTAAACAGGACTCTCATCTATAAAGCTTAGATCAAAAATATCTCCTTGTCTTACCCTGTATGAATTAGGAAAAGACTTGTTGTTGTCTTGATCAAAAAGCGGGGAATCTTGTGGAATCACTCGACTGAACTGATCTTCAGCTTCTTTAATTATGTGTGGAGTAATTACTACAATGACTTCACGTCTTACTTTTTTTGTTCCGCTCACACTAAAAAAGTTTTTAACGAATGGCAGCGTACCAAGTAGCGGAACTCCACCCTCATTATCTGATGATTTTTCATTTATTAACCCACCAATAATAAACGGAGTGTTGTTTGCAACGCGCACAAACGATTGAACTTTTCTATTGTTTATAATTGGAGCAGACTCAACGTCTCCTCCACTAGTTGCACCAATGCGCTCTTCCGTTTCGCTAATAATCGTTTCAACTTGGATGGTGACGCTACTTCCATCTTCACTGATTCTTGGTCTCACATTTAAAACGATACCAACGGGGACATAGTCCACAGATCTGGTTTTAGCTATTTGATCTGTAATCGTTTTTACGATCGGAATTTGTTGACCAACCTGAATACGTGTCTGTCTTCCATCTAATACCAAAGCTGAAGGTTTGGACTTGATAGTCGCTAGTTTTTTACTAACCAAAGCGTCAATATTTGCTCTAAAGTTTGCACCACTACCTAGTAAGGTCCTATCGAGAACAACGGTGAAGGGTGATATTGATCCGCTTTGAGGAGGAGGAAAATCAGCAGTGAAGCCCGATCCTGCACCAGAAAAATCAACACCTAGTTCACTTAAGTCATCTCTATTTAGCTCAATTACCAGCGCTTCGATTGCAACTTGACTTGCAGGAACGTCAATTTTGTTTGCGATAAGATCTAATAGCTGTGCAAGAGCTCTCATGTCGCTTGATTTGTAACCAACCAAAAGCCGTTGCATGGGCTCGCCGCTAGTAGTATTGTTAAGCGTTACTCCCCCAAGATCAACTCCAAGAGCCGACTTTTTAGATGCCGCTTTTGTGGTACTTTTGGATACAAGTGATATGGTTTGAGTATCTGGAATTTTAATAATAACAGGCAACACACCAGGAGCATTTAAATTGTCAACTTTTTTTGAAAATATAGGTGTAAAATTTTTTTCTCCAGCAATCTCGCCCTTCCCCGCTCTGTACTCTACCACTGTATATCCCATAGTTTTAAGGATCGCTAATGCCCGGTCCGTCTGGATATAGCTGAGTTTTACAACTTCATAATCCAGATCCCGCAATGTGCTTGCGTTTTTACTTGAACTAGGGTTGAAGGTTGGAACTGGTTGTCTTTGCTGAGAAAAACCAAAAGCTAAAACAGAAAATAATATCAATATTTTGTTCATTGTATTTAGGGAGTTGGGACCAGTTTGATAGGTAAAGTCAAATTCATTCCGTCAAATATTGCTGAAATGTGGCCTGTATCTTTTAGGGGTGAGGAAGGTATAAAAAAAGCTAACCCCTCCCAAACCGAATTTGCAGTGTCAGCAATGAAAACCTTTGAATAGTTTTGGTCGTAATATGTTACACCATTATATAAATAGTCCCAGACTGGTGAGTGTTGTTCCAAAGCTCCCCCAATGGCATTCATTTTACACCTCATATATTGATCTCCCTGCGAATCTCTTTGGTGAGGGTCGACACCAAGTGAATCTTTGGGAACCAACCGCTTTATGGAGGTTATCAATTTAGTGCTACTGTTTGAGTAAACAATGTCAGGGTCTATCTTGAGCGACAGTTCAAATCTACTATTACTAGTCTTGATCTCTTTTTCCGTAACCAAGAGATTATTCTCGTCATCACATGATGTTAGAGTTACCAAAAATAAAATGCTCATTGAGATTATTTTTATTGGAAAGGTTCTTAATAAGAATTGTTTAATCATTAGTTATTCACTTTTATCATCTTACTACCAGTTGAAATGCCTTCAATTGTAAACTTATTCATATGTTAAAGTAAAGATATTATTCTTGATAACGAAATTTCAATTTTCTTTTTAAATAGGGACTGTACTTGTGAATAACTAGAATAGAAAATAATTTCAAAGTATATTTATAGATTAAATAATATTCAAAGCGCACATGCCAACTGGAAAACAAACTAAACTTAAAACTACTGCAAAGAAAGGCTCTGACACAAAGTTAGAAAACAAAAAGAGATCTTCAAAGCCTACAGCTTCAAAAACATCACGCCAGAAAAATACCATAAAACCAAAATTGATTTTTAGCCTAGATGAAGAAGGCAGGCTCTTAATTGAAAAATTTTATAAATGGACAAAATTTGTGGGGATTATGAATATTATTTTAGGCATAATATATTGCTTGACCATCTTTGTATTTTCGATACCCACCGTTATAATCGGAGTCATAACAATATTAATGGGAAGCAAGCTCACTGTAGCAGCAGATCATTTAAAATACGCCACAGACAATAAAGACGATGATAGTTTTAAGATTGCCCTTGGGCAATTGAGTGTATATTTTGTCATCAATGGTGTGCTTTTTATATTAACCTTAGTTTTTATAATGATGCTTTTACTTGTTGCAAGTATGTTTGCTGGAATCTTTATGGAGATTTTAAATGAACTCAGATTTTTTGATTCATCGTTGAGTGCGTAATTGATCGTATATGGGATTAATTAAAAAAATTATCAATATCAAACCGGGAGAGGGAAAGATGGTTCTCACTTTCTTTTTCTTTTCTTTTTTCACAATAGCAATGGGGATTACTGCTAAAACTGCAAAAGATGCATATTTTTTAAGCAGATTTGATAAATCAATCTTGCCATTAATGTTTTTAGCAGTTGCGATTGCAATAGCCCCAGTACTTAGCGGCTATACCAAAATCGCCAAGAAACTTGCACCGAAAGTGATGTTTATACTAACGACCTCTATTTTTTGTGCAACCTTTGTTCTATTCCAACCGATGATTAGCGGCTGGGTGATCCCCCTTATATATATATGGGTTGAAATCGTTGTTGCAATTGCCTTAATACAATTTTGGGCGTTTGCAGCAGAATCTTTTCAACCTCAGCAAGCCAAACGATTGTTTGGTATCATTGCAGGGGGTGGTTCTTTTGCAGTTATGCTTATTGGAATGAATCTTAGACCTTTTGTGAATGCGTTTGGAACTGACGAGCTGCTGTTCCTAGCAGCAGGTTTTTTTGGCATTTCATTTTTATTTGGACTCAGATGTTTGGGGTACATGAAAAAAGAGCCTGCTCAAAAATCTAAGCCTAAATCCCCTCAGAAAAAATCATCAAAGTCGCGAGATCCATTTTTACTTGGTATTATGGGAATCGTTGCCCTATCAGGAATTGTAACCGTATTAGTTGATTATCAATTTAAAATGATTGCGAGTGATACGTTTCCAGATGAAGGAAAGCTGGTCGCCTTTTTTGGAACCTTTTATGCTGTTGCTGGGGCATGTTCAATAGTTATGCAGTTTTTTGTAACCGGTCCCGTCTTGTCAAGGTTTGGAATTTTAATTGGATTACTTATTCTACCCTTTTTTCTTATCCTGGGTTCTGTAGCATTCATTGTAGCGCCTGTACTTTTGTTCGCAACTCTTGGAAAGTTTTCAGATCAAACGTTTAAGTTCACAATTTTTAGTTCATCTATGGAACTTCTTTGGCTTCCAGTGCCCACAGATACAAGGCGTACAATGAAACCTCAGGTAAGCGGTACAATAAAATCAATAGCTGAAGGATTTGGTGGAGTTGCCACTTTTTTACTTGCGAAAATCGTAGCTCTTCAAACATTGAGTTTTGTTTCTATTGCTGCAATCGTTTTATGGACTCTAACCTCCTTCAGGGTAAAGAACGGTTACGTTAAACAATTAGAGAATGCTATTTCAAAACGTCAAATAGATTTTGAACAACTAAATGTTGATGTTCAGGACGCTGCAATGGTTAAAACAATTGAGGAAACGCTCTCCTCAAATGATGAAGTGAAGCAGTTATTTGCCTTCGAGATTATTGAGGGACTTCCACTGTTCTCATGGAAAAAAACAATTTCTGGATTATTTGAATCTGGAACTGAAGATGTTAGAAAGCGCATTTTAGCTCTGGCATGGGATGAGCCGTCAATCATTTCTAACGAAAGTATTGTTAGTGCAATAAATAAAAATGATCAAGTTTCAGCAGATGCAATACTTGTATCAGGTAAAAGAAAGATGGATGAAATACTTCCTAAGCTTGAGGATCTTTTAGATAATGATTCAGCAGAAATCCGAACTTCAGCTGCAGCAGCCATAATTGATATGGACAGCGGCTCAAGCGACAAAGCAACAAACATTTTGGATGAAGCATTGCAAAGCTCTGATGAATTAACAAAATCAAAAGCGTTGAAACGTCTTGAAATAAATGAGGACATTTTACCGGACACAAAATTGGAAATATTTTTAAAAGAAGAGAATATACTTACAAGTAACGCAGCGCTTTTGGTTGCTGAAAAACGCAAGAGAGAGACCCTTCTCCCAGCCATAATTACCAACCTTGGTAACAGTAAAACCTTTCTTCAGGCACGACAAGCACTACAGTCCTTTGATGAGGAAACAGTGATTGAAAATTTTACTAATATTCTATCTAATTCTGATTTAGGTCGACACAAAAGAAGGGGGATTATTAAGGCTCTCAAAGATTATCCCGCTTCAAATCTTCTTTTAAATCAGCTTGATGAAACCGATCAAGGCATTTATAACGAAACGGTAGACTCACTTCTTGTGCGCGCTAGAGCAGAAGAGCTTGACGAAAAAAGGTTGGAAATAATTTCAAGTGAAATCCAAAAAGTAGCCCGAAAACTGTACGCACTTCACGTTTGCAAAAAACTGCTTCCAGAAAATGATAAAAAACTTCTTATCATCGATCATCTTAACAATGAAATACAAAATACTCTACCTTCGCTTCTTAAGCTTGGAGTAATGAGTAAACCAAATACTCCTATTGAAACCTATATTCAAATAATTAAATCAGGTGACCCAGCTAAACTGCCGTTTCTTTTGGAGTTTTTCGAGAATATTTTTACTAAAGATCAAAGAAATATAATCAATCCCCTGATCGAAGAAATTCCACTTGAAGAAAGAGCTGAGATTGGCAAAAGTCATTTTAATGATCTTCCAACAAATATCAATGATGAGCTTGTTATTCTTATGCAGTCAGCAAACAAGTGGGAATCAATTATAACGTTAGATTATGTGATTCAAAATGAAATGAATGATCTTTTGGCAACTTTAGACTGGAGCAAAATACCTAATTCATCTGGAAACTGTGAACTGGTTCAAAGGCTGTCAAAAAAAGATACATTGAATATGGACAACATACCCCTTGAGCGTTTTAAATTAGAGTCCCTTGAGTTAAGTATGTATTCAACATTAGAAAAAACAATCATACTAAAGTCGGTTGATTTATTTAAATCGATTCCGGCTGAAAATTTGTCCAGAGTTGCTCAAATAACAGAAGAGGTGCGATGTGACGATGGTGAAAGTATTATTACTGAGGGTGAATTTGGAGATTCTCTGTTCATAGTGGTTGACGGTAATGTAAAGATTCATAAAGGTGAGAAAGAAATCACACAAATGGGTAAAGGAAGCTGTATTGGCGATATGGCTCTTCTTGACGGGGAACCACGTTCAGCTGATGTAACTGCAACAGAGGACACTACTTTGTTTAAGATTGAACAGGAAGGTTTCTATGAGGTCATGGGTGGACACAGCGATATCATGGAAGCTATAATTAAAAACCTTTCTGGCCGCGTTCGCAATATGAACGAACAGCTCTACAGTAATTAATTTTCATTTATTTTTTAAAAACTCTTCTTTAGATTTTTGTTGAGCCTTTTTAATGGCGCTGTTCTTAACCCTTTCACTCGTTTCAATAAATTTTTCTTTTAACTCCTTATTTGAAATCTCTTGACCTGTCCATATGGTGTAGGCCGTCCACAAGATGAAAACAGATAAAACAACAAGCGTAATTTTTAGAAGTTTCTTAGCTAGGCTAAATAAAATAACTACCGAGAAGACTACGGCAATTATTAGATAGGTAGGATTTTCAGAAAGAATATTTGAAAAATTTTCCACTCTAGTGATCGAGTCCAAGAAGTTTTTTCTTGCGGTGATTCATGCGACCAGATTTTTTTTCATATTCTTCAATCATATCAATTATTCTAGGATCATCAGGAAGTTCAAACTTCATCGTGTCCAGCCTTCCACTTTTTTCAACTATTTTACCTTTTTTCATCTTAATCTTGACCAATCCAACATAATGTCCAGCCTTGCCTGATTGAACAATAAGCGTGTTGTTTATCTCTTTAGGCTGTTCGATTGCAGTTTGACTATGAGATCCTACAATCAGATCTAGACCATCAACTTTTTTTGCAAATTGTACGTCAAGATCGTACCCTTGATGAGTAAGCAAAACAAAAATGTCAGCTTTGTTTTTAAGTTTTTTCATTTCGTTTTTTACAGACTTAACGGGGTCATTTAGGCGAATTCTGTTTTGTATTTCATCTGGGTAGAATTTTATTGCATAAGGATCAACAATACCCATCACTGCTATGCGAATCCCCTTGCGTCTAATTATTTTAGATTGGAAAAAATCTGATCTATCAACGTTGGTACCCACTAAAGTGGCACCAAGTTGACCTCGCATCCTGTTTAATGTGCGAGCGTCAAGAACCAATTCTTGATCACCATAAAGAATTGCATCGTAGGGCATCAGCCCATACGCCTCGGCAACCAAACTGTCTTTAAGACTTTGTTGATTCATTGTAACAAAGTCCCCTGCATCAACCACAATAGTATTGGGGTTTTCTTTTTTGAAATTGTTTATGTAAACAGATCGCTTTTCAAGCGATCCAAAAGGATTATCAGGACAATAGCAATTTTCTAAGGCACCGTTTGTATTGTTTGAATGTATGACGTAAAGAGTCTTTTCCTGCGCCTTTGTTAAAGAGCCAAGAATGAGAAATAAAATTATAAGTTTATTTGGATTTAAGTATGCCATACGCCCTAAAATTGAGGGTAATGAAATCTTTAAT
>PBPT01000045.1 GCA_002724735.1 Fidelibacterota bacterium | reverse complement strand
ATTATTCCAAATTATTTTGAGCAGGGTTTTAATAGAGTAATTTGGGATGGAAGGGATAATTATGGGCAATTGCTCGCAAACGGAGCTTATATTTATCAACTAAAAGCAAAAAATGATTTTAATNANANNAATTANATTGGAAAGTTGGCAATAATCAGATGANANAAATTTCAAGTCTTGGCCAGTTNATACTTGCGTCANAATCNCCACGNCGANAAGAGATTNTGAATAATATTGGGCTCAATTTTAAAGTTTATTCAAGCAAAATAGATGAGACGNAATTTAAAAAATACNCTCCAANGATTTCAGCAACNCTATGTGCGGAAAAAAAAGCAANGGCTGNTTCTCAAGTTTTTGNTAATAACTTCATAATTGCGGCAGANACCATAGTTTNTANTAAAGGNGNTATTCTTGGNAAACCAAANANTNAGNCTGAAAGNTACGAGATGNTAAAAATGCTCTCCGGCAAGTCACATAAGGTCNTTACNGGTGTATCTGTATGTAAAAAGAATGAAAATCTAAAAAAATCTTTTTGCTCNACTACAGAAGTAAAAATAAAACCACTTTCAGATGATNTCATTAAATTTTANATNGAAAATTTTAATCCATTTGATAAGGCAGGTAGCTATGGAATTCAAGATTGGTTTTCTTGCCAGGTTGAATCAATTAAGGGGTGCTATTTTAATGTTATGGGNCTTCCATTATCAAAGCTNTACGAACTACTTTTAAATCTTTCGCATAAACAAATAAATTAAATTTATATTAAATTTCAAACTCCAATTTTTTTATAAATAAATCTAAATATGAATGATTTTTACAAAATACTCAAATCTTTAAGAAAAGATAAAGGAATTGATCTCGAAAAGATACACAAACGAACTAAAATTAGCCTTTCTGCGCTACGCGCTATTGAAAAGGGTCATTTTGATCAATTGCCTTACACTTACTCCCGGCTTTTTTTGAGAGCTTATGCTGTTGAAATTGGAGTAGATCCAGAAGAAGCACTTGAAAACTTGGAAATTTATCTCGGCAATAAGAAACCAACTAAAATTAATGAGAACAAAAGTTTCACATCACAAAACGAACATAAAACATCCGATCCCAAAGATTTAAAAAAAGAAGANAATAATNCAAAGATTGGCGCAAGACCATCGCTATCCATAAGATCTGATATTACTAAAAGCGCATTTATAATCGCTACCTTAATTTTTGCCCTNTATATAATTCTATCAATAAATAAAGAGGCTGAAGCTAGCAAACCTTTAGAATATGTAAGTGAGTTTGAGGATGAAGGCTCAATCTCAGATGAAATGCTTAGTGAAAACTTTGTCATTGCAGCAGAGACTAAACAAGCATTAAATGAAACCNCTCCNTATTCAATTACACTCACAACTGATCAGCGANTGTGGTATGAAATCAAGGTAGATGATATGATAAAATCTGAACAAGTTCTTCCNGTNGGAGACAACCATNTNCACCGCTTCAAAGATGAGTTAAGTATCAAATTTAATCAAACTCAGGGATTAAACTTTTACTTTAATGAAAGTACNATAAATANAATAGAATCAANTATATATCCAGTAAAATTAATTTTTTCTATTCCAAATAAGACTGTCCTCATTCAACAGTTCTTGCCCTTAAAATAAACTAAATCAATCATTTAGAGCTTTTTCTTAATCCATTTATGGATAAATATTTTTATATAAAAAATATTGACATATGTGGGTAGAGATAAATATATTGTGGGTAGTTGTGGGTAATATTCCCAAATAGTTTAAAGTATGACATTAAATAAAAATACATTTATTGGCGAGTACAAGTACTCGCTCGATGCCAAGGGAAGAATAAATATTCCCTCTAAATTTCGAAACGCCCTCAGTCAAGATAATGATCAATCTATGGTTGCAACTAGAGGGATGGACAAGTGTATTTGGGTATATCCTTTGGTATCATGGCAACTNATTGAAGAAGAGTTAAAAAAACTATCCTCTCTCTCTACAATAAATCGTGCATTCATTCGTAACACAGTTAGACATGCCTCAATAATGCAACTGGATAAGCAAGGAAGAATTCCTCTTAATCAAAATATTATAAATTTTGCAGGCTTATCAAAAAAGGCTTTAATAATTGGAATGGTAAATAAAATAGAAATTTGGGATCCATCAACCTTAAATGCCNTAGAAAAAAAGTCTCAAAAAATTGACGCATCAAGCTTTGACGATTTATCCGATAAAATAATNCTCTGATTAATATGAATCACTTACAGGAAAAACTCAACGCACATGTTCCTGTAATGAGCACAGAAACTATAAAGTACCTTAACCCTAAATCAGATGGTATTTACATTGATGGAACCATNGGAGCGGGAGGGCATGCGAATCAAATTCTTTCTATGCTTTCTCCAAAAGGAAAGTTNATTGGAATTGATAGAGATGAGGAAGCATTGAAAATATGCGAAAAACGATTTAGTTCCTTTAAAAACCTTGTATCATTACATCATACCTCATATGACAATATAAAAAAAATATTGGACGAACTTGGTATTCAAAAAGTTGATGGCATNCTCCTGGATCTTGGGCTTTCCTCTTTACAGCTTAACTCAGAGAGCAGGGGATTTTCGTTTAAAAAAAATGGAAGAATTGACATGCGCTTTGATAAAAACCAAGATACAACAGCTGCAGATCTTATTAAAAGCTTATCAGAAAACGAACTTGCAGATATTATATTTCAGTTTGGCGAGGAAAGAAGATCGAGAAGAATTTCAAAAGCAATTAAACAGTCNCCAAAATTATTAACAACAAACGACATAAAAGAGGCTATTCGAAAATCTACCCCTCCACACCATAGAAATAAAACGCTCGCAAGAGTATTTCAAGCCATTCGAATAGCCGTAAATGATGAAATAGATAAGCTAATTCAGTTCCTTAAAGTATTTATAAACTATCTCAATATTGNAGGTAGACTTGTAATTATTTCTTACCATTCCCTTGAAGACAGGTTGGTAAAAAAAACTTTTAGGAGCTTAAAAGAAGAAAAAAAAGTAATTCTATTGACAAAAAAACCACTCACTCCACAAAAAAGCGAAATAAATGAAAACAATAAGTCTCGAAGCGCAAAATTCAGAGCTCTAGAAAGCATGGTGCAAACATGAGGACAAAAAAAAGAAGGGCTTCAATAAGAAATAATGAATTTGCTCAAACAGTACTCTTTTTTTCGAGTTCATTGTTATCAATAGCAGGCTTAATAGCTTATCTTTGGATTTATACAGAGATCGATCAAACGTTCATAAATATTGAAACCCAAAAGCAAGTTTATAATGAGCTTGAAAATTCNATTAATGAACTTGAAATTGAAATTTCTCAGCTTTCAAGAGGAGATAGAATTTCACTCGTTGCAAGAAATGAACTCGATATGATACCAGCGAGACCTGAAACGATCATGATTTATATTGATAGTGAAGACATTGCTCAGATAAATGACTAAAAATTATCAAAAGTTTCGCCCAAGAATACGTTTTGTATCNAGCCTGATAGTTTTAATGTGGATTGGTCTTTCTGTTAGNTTAGTAAAAATAATGGTATTTGACAGCTCTTATTACAGAAAAATAGGCTTCAATCAAAGCCAAAAACAGGAACCATTAAAAGCAGTAAGGGGAAATATCTTTGACAGAAATCAAGTTCAGCTCACAAAAAATATTATTCATTATTCTATTGGAGCACATCCCAAGAAGATATTAAAAAAAGAAGAATTGTCAGAAACTCTCTCAAATATAACTGGAAGAGATGCTGAAATATATTTCAACAAACTCANTTCAAATCGACGTTTTGTNACTTTAGAATCTAAAATTAAAAGAGAGCTTGGTGAAAAAGTCNTAAAAAGTTTGCCTGATCTTNTTGTTGAAAGAAAGTCGAGGAGATCTTATCCACACTCAAATATTGCAAGCCAAGTCATTGGATTTACAAATACTGATGATTCGGGTCTCGTTGGTATCGAAAGACAATTTGAAGAATANCTTTCTGGTAAGGATGGATGGATTGTTAAGCAAGTCAATGTTGCTGGAAGAACAGGTTCTTTCCATAAGGCGAACTACCCAAAACAAGATCCAGATGATGGGTCAAATATTCAATTAACTATTGACTTAGAGTACCAGAGCATTTTGCAAGAGGANTTGCAAAGAAGAATAGACGAATCTGGTGCTAAAGGGGCAATGGGAGTTTTAATGGATCCTCAAAATGGAGATATTTTAGCCATGGCCTCCCTTCCAGATTTTGATCTTAACAATCCCAATATGACACCAATGGAAAATCAGAAAAACAAAGTAATAACAGATCAATTTGAACCTGGATCCACATTTAAAATTGTTGCAGCAACCGCTGCTCTTAATACTGGAAAAATATCATTAAATGATGAGTTTAACTGCGAAGTTGGAAAGTTTGAATTTGACGGGTGGACAATTTCNGATCACGAAAAATTTGGCGTATTAACTTTCCCTCAAATTATTGCTAATTCAAGTAATGTTGGGGTAATAAAAATCGCCCAGATCATTGGTAAAGAGCCACTTTATAGACTTTCCAGAAACTATGGATTTGGAACCCCTACTGGCATATCCTTTCCAGGAGAATCTCAAGGAATCTTAAGACAAAAAAAGGATTGGAGTAAAATGTCTCTAGCTTCTGTNTCGATTGGTTATGAAGTAGGNGTTACNGCTCTTCANATTGCATCAGCTTANTCTGCNATTGCAAATGGAGGAGTNTTGCTNAAACCTCAAATAGTAANGCANATTATCAGCAANAANGGNGAGTTACTCTNNAAATCTAAACCAGANCCTATACGAAAAGTTGTTAAAGCAGAGACCATGCTTATTNTGAANGANATTTTATCNAAAGTNNTNAANGAAGGTACNGGTATCTAAAGCNNATGTNGANGGNTGGTCAGTNGCAGGTAAAACTGGAACTGCNAGAAANTANATGAAAGGAGGNTATTCTAAAAAATATATTTCAAATTTNGCNGGTTTTTTTCCAACAGAAAATCCTCGAATTGTTGGTGTNGTTATNCTTGACGAGCCTAATTANGGNCTTCACTGGGGTGGTTATGGTGCAGCTCCACTTTTTAAACGAATTGCTCAAAGAATTATAAATTTAGATGATTCTTTTAAACATCAGAAAAAAAATAACGAAAAGACTACTAACAATCTTGCTCAACATAAAATTGAGCAACCTCCCCTCCTAAGCACTTCAAATACTCATACGCCATATGAAGATGGGTATACAATTACACCTGACGTTAGAGGAATGAGTATTCGTAAGGCAAAAAAAGTCCTATTAGAAAAAAAATTTAAGCCAAAGTTCACTGGCTCTGGTAAGGTAATTTGGCAAAGCCCATCACCAGGAACAAAAAAAATACCTGGAACATTATGNATACTGGGGCTGAACTAATGAAGCTTGATTTGTTATTAAAGAACATTGCTCAAGACGAGAAAACATTACCGAGAATAAATATTGAAAAGATATGTACAGATTCAAATGAAGTAACGAACGAAAGCTTATTTATTGCNATTAATGGTATAAAAAAAGATGGGCACAGTTTTATTCNAGAAGCAATTACGAATGGTGCCTCAGCTATTATATCTAATGGTAAAAATTTTGAAGAACTGGGCGTACCCTATGTTCCAGTTACAAATACAAGACTGGCAGCAAGTAGAATATCAGCTGAATTTTATGATCATCCCTCAAAAAAAATGAAAATTATTGGTATTACTGGAACTAATGGCAAAACTACAACAGCATCATTGATAAGCTCAATACTAATTGAGGCAGGACATAAAGTAGCTCAAATTGGCACGCTAGGTCTGACCGCAAAAGGATTTAAAAAAAGGAAGACCCTTACAACTCCAGGGCCCGTGGAGCTGCACAAAATATTTAACGATCTTTATCGTGAAAATTTCACTCATGTTGTCATGGAAGTTTCCTCTCACGCGCTTGATCAATTCAGGGTAGCAGATGTTGATTTTGATATAGCTGTTTTCACNAATATGTCTGAGGAGCATCTTGATTATCATAAAAATATGGAAGAATATTTTAAAGCAAAGTCAAAACTTTTTCAAATGATGACAATCAAAGGNACATCCGTAATCAACTATGAAAAAAAATACGGGCAAAAAATGGNTAAACAATCAGCTGCTCCTGTCCTTAGCTTCTCAAAAAAAGGTGGGGCTGACATAATTTTTGAATCCTTGGAGTGTTCTTTAGAAGGAATTAAAGCAACAGTCAATACTGGAAAAAAATCAATTAGTATAAATTCGAAGCTTATTGGAGAGTTCAACGCAGAAAATATATTGTGCTCAATTAGTGCTTCTATAGCAATGGGAGTAGACCCAGATAGAATAAAGATAGGCATCGAGCGCACATCAAATGTTGCAGGTAGAATGGAGCTGTTTAAAACNAAGGAAAGTAAACTCATTCTAATTGATTACGCTCATACTCCTGATGCTTACAAAAGGGTACTATCAATGCTCAACCAATTTATTTCAGACAAGAATAGAGTCTTTGTCATTTTTGGATGCGGTGGTGACAGGGATAAATCAAAACGCTCAGAAATGGGAAGTATTGCTGAGACATATTCCTCTAAAATTTATTTAACTCCAGATAATCCAAGGAATGAAGAAGTTGATAAAATTAACTCACAAATAGTTTCTGGCTTTAAAAGAGATAACTTTGAAATTAATAATGATCGCGGCAAAGCGATAGATAAGGCTATTAAAGAAATGGAGAGCGGCGACCTTCTTGCCTTGCTTGGGAAAGGCAGGGAGAATTTTCAAGATATTAAAGGTNAAAAAATTCCTTATTCTGATTTCAACATTATTCAAAACTATTTATGAGAATTTCTCTTCCAAATTCAAACACTTTCTCAAAAGTCTTTTTTCAAAGTCTTGGTAAAGAAATTGATGATCAAATAAAAGGAATAGCTACTGATAGCAGAGAGATTCAAAGTGGAGATTTGTATATTGCTATTCCAGGGGAAAATTTTGATGGACATTCATTCCTTAAAGAAGTATTCATTGCTGGCGCTTCTGCTGCTTTAGTTTCCTCGCCAAAAGATAATCTTAAAGGTAGTCAAATAATTGTGGACAATACTATTGAGGCAATAGGTAAAGTTGCTACAAAATGGAGAGAGCAATATCAAATTCCTATAATTGGCATTACGGGCTCTAATGGAAAAACTTCAACAAAAGAGCTGTTGAGNCATGTCCTCTCTTCTAAATTTGATATTCATGCAACAGAAGGAAATTATAATACTTCGATAGGTTTGCCGCTTACATTATTACAGCTAAATGCATTNCATGGTGCTTCAATTATAGAAATGGGCGCCAATCAAAAGGGCGATATAGATGTACTAGCAAAAATTGCCAAACCCAACTATGGATTGATTACCAATATTGCACCAGCTCATCTAGAAGGATTTGGAAGTATTGAAGAAGTAGCGAGAACAAAATCGGCGCTATTTAAAAACCTTGACGATGGTATTGCTTTTATTAACTTAACAGATCATCGTGTAGCTAATATTGAAATAAAGGGTAAATCCATCACTTTCGGGTTAAATCCAGAATGTGATTATCCTGCAGATCTTCATTATGAAAAAGATGGAACAATAACACTTACCATAAATGCTGAAGAGATCCCAACCTATTCATCTAATTTATCTTTTGCGAAAAATATTATAGCCTGCAGTGCAATATCAAGAGAGCTTGGTGTTGAATGGGAAGCTATAAAAGACAGAGTTTCTACTTTTTCACCACCTAAAGGAAGATGCGAAGTAAAAAAGGTGAATTCAAATATAATAATTGATGATACCTACAATGCAAATCTTGATTCAACATTAGCAGCGATTGATTATTTAACAGCTTTTAGTGGCCATGGAAAGAGAATATTTGTTTTTGGAGATATGTTAGAATTAGGTGATCTATCAAAAGAACAACATCACAAAGTAGGAAAAAAATGCTTTGAAGCAGGGCTAGATGCAGTACTCTGCTTTGGTAAAGAAAGTATGACCACCTCCAATGCAATTAATGACCTAGAAATAAATGAACATTTTAATACAAAAGAAGAATTACTAAAATTTTTAAAAGATATTGTTTCTCCAAAAGACAAAATACTGTTTAAAGGTTCAAGAGGAATGAGAATGGAAACAATTATTGAAGGACTAGTTTCAGACAATGCTTTATAATTTACTATACTCTTTAAAAGATGTCTTTTCTCCTTTAAACGTTTTTCAATACATAACATTTAGAAGTGCATCGGCAGCTATTCTAGCTTTGCTCATAAGTTTCATCCTCGGACCGGCCATCATTAGTAAACTTCGGCAATATCAAATTGGTGAAGAAATACGTGAGCATGGCCCGGAGAGCCATAAAAAGAAGAGAGGCACTCCAACTATGGGGGGGATAATTATCCTTACAGCGATTATCCTCCCCACCCTTCTATTGGCAGACATTAATAATGCTTATGTTCAGATTATTTTAATTTCAACCATATGGATGGGATTAATTGGATTTTTGGATGATTATTTAAAAACAATCAAAAAAATTAAAAGCGGATTGATAGCAAGGTACAAGCTTATCGGTCAAATTTCACTGGGAATCATCATTTCATTATGGATCTACAATACTCCTGCTTGGGAAAATTTTCGCACCGTCACTTCCGTACCTTTTTTTAAAGATACCGTAATTGATTTTGGATTACTATATCCTGTAATAATTGTACTGGTTGTTACAGGAGCATCAAATGCAGTTAATCTTA
>PBPT01000044.1 GCA_002724735.1 Fidelibacterota bacterium | reverse complement strand
GGTACTAAAATTTTTCTTTTCTTTGGATAGTCTTTAAATTGTTCATGATACCACTGATGATTTGAGCGTGCTCTAGGTACAAGATTTGCAATGACCCAGATTGCAAAGGAACATCCCGCAAGTGACCAGCATGCAATTGCCCAGCCAATCCATTCTAATATTTCGCCAAGATAATTTGGACATGTTACCCATCGATAAAACCCCCCGTTAGGAATTCCGTATCCTTTGCCTAAGTTTTTTCTGATTTTGAATAATTCGTTATCTGAGATCAAATTAACTAGAAACCCCATTACGAAGATGGCTGATCCCAATAGAAATGGTTTGCTGTAATGCCAATTTGCTGAATAATAACTCGCATAAAAAATACTATAAGCGTTTATCAAGCCATTCATACAATTAAAAATGAAGGCAAAAATAGCTATGCTTATGGGCATTGTCGTGTTGCTTATTTTTGCCCGCACAGGCCATATTAGAGTTCTATGAAAATAATGTATGAACCATAGCGCCGATAGAATATTTACTGTGAGGGTAGAATNGTTAACGCTTTGCTCAGCAAACGACCAAAACATAGGAATGATAATTAGTGAGGGAAGCTCCATTGTAATCCAGCCCAGGCGAGCCGGAATAGCAATGCCCCAACCGGGACGCTGGTGTCTTCCGTAGGGAGCCCTGATAAACATAAGCAATACAAATGTAATCAGTGCTAAAACAATCCAACCCCAGACTAAAGTATTAAATACAGAGTAGTTAATTATCATACTCGCGATTCCATTTTATTGTATCCTTAATCGTTATTTCAATTGACCTAGGGTTATAATTCAGCTCTTTGCTAGCTTTTTTATTTGATATCTTTAGAGGTTGTACTGCTAATGCGTGCAAGCTTCCGCGGCTAATCGAAGGTCGGTGCCCAGATATTTTCGAATAAATAAACGCAAATGGTAAACATAAGTACGCAGTCCAAAAGGGAAGAGATACCCAGTGAGTGTTTTCTTTAATTACCGTGCCAACGATTTTTGAGAGCTCTTTAAAACTTACCCATCTTCCTGACAAAATATAGCTTTGACCAGGTTTTCCTTGGTCAACGCATTGAATTGCCATCTCGCAAACGTCTCTCACATCCACCCAATCGAACCCTGTGTTTAAAGTAAATTTCATCTTCTTTTTTGAAATATTTGATATTAACTGTCCCATTCGGCTGGGTTTGTAATCAAAGGGCCCTAAAATTCCAGTTGGATTAATGATGACTGTTTTCAAACCTTTGTTGAAGGCTTCTTGAACGACGCGTTCCGAATCGGCCTTTGATAAATCGTAAGATGCGGCGTTTGTTCTTGAGACCAAGGGTCTCAATTCATCAAGCTCTGTATCTGTGGGGGTCTGTTCGAATGCATGAATACTTGAAAAATGAATGAATTTTTTAACATTTGCTTTTAATGCAGCCCTGGTTAAAGCTTTGGTTCCATCGACATTTACTTTTTTCATTACTTTTACATCAATATTTTCAATATCAATATGCACGGCTGCGTGGAAAACAGCATAGCAATCTTTTAGCGCGGTATAGAGAAAGCGTTCATCAAGCAAATCGCCCTGTACTTTTTCTATCTCAACCCCTTCAAACGCTCGTAAATCGTTGTGAATTAGACATCGAACATTCCAATTTTTCTTGACAAGTAATCTTATTAGGTTCGCACCTACATGACCGGAGGCGCCAGTTACAAATGCAGTTCTCAATATTATTGATACATTTTAATTTGATTAACTAAGTATAGTTCGATTTTGTTAACATTGTTACCAGAAATTAAAATGTATTTGCTCAAGACATAATAAAATTTTAAGTCGTTATAATGATCATATATATACAAGGTATGCACTGTGAATCTTGTGAAGACACACTCAGATCTGCAATTAAAGAGGTTGTTGACGTAAACAACGTATGCGTTGACCACACCTCTGGAACTGCTATCATCGAAGGATCGCCTTCCAAAAGTGATATTTTTCAAGCTATTAAGGAAAGCGGGTATGAAGCGAGCGAGGATTTTATAGCAACCCCCAATTCAGAGTTTACCTCTGAAGAAGACAACCATTTTACGCAGCTCTTACCCCTTATCATTATATTGATATATATATTTTTTGGAGCATTGACTACGAATCGAGAATCTCTTGATGTAGGAAACTTTATGATGGACTTTATGGGCTTGTTCTTCGTTGTTTTTAGTCTGTTCAAATTTATTGACTATAAAAGTTTTCCTTCCGCCTTTGCAAAATACGACCCACTGGCTAAATCTGTAGCCTTTTATGCCTGGCTTTATCCTTTTATCGAGGGGTATTTAGCTCTGAGTTTTTTGCTAAGATTTAATATTGTTTCGTCAATAATTATTACAATTGTTATTTTGGGAATCACTTCTTTTGGCGTACTCGAAAAATTAGTAAAGCGCGAAACTGTGCAATGCGCATGCATTGGAACAACTCTTAATTTGCCCCTCACCAAAGCTACGATTATTGAAAATGGTATTATGTTATTTATGTCGTTTTGGATGCTCTTCACAGTTTTGAAATAATACCAAAAAAATTTAAAGATTTTTTTCAATGGAATGAATTGTTACTTCTTAAGATAATTTTTGATTCTCTGTAATTCGCTCTATTAATTCATTATAAACACATTATAATTTTTTTAAAAAAAAAGCTGTACAATATTGAAAAAAACTATTAGGTTCTGAAGTAGAGGTAAGTGTGATATTAGTACGTCACAATGAGTTAAGTGCATATATACCACCTATCTCAGGAAGATTTTTATTTAAAATAACAAAGTAACAGTTAAGTGGAGTAAGATAATGAAAAAACTCACAACCTTGTTCTTAGCTACTATTTTTACCACAGGTCTGTTTGCACAGAACTTGTCTGGTAAGCTTAGTGGTACCGTTACGTCAGATGGCCAGCCTCTAGTTGGTGCCAACGTTGTTCTTCAGGGAACATCTTCTGGTGCTGCGACTGGCGAAGACGGAACGTATTACATTTTTGACGTCCAACCTGGTATTTATACAGTTCAGGTTAACTACATTGGTTATCAAACCCAGGTAGTTTCCAACGTTCGCGTTACCATTGGTCTAACAACAATCCAAAACTTTGAATTAGCGGTTGCCGCTGTTGAAGGTGAAACTGTTGAAGTTACAGCAGAAAAACCTTTGATTGAGGTTACAGCGACCAACGTTCAAAGAACTATGGACTCAGAAGCGGTGGAAAACTACGCTGTAAGAAATGTGACATCTATGGTCGCAAGTCAAGCAGGTGTGGTTAACATGCATGATGGGCTTCACGTCCGTGGTAGCCGCTCTGAGGAAATTGGATACACCCTAGAAGGTGCCTCAATGAGTGGTGCTGGTGGTAAGGTCGTTTCCAATGCTATTCCAGAGGCTCTTGAAGCAATAGCGGTCCAAACTGGTGGTTTTGACGCTAGTATTGGACGTGCCAATGCTGGTATGGTTCAGCAATCCCTCAAGACAGGTGGTAGCAAGTTTTCAGCTTCCGTACTTCTTGAAGGTATGAATGGACCCTCTGATGAGCCATGGGCAATGACTGGTGACCAGGATATGACTTTCACAGTTCAAGGTCCTATCGGCGATAAAATTCGTTACTTTGGTGCGTTTAGAAGAACTACTACAGACAACTACAAAAATCAAAGCAGATGGTTTACCCCTTTCACAATCGCGGGCGGAAATCCAATTCCGGATAAAATTGGTGGATTGACCACCTCTCATGACTATGTGGTTCTCAAAGAAGGCGAAAATATGGCCTTTACAGATGGTCCTAACCATGATGGTGTCTATGATCCTGAAGCAGATGCAGGTGATGCGATCAGAGGCTCAAATAAGTTTTATGCGTTTGATAATACATCAACCGATATGTCGTTTAACGGTACTCTCCAATACGACTTGAACCCACTCGTTCTTCGTTTGGCGGGTACTTTTACTACAGATACCTATCAGAGCGCTGGTCTACCAATTCAGAGCATGTTTAACTCTCGTAGACATGAGACCACCACTCGTAACCACCTTGTCAATCTCAAGGCAACGTATTTCTTGAGCACAAACACCTATCTTCGTGCTAACTTTAGATTGATGGGTCGTTTTTCTGAATCCTATGATAAGTCATTCAATAACGAAAAGGTTACCACTGCTGATGGTAGAGTTGCAGAATTCAAAACGGGTGAAAATAGTGAACTTAAAGATTGGTTAGCATGGGGCGATCGCGATGCTGTAGCACAAATCGACTCCAACTGGGCCAATCACTTTGGTACTCCTGGCGCTGATTCTTTTGCTGGTAGTTATCGCTATGTTGAGCCTTCAAATTATAACATTAACGGTTTCCGTTTCCAACGCGATGGTGCTCGTCGTGGAGGATATAGCAAGTCTCGCGATGGTTACTTCGGTTTTGATGCTGAGTTCGTTACTCAGCTTGGTGAGCATGAAGTAAAAGTCGGCGGTGACTTCTTGAGCTATACCTATCAGCGTTACAGCTACACTGGAATCAATTCTTTGAACTCAAAGATTGGTTTGGACTCCACTCTTTATGATGCTGTAGTCGCTCAATCACAAAGAGCTTACACAGAAGTTACTGAAGCGCGTCTTTCATCTTTCATTGGTTATGATCCGCTAGGTAACGACTGGGATTCTAACGGAGAAACAAAGAATGAGTATGACAAGCCTCGTACACCATGGAACTTCTCAATGTATGTCAATGATAAGTTCGAAGCTGGTGATTTGATTGTCAACGCTGGTTTACGTTACGAAGCAATCAATCAGGCTAATCTTGATCTTAAAGATTGGAACAATCCTCCAATCGATCGTAACTACGAAATTGTTGATCCTTTCCATCCTCAATATGGATATAAGGATATGCCTACTCAAACCTACCTACTTCCAAGGCTTGGTTTAGGTTTCCCAATTTCAGACCAATCTTCCTTCAAATTGAACTATGGTAAGTATGTACAGATGGCTCCAATGAATCGTCTCTATCGCAGTCGCGCTAGTGGATGGTCATCATGGGGTTTGCTACCTACCAGAGAAACCAAATTTGAGGTAGGTTATGGTACTCTTATTGGTGATGTTGCCTCTATCGACCTTACAGTGTTCACACGCAACCCAGAAGATCAGGTCAGTCGCGATGTTTACATCCCTGGCACTGGCGAAGGTATGAACGCTTACGGTTCTAGAGACATGACCGTATATACTAATACTGACTTTTCGAACGTAATTGGTATTGAGCTTGATTTTAAATCAGCTCGTGTTAACAACTTCCAGTTGTTCGCCAACTACGTATTCCAAGATGTTCGTGGATTGAATTCTTACCCAACGTTAGGTACTATTGGTTGGGGTAAGTCAACTATGATTAACGCTACACGTTATGACCAACGTCATCAGGCAAGCGCCGTTCTCGACTTTAGAACTGGCCGCACTGGTAACGTTGTAACAGACAATCTAGGAATGAATATGGTTGCTTCTTTCAACAGCGGACATCCATATACACTTTCCGATGGTTCTATGGGTCAGCGTGACGCAGGTGAGGGTGCATTGCTATCTGATAATGACCCACGTAACCGCGCACCACGTGAGGCGATTAACTCATCAACCACACCATCTTATTTTAACTTAGATCTTAACGTTGAGAAGACGTTTGCAGTACCTGGTGTTGCAAACTTTAAGGTATACGCTACCATCACTAACTTGCTCAACACTCAGCATATTATCAACGTATACAACCGTACTGGCGATGCGTACGATGATGGATTCTTGAATGACCCAGATCTAAGTTCGTTAATTATTGAAGGTCGTGGACCTGAGTATGTAGAAATGTACAGGAAAATTAACCTAGCAAACCGCAACCACTGGTTGAATGACCATAGTTTCGATTTGTTTGGTATTCCTCGCGAATTTAAAACTGGTATCCAAGTCTCCTTCTAAGGCGGCTGATGATGCTAAGAAAAAAAGTGGAGAGTTTTATGAACTTAAAAAAATCGATCACTTGGGCAGTC
>PBPT01000043.1 GCA_002724735.1 Fidelibacterota bacterium | reverse complement strand
AGAAAGAGACATACCTATTGAAGGCACAGCTGATTTAACAGATTTAGAAAGAGAGGCTAGAACTTTAGCTGGTGGGCTTGGTCGATTTGGCGAGTACATACCAGAGGCAGCTGACGTTGCCAGAGAAGGTATAGATGCTGCTAGAGCTGGTATTGGTCAATTGGGTCAAGGCACTTTTAATTTAGCAGAAGCAGCTAGATTGGCTAGAGATCCTAGCGAAGCGATTAAAACTTTTAGTGATCCATTTGAACAACAAGTCGTTCAGCAAGCAATTAGAGATATAACCGAACAATCAGAACAAGAAGGTATAGCAAATCGTGCTAGTGCAGTTGGCGCTGGAGCGTTCGGCGGTAGTCGAGGCAGATTGCAAGAAACCGAAAGACAAGAAGCGCTGGGTAGAGGTTTGTTAGAAGCCGTCGGCGGTATTAGATCTCAAGGTTTCCAAAGTGCTAGAGATGCTGCTGCTGAACAAGTTAGTCAATTAGGAACTTTAGGTCAAAACATGGGTACAGCTGGTTTAGCTTACAGCACGCTTGGTCAAGGTATTTCTGGACTAGGTTCGCAACTTGGTTCTATAGGTTCAGCAGGTCAAGATTTATTAACCGGTCAGATAGGCACGCTTGAAAATCTAGGACAAACTCAAAGAGGCATTACGCAAGATGCTCTTAGCAGAAGATTTAGAGCAGCTGATGTCTTAGCTGACGAACCATTTACTAGATTACAAAGAGGTCAGGCCTTGTTAGCTGGATTGCCAATGGGTGGTATATCTGGTGGTACTGGTGCTCAAATGTATCAACCACAAACTTACAGCATGCCTAGTTCTTTACAAAGAGGTATTGGCACATTAGGTCAACTTGGAACAGCACTGGGTCAGTTTGGTTTTAAATCAGACAAAAGATTAAAAACTAATATTAAAAAATTAGGATCTGTAAATGGTATAAATATTTATTCTTGGACTTGGAATAAATTAGCTAAATTAATGGGCGTGCATTTAAACAATCCAATAACAACAGGAGTTATGGCTCAAGAAGTCATGCACATTCCAGGAGTTGTTAATCTAGATAACGATGGTTTTTATTCTATAAATTATAAAATCTTAGACAATTTAATAATAAAATAATGAACACAGGTATAGCAGACGTTCTCAAAGAAATAATTAGAGAAAAAGAAATAGAAGATATTCTTGCTGAAAGAGGCATCAATGAAATATTAAAAAGCCGAGGCATACCTTTAAGAAAAAAAGGCGAAGAATATTCTTATCAAATGAGTCCTAATTTTTCTCTATATAAAAACCCAGCAGAAATGGGTGTTAAATTTGAAAGTAGATTTGCTGATGGTGGCATAGCTTCGGCTGTTAAAAAAATAGAAAATGATCGTCAATCTTTAATTGAAGAAATTCTTAAAAAACGTAATTTACGTTTAGAAGATGGTTCACCCTTTCCAGAGGGCATGGTCATAGGTCCTGAAAGAACTATGGAGTTTCGTGACATCAATCAAAATAAAATAGACGACAGATCCGAAGGAATGTATCGCTTGCGAGATTTAATTTCAGAAAGTGACGTACCGTCAGGCCCTAAGTCTCGCTACAAGGTTGTTAAGCCAGAAGAAGAATTTGCTGATGGCGGTATAGCTTCGGCTATTACAAAAATAAAAAAGAATCCTAAAGTAGAAAAGTATGCAGTAGGAGCTTTAGTGCCTATTGGTGGTGCTATAGCCAGAGCAGCGCCCACAGCTATTAGTAGAATAAGACAAATTTTAGACGGTGGTAGAAAAGTTAAAGACATGGGCAAAGCTAAAGTAGTAGATGATATTGCTGATGCTAAAATAGTAGATGATGTTGCTGAAGAAACAGTCAAAAGAAGCGGTAACATATTTACTAGAAACCCAGTAACTACAACCGTTGGTGGATTATTATTAGGTGCTGGAGTAGCGCCTTCTCTTGTTGGCGGTGGTGAAGAAGAAACCATTAACGAAGGTGATGGCTCAGGTGATGGCTCAGGTAGCGGCGGAAACGGCGGCGGAGGCGGTAGTGAACCAATAGATTTATCTGGCGTTCCTAATGAAACGATTGGCGTGTATGCTAGAAAAATATTACAACAAAAAGGATTCTTTTTTAATAACGAAACTGGCAGATTTGAAGCACAGCTAGATGCTGATGGCAATGTTATACAGGGTACACCAAAATTTTTAGATTATTTAAAAGCTTTTGGTAGTGGTTATTTAGAAAAAACTGCTGAAGATCCTGACTTTGCTAAAAAGATGATGGCAGGTTTTGCTGCCATGACCATGCCAAAAGAAGGCCCAGTAGGTTTTAGCCCATTAGGTATCAGTGAATTTACTCAAGGTTACTTAGGAGCAGACATAGCTTTACAAGAAGCTAAACCAGCTGATCAAAAAATTCTAGAATATTTACAACAAAACCCTGATCAAGCAGGTGCCCTCGAGGATTTAGAAAGAGCTAGACTGGGTTTAAAAAAAGGTGATCTTGAAGAAGGTAGAGAATATTATGAAAGTTTATTTAGTCAAGTAGCAAAACGTGATGGTGTTTCATCAGCAGATGCAAAAGATTTTTATTTGGTAACGCCTGACGGTAAACCTTTTATGGAATCAGAAGCTTTGAAAGCTTTCAAAAACCTTTCATCTGAAGATTTTATAAAATTAAGAGATTCATTAAAATTAAAATCAATTAAAAATTAACCATGCCTACTTTAAAACTGGAAGATGGAGCAACAGTATTTATTCCAGATGAAAGTCCAGAAACCATAAAAGAATACACCGAAGCTTATAACAAAACCAAACAAGGCGAAACAGGAGTGCTTGGTGATATTGGTAGGGGTTTATTTTTAACTGGCCCACAAAGAGCTGTTCAAGGTTTGGCTGAAACTGGTTCCTCTTTTATAGATTTTATAGCTGATACAGATCTTACTGCTGATGTTAAAGAACATTTCGATAGAGTTGCTTATGAAAAACCAAAGACCCAGGCTGGAGAGATAGCTTCTTTCTTTGGTCAGTTTGGTATTCCAGGACTAGGTGCTGCTGGAGTTTTAACCAGATACGGTAAAGCCAAAGGAGCTCTTGGGTTTGGTGCTGTAGATGGAGCAGTCGCTACTGACGACACTGTTACTATTTCAGATTTAGTTTTAGATAGTGAATCAGACGAAGAAAGATTAGCCAGATTANATGGTAGCGAGGCAGCGGCCAAAAGATTATTAGATAAAATGAATGTAGCTGCTGAGGCTAGTGCTTTTGTATTTGGTTTGCCTTTAGCTTTGAGNGGTACCAAAGCGGCAGCTAAAAAAAGTATTGACTTTGTAGCTCCAGCTGCTTCACACATAGCTAAAATNGGTTTAAGTGNACAAGGNAAATTANCAGCCAAAGGACTTGATGAAAGTCTTTTAAATACGAATAGAACTTTTTACGATAGATTAAAAAATAATTTTACTTTTAAAAGAGACAAACCAACAGTAGCAGTAGCCAAAGCAATGGGCGCTAAAACAGCCACCGTCTTAGCCGCACAAGAAGCTGTTAATGACGCTTTTCAAAACATCATTAGAACAGTAAACCAAACCAATAAAGGTAGCTCAAGTCAAACACAAAAAATGCAATTGGCTAGAGATATAGAAGACTATATGTTCCCAAGAGTAAAAGTTGATTTTGAGTTTCCTAATTTAAGTCAAACAGAAGCTAGAAGTGCAGCTAAAAGTTTACAACAACAAGCATTGACAAGAATAAAAAATTTAGAAACCGATGGCGGTTTGTATAAAGGTATAGATTTAAAAGAAGGGTTAAAAATATCAGAACTATTAGAAAGCACTAGAGGTCAGTTTAATAATTTATCAAAGAGTGTTTTAAAAGCAGGTGACAGCACATCTGATGAATTTACTAATTTATTTATCAACACTGAGTTAAGAGACGCTATAAAAGAAAACATGGGATTGTATGGCAGTAGGGTTTATAAAGCTTTTATTGATAGCGGTTTTAAAATGGATCCAAAGTTAAAACAAGAAGCTATCGAACAAATTATGAGACAACATGGGGTCGATGAGCAAACTGCTAGAAGTGCTTTAAATGATTTGGTTATTCCTAGAGCAAAAAATAAAGATGCGATTGGAGTAGAAAGCGCAGATGCTTTTGTTGATAGTTTAAGAGTAGATAAAGGAATTTTAAAAGGCAGAAACTTAGATAGCTTAGAAAAAGTCAGAAAGGCTTTGGGTGAGGTTGCTGGTTATACCCAATCAAAACCAGAAGATGCTTTAAATAACACTGCCTTGATGGCTTCATTAACAGCAAGCAGACTAGCAACTTTAACAGCCAAGTCAAAAGTTTATGATGATATTTTTAAATTGGATAAAAATGCTGCAGCTTTAGGCGAGAAAAAATTTTTAAGGGATCAAAGCTACTTTGATAGTAAAAGAATTACTACAAGCAAAGAGGGAGATATTAATGTTGCTTTTGATACTGTTGGGCCAGATGATGTGCCAATTAAATTTAAACAATTTAATCAAGAACACGGATCTTTAAATGGTAAATTTGTTAGAGCAGATTTTTTTGATGCGATAACTAGAGCTAGTAGTGATTTCCAAGCTAACCCATTAACAAATTTTGGATGGTATAAACCTATTATTGCAGTTAAATCTGGTGCTCAATATGGTAAAACAGTTTTATCACCAGGGGCACAAACTAGAAACTTTACTTCAATACCTTTTTTTGCTTTATTAAATGGTAATGTTGGTAACACTGGTCGATACCTAGACGCAGTGCAAACCACTTTTGCTGGTCTCATAGACCCTAAAACAAAAACTTTAAAAAAAGAAATCTTAAAAGAATTAAGAGAAGAAGGATTGAGTCAAGCTGGTGGTGGTGGACGTTTAGCTGAGATAAGAGACTTAGCTAATTTATCTTTTGAAGGAACTCGTGGTGGTACTATTTTATCAAGAGTTGGTAATATTCCTGGTATCAAACAAACAGATAAATTTTTACAAAAAACTTACGCAATGACAGATAACGCTGCACGTGTATTTAGTTATATGGGTGAAAAGAAAAGATTTTTACAAGCCATGAAAAATAACACAGATGGTTTTGTTCCAGTACAAGCTGTTAAAAACATGACTAGATATGCGGATCTAGTTGAGCTAAATGCTTTTGGTAAACCAGTTATAAAGCCATCAAGCATTATTAATAAATTTGGTGACGATGGACTTGAAATGTTTGCTAGAGCAGAAGCTGGGGATATAGCTCAACAAACCGTACAAAATTATCAAAGAACTATGGGTTTTGTTGATAAATTAAAACTAGCTCCAGTAGGTAACTTTGTAGCTTTCCCAGCAGAAATATTTAGAAATACTGGGAATGCG
>PBPT01000042.1 GCA_002724735.1 Fidelibacterota bacterium | reverse complement strand
GGGGCTTTCCGGTTTCGTGGTAACCTTGATTTATGACGTTTTAACTTTGATATCTTATCCTATTTTTTCAGGATTAGGAGTTGTGGGTGTGTACGCAGCACTAGTTAAGGGTTTGGGGTTTACATTATTGCATCAATTATCAAATGTATTTATTTTCATAATTACGGTGCCAAGGGTAGTAAAATTTCTAACAAAATAAATAGAAATTTCCTTTTGCTTGTTGCATTATTTTCTGACCTTACCAGTCAGAACATCGTAACTCTTCCATTTGATTGGTCCAACCATAATGGAGTTCTATTCCACGATGGTATTTTGCTTTCAAATCAATCTTGGGCGTCTGGAATTTTACAATTCGATGGAAGTCAATCAGCATACCCATATCGATATGATGGAAAACTTCAAAACCACATTCATATCACTGAAGTTGGAGAATTGCCCAAATTCTCTACTCTTCCAGACTCAACAGCATCTCAAAGTTACTTTGATTATGTTCGGGGGGATTACGGTCTTGACATCTTAGACCTGGGTATTAATTATCTTAAAAAAAATAACTTTTTGAAATTAGGAGCATTCAAACGTTCTTCTATGGGCAATTTTGCGCACTATGTACATCCGGTTAATGCCAACAACCCTATTCATCAATCATACAGGGTTGATTATTCAAACTATAATAAAGATGAAAGAATAGAGTTATCTGCTGGTAGATATTTAACGAAGTCAGGTCTTCCTGATGAGCTGCAAAATGGTTACGAAAATGACAATATTATCAGTACTGCATTAAGATATCAAAAAAAGTATGATTTATGGACTTACAATTTATATGCTAGTCAGTCCTCTCAACACAGATCATTGATGCATTCTATCTACACTGATTCTATAGCTCATTTTGTAAATAGAACTGCGATTGAATTTCAAATTAAGCATTACAGAGGTTATCAATTAGGCTTAAGTCACAAGCTGAGTCACTTTAATAGAGATAGTTTTAACAGACCTTTAAAGTGGTCAAGCATTTATTTGATGAAANATTATGATAAGATTTCTTTTCTAGGAGGCGCCCAATTTTCGAAAAATGACCTTTATCAACCTTTCGTTTTTTCCGCTACGTACCTAGACTCATCTAGCATTGGAAAAATTAAGATTGCTAGTTACGGTGAATCGCGNCCAGCTCATCCAGGGCTTAGTACTTTTAAAAATAAATTCGAAAACAGGTTACGCTCATCGGTATTTTATGATTTTAATTTCAAAAGCCTTTTCATTCAAAGCTATGTAACAAGCATCACTTTAAAAGCGGATACATTATATAGTAACACCTTCTCTTATATTGGAACTAATGCCACCTATGCTTTTGATGCTAACTGGAAAATTTACATTAAGATTTTCTCTTCATTGAGCTCTTCTATTGAGAATAAATTTGGNACAAAAATTGAAAGTGGGTTATTTGGAATGACAAAGCTTTTTGAAGGAAACATGATAGCAAGCTTCCATATTTGGTTGGATCATTATCAAAACACTACATCATACTTTTCATATGATCCGTTCTTGCAGTTTCAATTAAATGATCAAAATAAGAATTATAAAATAGCGGGTAGAGACATTGTTAATTTTGATCTAGAGGCAAATGTTTCTGGTGTATTATTGAATTTGAAAATCTTTAATGTTTTAAATTTTGTTGATAGCTCTAGATCAACATTTAAGCCAATTGCCCTGTACCCTCAAATAGGTAGAATGCTTCAGTTTGGAGTTACATGGTATTTCGTAAATTGACAACATATTATCACTTAATCNTTTAAGTAATACGATCTATTTGGTAAATTATACTAATGAGCATGAATCAAAATAGCACCTCTTTATTAAGCAGATCGGTTTTAGTCCTAAACACAAATTATGCCCCCATGGACATATGTTCTGCTAAAAGAGCAATATGCCTTTACTACAACGAAAAGGTAGATATTTTAGAATCGTACAAGGAAGATGTTCATTCTCCCTCAGTTACTCTTAGCTTACCAAGTATAGTGCGTTTAAAAGATTTTGTCAAACATCATAAAATGGATGTCATTTTAACTCGTCGAAATCTTCTAGTGCGTGACAATTATGAATGTCAGTATTGTGGTTCAAAAAAAAGCCCCCTTACAATGGACCATGTTAAGCCAAAAAATCAAGGCGGTCCAGATACGTGGGAGAATCTTGTTGCCGCATGTCAATCGTGCAATCGTAAAAAAGGAAACCGAACTCCAGAGCAGGCAAAAATGCCACTTAAGAAAGTGCCTAGGAAGCCAAATAAAATACATTATTTTCAGCAATTTATCTCCGATCACCAAGTATCTTGGAAGCCATATCTTTTTATGGAGTCGTTTTGAAGCGTGTTTTGAGCGGTATTCAACCCTCAGGAGATCTCCATCTAGGAAATTATTTTGGAATGATGTCCCGAATGATAAATTACCAGGAGAAGAACGATCTTTTTTGTTTTATAGTTAATTATCACGCTCTTACTACCCTTCAGGACAAAGATCTTCTGAAAAAAAATACATTTCAGGCAGCTGTGGATTTTTTTGCTTTAGGACTTGACCCGGATAAATCTACTTTTTGGATACAAAGCGATGTACCTCAAGTCTGCGAATCAACCTGGTTGTTATCGAANATAGTTAATGTTGGCTTGCTAGACAGAGCAACCTCATACAAAGATAAATTATCTAAGGGTATTTCAGCTAATGTTGGATTATACTCATATCCGTTATTGATGGCTTCCGATATCCTACTTTTTGGCGGAGAACTTGTCCCTGTTGGAAAAGATCAAAAACAGCATCTTGAAATGACCAGAGATATTGCCATCCGATTTAATCAAACCTTTGGTGATACTTTCATCATTCCTGAGCCAGACATCGATCCATCTTTTGAGCTCGTACCAGGTATTGATGGGCAAAAGATGAGTAAATCATANAANAATACAATTCCAATTTTTGGGGATGAAAAATTNATAAAGAAAAGATTTATGTCGGTTGTTACAGATTCTGCGGATATCGATCAGCCAAAAGACATAAACTCCCCACTTTTTCAGCTTTATGCNCTCTTTTTAAATGAAAACGAAAAAAAAGAACTTAAAATTAGATTCGAAAAACCAGGTTTAAGGTATGGAGATTTGAAGAATGAGCTCTTCGAATGTTATTGGGAGTATTTTAGACCATTTCGTGATAAACGTCAACGTTTAATGGACAATAAAGACCATGTCCTAAATAATTTAAGCCTGGGCGCAACTAAGGCTGCTGAGGTTGCTAATAAATTTTTAGATGACGCCAGATCCGCAATGGGATTAGATTATTATTAGATGCATAAAGTAGAGTTAGATCAGTTTCAAGGACCTCTTGACTTGCTACTATACTTCATTCGAAGAGATGAAATTGATATATANGATATTCCAATCGCAAAAATAACCGCTGAATATTTGCAAATTATTGAGGATATGAAATCTATGAATCTTTCCATTGCAGGTGAATTTATTNTGATGGCAGCTACACTGATGCGAATTAAATCAAAAATGCTTTTACCNCGTCCTGACTTAGACGAGCTTGGCGAACCCATTGACCCAAGAACTGAGCTCGTTCAACAGCTCATAGAATATAGAAAATATAAAGATATTGCAGATAACCTTTCCGAAAAATGGGAAGCATTAAGCTATCAGCATGAACGAAGTTTTTCAGAACCTGAAATTGATTCAGACCAAGAATTTGACTTTTTGAAAGAAATTAGCGTTTTTGAACTTGCGAAATACTTTAAAGAAGCTATGGATCGTGTCCCTGAGATTAACCCCTATGAAGTAANCTTAGACACATTAGATTTTTCAGATAAAAAGCAAATTATCATTGATTCTTTTGATGGAAGAGGAATCTTATCTTTTGAGCGCTTATTGAAATCCTGCAAAAGTAAACTTGAAATAGTTATGACTTTTATTGCCTTACTTGACTTAGTTCAGCAATTTAAAGTTGCAGTTTATCAAAAGAGCCTTTTTGATGATATTGAAATACACCTTTTAAACAAAAATTAATCTGATGAAGGATTCTGAACAAATCATTGAAGCTTTGCTTTTTGCTAGCCCTGACCCATTAACACAGAAAAAGGTTAATAGCGTTTTTGATGCTGATCCGCCCAACCTAGAAACTTGTATCCATAAACTACAAAAAAAATACAACAGGAATAATCATGCATTCGAAATTTTAGCTGTAGCTGGTGGTTATCAAATTAGATCAAAATCTGAATATGACTTTTTTATAAGGAGGCTATTAACAAAGAGTGGTCAATTTTATTTATCCCAGGCAGCTTTAGAGACACTTTCAATCATAGCATATAAGCAACCAATTAGTCGAACTGATATTGAATCGATTCGCGGAGTNGACTGTGCAGGAGTAATTAAAACTCTTCTCAAGAAAACACTTATAAAAATTAGCGGTAGAGAAGAAACCACTGGTCGACCTTTAATCTACAAAACAACAGATACTTTTCTTAAATCATTTGGGTTAAACAAACTCTCTGATCTACCAAAACTAAAAGAAATCACCGAGCTTGTTGAGGACGATTCAGAGTTTTTAGAGCAAATAGATGCGTTTAAATAAGTATTTAGCTCAATCAGGAGAATGCTCTAGAAGGCAGGCTGATAAAAATGTCCTTGATGGCATGGTAACTGTAAATGGAATTTTAGAATTAAACCCAGCTTATCACGTTTCTGATCTNGACGAGGTTAGGTTTGATGGTAGAAAAATTTCTCCAGAAAAAAGAATAAGAACTATCCTTTTGAACAAACCAGAAGGCTTCATCACAACAATGAAAGATCCACAGGGGAGAAAAACAATCATCGATTTGATTGATTCAAGCGAAAGATTGTTTCCTATTGGCAGGCTGGATAAAGATACGTGTGGAGTCTTATTGCTTACAAATAACGGTAATTTAGCTAATTTACTTATGCATCCAAAAAATAGAATCGAACGAATTTACGAGCTTGAGATAGATACACCTTTTCAAAGTTGGGAAAAAAGAAAAATCGCTAAAAAGGTTTACATTGGTCAAAAAGAATGGGGCCGCGCTGAAGTTTTAAACCAAAAAAAAAGTCAAGGGAAGAGTAATTGCACAACTAAAGCTCCTTCAAGGTAAAAAGCGAGAGGTTCGAAGAATAGCATATCGAATGAAAAAGACTCTTTTTAGTTTAAAGAGAATACAATTTGGTCCTATTAGTCTTGATAATATACCTAAAGGTTCTTANAGAGATCTTACAAACAAGGAGCTCAAGCAACTCAAAAGCTTACAAAAGTAGATATTTTAGGTATGATCTATTGTGATTGTTAATCATTAAATAAAATTTGTAAATTTCTAGGCTAATTGAGAATGGGTATTAGATGATTGTTGCAATTGATGGACCTGCAGCATCAGGTAAAAGCACTTCGGCTAGATTATTGGCAAAAAACTTAAATTTTTTGTATCTTGATACGGGAGCCATGTACCGATGTGTTTCGTGGGCTGTAATGGAGCAAAATATTGATATATCAAACGATGTGCAGTTATCAAATTTTTTAACAAATTTTAAAATTGATTTAAAAAANAATAATGAACGCACGATGTTTTACATTGGCAATAAAGACGTAACNAATTTGATTCGAAAAACTGATGTTTCTCAGCGAGTCAGTGAAGTGAGTGCAATTCCCATGATTCGTAATTTTATGGTAAATCTGCAAAGANAGTATGCTGGCAAAAGAAATTGTGTTATGGAGGGAAGAGACATTGGAACCGTTGTTTTTCCCGCAGCAGAAGTTAAATTTTTTATCATTGCAAGCGATGAAGTACGAGCTAAAAGAAGAAAGTTAGAATTGGAGTCTTTAGGCGAAAAAAGGTCTATTAGTAATTTAATTGANGACATAAGAAAAAGAGATGACTACGACTCAAATCGTGGACACTCACCTCTTAAAAAAGCATCTGATGCAATTGAAGTTGACACAACCTATTTAAGTATAAATGAACAGGTTGACTTTATGATTAGAAAGATTAAACAAAAAACACAGGAAACAAAAAATAAATGAACACGATTGATAATGAACCCNTTGTTGAACAGGCCTTAGATAANGAAACATCGAAGGTCAGCGAAGAGTCGACTGAAAAATCGCCAACAACCTCTAATGATATTGTCGAAAAAGAAATAGTTGCTGATAAAAAAGCAGACATTGACTACTTAGATCCTTCACTTTTTAGTAATGTAAAACAGATATCTGTGGATGAGTTAAGCGAGCCTGAAGTTGTCAACGAAGATTTTCCAAATCAAGAAAAGTACCTTTCAACCTTTTCTGATATTTCAGAGCGTGAAATCATTACTGGTAGAGTGATTGGAATCAACGAGAAAGAAATTTTAATTGACATAGGTTTTAAATCTGAAGGAATAATTAATAGAGATGAATTTTCTTCTGATGAACTTCCTGATGTTGGGGGTAAAATTGATGTATATCTTGAAAGGATGGAAGATGAAAGTGGTAAAACTGTTTTATCAAAAGAAAAAGCAGATTTCCTAAGAAGGTGGATTGAGCTGAGAAATATACACGAAACTGGCGAAATAATTACTGGAAAAATTATAAAAAGAATTAAGGGCGGCATGGTTGGTTGTTGATCTTAAGGGTGTCCAAGCATTTCTACCTGGCTCACAAATAGATGTCCGGCCTGTAAAAGACTTTGACAAGTATCTTAATGTTGAAATGGAACTAAAAGTTGTCAAATTTAATGAAATGAGAAAAAATGTTGTTGTTTCTCACAAAGCAATTCTTGAGGAAAGCTTAGCTGAAAAAAGAGATGAAATATTCAATACTCTTGAGGTTGGAGCGATTATGGAAGGTAGAGTTAAGAATATTACTGATTTTGGGGTATTCATAGACCTAGGGGGTATTGATGGGTTGTTGCATATTACTGATTTAAGCTGGGGAAGAATAAATCATCCTTCAGAAATGATTTCAATGGATGACACCTTGACTGTCAAAGTCATAGACTTTGACAATGAAAAAAAAAGAGTATCTCTTGGTTTAAAACAACTAACTCCACACCCATGGGAAACTATAGAAACTGATTTTCCCCAGGGTCAAAGGGTTGAGGGTAAAGTAGTTAGTATGACAAATTATGGTGCTTTTATTGAAATAAAGTCTGGTATTGAAGGTTTAATTCATGTATCAGAAATGTCATGGACTCGTCACATTAAAAACCCCTCTGAGCTATATTCNCTTGGAGATGAAGTTGAAGCAATTGTTCTATCGATTGATGCAGATGAGAGAAAAATTAGCCTAGGNGCAAAGCAACTCACAGATGATCCCTGGGATAAGATTGAAGAAAAGTACAATGTAGGCACTATCGTTAAAGGTAAGGTAATTAACCTTACGCAATTTGGAGCCTTTGTTGAGCTTGAGGAGGGTATTGATGGATTAATTCATGTTTCTGATTTTTCATGGACTAAAGTTGTAAGACATCCTAGGGAGATGATTGAAAAAGATCAATCTACCGAAGTAAGAATTTTAGAGGTATCAAGAGAAAGCAGAAGGATCTCACTTGGGATTAAGCAGCTTTCCGATGATCCTTGGCCAAATATAATTGAAAAATTTCAAACTGGAAGCGAACAAGAAGGTGAAGTTGTTAAGATTTTAGACAAAGGCATCATTCTCTCTCTTGAAGATGAAATTGAGGGTATAATCCCATTTGGAAGACAATCGAAAAAACAGCGCAAAGAAATCACACAAAAATATAGCGTTGGGCAAAAAATAAGCGGATCAGTTCTTGAGGTAAAACCTGAAAACAAAAAAATNATTTTATTTTCCGAAGAATTGAGCGACAAAAATATCCAAAAGGATGAAATTAAGGATTTTCTTGATAACCAAGAAGAGCCAGCGGGTGAAAGAATAGAAATTCCCGAAGATATTTCGACAGGGGATCCTGAAGATAATTAATAAAATGCAAATCAATAAATAATTTCGTAGTCACATGGCAAAAAAAGAGTACAAAAAAAATTTTTACTCTTTCTTTCTTTGGAAAAATATATCCACAAAANTTAGCGCTTTAGGATTGGCTTTTTTATTGTGGTTATTTGTATTAAGTGAAAATGAATATATTATTAGCACTGACATTCCAATTGAAGTTCGCAATCTCCCTGCCCAACTAGTACTAAATGAAAAAGTACCGAAGTTTGCTAAAATTAGGATTAAAGGTGAGGGAAGATCAATTTTCAAATCTTTCATTTTAAAACGTTTTGTTCCGGGATATAAGCTTGTTCTTGATCTTGAAAGTATTTCTGAGCAGTATGACTTTATACTTAATGAATATTATGATCGTTATCCCCAAAAAATAATCATACCATCAAATTTTGATATAAGCTTTGTTGAGATCGTCCACCCTAAATCTATCAACATAAGCTTAGATGAATTCAAAGAAAAAAGTGTCAAAGTTCAATCAGGTATAATTATTAATCCTAGCCCTGGTTTTACAACAGTGAGCAATCCCATTATTTCACCAAAATATATAAATGTTGCTGGTTCCAAAAATATAGTTGAAAATATTGACTTCATTGAGCTTGGACCTGATACTTTTAATAACGTTACTTCAGATATAAATTTTATTTTGCCACTCTTGGTTCCTGAGGATCAATTAATTGAATACACACCCAAAAATATCTCTTTTAAACAGGATATTCAGCCGGTTAGTGAAAGAATAATTAGCGAGATTCCAGTAAAAATCTCTAATCCTGATACAAATATGAGAATTTTTACCAGTCCACAAACTGTTTCTCTAACCGTTATAGGCGGTTTAGATTTCATAGCTAATATGAAACCTATTGAAATTGAAGTTAGTGTTGATTTCAAAAATTGGGATTCGAATCAGCAATTATATGAGCTTGATGTGAAAGTTCCTAAAGATGTTGTAGGCTGGATGGATCTTTCACCTAAAAATATTGAACTGCTCGTTACTCAGATCAACAATTGAAGATTCTTGGCATAGAAACCTCTTGCGATGAAACCGCAGCCGCAATATGTGTTAATGGCGAAATCATTTCATCCAATCTTAGCTCTCAGGAGATCCATAACAAATTTGGAGGTGTCATACCGGAGCTTGCATCTCGTGAGCACGAAAAGGTTTTAAATTTAATTGTTCACAAGACACTTCAGGACGCAAATTATCGACTAAGTGACCTTGATGGAATTGCGGTTACTCAAGGACCAGGACTCTCAGGTGCTCTAATAACTGGATGTTCTTTTTCAAAAGGTATTGCTTTTGGCCTAAATATCCCGATCATCGGAATCAATCATCTAGAGGCTCATATATTTGCTAATTTTTTAGCAGACCCTTCCTTGCTATTTCCATTTGTCTGCTTATTAGTTTCTGGAGGACATACGCAGATTTGGAAAGTTAACAATTTTGGGGATTATGAACTTTTAGGTGAAACTAGAGACGATGCAGCTGGTGAGGCATTTGATAAGGGTGCGAGGATCCTTGGGTTAGGTTATCCAGGTGGTCCAGAGATAGAGAAACTAGCAAAAAATGGCAATCCTAAATCGGTTAATTTCCCAAGAGCGCTTCTAGATAGTAACAATTTAGAATTTAGCTTCAGTGGTCTTAAAACATCACTTCTATATTTTGTTGAAAGTGACAAAAATACTAAAATAGAGGACATAGCTGCTAGCTATCAATTTGCAATAATTGATGTATTAGTTCAAAAGTTAAATCTTGCAGTTCAAGATACAGGTTTTCAATCTTGCGTAATTGCTGGTGGTGTTGCTGCGAACAGCTTTTTGAGAGAATACATTGAGAAAAAAATACCAGATAAAAAAATAATTTTCCCCGATTTAAAATATTGTACTGACAATGCAGCAATGATAGCATTTCTAGGAGAAAAATATCTAAAAAAAGGAATTAAGACTAATATTGGTTTCTCAATAATGCCCAACATGAGGATAGCCTAAATGGGATTTCAATTCTTTTCATTTAACAGCCCATTAATTTCTATTTTAATTCTTTTTTCAATAGCTATTTATGTATATCTAATAAGATTTTATGGATTAAAGCATAAAGGTCTTTATGCTATTCGATTAAGCATTCTTTCTTTTTTAATTTTTTTGTTGTTTAACCCTATTATTACCTATAATACTGAAAAAATTAAAAACTTAAAATGGGCAGTTTTTTTAGATAATTCTGCAAGTATTAAATACCATAAAAGCCCTTCATTAGCTTCCGTTAATTTTGGAATTAGTCAAATTTTTTCACGCATGAAAAAAGAAGACATCAAATACCAAGTTCATTCTTTTGATTCTAAAATAGATATCTCAGATGGAATTTTGAACGGAGAAGGTCAAACTACTAACCTAGGAAATTTGGCTGAATATATGTCTGAACAAGATTTTGCTGGTGGAATAATCTTCACCGATGGTATTTCTAATGAGGGATTGAACCCAAGGCTTTCCTTTAAAAATTCAAAAATACCAATTTATAGTATAGGTATTGGTAATCAGAATTCACTTGTTGATATTTTTCTCAGTTCTATAAATACACCTACTGTTGCAATAAAAAATGAAAGAATAAATGTTGCAATTGACATTCAATCTATTGGCGATATCAACGACAGATTTAGCGTATCGCTCTACGAAAATAAAAAATTAATTGCATCAAAATATGTCAGGCTTTATGGAATGGGTTCAAAAGTAACAGCAAATTTTCAGTTTGAACCAAAAGCTCTAGGTAAGCAACAATATACTGCGCAAGTATCTTCACTCGCTGATGAGGTTAATATTAATAATAATAAGCAAAATTTTAATATATTAATATTAAAAGATAAATACAGAGTAGGATTAATTACAGGCAGTCCAAACAAAAATACTAGTATAATAAAAAAATCTTTAAGCAAAAATAAAAGAATAGTTGTTGATCATTATGTTAAAATTTCAGAATCAGATTTTAGCAAAAACATTAAGTCGTTTTGGCAAACATCTTATGATTTGATCATTTTTGACAACTACCCAATTAATCCGCTTCCAACNAATTTTATAAGGGNTTTAGCTAAAAAGGGGATTGCACAGCAATCAGCCCTAATGTTAATTGCGGGACCAAATCAAACTAATAAATCAATAAGTGGGTTGGAGAAACTTTTGGGTTTAGGTCCAGTTGAGAAGTTTGAAGAGTTTGAGGATGATCAATTTTGGGATTTTGAAGATCAGAGCTATTTTTTCAAAGACCTACCCCCAATGAAACAAACATTATACTTAGGGGGGCTTGAAGATAAGTCCAAAACAATTGCTATTTTTGAATCAGGATGGCCTTTACTTATTAGAGGCAACAATAAATTTAGATCTGTAACTATCGCGTCATCAAACATAAACAAATTATACTACAATAAAGGCACTGTCGATCCTTTTAGCAAATTATTTTCTGAATCTATTGAATGGCTGATAAAATCAGGCGTAACAACTGAAAACTTTTTCCAAATGAATAGAGATTATTATCAGCAAGGAGAAATTGCATATCTTTCTGGCTCGGATATTACCAAAAAAAATGATTCAACTAATTTCTATCTTAAGGTAACGAAAAATGATGAAGTTGCTTTATCCAAAGAAATCGACTACAATATTGATTCTAAAAAATGGGAAGTAAACTTTAGAGCTCCTAAATCAGGAATTTATCAATTTGAAATATATTCCAACACAAGCACAATACCCATCCAAACAGATGAATTTACTGTCTTAGAGAGCCAAGTAGAGTTGAACCAAGTTTATCTTAATGAAGCTTTGCTAAAAGAAATATCAATAGTTTCTCAAGGATCTTATATGAAATGGGAGGACAGAGATAAAATTTTTGAATATCTTNANAAAAAAGAAAAGCGAGAAGTAAAAGCGAATATTATTAAATTTAAGGAAAATATTTTCATTCTTGTTTTAATAGTTATATTACTATGCNCAGAATGGTTTTCAAGAAGACAAAAAGGGTTTTTTTAATACAAATATGAAGGAAATTGCGATAATAGGTACAGGTTATGTTGGTTTAGTCTCTGGAGCTGGATTAGCTGAATTTGGNAATAAAGTAACATGTATAGATATTGATGTAAATAAAATAAATAAACTTAATTCTGGTGAAATTCCTATCTATGAGCCAAATCTCAAGTCATTAATTAATAAAAATTGTAATGATGGCAGGTTGTTTTTCTCATCCGAAATTGAAAAAGAGATTAAAAACTCAAAAATTATTTTTATTGCAGTTGGTACACCTACTGGTTCAAATGGAAAAGCAGATTTAAGCGCTGTTGAAAAAGTTGCTACTTCTATTGCTCAAAATCTAAATGAATACAAAATCATATGCACAAAAAGCACCGTTCCTGTTGGAACAGGTGAGTATATAAAAAAGATTATAAAGTCTAAAAATTCAAATATTGAATTCGACTATGTATCTAATCCTGAGTTTTTAAGGGAAGGAGTTGCAGTTAATGACTTTTTATTTCCAGATCGCATCGTTCTAGGATCGTCTTCAAGCAAAGCATTCAAAGAAATGAGAGAAGTGTATAGACCATTATATTTAAACGAAACACCAATTNTTGAAACAGGAGTTGAAACTGCTGAAATGATTAAATACGCCTCTAATTCATTTCTAGCTCTGAAAATAAGTTATATAAACGAAATAGCAAATCTGTGCGAAGCTGTGGGTGCTGATATACATCAAGTAGCTAAAGGCATGGGAAAAGATGGAAGAATTAGCTCGAAATTTCTTCATCCTGGGCCAGGCTTTGGAGGTTCTTGTTTCCCAAAAGATTTACAGGCGCTCTATAATTTGAGTAAAGACAATAAAGTGGAATTAAATACTGTAAAGGCTACTATAAAAACAAATGTAAATCAAAAAAGTCTTGCTGTTAAAAAAATCCTTAAATTAGCTGAAAATNATATTAAAGGTTCTAAGATTGCAATTTTAGGCTTGTCTTTTAAGCCTAATACTGATGATATTCGAGAATCTCCTTCCTTATTTGTTGTTTCTGAGTTAACAAAATTAGGGGCATCAGTGAATGCTTACGANCCTGCTGCAGCTGAAAATTTTAAAATCCTTTTCCCAAATGTAGATTATTTTTCTAGTTGGAGAGAATGTGTTGCTGGTGCAGAAATCTGTGCTGTGATGACTGAGTGGAATGAGTTTAGAGGCATTGACCTTAAAGAGCTAAAATCCCTACTTAAAAATCCCCGAATTTTTGATCCAAAAAATATTTACAGCATTGAAAAACTTAAGTCGTTGCAATTTAAATATGAAAACATAGGTAGAAACATATAGTGAATGTTTACCAGGCTGAAATAGCGGATATTTTCATAATTGAGCCCAAAAAATTTGAAGATAAACGAGGGTATTTTTTTGAATCATTCAAGCAAAATGATTTTAATTCAAAGATATCCTCAATACATTTTGTTCAAGAAAATCAATCCTTATCAAAAAAAGGAACTTTTCGCGGTCTTCACTACCAGTTAAAAAATCCCCAGGGGAAATTAGTAAGCGTTGTAAAAGGTAAGGTTTTGGATATAGCTGTTGATGTAAGAAAACATTCTCCAAATTTTGGCAAAAGCTTTTCCATGGAAATTGATGATATAAATCATACTATGTTGTATATACCGCCAGGCTTTGCCCATGGGTTTTGTGTGCTCTCTGAATACGCAATTTTTCAATACAAATGCACAGCTTATTATGACCCAGCTGATGAATTTGGGATNCATTGGGATGATGAAGATTTAGATTTGAGCCTTCCAAAAAGCGAAATAGTTATTTCTGAAAAAGATCAAAAACTTCCNAAACTAAAAAATATTGATAGAGAATTTCTTCATAATTGAATAATTAAAAAATGATTTCCATTGATCTTATAAGAAACAACCTAGACCAATTAACTATTGCATTGTCATCAAAAGGATATAATGAAAATTTAGATGAAGCAGTGGAGCTAGANAGTTATATTAGAAAAAGTTTGTCNACTGCAAATGAGTTAAGAGCTGAAAGAAATAAAGTATCTGATCAAATAGCACTAATCAAGAAAAAAGGTGGTGACGCGCAAGGTATGATCAAATCCATGCGTGAAGTTGGCGAGAGTATTAAAAAAATTGAAAATAAAATTGGAATATCAAAAGAAAAACTTGAGGATATTCTTCTAAATGTTCCAAACCCACCTCATAATTCGGTGCCAAAAGGAAACGATGAAAAAGAAAATAAAGTTGTTTCGATTTGGGGTGAAGATATTAGTTTTAATTTTGATATCAAGTCTCATGTCGAAATTGGCAATNAACTTGGCCTTTTTGATTTTGATCAGGCTTCAAAAATATCAGGATCTGGATTTCCACTTTATAAAAGTAAAGGAGCTCTTCTTGAAAGAGGTTTAATCAACTTCATGCTTGATTTTCAAACAAACAATAATGGATATACAGAAATATTTCCCCCTTTTTTAGTAAATTCTACATCTGCTTTAACTACTGGAAATCTCCCAAAATTTTCAGAAGATATGTATCACTCTGAAATTGATAATTTATGGCTAATTCCAACGGCTGAAGTTCCTATTACAAGCTATCANAGAGATCAAATCTTAAGTGAAAATCAACTGCCAAAAAAATATGCTGCTTTCTCAGCCTGTTTTAGAAGAGAAGCAGGTTCTT
Source organism: Fidelibacterota bacterium (assembly GCA_002724735.1). Taxonomy (GTDB): domain Bacteria; phylum Fidelibacterota; class Marinisomatia; order Marinisomatales; family TCS55; genus TMED108. The sequence goes on along the minus strand of PBPT01000042.1, from coordinate 8,807 downwards.
ATGGAAAAGAAACCAGAGGATTACTAAGAGTTCATCAATTTAATAAAGTTGAATTAGTCCAATTTGTAAACCCGAATGAATCATACAAAGTACTTGAAGAACTTACATCTCATGCTGAAGAAATTCTTCGCTCGTTGAAGCTCAAATACAGAAAAGTCGAGCTCTGTTCAGGAGATCTTAGTTTCTCTGCAGCAAAATGTTTTGACTTGGAGGTTTGGTCTCCAGCTGAAGAAAAATGGCTTGAGGTGTCCTCATGTAGTAATTTTGAGGATTTTCAGGCACGCCGTGGGAACATACGATATAGAAAATCGTCCGATGAAAAAGTTGAATTTGTACATACTTTAAATGGAAGTGGTTTAGCCACGCCCCGATTAATGGTTGCTTTGCTTGAAACCTACCAAAATAAAGATGGATCAGTCCAAGTTCCCGATGTGCTTCAAGATTACATCAAACTAAAAATCATTGATTAAATATTATATTTTTAATTTCTGGGTCCTTCTAAATGTTATATTTTGGACCATAATTTTTGGCAGCCTAGGTGTTTTAGGATCACTGTTTGAACGTCAGGGAAAATTTGTTGGATGGATAGTAAGAACTTGGTCAAAAAACATTCTATTTTTCAGCGGAATTAAATTCATCTCAATAGGTTTTGAAAAAATAGATACGTCGTCCAATTATTTCTTTGCTGCTAATCATGAATCTGCGCTTGACATTCCACTGGTTTTTGCTGCTGTTCCACTACATATGGTTTCAATAGCTAAGGTAGAGCTTAAGAAAATCCCTTTTCTTGGGTGGGCGATGCAAGCTGGTGGACATTTTTTTGTTGACAGAAAAAATCATCAAAGATCGATGAGTCTAATGAATTTTGCAAAAAAATCAATGAAAGATAATCCTCGGTCTGTAATTATCTTTCCAGAGGGTACACGTTCAAAAGATGGAAGAATTATGCCATTTAAAAAAGGAGGTTTGTTAATGGCAATCAACCTCAATGTTCCTGTTGTCCCCGTTGGCATCATTGGTGCTAGATCTTATCTCAAAGATAGATTNATNAATAAAAAATCAAACTCCTTGAAAATAAAATTTGGAAAACCGTTGNTAACGAATGACCTTTCTTATGAAGATAGAGATGATTTTGCACTAAAGGTCAGAAATGAGGTTTTAGGTTTAGTTAAAAATTAACTTNTTGTATGTTTTACAATATTAAAGATTTAAAAGAAAAAAGAATTTTACTTCAAAAAAGCAATAACATAGTCGTTTTTACAAATGGATGTTTTGANATACTTCACAAAGGGCATTTCCAATATCTTAAGCAGTCAAAAGATTTGGGAGATTTTTTAATAGTAGGGCTTAATTCAGANAAATCTGTNAAATTTTTAAAAGGACCTGGCAGACCTGTCAATAGCGAAAAAATTCGCGCTGAAAATCTTTTAAAATTAGATTATGTGAATGCTGTGATTATTTTTAATGAAAACACCCCAATCAAATTAATCGAAAACTTGCTACCAGATATAATTACAAAAGGAGGCGATTATGAGATTGATGAAATTGTTGGATCAAAAGTAATTCATAGNAATGGNGGAGAAGTTAAAATACTACCCTACCTTGAAGGCTACAGTACAACTAAAATAATTAGTGACAAAGGAAATGCTTGACTGGGGACTTAAGGTCCAATTAATTTTGCCANCAAAATTACTCTATCTATTTATGAAACAAGGATTTACAAAGATTACCATTTTATTGTTGTTTCCCTTTTCTTTGGTTTTATCTCAGCAGGCAAATGGTGGTAGTACAATTAATGCTCTTAGCTCCAGCAATGCACCTCAAGGGTTAGGTGCAGCTAGCAATGAGAATAGACTTCCTGATTTGTTAAGAGAGGCTAAAATACTTTTATCAGATGCATTTATATCAGACGTAATGAATGACACGCTTGAAGTAGTTTATAATTTAAATCGTATTTTTGATTTACTATCTGAAGCAGATCAATATGGTGAGATGGACAATGAAGATCGAGAAGAATTTGACCGCTTTGAAGAGTCTTTAGTTTCTTTATACTCTAAAAAATTTAGCACCTTAGATAAGGTTGATGCATCCTTAACAGCAGAAAATATGCGAATGGATGTAACTTCGCGCACCGAACCACTCGAGGTAGAAATGGGGGCAACACAGTTTGTTGTTATAGAAGACAGAGATGGTCATATACCATTAGTTCGGAATAAAAAAGTTGATCAGTTCATTNATTATTTTAAAACTAAAGGTAGGCCCCAGTTTGAAATTTGGCTTGACCGATTAGATGTTTATGGACCGGTATTGTCAAAGATAATTGAACAAAATAATTTACCACCTGAGCTTCTTTACCTCGCAATGATTGAATCAGGCCTCAATCCAAAGGCTCATTCCAAAGCTGCAGCAACTGGTATGTGGCAATTCATTTATTCAACAGGTAAAATTTATGGTCTTAAAAGAAATTGGTATATTGATGAGCGGCGTGATCCTGAAAAATCAACTAAAGCTGCCATGGCTTATCTGTCCACTCTTTATAATGAATTTGACAATTGGTATTTAGCCCTAGCAGCGTATAATTCTGGAGAAAATCGAGTCAGGAGAGCAACGAAACTCCATCAGACTTCAGATTTTTGGCAGTTGCATTCTTTGCCTCGTGAAACTCGTAATTATATGCCCTATTTTCTCGCAGCAACAATAATGGCAAAAAACCCTCAAGACTATGGATTCACGAAAAAAAGAAAGAGAAAAAAATCATACTCATACGATATTGTAACTATTGAAAAGAGTGCTGACCTTACAGTTCTGGCTAGAGCAGCAGGTACTTCGTTCAAAAATTTACAAGCCCTAAATCCTGAACTTCGCCAATCGGCAACACCCTCCGAAACTTATAAGCTTAAAATACCATATGGTTCTAAAGATAAATTTATTAAAAATTACAATGCATTGCCTGAAAATGAGCGTTTTGCTCCTCAATTTATTTCACACAAAGTAAGAAACGGTGAAAGCTTGTGGTACATTGCAAGAAAATATCGTGTTTCGCAATCTGATTTAATGGCGGTAAATAAAATAAGAAATAGAAATATGTTGCGTATTGGTCAGAAGCTAACTATTCCTGTTCCTGGCATGAATATCCCAAGATCGTCTAGAGTACAATTGACTTCCACTCATAATAAAATTATTTATAAGGTTAGAAGAGGTGATACACTTGGTCATATTGCTGAGGATTACAGAACAAGAGCATCAAAAATTCGCCAATGGAATGGAATGAAATATGGTCAACATATTTTTCCTGGTCAAAAATTAACACTTTGGGTTAAAAAATAAATGAAGCGACCAAAAACAAATACCAATTGGCTGTGGTGGGGTTTAGGATCATTTTTCATCGCAGTAATTATTTTNAAAATTGGAGAAGCTTCAGCTAAGTCTANCCTAGAAGGCAACGGTAAAAAAGTTGGTATAGTAAAAATTAATGGTCCCATTTTGTCCTCTGACGCAATCGTTTCTCAATTAGAAAAGCTTAAAAATCGGAATGATATTTCAGCAATCGTAATCCGCATTGATTCTCCAGGCGGCCTAGTAGCTCCTACTCAAGAAATCTATGAAAAAGTAAAGTCCATTCGGGGTATAAAGCCAATAGTTTCAAGCATGGGTTCTGTTGCTGCCTCAGGTGGATATTATGTTGCATTGGGAGCCGATACACTTATTGCTAACCCTGGAACTATAGTTGGAAGTATAGGCGTTATTATGAATTATCCTGTTGCTACGGAGCTTTTAGGTAAGGTTGGAATAAAATTTGAAACGGTTAAAAGTGGTGGGTTAAAAGATGTCGGTTCTTATTCAAGAGAGGTTACAGAAGCAGACAGAAGACATCTAAACGACATGGTTAATGATATACACAATCAATTTATTGATGCCGTGAAAGATAACAGGGCTATCAATAAGTCAGAACTAATAAAATTAGCAGATGGTAGAGTTTTTACAGGACTGCAATCAAAAAATTTGGGGTTAATTGATCTTTTGGGTACCTATGAAGAGGCAGTTTCTTTGGCTGGAGTCTTGGGGAAAATAAAAGGTGTTCCAAAAACAATTCAAATCAATAAAAAAAATTCATCATTAATTGATATGTTCACTTCTAATTTAGAACAAGCTACTAGTAGTTGGTTTGATGAATTACCTGCATATCGCTGGAAAATGGAGTAATTATCATGACAAAACAAAACATAGTAAATATTGTTTCTGATGCTACAGGGTTAACTAAAGTTGAAACTGAAGCCGTTATGAATGGTGTAATGTCCACAATCATAGAATCACTCGGAAAAAATGAAAGAGTTGAATTGCGTGGATTCGGTACATTTGGTGTTAAGCATCGTAAACCAAAAAAAGCTCGAAACCCAGGAACTGGAGAATCAATTTTTCTTCCTGAGCGGCATGTGCCAACTTTTAAGCCGGCAAAGAATATGCGTTCCCATGTAAATGAAAGTCTAAAAAAATAATGAGGTTAAATGCCCTGCGGTAAAAAACGAAAAAGGCGTAAAATGAATACTCACAAGCGAAAAAAACGCTTGCGCGCCAATCGTCATAAAAAGAAAAAAGTATAGGTTAATTTATCATGAAGCAAGCCAGAACAGTGTGGCTTATTGTTCTCATACAAATCACAACTCCTTTTTTAAGTGGTTGGGGTTATGAGGGTCATCGACGAATAAACTTTATAGCATGTTATCAGCTAAAAGGNGACCTTGGACGGTTTTTATCAAAACACTCCGAACTTTTGAAGGTATATGGTCCCGTTCCTGACTATTATAAAGGAATAGATAGAAGAGATTATCATCANCATTTTATCGACGCTGATTATTACGATAATTATCCATTTGACAATATTCCAAGAAATCGATCAGAATTTTATGACAAATACGGTGATAAGATGGTTGAGAAAATGGGTGATGCTCCATGGCATATTGAAAAGCTATGTAATCGAATCATTTATTTAATGAAGAACAATCGTTTCGACGAGGCATTGTTTAATATGGGCGAACTTGGTCATTATATTGCAGACTTGCATCAACCCCTTCATGTAATAAAAAACTATAATGGCAAAGAAACAGGCAATCNTGGTGTTCATTTTAGATGGGAAATACGCCTCATAGATGATTACATAAAACGCATTGATCCAATAGGAGAAATTGAGCAAGTCAATGACCCTGTAGCTTATGCTTTCGATATAGTTAAAGAGTCATTTTCCTATCATCAAGAGNTATTGTCTGCGGACACTAAAGCTAGAGCTGTTCTCACCTCTGAACAGGCAAAGCAATTACAATCATACGATATTCTAAACTTCGAAAAACCTTATTTAGATATTCTTTATGCCGAAACAAAAAATCTCCTTCTCGATAGGCTTGGAAGGGCACCAATCAGGCTCGCATCATTGTGGAAATATTGTTGGGAGCAAGCAGGCAAACCTGCTCTTCNATAATGAGTTTTAATGATGTTTTGACCGTAAGCCAGCTTACGGCACAGATTAAAAACTTAATCGAATCAAATTATGCCTCCATTGTAGTTAGGGGTGAAATATCAAACTTTACCCATCATTCCTCTGGTCATATGTATTTTACACTCAAAGATTCGCATTCAGAATTGCGTGCTGTAATGTTTAAAGGCAGCAATAATGGGTTAACATTTTCTCCAAAAAATGGCTTGGATGTAATTGCAAAGGGAAAGCTTTCTGTTTACGAGGCAAGGGGTCAATATCAAATTATACTTAACCACATGGAGCCAGCTGGTATTGGCGCTCTTTATCAAGCTTTTGAAGAAACGAAAAAACGTTTGCAANCTGAGGGAATGTTTAGCGATGAAAGAAAATNATCCTTACCAAAATTTCCTACTAGTGTTGGTATTGTTACTTCAAAAACTGGGGCAGCGCTCCAAGATATGCTTATAATTTTTAAGCGCAGAGCTCCTCAAGTCAAAATAGTTATTCGGTCAGCTTTAGTGCAAGGTGATGATGCAGCTTTAGATGTAGCATCTGGAATAGCAGATCTTTCTACAATTGATGACATTGATTTAATAATAATAGGTCGTGGAGGAGGCTCTTTTGAAGATTTATGGCCATTTAACGATGAAGNATTAGCTAGAGAAATCGTAAAATGCAAAAAACCAATTATCTCTGCTGTAGGCCATGAAACAGATTTGACAATCAGTGATATGGTAGCTGATTTACGGGCACCTACTCCATCTGCTGCGGCTGAAATTGCGATAAAAAATATTTTTGAGATTTCTCAAAATATCGATGATCAAACAAAAAGAATACAGAATATTGTTGAGTCAAAGATTGCATCATATTGGCAAACATTAGATAACTTAGTTGAGCGTCATAACCTCCAAAAACCCATTAATGTTTTCAAAAGACATCTAGAAAAAATTGAAAACTTTGACAAAAACTTAAAAATAATTATGAATAAAATTTTTCTTNTAAAAGAATCAAAGCTTCAAAGCCTATCAAATAGTCTTGAAGCTTTGAGCCCAAACAATACTCTTAAAAGAGGGTATAGTATAGCCTTTAATAAAAAAAATCAGATTATAACTCATCCTGAAAGCATTGCCTCAAATGAATCCTTTAAGGTAAAAATGGCAGATGGGGAAATGGCAGCTGTTAAGAAATAAACATAACAAGAAAAGTATAACATCATGACAAAAGAACAGACAATTAATTTTGAAGATTCAATGAAAAAACTTGAAGAAATCGTCAAAAGCTTGGAATCTGAAAACCAATCTCTCGAAAAAAATATACAACTTTTTGAACAAGGGTTGCAGCTTTCCAAATTTTTAAAAAAACACCTAGATGCAGCTGAAAGAAAAATAGAAATATTATCGAAAGATAGTGAAGGAAATATTAAGATAGAANAATTTAAGGAAGATGAATAACAATNTAATCAAACGTCAATTTGGGATTTGGGGAAATACTGAAAAAGATACCTTTTGGTCTTTGCTTGAGCCAATTTTGGAATGGAGCAAAAAAAACTCACTTGATGCTAGTATCACTACTCGCATAAAGGACTCACTCCCAACTGATTTTAAACATTCTCCAAACATTATTCAATCTGCAGATGACTTCAAAAATTTAGATTTTTTGATAGCCTTAGGTGGTGATGGTACTATATTATCTGCTGCTAGANCAATAGGTGGTAGAAATACTCCTATTCTTGGAGTTCATCTTGGTAAGCTTGGGTTTTTAGCTGAAGTTACTGTTGACGAAATGTTTAGCAGGCTAGATGAGTTGGTTGCTGAAGAATTCTTTACACAACCGAGAATGATATTAAAAGCCACTTTGTTTGAGAATAATAATTCAAAAATTTTTTATGCATTAAATGACTTTGTAATTGATAGAGGGAACTCGCAAAGAATAATCAGTCTTGAGCTATATGCTGATGACCACTTCATTTCTTCATATGACTCTGATGGAGTGATTATATCAACCCCAACAGGTTCAACAGCATATTCCTTATCAGCCGGTGGNCCTATCCTGGTTCCAAAGCTAAACGCTATAGTTATTACACCGCTCAGTCCGCATACTCTTTCTTTGCGACCGATTGTATTAAATGAAGATCAAGTTGTAAAGGTAATATCTCTTGAGCAGGGAGATTTAGCATTTGCTGTTGACGGACAAGTCCATGAAAACTTTTCAAAGAATACAAACCTGACCATAGAAAAATCACCGTTTTCAATAAATATGATTACGTTCAAAGATTCTAATTATTTTAAAACATTGAATGCTAAAATGGGTTGGGGCAGAAGAGGAAANCTGTAATTTTATTCCGNCTCTAGTTCCAACAANGAAGATGCAATTAGCTCTATAAAAATATTAACTTGTTTTAAGAGGTCCATNACTTGCGTATGAAGCTGNTTNAGATCNGCTGATTTACCTGATGAAGGATCTTGGCTNCTGATTCTTTCAAATCTNTCCAACCTGTANTTTTGCTCTANATCTTTATTTTCTTTACCNTTGGCAATAATCTTTTCTGCTTTGGCTTTATCAAACTTGGCAAAAAATTTGTCTAAGCGTTTTACTTGCTTNATAAGGCGTTGATGATATTTNAAAATCTCATCNTGATCCTCAGNAGAAAAATCCTCATTAATNCCATCTTTTTTTGAAACAAGNNTGCTAAATCTTAATTTCATNAGGTCATTCATNGAGCNTAAATAATTTACAATNGATGTAAGGGTAAATAATTCTTTTGATTGTTTAGTGCTAAGATCTGATTTACTAGTAGCTACCAAATACTCAGTAATTTTATCATTAAGAAAGTCTATTTTTTCAACCCGTTGATTGGTTGCGCTCATCAAATCTACTTCTTCATTTTCGATGTCGTTAAGATTTTGACCGTTAATAAACGGACGCACAAGTGTACCTACAACTCTTTCCATTAACCCAACAACACCTTTGATTTCAGCTTGGGCATTATTTATTGCAGCAGTAGGTTGATCAAGAAGACTTTCATCAAGGTGGAGCACAGCGGGCTTTTCAATATTTCTATCTGATTCTTTATCAGGGAAATAGTGTATTATTGCTTTTGCTATATACCCAGTAAACGGAAGAAAAACAATCGACGCAATTATGTTGAAGAAAGTGTGGGCGTTAGCTATCTGTCTTGGAATGTTTTGAGACGTTTGAGAAACCCAGTCGGCAAAGGTTGGTATCCAAAAACAAAATAATAAAACCCCAATCAAATTAAAGGTAATATGAGCAACTGCTACACGTTTTGCATCTCTGGATGCGTTCAACCCCGCTAGAAGAGCAGTAATGCACGTAC
>PBPT01000004.1 GCA_002724735.1 Fidelibacterota bacterium | reverse complement strand
AGTCGTGAAACTAAGGCTTTTATTGATTTATTGTCTGTGCGCGTAGAAGGATTCGAACCTCCGACTTCCTCCTTGTAAGGGAGGCACTCTGACCAGCTGAGTTATACGCGCTAGTTGAATTGTAAAATTACACTACTTTTTTTGTTTTTATAGCTCTCTTTTTTGCTGTATTAAGGCTTAACCCAGGAATAGCTACTTTTACAACATCCATCATTTCCTTTGCAAAGTGAAATTCAAGATCTTTTTTGATATGGTCTGGAATATCTTCAAGATCTTTACGATTGTGGTCAGGGAGTATAATAGTTTTTATTCCCGACCTGTGAGCAGCTGTCACCTTTTCCTTCACACCTCCAATTGGCAAGACGTTTCCACGTAAAGTAATTTCTCCAGTCATAGCAAGCTTACTTTTTACTGGCTTACCTGAAAGTAGTGATACAATTGAAGTCAGCATACCTACTCCTGCTGAAGGGCCATCTTTTGGAATAGCGCCAGCAGGAACGTGGACATGAATATCTGACTTTTCATTGAAATCTTCAGCCAAATTTAGTGCGTCAGAATTTGATCGCACGAAAGTCATCGCGGCTGTTGCAGACTCTTTCATTACGTCACCTAGCTGTCCTGTTAATGTTAAATTTCCTTTCCCTTTCATCTGAGAGGCTTCAATAAAAAGAATATCTCCACCAGCTGCTGTCCAAGCAAGGCCTGTAACAACACCTGGTTTGGTGGTTCTTTCAGCAATGTCGGAATAAAATCTTGGAGCTCCTAAGTATTCAGAAATCTTCTTTTTTGTTACTCGAATCTTCTTAGAATTTTTTTCAACTTTGTCTCTTGCTACCTTTCTGTAGACATTCGCGATTTCTCTTTCAAGGTTTCTAACTCCAGCTTCTCTAGTATAGGAGCTCATCAATTCTTTAATTGATGCATCATCAAGCGTAACATCTGATGTAGTAAGAGCGTTCTCTTTTAACTGCTTAGGAATCAAATGTTTTTTTGCAATTTGCAATTTTTCATCTTCGATATAACCTGAAAAATCAATTACTTCCATTCTATCTTTTAGGGCAGGTGGAATAGGATCCTGATAGTTTGCTGTTGCAATAAACATAACTTTGCTTAAATCAAAGTCAACTTCAAGATAGTGATCAGCAAAGGTTCCATTTTGTTCAGGATCTAAAACCTCAAGGAGGGCAGAAGAAGGATCTCCTCTGAAGTCCATACCAAGCTTATCAATTTCATCTAGCATGAAAACGGGGTTATTTGTGCCAGCTTTTTTTAAAGACTGAATGATTCGTCCAGGGAGAGCACCAATATATGTTCTTCTGTGACCACGTATTTCAGCCTCATCTCGCACACCCCCTAATGAAATTCTAACGAACTCCCTGCCCATTGATTTTGCAATTGATTTGCCTAAAGAGGTTTTACCAACTCCAGGCGGGCCTGCAAAACAAAGTATAGGTCCTCGAATAGCGCTATCAGGTTCTTTTTTCATTTTTAAAGCGCGCACTGCAAGATATTCAATAATTCTTTCTTTTACCTTTTCAAGGCCATAATGATCTTCATCAAGAATCTTTTTAGATTCTTTAACATCTATAGAATCCTCAGATGAGCTTGACCAAGGAAGATCAGTAAGCCAATCCAAGTAGGTTCTTGCAACAGTATATTCTGGTGATTGTGTTGGAATTTTAGTTAACCTATCAAGTTCTTTAAGTGCCACTTTCTCTGCATCTTCAGGCATTTTGGCTTTTTTTATTGCTTCTTCAATCTCATTTAATTCAACTTGAGATTCGTCCTCGCCTAACTCCCTTTTAATAGCTTTCATTTGCTCACGTAAGTAATACTCTCTTTGAGACTTTGCTATTTCATCATGAACTTCTGTTTGGATTTCTTCGCCAAGCTTTATTCTCTGAATTTCTTTTGTTAGGACTTTAATTGCTTTCTCGACTCTCTTCTTAACATCTAGTTCTTCAAGAATGTCTTGTTTTTCAGGGTTTGGAACAGTTAGAAGCGAAACAGCTCTATCCGCTAGCCTAGCAGGCTTTTGAATGTTTGACAACATTCCAGTATGCTCCTCACTTAAGTTAGGTGCGATTTGTATCAATTCAGAAAATACTTGTCTGAGATTGTTAGATAGGGCGTCCAGCTTAACACTGTCTTTGTCCGTTTTGTTAGACACTCTTTGCACAACCGCTCGATAATAGGGGTCCTTTTCCTTATAATCTAGTATCTTAACACGGTCTATGCCTTGAACAATAGCAGACTTACTATTATCAGGCATATCAAAAACTTTTAAAACTACAGCAAGAGTGCCATAGGAATACATATCACTGGGTTCTGGATCTTCAATAGATCCATCTTCTTGAGCAACAACAACAACGTGTTTGGTTTTAGAAGAAAGTTCATTAATAAGCTTTAGTGATTTATCTCGCCCGATATAAATTGGTATTACCTGCTGAGGAAAAAGAACCGTGTTCCTCAACGGCATCACTGGATAGGATTCACTCTCATCTAACAAATCATCGTTTACATTTTTTTCAAATTCTTCGGTCATTTCATTCCTTATTAAATTTTATACCTTATTATCTTCAAAGTTTGTACCAAATAAATTTATATGCATTTATGTCATAATAAATAAATAATCATTTAGTTTTGTATGCCATAATGTACTATAATTCTAAAATGTGACATGATTGGCAATTATCTCTGTTTTCATGTGGTATTTTAGGTGGAACAAAAGACTTTTCATTATAAAAAATTTCCTTCGAAGATATATGGCAATTGATACAGCTGGAATCTGTGGGTTTCTCTAAATGAAAAACTATGCTAGAAAGCCTAGGGGCAACTATACCATTAACAATAACTAAAGGGTAGCTTTGTTCTTTTTTATGAAATAATTTTGATGAAATAAAAACTAAAAACCCAAAAGCAAAAATTTTAAAAAAAAGTGAATTTTTGTTCATTTTATATGACTTTTGCTAATCGAGCTTGTTCATCAGCATGATAAGAACTTCTAACAAGAGGTCCAGATTCAACAACTTTAAAGCCCAGCTTTAATCCTTCTTCCTTGTATTTTAAAAATTCGTGATTTTCAACATATCTCGCTACAGGTAAGTGTTTTTTTGTTGGTTGTAAATATTGACCAATTGTGAATATTTCAACTCCAGCGTCTACAACCTCTTGCATAGTTTCAATCACTTCATTTTGTGTTTCTCCAAGACCAACCATTATTCCAGTTTTTGTCCTTAGTCCAAATTCTACTGAGGATTTTAAAACATTAATACTCCTTGACCATACAGATTGAGCTCTTACTTGTTTACTAATTCGCTCAACACACTCAACATTATGAGAAAAAATTTCAGGCATTGCATTAAAGACTTTATTTAGTGCGAAATGATCACCTTTAAAATCTGGAGTTAAAACCTCAACAGTGCACTCTGGAACATGTAAATGAATTTGCTCAATAGTTTCAGCCCATATTGATGCACCAAAATCACCTTTTAAATCATCTCTATCAACAGATGTTATTACTACGTGTCTTAATTTCATTTTCTTTACCGCCATCGCTGTGCGATAAGGTTCCATCGTATCTACAATTTTTGGTTTACCAGTACTAACGGAGCAGAAGCCACAGGCTCGCGTACAGATATCTCCTAGAATCATTATTGTTGCAGTACCTCGATTCCAGCATTCAAAGATATTTGGACATCTTGCTTCCTCACAAACAGTATGTAATTTGTTGGAGGAAACCGTTTCTTGAACAAATTTATAATTTTCCCCCTGGTTAAATTTTATTTTAGGTTTGCTTGTACTTTTATAGTTTAGTTGGGATTTCATTTTAATGCTCTGCGTTTATATACGAAATAAATCAGTAAAGGTTCTCCAAATTCATATTTTCAATATGATCACGAATGCCATTAATAAATTTAGCACCTCCTGACCCATCAATGAGTCGGTGATCAAAGCCAAGAGAGAGATTCATCATACTTTGGATCGCTATGGAATCACCATTTTCGCTCTCAATAACAACAGGTCTTTTTTTAATTGCTCCAACACCGAGTATCCCTACGTTAGGTTGATTAATAATTGGAGTTCCTATTGTAACATCAAAAACACCAAAATTTGAAATTGTAAATGTAGATCGTGATAATTCATCAGGTGAGATTTGATTTGTCCTTGCGCGTGTAGCAATGTCGTTGAGAGCCCTGCATAAACCAAGAAAATTTTTCTCTTCACAATTCAAAATCACTGGCACCATAAGACCCTCATTTAGAGATACGGCTACACCTATATTTATATTTTTATGATATGTAACTGTGGTATCTAATAAGGAAGAGTTGAGCTCAGGAAAATCCTTTAGAGCTTTTATTAAGGAATCAATAATAAAAGGAGTGTATGTTAAATCGAAACCTTCTTTTTGTTTGAATAGCTCATTTTTTTTGCTGATGTAGTTTCGTATGCTGGTCATGTTAACCTCATTTACCACATGAACATGCGCTGAGGTTTGAAGGCTTTTCTGCATGTGATCGGAAATTATTTTTCGCATGTGATCCATCTCTTCAGAACGTGAAGAGGTTGGAAATTGAGTTTTGGTTTTATCAGTTGGCTGAGGAGTAGAAATATTTTTTAAAGAGGCAGTATAATCTAAAATATCTTTTTTAGTTACCCTGCCTTTACGACCAGAACCTTGAATTTGATCAAGCTCAGCAGTTGAAACTTTATTTAATCTTGCAGCTTTTAAAACCGCAGGAGTATAAAATTTATTTGAGTCACTATTAAGGCTCTTTTGAGAATTTAGCTGATCTTGAGTCGGTTTGATTGAAGTTTCTTCAGCTAAGCTATCACTACTTTTTGTTGGGGGTAATGACTTAGAAGGAGTAATCTTCTCATTTTGATTATTTTTTGATGTGCTAGTCTCAACTCGAGCTATAACCTTACCAACCTCAACAATATCATTTACATCAGCTAATATTTCTACAATGGTACCAGACTCTAGGCATGGAATTTCCGAATCAACTTTATCAGTACCAATTTCAAGAAAAAGCTCATCTTTTTCAACAGTATCGCCTACTTTTTTACGCCATTCCAATATCGTTCCCTCTGTAATAGACTCTCCCATTTTTGGCATTACAATATCAACAATCATTAGTACTCCATGAGGTCATTAATTGCTTCAGCTATTTGATCTGTTTGTGGCAAGATTTCGTTTTCAAGCACATCATTATATGGAACATGGCAATCTTTTGCAGCTACTCTTTTGATTGGCCCATCTAATTCTTCAAAAAGATCATCCGATAATTTAGCCGCAATCTCTGCTCCAACACCTCCCGTTAAAAGATCTTCATGAACAATTAAAAGCTTACCAGTTTTTTCAACGGATAGATAAATCGCCTCCCAATCTATAGGGTTAAGTGTTCTAAGATCAATTAAATCAACCGCGCTATGTTCAAGGTTGCAGTTTTTGATTGCGTCAATTGATTTTTGCACCATTGCACCCCAAGTCACAATTGTTAAAAAATCTCCCTCATTTATTAGGTTTGACTTTCCGAAAGGAAGAACATAATCTTTATTTGGTTCTGGGGTAGCTGCATATCCCTGCCTGTACAATCCCTTATGCTCTAAAAATATTACAGGATCATCCATGCGAAGAGATGATTTTAGCAAACCCTTTGCATCAGATGCGTTTGATGGATATGCCACCCTTAATCCAGGCATGTTAAAAAAATAACTGTCAATAGATTGGCTGTGATATAACCCACCATGAATATAACCACCTACCGCAACACGAATTACTAATGGACTGGTCCATGCGCCGTTTGACCTGTATCTAATGCATGATGCTTCATCTCGTATTTGCATCATTGCTGGCCATATATAATCTCCAAATTGTATTTCAACGCACGGTTTCCAGCCTGTAACCGCTAAACCAATTGCGGTTCCGACTATTGAAGCTTCAGCCAATGGTGAGTTGAAGACTCTCTTAGTTCCATATTTATTTGTTAAACCTTTTGTGGCAGTAAAGACACCACCTTTGGGATCTGCAATATCTTCACCATAAACTATCATCTTTTCATTTTTGTCCATCTCCTCAGCGAGAGCATGATTTATTGCATCTACCATAACCACTTTATCCCTAATTGGGTTGAGAGGTGTTTCCTCCAAAATATTAAAGTCTGAATATAAGTGATTCTGTGCTGTTTTTGGATCCGGATCATCCTGCTCATCTACCCAAGCGACAGATTCTTCAATATATTTTTCAACATTTGAATGTATTTTTTCGATATCAGTTTTTGTTAAAATTTTTGCTTTTAAGCATTCTTTTTCAAATTTAATAATAGGGTCTTTTTTTAAATCCGATTCAAGATCCTCCGATGAGCGATATTTTCTTTGGTCATCTGATGATGAGTGTGAGAGTAGTCTAACAACTCTTGAGACAACTACTGAAGGGCCTTTTCCTTTTCGTGCACGATCTATAGCCTGCTGAAAAGCTAAATTCGTTTCAAAAAAATTAGTACCGTCAACGTTATATTTTGCCAAGTTTTCATATCCTGAAACCATGTCAAAAACAGAGCTTCCCGCTATTTGATCGGATACAGGAACACTAATAGCATAACCATTGTCTTGAATATGAAAAACAACTGGAAGCTTTTCTCTACTTGACCAGTTTAGTGCTTCATGAAATTCTCCCTCGCTTGTGCTTCCTTCTCCAGATGAAACATAAACAATTTCGCTGTTATCCTCCCATTTTCTTGACATTGAGCATCCAACAGCCTGTAAAAATTGAGTTCCTGTTGGACTTGATTGAGTTACAATTCTTAAATCTCGGTGACCGTAATGCTGTGGCATTTGACGACCTCCGGAGCTTGGATCTAAATCTTTAGCAAGAAATGCCAATAATTGCTCTTTGCCTGTCATGCCTAATCCTAAGCAAAAAGCTGCGTCTCTGTAGTAGGGGTATGCCCAATCTAATCCTGACTTCATGTTGTTGGCAGCTGCAAGCTGCGCAGCTTCATGACCAGAGCATCCAATGTGAAAGAATGCTTTTCCCTGCTTTAGCAATGTCATTTCACGGTCATCTAATTTTCTAGCAAGAGTCATATTTTTATAAATGTCTAGAAGCTGTTTTTTTTGAAATCCTTGGTACTTAGCCACTATATCGCTCGATTGATTGTTGATGAAGAAATAAACGTATCACAGAATACCTTGACAATTTCTTTTTTTATTAAATCCATGTTTTGGGAAGCGCCTAGAAGCTCTTTCATTGAGGTTACTTCACAATCAACAATACCGCAAGGTATAATATTATCAAAATACTTTAAGTTTGTATTTACATTGAGTGAAAATCCATGCATAGTTACCCATCGTGTGATCCGCACTCCCTGTGCGCCTATTTTCTTTCCATCGACCCAAACTCCAGTTAATCCTTCTTTTTGGGTCGCTACTATTTTAAAGGTAGAGAGAGTTTGAATTAATATCAATTCAAGAGTCCTCATAAACCATGCTATATTTTTTTTATAGTTATTAAGATTAAGTATTGGATATCCAACTAATTGTCCAGGGCCATGGTAAGTTATGTCCCCTCCTCTTTCAACGTCATAAATAGAAACACCAGAATTTGCTGCTTCTAACAGGTTTCGCCGATCTGCATTTTTTCCTAAGGTATAAACTGGCTCATGCTCGACAAGAAACAAAGTGTCTTCTTCTAATCTATTCAAAACTCTCTCTTGGAATTTTTTTTGCAAACCCCAAGCCGATCTGTAATCCATTTTACCTAAATCAACAATGTTAATTTTTTTGTTCACTTTCCGATAAAGCTTAAAAATTCAGCTCTAGTTTCATTAGATTTACGAAATTGCCCTAACATTGCAGAAGTGGTTGTAAAGCTATTTTGTTTTTCTACACCACGCATTTGCATGCACATATGTCTTCCCTCCATAACTACGGCTACTCCTGTTGGGTCTAATTTATCTTTTAAGGTGTTAGCTATTTGATTGGTCAATCTTTCTTGAACTTGCAATCTTCTCGAAAACATGTCAACAATTCTAGGAACTTTTGATAGCCCGATCACTTTTCCGTTTGGAATGTATCCAACATGCGCTCTTCCGAAAAAAGGTATCATGTGATGTTCGCACATTGAAAAGAATTCAATATCTCTTACAACAACCATATCATTGCAATCTTCTTTAAAGATGGCATCATTTATAATTGTGTCAATATCTGCGGTATAGCCTTGAGTAAAAAAACTCCATGCCTTTGCCGCTCTCATAGGTGTTTTTAACAGCCCCTCCCTTTTAGGATCTTCACCAACAGTTACTATTAAGTCCTTTGAAAGCTCAGCAATTTTTTCAATTTTATCTTTCATTCTTTTCCTCTGTGATTTTTTTAAACTTTTTATAAATCCATATAGAAAGCGCTATGAGTAGTGTTTTCATTCTTGATGAATGGGAATTTTATTTTTGAGTAAATAAATAACTCCATAGATTATTGGTGTATCAATAAATGCCATAAGCATTTTAAATAACCACCCATCAAAAATGCCCCTAATAATTTGATTCATATCCCAAACTCCTAAAAACAAAATAGATATTACTAGAGTGGTATCTATCAATTGAGATGCAATAGTTGAACCGTTATTTGTAAGCCATAAGTGCTTCCCATTAGTAAGCTTTTTCCAAAAGTGAAATATTCGAACATCTACAAACTGTGCAAAGAGATAAGCAATCATCGATGCGGCAATAATTCTCCATGCATTCCTAAATACAGCATTGTAGGTTTGATCGCTTACAACAGAGTCAGGTATAGCACTAAACTGGCCACCTAGCCAAAGAAATAAAAGCACAAACATTGATGCAATAAATCCTGAAATCACAACTCTGTTTGCTTTCTTTTGCCCGTAAAGCTCTGATATTAGATCGGTTACAAGAAAAGTAATAGGATAAGGGAGTATTCCAGCTGAAACTATGAAAACCTTAAACCCTAAATCTACAGTTACAAACTTGTTTGCTATCAAATTACAGGTTACGAGCGAAGCGATAAATACTGCGGAAAGAATATGATAGAAATATTCTTTTATTTTCTGATCATGCTCCATAATAATCAGTAAAAATGGTAGGAGTCTCATGCAGTCTTATGCGATGAAGCATGGCTCCTTTTAGATGGGGTTCAATTTGATTCCATATAAATATTACTAAATTCTCTGAACTTGGTTGTCTGTTTTTGAACCAATCTACTTCTTTATCAAAAAGGCTATGATCGAGTATATCAATAACGTATTTGTTAACAATTTTTTTAACATTTCCTAAATCAACGATAAACCCAGTCTCTTCAACAATTGATCCCGTCACCATTACTTCTAGGGTATAATTGTGACCATGAATTTTAGAATCTGGGCCAAATACTTCCCAGTTTTTTTCATCAGGCCAATCTTCATGACCATATTGATGCGCAGCATTAAAATGAAAAACTTTTGTTAAAAATGGTTTGCTCATTTTTGAAATTATTACCTTATTTAATTAATNAAATTTAGGTACGAGACAATAAAACTATTTAGAAATTATTATTTAACCAATGAGAAATAGTTTTGTATTAGCCGGTAGAGATTCTGTTTGAAATTTCATTTGTCAAACTTTCAATATTCTTGATTAATGAGCCGCCGCTCAAAATTAAGTTGCAACCATATTTTTTATAGGTATCAACTGAATGTTTTACCATAGAAGACATGTAACCAATGATAAAAAAATCTGATATTGATTTTATTTCTCTAATGAAGCTCTCATTTGCAAAATCCTTATTATCTAGATCAATTATTATAAAGAAATGCTGTCGTGATAAATTTTCAATTTTTTCAACAAATTCTACTTGAAAATTCATTGCTAAAATTTTTTCAGATATCTTGGTACCTTTTTGAAAATCTTTGACAAACAAAGCTATAGTTCTCATTTTAAACAATCCTTGGGACAAAAGACCAATCAAAATCTCTAACCCTAGTTAAAGATTTATATTCTTTTTCNAAAGTTATCAAATCTTCTTTTAAAAGCTTAAGATTTATTGATCTATCTGTTTTTTCAAATTGAGAAAATTTTTCTATAGATTTTTTGAGCAGACTTTTTGCTCCTTTTAGATTACCATTGTCGAGATGAACCAGGCTAACACAAAGCTGAATTAAGCCCTGAATGAGCTTTCTATCAATTAAATAATAGTCTGACCACAGATCTTCCCAAATTTCATGAGCGTCAAAATATTCTCCCCTTAAATATTTTGATTTACCCTCTTCAAATAAAGTTTCAATTGTTTTTAAATCATTCATTTCTATTGGTAATCGATGAGATTTGACNTGAGACATACTCAGAAAATGATTGATCATTTTTTACAAGATAACGAAGCGATTCCAAAAATATTAAATTTGAATCGTTACCGATTAATTCTTCAGCCACATCAATGAAAAAACTTCCACCTTTTAAAACATAATTTTTCAGTTCTTTTGTTATGTATTTATCATTAGATACATTTAATGGTTTAATGTCTTTATACCAATGAGATATTTCTCTTTTGTATCCGTCACCTCTCACATAATCACCATACCACAAGCGATGGGCTGAAGTTAGTTGAGAAATTTCCAATTTGTCAGTTGATCTGTAAATATTCATAGAAATATCTGCTTTTTCATGAGGGTCGGGAAGGGGCTTTTTTATAATTTCTTTAACAAGGCATCTTGTGTATGGCCATGTGTTATTTACATTTCTATTAAAATTGTTCGCACGCAGAAGATGGAAACAAAAGATTCCCAACCTGTTAAAATCTTGTAGGGCAACTTCAACTAAGACTTCCAAACCACCCAACCCGTTGTCGCTTACCCATTGTAGTCTAGCAGCTTCTTTTTCAATTGCTTCAGGAATACCTGTTTGGCATGCATCCTCTAGATCGGAAATAAATATTGAAGAGCCGATACCATCTTTTGCAACTTCTTCTAGAATTATTTTGTCATCATCTCTCAAATTATATTGATTGACTGTTTTTTCAGCATAGTTTAAAAGTGCTTTAGAGGGATTTTCCTTATCATCACCAATAATATTCTTAATAGAGTTAAGAAGAATGATTGGGTGCTCATTCGACACCCCTTCATATTTAGCAGAAACGCTTAAATCAAAAAAGTTTTTAATTTGTTTTGATAGCATGTTTACTTCTTTTTTGAGGCATCTAGATCAAAGAAAATACTTAATGAAAAACCGGTTATTCTTGAGAATTCAGAGGGAAACCCTGAATCTTTATCTGTGACTGGTTTATTTGAAAACCTATCGAAGTTATCTTCTGAAAGTGGGTCCCATTTTGTATTAAAAATCTCTGTAAATGGAATCGCTGTTGGATCATGAAAATAACCAATTTCCATCCCCCATTTTGGATTTCTTTGAAAACCAAACAGCAACCCAAAACGGTTACTTGTATGTCCAACTATTCCTTTTTGAATTGACATCATGCGCAAACCAATCCATCGCGATTTTAAAAAATCTGTTTCTGTTTTTTTTGTTTTAAACTTATAATATGTTGCATCCATATTGTAATTAGGATTAACAGACATAGAAAGGTTTAACATGTCCCATTTATTATTTTTTTTATAAAGAACTCTACTGTAATCTAAACCTGATCCATATATTGGTAAACCTAATCGAAAACCAAATTCACTCTTTTCAGATATTCCAACTCTATACCATAAAAATGGTGCTACGTTTTCAACTGAAATTGCATACCCCCTTTTTGTTATTCCAGGCTCAGGTAAATGAGGATTAATTACTGGATGTGACGCACAAGATTTGAGGAAGAAACATATGAAGAAAAAAATAGGATATAGATTTCTTTTAAAATTTGAGTTGCAAAAAATATTATATCTGGATTTAAGAATGACAAATATCAAATGTTATTTTTAAGCCAATCTATAGTAACAGACTTTGGTCTAGTTATTGGTATTCTGAGGGCCCTATTGATTACAATTTGTGAAACGATTCCCATCACCCTTGAAAGGCTAAACAGAACGGTATAATAGTTGAACTCTTTTAATCCATAATAATAGAGCAAAGATCCAGAAGCCGCATCAACATTAGGCCAAGGATTTTTTGCTTTTCCGTGCTCTTTTAAAACGGATGGAACAACATTAAACAACGATTCGACGATGGAAAAGACATCATCATCTTCAATGTATTTTTTTCCAAAATCCATAAAAGCAGTAAATCTTGGATCTGGACATCTTAGGACCGCGTGACCGTATCCTGGAATAACCCTGCCATTGTTTAATCTATTCCAGCAAAATTCAGTAAGATCTTTATCAGAGGGAGAACCATTAAAATGATCCCGAATTTCTAATACAAATTTTAAACATTCTTGGTTTGCAAGGCCATGCAATGGACCCGCTAAGCCGTTGAGCCCAGCGCCGACAGCTAAAAAAGGAGAAGACAATGAAGAGGCGACTGTTAGAGAACTAAACGCACTTACGTTTCCACCCTCATGGTCAGAATGAAGCATTAAATAAAGGCGCATAAGCTCTTTAAAATCATTGCCATCATTTATACCAAGCATATGAGCAAAATTCCCTCCCCAATCAAGATTTGGGTCTGAAGGAATGAGAGCATTTTTATCAACTCTCAATCTATAAATACCAGCAGCTATTGATGGTAAAACACCGATTAGCTTTATACCGTCATCAAGAATCCATTTCCAATAATCACTTTTTACAGTTCCTTTATTAAACTTTTCAACAAACAAACTATCTATCCTCATAGATTGTATCGCTACGGAAAGCATTGTCATAGGGTGCGAATCTGAAGGCATTGCTTCAAGCACTTTCCAGACATAGTCTGGGGGATTTTGATGTGCCTTTAATTGATTTTGTAAATCTAAAAGTTGCTCGTCATTTGGTAAATCACCTGTCATTAGGAGGTGTAACACTTGCTCAGGTATGATATGGATAATGTCCAATATTGGATAATTACGTATCATTAATCCTTTATCTGCAGAAACAGATGAGGTATCGCAAATTAGACTCTTAACACCACGCATTCCTTTAACCGCTTGTTCAACTGTAACCTCGCTAATTACTTTGCTACCGCTTTCATTCAAAATATTTTTTAGGGTATCTTGCCAGATTGGAATTTTTTCAGANAGTGTTTTTTGAAGCATTGTCATATGAATTTAACTTTATATAATCAGAATATAATTTATTAAAACTATTATTAAAATGGTTCAATCGTTAAGAAAGTCAATATATTCATCTAATGAACTTATAACTTTATCAGCCACATTACAGACTTCATTGCGATAGACATTTTCAGTAAAAGCGATAAATTTTGAAACTGAACCTAATAGTTTTAATTGAAAATCGTTATACCCATCTCCTATACAGTGAATTTCGCCATCAAGCTTAAGAGATTCTACGATTTGAGATTTTCCATCAATTTTTGCGAGAGGATTATTGGTATTAAAGCCAATTATTTTATCCCCATCATAAATAAACTCATTTCCAAAAATATTACTTTCCTGAATTCCAAAATCAGCTAATACCGGTACCAACATCTCTTTAAAACCACCGGAGATGATATAAATTCTATTGGAGTATTTTTTGATGAAATTTTTATTTCTTTTAAATGAATGTGTTACGTGGGATTTTAAATTGTTTGAAACAACTAGGACATCATTTTTAGTAGCATTAATAAGCTTCAATCTAGTTTTTATTGAATCATAGAAAGTTATTTTTCCATTCATGCCATCATTCGTTAATGTGTGGATTTTGTTAAGGATTATATTTTTTGTTTTTGATTTTCTNAGAGAATAAGATGCTAGCTCATCTAATGACTCTTTTGATATAAACGTACTATCAAAATCAATGATAAAATAGTTAGGTATCATTNTTTTACTTATTTTCGATCAGAAGCATTGATTTGTTCAAAAAAATAATTTTCGAGCCTATCAATCATTTTATCAATTGTAAAATTTTCAGCTACATGTTTTTTTGCAACCATACCCCAATTAAGTATCTTTTCTTTGCCATGATTATCTAATGCGTAATTCATTGCCTCAACAATAGTCTCAACTTTGAAAGGTTCAAAAATATACCCTGTAGAAAGATGCTTCATAAGCTCAGGCACACCATTGACGTTTGCTGCGAGCACTGGCCGTCCTAGAGCCATACCCTCCATCACAACGTTTGGCATCCCCTCCTGCCTTGAGGGCATTATAACGTAATCAGCCTCTGAAATTATTGAGTCTAAATTTTCCTGAAATCCAATAAGCTGAATCTTTTCGTTAAGGTCATTTTTTTTAATTTGATTTTGGAGCATTTGATGATCTTTACCTGCTCCTGCAATTAAGATATGAAATAACTTTGATTTNGAATTAAGAACTTTGGCTGCATCAATTAATAAATCAAAACCTTTTTGTGATGTTAATCTACCAGCAGCTACAAATATTGGAATACCATTTTCAATTGTCCACCTCTCTCTAATATCTATAGGTATTATTGAGTCATTTATCTTCAAACCATTATAAATCACGGTTGTTTTATTTTTATCCATCCATGAAAATTGATTGTACGCAGCTTGAATTGACTTAGAGTTGGTTATTATTCCATCTACGATCTCAATTGTTTTTTTATACTTCCATTTATCTGAAAAAAGCTGGATTCCGTTGCGAGCTATTATTGCAGGAACCTTAGCCCACCGAGCTGCCAAACCAGCTACTCTAATATCTTTGTTAAGATTAAGAACAATAACATCAATAGAGTGTTTTTTTAAGATTTTTTTTGTGTGCCAAATTTTAAACGGATTATAATCTGCATAGATATTTAAGGGAATCGTATTTAAACCTGCATTCTGGGCTCGTTTAAGAAACTCAGAATTTGCTTTCCCAGAAAGAGTCACCGTATGACCTCTGGACTTGAGTCCCTTAGCAGCGGTAATCATCCATTTTTCACCCCCTCCCCACTTGTGCGCTGAAATAGAATTGCTAAAAAAAATATTTAATTTTCGCATTTTAACTAATCAAACTGAATGTCATAAAGTCTCCTATAAAGACCATTTTTTTCATAAAGCTCTATGTGTGAGCCATTTTCGATAACCTTTCCTTTTTCAATAACAATAATTTTATCNGCGTTCTGAACAGTTGATAGCCTATGAGCAATAACAAGAGCAGTTCTATCTTTCATGAGTGATTCAATAGCTTTTTGAACCTTTTTCTCGGATTCTGTATCAAGAGCTGATGTTGCTTCGTCAAGAATTAGAATTGATGGATTTTTAAGCAGTGCTCTTGCAATAGCTAGGCGCTGTTTTTGGCCACCAGATAACTTTACTCCTCTTTCTCCCACAATTGTATTGAAACCATCTTTGGTTTTCTCAATAAATTCTAAAGCATTTGCCGCATGAGCTGCTTTACGTATTTCATCTTCATTTTTGCTAGGCTGTGCGTAAGCAATATTATTTAATATGGTATCATTAAATAAAACCACTTCTTGTGATACAATTCCTAGATTGTTGCGTAATGAAGCAAGTGAAGCGTCTTTAATGTTTATGTTATCTAAGGTTATNTTGCCTGAGCTTACATCATAAAATCTAGGAATTAGGTCAGCAATTGTTGATTTTCCAGAACCACTTGGGCCCACCAATGCTACAACTTCACCTTTTTTTATAGAAAAACTAACGTTTTCAAGAACTGGTCCATCACCTTCAAAATATTCAAAATTAACGTTTTCAAATCTTATCTCACTTTTAAAACTTTCAATTCCAATCGGATTTTCTTTCTCTACAATTTGAGGCTTTATATCTAGTAGATTAAATATTCTCTCTGCAGATGCTGCTCCAGCTTGAATTCTTATATTAACGTTACTAAGTTGTTTGATTGGTCCAAGGATTGAAAATAAAATCAATATAAAACGAATGAAATCTTCAGCAATGAGCCCTCTTTGTAAAATTACTTCAGAACCTCCATACCAAAGTAAAACAACGCCGATAATAACGCCAAAGCTTTCTGTGATTGGTGCAGCAATTAAATCAAGTCTTGCTCTTTTGAGATGAAGTGTTAAGTAGTTTTTGGTCTCTATTGAGAATTTTTTTATTTCTTCTTTTTCATTTACAAAGGCTTTTACAATTCGAATTGAAGATAAGTTTTCACTAAGTATTTGCATAATTTGAGCAATTTTTTTTTGGGTACGTCTGGATTTTCTACGAATACTTTTTCCGATAGCAATAATAGCTATAGCAGCTAGTGGAATAATTATGATTGCAATCAAAGCCAATTTCCAGCTTATTATAAANAGAAGAGCTGCAAATGTTAATATATTTATTGGCTCAACAAATAACTTTTGAAAAGCAACTGAAAGAGCACCCTGAAGCTGTTCTACATCATTTATAATAACCGAAGTAATAGATCCGCTCTTTTCTTTATTAAAATATCCAAGGGAAAGCCTTTGAATATGATTGTAAAGCCTATCTCGAATATCTTTGACAATATTCAATTGAACCATATATAGTAAAATATTCTTTAAATACAGAAAAATATTCTTTACGAAAAAGACTCCAAGAATTGTTAAACACAACACTTTTAACGATTCTGAGGGTGTTTCTCTTAAAATAGCAACATTAGTCCAATATTTTAATGCTTCATTTGGTGTTAAATTGTTTTTAGCCGACCACTCAGCTTGCGATCGTAAAATTGAATCAAAATCTAATAAAATATTATTAATTAGTGTGGCTGTTAGCCAAATAGACATTCCATTGAGCAAAACAAAAATTACCGCTGATAGGGAAGACAATAAAATATAGGGCCAATAGGCTAACATTAGACTGCCCATTCGTTTATAAATTATTTTTTGCATTGAGTATTTTATATTTTATCGCACTGTTATCTAAAAGAATATAACAGAAAAACAATTAGTCTAATCTACGCTTTCTTGAAAGATTTTCTTTGATACACCATTTTTTGATGGGCTATGTCAGCCTCTTTAAAAAAAGACCCCACAGAGACAAAGCCAAGTCTTTCATAAAATCCGATAGCAGGCTTTTGACTGTTAAGGTATATAGTTTTTTCTTTAGGAATATGAGCAATAATGAAATTTGTCAAAGCAGCGCCAATTCCTTTTTTTCTATACTTCTTTAAAACCGCAAATCTTTCAAGCTTAACACCATTTACGGACTGCCTCCAACGGGCAGTACCTACAGCTTTAAAATTTAGATATGCAATAATATATGTCGAATTTTCTTCATTTTCATCAATTTCAATTTCAACTGGAATTTGTTGCTCNTTAATGAATACTTCTCTTCTTATAAGAAGGATATTTTTATGGTCTAATTCAGAATCTGCTAGCTTTATTTTTAGTTCCATGTAACGAATTTCGGCTCTATTTTTACTATATTCAAGAATTTCTGCAGCTTGAACTAAAACTGAAAAATTGCTAATTTTTTAATATGCGTAGTAAAAATAAACAGATTTTGGTTGTGGGTGATAGGGTTCTAATTAAACCTGATAAAGGTGAAAAAAAATCAAAGGCAGGGCTTTACCTTCCACCTAGTGTTGTAGAGAAACAAGAAATACTTAGCGGTGTCATTGTTGAAGTTGGCCCAGGAATACCCTTGGGAAATCCAGATGACAATATTGATGAACCCTGGTCAAACAATGACAATTCTTCCATTAAATACATTCCTACTCAAGCTGATATTGGAGATATTGCCCTTTTTTTAAACAAGGCTTCAATTGAAATAAAGATTGAAAACGATGACTACCTCATTGTACCACAGTCTGCTATTTTAATTTTAATAAGAGATGATATAAATAGCTTAGCGGATTAAATAAAAGATTTATCAAAGTGAATATTGAAGAACATTTAAAATCGTTTAAAATTTTTCAATTTAAAAACTTTGATGAAATAGAAAACTTTGCTTATGCAACTTGGTCCAAACCAAGTAAAAAGGAATTAAAATTTCTTAATCATCGTCANAAAGCTGACCCCTCATCAAGCTTAAAAGATAATTTAAAATTTTTTAGTGCAGTTGGTAAATCAGAAATGCTTCAATCCTTGATTTTCTCAGAAAGATATGGCTCATATGTGTCAAGCAGTAGTTTTGTTATAAAAAATTTACATGGTTTCAAAAAAATTTTAGACATTGGTTGTAGTACAGGTTATTTAACTAGTTATTATGCGTTAAAATTTCCTATGTCATCATTTACCGGTATTGATTTTTCTTTAGAGTCAGTTAATAGAGCAAAAAGAATGAAGATGAAATTAAACATAAACAATGTTGATTTTTTTTTGAAAGACATGAACTGTTTAGATTATCCGGATAAATACTTTGACTGCTTAGTAGATACCCAAAGTATTTATTACTCCAAGAATTATTTAAAAACCTTTATTCATTTAAAAAAAATTTTATCAGATGAAGGATTATTAATTACTATCCCAGGGATAGGTGATAAAGACTTAATTAGCCAATATATTAATCAAATTGAGAGGTCTGGTTTTTTTATACAAGACTTTGAATTTATTGAAACGAAAAATCTCAGTAAAGTAGAATACTTGCCTGCAATAAGTTGCAGTCTAAGAAAACCAATAGAAAAAGTTAATATCGATCAGATTATCAATCGGATTTTTGATTCATTATAAGATTTTACCATCTTGTATCGTAATTGACACAGGGCAATGGTCGGAACCCATTACATTTTCATGTATATCAGCGTCCTCCAATTGAGTTATAAAACCATCATTTACAAAAAAATAATCAATACGCCATCCAATATTTCTCTGCCTAGCACCAAATCTGTAGGTCCACCAGGTATACCTTTCTGGCTCTGTGTGAAAGTGGCGAAATGTATCTATCCAACCTGCTGCTACATAATCATCAAGTTTTTCACGTTCAATTGGCATAAAACCTGAAGTTTTTACATTATCTTTTGGTCTAGCTAAATCAATTGGATAATGAGCCGTGTTCCAATCCCCTGTAACAATAACGTTTGTTCCGCTATCAACATGCTCGTTAATTATAGGTAAGAGAGAATCATAAAAATCTAATTTATATTTTAACCTTATTTCATCTTTTTGACCGTTCGGAAAGTAAATATTGAAGAGTAAAAAATTTTCGTGTTCAGTGATTAAAACCCTACCTTCTTTATCAAAACGCTCTATACCTAAACCCTCTTGTACAAAAAAAGGCTCTTTTTTTGAAAATGTTGCAACACCACTGTAGCCAGGCCGTTCAGCTGAATGCCAGTATGTATGATAACCATGATCATTAGTTAAGGAAGATCCTAGTTGATCAATTTTAGCTTTGGTTTCTTGTATGCAAACAATATCTGGATCCTCTTCTTCTATCCATTGTAAAAATCCTTTTTTTTCTATTGCTCGAACACCATTTACATTCCAAGAAAATATTCTCATTTTTTTTATATAAAGTTAGTTTTATTTATAATTTATTTAATCTGGCAATAATGTTAAATTTTAATTCAAATTAATGATTAGTAAGTACAAAGTTAATAAAAATGGATGCAGATAAAGTAAGAGAATTAATTCAAAGTGGTATACCAAACTCTACAGCTGAAGTGATCGACACAACTGGCACTAATGATCATTTCAGTGCTGTTATAATAAGTAATAGTTTTGAGGGTCTATCACTAATTGAGCAGCATCAGATGGTCTACAAATCCGTTGGAGCTCATATGACCAATGAAATTCATGCATTAGAGATAAAAACATTTTCAGAAAAAAAATGGAAAGAAAAAAATANAGGTAAATGACGTGGACTTAAGTGAACAAATCAAATCTGATATTAATGAAAATCCCATTATACTTTTTATGAAAGGCACAAAAGAAATGCCGATGTGTGGATTTTCAAATCAAGTGGTTCAGATTTTAAACCATTATGGTGTTAATTATAAAGATGTAAATGTTTTGACAGATCCAGAAATTCGAATAAAGCTGTCAGAGCAATCAGGGTGGCCAACAATACCGCAACTTTTTGTTAAAGGCAAGCTTATTGGTGGAGCAGATATTACAATGGAACTTCACCAAAATGGTGAATTACTGGACATTTTAGATATTTCATAAAAATTAATAATTATCACTTGGTCATTAACTNATAAGTCTTATAATTTTGCTTTCGTTATTTGAAGTTGGCCCGTTCGTCTAGTGGTTAGGACTCAGGATTTTCATTCCTGCAACAGGGGTTCGATTCCCCTACGGGCTACAACTTTAATTAGTATTATAATAAGATAATCCTCATTTATGTACTATCCGTTACATCCCTTTATTGTACACTTCCCTATTGGTTTTCTTGTGGCAGCACTAATTCTTCAGACTGTACACTTATTGAGACCTAATTGGATATGTAGAATTGTTGGTCTTTGGCTTACTGGACTGTCATCAGTTGCGTTGCTATTTGCTTCAATAACTGGTCAAGCTGAATATAAAAAAGCACTCAATAAAGACAATTCCATGGAAGTAATGACTATGCTTGATCAGCACCAGCTCATAGGAAATATTATTACTTGGGCAACAATTGTATTTTTTATTGTTTGGTTATATCTCTATTTTAAAAAAATGGAGGACAGACGAATTGATAAAATAGCACAGATTATTTTGTTTGTTATTGTTGCTGCTGTTTTTTTAACAGCACGTATTGGCGGTAAGCTTGTTTGGGAGTATGGGGTAGGTATTAAATGATTTTAGTATTTTTTACCTCTTTTTAGGTAAACATAAAATTTCTCATATNTATGGGAAGAGAATAACCCATATCCTCCTTGAATATTTGAACCAGGTAGTGTATAAATATTATTTTCAAGTGGATCACCCTGAAGATAGTTGTAAAAATTTAAGTCTGTTGCCTGAACAGTAATTTCCTGCAGTCCGTAATAATTGAAATAGAGCCAACTCATTCTAATTGGCCCACGTTCAACGGACCAAACAAATGGGTTTTCTCTTGAGGGGTTATTATTCATATCTCTTAAGTAGGGCCCTTTCCAAATAATGTTAACAAAACTGGTGTCATAAATTAAATTTATAAAAGTTGTGTCACGTTTTCCGTTCCAATTATAATCAAAGTAATCATCATTTGTACCAGGCTCTAAACCCATAATATCAGCATCAAGACCAAGGGTTAATGTTCGTACTAATCTTGAGGACTGATCAATCTCAAAGTCCAATGCAAACATCGGATATGAAGCAAAACTCCCAGTAAAACATTCTCCATAATTATACTCTATTGTGTCTATCCTAGTCAAAATTGGGCTTCCATCAATATCAACGTTATTTGTTCTGATTTCTTTAATCGGTAAAGTCGTGCCATCATTACAAGTATATTCTTTCAACAAAGTATTTGAATTAATTTCAAGCGAATTGGGAATTGTTGTTTCTGAGGATAGTATTTGCCCACCAGTTTTAACTGTTAAAGTATAGGTTTCACCGGATTTAAATATCACTGACCTTTGAGTTTGATATCTACCAGGTCTATCCGGTATAGGAGAGGCCACATAATTTAAACCATTTCCAGAAATTGTGACCTCTGCATCGCTAATCCAAAGTTCATCTGCGTCTATTTTTTCATCAAGGGACGCTGAACGTGATACAAATATTGTATCATCAATCATGGCCATGTTNCCTGAAATATTTCCAAATATTACATATTTCTCTTCATATGGAGACTCAGGATCATTAAAATTATCACAAGATATAAGTCCTACATAAAAAAATAACAAAAACAAAGGTGTGCGCTTCATTAGAAGTTCCAGGTAATTCCAATAGTTGGGATAATGGGAAATAAGCTAACAGGCTTTCTTTGTATCCTGCTTTCGTCATCCTCATCAACATTCGGCTCACCTTTGTCAGGTCTTCGGTTGCCATTTTTGTCGTGTTTTTTTTGTTCCCAGTCACCATCATCATCAATGCCATTAAATGTATTACCCAGTGGATAAGTGTAGGTAAAGACATTTTTACGATTGTAAGCATTAATGACCTGCATAAAAAGATCAAACTTTCTTCCCTTAAATTCAAAATGTCTAACGGCGCCTAAATCCAATCGATGATATGAGGGATATCTACCACCATTCCGAGTTGCAGGTATTGTCCTATAGTTTTGCTGCGAATCCCCTGGAAGGTTTTGAAGAAAATAACCATTAATTGGTGTAAAGGCTTGTCCACTTTGCAGTGTGAACTTAAAATTGTATTCCCATTTAGGACTCGACTGATAATTAGCAAGAATATTTATTACGTGTGACCTATCCCAATTTGTAAAATATTCATTTCCATTCATCTGCTTTCTACTTACNGACCAGGAATATCCAGCCCATCCACTGAGCTTACCCGAAGATTTTTGGATGAATAACTCAGCACCATACGCATAACCATCAGCTTGGGTAAGAAGGTCTAAAATGCTTTCACTTAAGTAGCTCCCGTCTGTGGTAGCCCTTGATTCTTCGTAGGTAAGCATTCCTGTGATTTCCTTATAATATCCTTCAACTTGAACTTTAAGTCCTCGCGGGAAGTATTGTTCATAGCCAATGACAGCTTGCGTTGCCCTCGCCGGATCGCCTTTTTCGTCAATNGCAAACCAACTATCTAAAATATTGGCATTGAAGTCATCCTGAAATGTCGAGATAAATTGATGATAATTGCCAACCGCAAAATTTATAAAACGACTTTCATCGATTATAAATTTTGAACTCAATCTAAGATCAGGGTAAATACCATCGCTGTGAGATGAAAAAGTAATTAGTCTAAGGCCTGGCTCAATAATAAACTTAGAGTTTGGCTTCCATTTGACTTTAGTGTAGACTGCGGTTTCAAAAGGTGTAGTTTTAGAATCAAACAAAATTTCATTATTAAATTTAGAGTCGTATCTAATATTTAAACTTTTTGCCTGTGCCCCAAAAAACACATTTAAGTCTTGATTGTAAAAGTACGCAAGGTCGCCAGATATTGTTTGATCTGTTAGGGGATTGTATTCTTGAATCCCTTCCTCACCGCCTAAACCAAAACGTGTGTAGAAATGACTGTTTGCAGCAAGAAAATTACCAATAATTTTTTCATTAAATACTCGCCTGTAAGCAAGGCTGATTGTTTTATTGCCCCAATCAGAATCTAAATCAAGATCTTGAAACTCTAAATCATCTACTCCGCGATAAAAGCTTAATGAAATTCTGTCTTTTTCGTTAAGGTCCGTAAAAACATGTCCTTGTAAATCATAGAAATAATACGGTAAATCGAAACTATCAGTTACGTAGGGTAAAACTTTATCAAAGTACGTTCGCCTTCCTGCAAGCAACCATGCACCATTNAGAAAAGGCCCCTCAAGCGTAGTTTGAGCTGTCAAAAGTGAGACGCTGCTACTACCCTCAAACTTGTTACGATTTCCTTCTCGACTTCTAATATCAAGAACGGCTGATAGGCGGCCCCCGTATTCAGCATTATATCCTCCTTTGATTAGCTCAGCGTCTTTGACCGCNTCAACAATAAAATTTGAAAACAAACCACCAAGATGAGAAGGATTATATACAGTAATTCCATCAAGTAAAATCAAATTTTGATCGGTATTTCCTCCTCTAATAACTAAACCTGTACTAAACTCTGATGTAGTTAGAACACCGGGTAATGACTGAATAGTCCTGAAAATATCTGGCTCAGCAAGAGAGGGTTGAGCTTTTAAAATTCTTGGTGACAAGTTTACTCTACTGGGCTCAATACGGTTAAGCCTTTCAATTTCTTCAGCAGTTACATCTACCTGCATTAGTTCAATGGTTTCAGGTTTGAGAGAAACGTCTAGTTTTTGAGAAGATGACGAGGCAAAATCTAACTTTTGATAATATTGTTGATATCCAACGTATGATACAACCAGCTCAGCTTGATCAGCAGCAATGCCGGAAAGCACATAATATCCATTGTTATCTGTAGCCATACCTTGACCGGTTTCTCTGATAAAAACATTGGCTCCAATCAAAGCTTCTCCAGATGTGCTATCAGTAATAAAACCGTAAACTTGAAAATTATTTTCTTGAGAGTTTAATCCTGAAACTCCAAGTGCAATCATAAAAAGATAATTTTTAATTGATTTCACTTAGTATTTTCTCCGCATGTGTATTAACATTAATCTTCCTGTAAATTTTTTGAATATAACCTTTTTCATCAATGACAAAGGTTATTCTTTTAGTCCATAGTGGGGTGTTTGCACCATACTTTTTCGCAACAATTTTATTTGAATCAGAAAGCAAATTGAAAGGGAGTTTCCATTTTTGTTTGAACTTCTTTAGAGCTTTTGGAGAATCATAACTTATACCAAAAACAACAATATTGGATTTGAGATATTTATCATAGTCATCGCGGAACCCGCATGCTTGAACCGTTCATCCAGGTGTATCAGCTTTAGGGAAATAATACAGTACAACCTTTTTTCCAAGATAATCAGTAAGATTATGTACTGTATTGTTTTGGTCTTTCAAGCTAAATATTGGGGCCTTATCACCAGCTCTAAGTTCTATCTTTTGTTTGCTGGAAAAGATAGAGAAACTTGAATAAGCAAATAAACTAAATGAGAAGAGTGNAATTAATTTCATAACAAAGAAAACTAGTATGTTTTCAAGTAGCTCAACGTCTCAGTGTTGTAATGAATAGGTTCGATGTCAAACGAATCAAAGTATTCCTTTGATTCACACACATTGCTTTCAACAAGCATAGTTACTTGGTCACGAGTGATTGGAAACCAAGCAAATCTTTCAAAGAAAAAAGCCAACATCTTTACACCAAAAGCTGGTGCAGGGATCATCCATTTTTTCTTACCATAAGAAGCCGCCATTGTTTGAACGAGATCCTTCCAATAGTAAGCCTCACCACCCAGGGGATATGTTTTATTTTTAGCAGATGTCATTTCGATGGATTTAACAACAAATTCAGCTACATTTTTTATATGGATTGGCGAAAGGGCAAATTTTCCGGCATTCATAGGTATTAATCCAGTATGAAAATTTGGTGATGGAATGGGTAGGTTGAGCATATCTTTTTTGAGCTGTGTACAAAATTCAGGCCTCCCACCTCCTCTCGGATCTCCAAAACACAANGAGGGTCTAAAAATAGTCCAATCTAAATTGGTATGTTTAAGATATTCTTCGGCAAGATATTTAGTGCTTTGATACTTCGTTCCATCCAACTTTGCTCCATTTGCGCTGACTAGTATGTATTTTTTTATACCGCAATCTAAGGCAATATCAACGGTTTGCTTAACACCATCGAATTGAGTTTCTTGAAACGTAATACCTNTATGTGGAAATTCTCGAACTAGCCCAATGCTATATATAACAACATCTGCTTTAGAAATCGTTTTTTTAACGGCGGCACCATCACTCAGATCTCCTTGAAAAACCTCACATTTGTCTGCTTGAAGTAATTTCTTTTCTGAGCCCTCACGAACCAGCAGCTTTGGTTTATGTTTGTTGGCTAATAATTCGTCAATAATATAAGAGCCAACAAATCCTGTTCCCCCAAATAGTGCTACTTTCATAATCTGATTTCCTTTGATAACATTTATTTATTTTTTTCAACCAGCAAGTTATCAATTACTTTCTTTCTATGATTGAAAATTTTATTTAAGTCTCTTTTAATCCATATTGAGTGCATAATTCTTCCAATGATGCCCATAGGAATGGCATATCTTACAACATCATTCATTTCTACNCCTTTGTCAACCGCTTTAAAGGTATGAGTATGATGCCAATAGGAGTAGGGACCTTTAAGCTGNTCATCAACAAATTTTTTGGGTGGATCGTAATCTGTTATGAGTGATCTCCAGCGTAGTGGAATACCCATTAATTTTATGGTGTAGTCAATAAGAGTTCCTTTTTCCATTTTAATTGGAGATGGTGTTAAAATATTAAAACCAAGTTTGGCTGGAGTTATTTCAGAAAGATTTTCAGGTTTTGAAAAAAAATCAAAAACTTTATCTAGAGGTGCATCTATTTGATGTGTAACATTTAATTCATAAACTTTCATAAAGGAACTTAACTAAACAGTGGATGAAATCAAAAAGAATTGTGAGCGTTATGAGCGTTATATTTATATATAAATTCAGTTACATTAAATTTTCTTTTGCACCCATTAAAGTTCATAAAACGCACCTTTCCAAATATTGCTCTCTCAAACCACGGTCTATCNTGCACTCCACCAATACTCCATGCAATTCCAGTGTATCCATTCGGATCTCTGCCATCTAACTCAAATTTATCGTTTAAATCTATAGCTAATTGCAAAGCGATTTCAGGATCAGGACTCCACTCGAGAATTTTTTTTGCCCAATACATTCGCAAAAACCCATGCATTTTACCTTCTTCAATCATTTGAATTTGAGCGGCATTCCATAATTCATCGTGAGTTTCAGCATCTTCAAATTGTTTTGGACTGTAAACATATTCTCGTTCATCATATCTATGATCGTTAAGTGTGGTTTGCGCCCACTTTGGAAATCCATCAAAAGAGTCATAGAAATCGTTATAATAACAAAAATTATCAGCTAACTCTCTTCTGACGATTAATTGCTCTAAAAATGATTCTTTCATGGTTGAATCTTCTAGCTTGCTTAGTACTAAAGCTACACGATGAGCAGAAATATGTCCAAAATGCAAATAAGGGCTTAGATTAGATAATTTATTTTGATTTGGATCATTTCTTAATTCATCACTTTTTTCAAAACGGTGTTTTATGAATGATTCAAGCATTTCAAAAGCTTTAGTTTCTCCAGGCTCAATCCAGGAAACTTCAGAAACAGATTTATCAATGATTAAATCTTCAATAAAGTCTTTAGCTTGAAAATTTTCAGGTTTTTTCATTGAGCGGAATGGATGTTTAATTATTTCAGGAAATGGAACAAGAAATTCATCTAATTGTTTTAAAATTTTTGGGCGTATTGTGTACGCAGCGTACTCCTGTTTATCACTCGTGAACCATACTGGTATTATATTGTGTGCATCGACAATATGAACTGGGATTGAAAGTGATCTTGATACTGTTGATGTTCTATTTCTGTAAACTTTTAGCGGCGAAAAATCTGATATAAGTAAACCTGCTTTCTCTTGATTTATGAACTTTAGCACAGATTGAACCGCGTCGCCTCTAACAACATAAACAGGTATATCTTTTTTTCGTAGACTTTCAATTGTTTCCCGTAAACCTTTTAACATAAATCCATACTGGCGTATGTTTGAATCAGGGAAATTACCATTCAGAGAGTAAAGAACAATCAAGGGTACTTTTTTTTCAAGAGCGACAGATTGGGCATAAATCAAAGCCCAATTATCTGATGATCTTCTATCTCTTTGCATCCAATACACAACTGGACCAGATGAGTAATTTATTGAATTGAGTTTTTTGACTCGTCTAGTGTCAACTTCGGAGGCGATAATATTTTANATGAGTTTTCTTAAATCGTTATAAGTAAGAAAAGAATTATCTATTTTACCCTTGATATCTTCAAGAAGGAATAAACCTTCTCCGCCAAAAAGAATTTCTATATTTAAATTTTTTGCANTTTTTATGCTGGAATAAATTTGACTAACGGTCTTAGATACGTTTTCCTCAACAACAGCGTTGCAGCATTGAAGGTTGCACAAATAAAACAGGACAATGTCTATATTTCTTTTTACAATAATATCGCTAAGCTCGCCTAATTCAGCATGTGAGCCCGAATTGTAGACATTATAACCATTATGGCGCATAAGAACTTCAGACATAACAACTCCTATGTCTGGAAGATTGTCCTCAAAGTTAATACATAAAGCATTTTTACCATTAAAATTTCCATTAGGTTTGTCTCGATTCAATGCGTCCACTGCGCGGGTAATAATTTTCCTGGATAAATATGCATCCGTATGCACGATTTGTTTTTTTGCTAACTTATCTTCAACAATGTTNCCCGCAACGTCAACTACATAATCAAACAAATCAGCTACTGGAGTACCATTCATGTAAAGACCATTTATAATAGTATCTACTGTAGATTCATCCGCGTCTAAGCTAGCTTCAGAGAGTCCAACTGCAAGTTGTTTATAATCTTGTTTATTGATTAAACCATAAACTTGCTTATGTTCTTTTGATTCAAGGCTAAGTAGGTCGCTTTTTGTGCCATTTGAATTGGATTTATAATATTCACGCACGTGCTGCATCGTAAACTTGCGATGGCCACCAGCGGTTTTTTCACATCCAAGTTTTCCGCTTTCGGTCCAACGTTTAAGCGTAGAAATATTCACACCTAAAATACCTGAAACCTCTTTTGAACTTAAATACTTCATANAAAAATATAATTAATTAATTTACAAAAAACAATTAAAATCGAGCGTTTTGAGCTTTTATAGCTCTATCCTTGATAATTTTTTGACATATTCTTTCTTCATATCATCTGTTTTTTTATCATAAAGACGTACCATCATGCTCATGCGGGGATTTTTTAAAAAAAACGAACGGTGATTGTTTATAAAGGACCAGTAAAGAGCATCCCATTGTACGCTCCAATCCCCTTTTGAATAATTGCTCATTTTAAGAACATAATTGCTGCCACTTATGTACGGTTTTGTGGACATAATACCACCATCAGCAAACTGGCTCATTCCGTAGACATTTGGAACCATTACCCAATCATACGAGTCAACAAACATCTCCATAAACCACTTGTAAACCTCATCTGGATCGTATTCAAGTAGACACATAATATTACCAAGAAGCATCAAACGCTCAATGTGATGACAATATGCGCTGCTGTTTACTGATTTAATAACATCATCGATTGGGGGTAAACCAGTGGTTCCAGAGTAAAATGATTTTGGAATCTTTTTTGTAAAATTCCAATAATTTTTGTTGCGCTGAAAGCTTCCTTTGGATTTGTAAACGCCCCTTATAAATTCTCTCCATCCTATGATTTGACGAAGGAATCCCTCAAGTGAGTTTATTGGTATATTNTTGTCTGTAGAAAAATCTAGTATTTCGTTTACAATTTGCATCGGAGTCAAAAGTCCAATATTCAAATAGGGAGTTATCACTCCATGAAATATTATTTTTTCGTTTTGAGAAATGGCATCTTCGTAGTCACCAAATAGTGAGGCGCGATTTTCAAGAAAATCTCTAAAACTTGACAGTGCTTGCGATCTAGAAATAGGGTAATTAAAGTTTTTAAAACTTCCAACTGATGAACTAAAATTAGTTGTGATTATTTTTTTTGCATTCCTCATTTCTTCATCAGGAAACGAATGAACAATTGGTTTAGGAATTACAATTTTTTTCGGCAAACGCTTTCTGTTATCTTCATCAAAACTCCATTTTCCTCCAACAGGCTGGCCCTCATTATCCATCAANATATTAAGTTTTCGTCTTTGTTCTTTGTAAAAGCTCGCCATAAACAGCTTTTTCTTTGTGAAAAAATAGGATTCGATCTCACTTTGAGAATTGATAAAGCCAGGACTATCATATATGGTATAATCTAAGTCACAATTTTTGATTGATTGATTCAATCTCTTTTCTAATTCAAAATCGTTGGGATCGATAAAATGTAAATGGCCAATATTTTTTTTTGAAAATAAATCTGTGAAGTAATCTTTGTTTGAATCCAAATCTTCAATGATCGATACATCATATCCGTGTTTTATAAGCTCTTTTTTATACTCTGATATTGACAGAAGATGAAGCAGGAGTTTTTGTTTATGAAAATTTAANGAATATTTATTATCCCCAAAAAACAGAGGATCGCATATTAAAAAGGTTGGTCTTTTTTTGGAAAGAACCGGATTGGGGTAAAACAGCTGATTTGGGAAAATTATTGAAGCATTCATTTATTTTTATTTCTTCTGCACTTTTCACTACAGAATCTCACCTCATTCCAGCTGAACCTCCATTTCTTTCTCCAAGAAAAGGGCCTTCCACAAACGGGGCAAGTTTTGTAAGGTAAGTTTAAATTAAGGTGTTTTAGTTGAGGAGAGTCCACCATCCACTCGAAATGTTTGACCAGTTATCCAGTTGTTATCAGGATTAAGTAAAAACATTATCATTGAACTTATGTCTTTTGCGGTTCCAACTCTACCAATGCTGTGCATTTTAAGACTAATTTCAAGTGCTTTGGGATTTTTAGTAATGCGTTCAGATAGTGGAGTATCAACTAAGCCTGGAGCAACTGCATTGAATCGTAAAGATTTTGATGAATATGTAATTGATGCTGATTTTACCATTGATTCTATTCCAGCTTTTGCTGCCACTATCATCTCATGGTTGGCAAGTCCAAGAGCAGTCACAGCTGTAGATAGACATACTATTGAGCAATTTTCAAGCAACTTACCAGCGGCTCGAACCACTCCGAATGCGGACTTAAGATTAACATTTATTACATTATTAAAATCGTCTTCTGATATAAAATGAGGTGGTTTTAAAAGTATGGATCCAGGCAGACTTACTATTCCATCGATGTGTTCAACTTCGTTTTTACAATCTTCAATNAATGACATTACACTTTCAAATGACTGGCACTCAACTGGTGCGGACCTAACAATAGGATAATCGATATTAGGTATTTCATTATGATAACCAAGGAGTAGGTTACAATGAATATCGTTTAAGTCCGCAACCAATTGAGTGCCAATTCCCCCGCTCGCACCGATGATGACAAAATTTCTATTTTTCATCATTGGTCATCGATTGGTAGAGCATACTATTTGATGCACTGATACCACCTGAAGCTTTCCAACCCTCATCAATTAAACTTTGAATTGTCTGAACGAAATCATCAATATCATAGGCAAAGGCCGAAACAATGCAGTATGTTTTATCTTTGTTAATGTTTACTTGAGACATACACCAATCTATTAACACTTTTTTATCATGGCAAGTAAAAAATGAGCGTTATGAGCTTTTTGTAGTCGTTATAATATTAATTGATAGAATTGGATGTNGAAATACGAATAACTTATTNNATNAAAAATATAAAATAGTGCGTNGCGCTGTAAAGACAGCAGAAGTGTTGAAGATATTTTAGTTAAGACTCTTGATCTAGAAGTTCGATATAATTTCCACTAGGATCGTTGGTGTAAACGTATCCAATACCATCGCGGTGAAATTTTATATCTTTGTTTGAGGACAATGAATGATCAACTATCGCAAAGTGATTCGGATGTTCATCTTCTACAACCAATGCCAAATTGATGTTCTCAAATTTTAACATGGCCCAAGAGTCATCCTTATATTTTACATCGCAGTTAAATTTTTTAGTATAATATTGAACGGATTGGTCAATATCATCAACAATAACTGCTAAATGATCGATTTTGGATAGTTGATCATTCATATAAGAATTGAATTATTGGTTAACTATCTTTAGCTGCTGCCCAAACAACTAAACCAAATCCAATTTTGTTGATTGCGTCACCAACGTTGTAGATCAAGTCTCTTGCATCAGTACTTACAAGATCAGCCATAAAGGAATACCATTGACCGTCAGCAGTTCCAATAAGGTATCCTAGTGGGTATATACCCCAACCAATGACAACGAATCTTAGCAACAATGTGTTCGCATTTTCAATCTTCTTACCTGCTTTTTTAGCTGCTTTTGCTACATCGCCTTGGTATACTTCATTTACAATNTAGAAGTAAGCAAGACCACTGATTAATCCCCAAACTGCAGGACTAGCAGAGCCAAATACTGATAATACAGATGCTTCACCAAAGTAACCTGTTACTAGCATAACAACTGAGGCTGTAATCATCTTGCTTAATCCAGTTTTGGTTAGCAAATAAAACTCAACACACATCAATGGTACAGTTAAAATCCAATCAATGTATCTGAATTCCGTAGGGCTGGTGTATGAACTCACCCATACATCTCTCATGTAGTAATAATGAACTGCAGCAATGAGAGTAATCAATCCAGAAACAGTCATTGACAGTTTCCATTCATCACTAACATTTGATCTTTCTACAAAGAAAAATACCGTTGCTGCAAGCATAGCTACAGAGCCGAGAAAAAATGTAAAACCTACAGGATCACCGCTCTGAAGACTGGATGCTAAAAACATATTTACCATTACCTTCTCCTTTTTTGTTTAATAATAAAATTTATCTAAGAACTTACAAAACTGTTGAAACATTTTCATTTGATTTAAAAAATTAATATGATTCGAGAAATTAAACAACATATATGAGCGTTATGAGCTATTTTACATATATAATTAATTAAAATTTTTTCTTTTAGTAACTTCTTTTAAAGATTGAAAGAACAAAAGTCGATGGAACTAGCATAGCTTTTATAAAATTATTCACTCGAATTCTTTTGGAAAATAGTTTTTCAACTGGCGTTGATTTGAGCTGTTTAAAAAGTTTTTTATAGTACCTGCAAGCTAGCAAGACACCAAACCTCGATGTAAGTGGGAGTTTATAAATTCCTTTTAAAGCTTCTTCAAATTCGTTGCTAATTTCTTCTTCAATATTAGACTTTTGAACGTCATTTANGTTTTTTTCAATTTCAAAACCAGGAAAATATGTTCGTCCCTTCTCGAAAAAATCTTCTTTAATATCTCTAAAAAAATTAACCTTCTGAAATGCAGAACCTAATTTTTTTGCAGGCTTTACTAAACTTTCGTACAGTTTTTGATCATTTTTTGTAAAGACGCGTAAGCACATTAATCCAACCACTTCTGCTGAACCATAAACATATTCATCATAAGTTTCGGAGCTATGTTTTTTTTTGCTTAAATCAGATCTCATGCTTGAAAAAAAAGATTCAATTAGATGGTTTTCGATAGAGTAGGTATTCACTACAAATTGAAATGCATGTAAAATAATATTTGATGAGTATCTATCTTTAATTGCCTGATACGTTGCCAGCTCAAAATCATCTAAAGCTCTTTGTTGGTCAACCCCAAAAAAAGTATCTACTATTTCATCAGCAACCCTAACAAAACCATATATTCCGTAGATAGGTTTTCTTACTTCTTTTCCAAGGCAAAGTATGCCCAAAGAAAATGAAGTACTAAAACTTTTGGTTACAATCTCGGATGATAAAAGACTAGCNTTTTCGTAGCGCTCAATATTGTTCAATTGTGATCCTTGAGAATTTGCTCTGCTACAATCTTTCCTGAAACCAAAGCGGGCGGCATACCCGGACCAGGAACAGTGAGCTGACCTGTGTAATAGAGATTTTTTACTTTCCTATTTCGTATTTTGGGCTTGAAGAATGCAGTTTGAAAAAGAGTATTAGCTAATCCATAAGCATTTCCCTTATATGAATTAAAATCCAAAATAAATTCTTCATGAGCATAGGATTTATTCACGACAATATTTTCCTTAATATTCTCGCCTGTTATATCATGAATTCTAGCAACGACTTGATCAAGATACGATTCTCTGGAAACGGTTTTTTCTTTTAAACCAGGAGCAACTGGTATCAAAACAAACAAAGCTTCACAACCCTCTGGAGCTACGTTAGGGTCTGACTTTGATGTGCAAGAGGTATAAAACAATGGAGCGCCCGGCCAACGAGGATCATCGTATATATCCTCAACGTGCTTTTTGAAACTCGTATCGAAGAAAAGACAATGATGCGGGAGATCAATTTGTTTATTAATACCAAGNTAAAATAANAGCGCGCTGGGTGAAATTGTTCTTTTTTCCCAATAATTTTTTGAATAGTTGCGGTATTTCTCTTCTAACATTACTCTATCAACATGCTCGTAGTCAGCATTGGCAATTACTATATCAGTGGAAAATTTATTTTTAGATGAGATAACCTCTGTAGCTTTGTTATTTTCAATACGAATGGTTTCTATGTTCTGATTAAACTCAAACTCTACCCCATGCTCGAGCGCTAAATCATACAAGGCAGTAGCAATCGATCTGATTCCTCCGCTAGGGTACCACGTTCCCAGTGAAATATCAGCATAATTCATAATACTGTACAAAGCCGGAGTGGCTGATGGCTTAGCACCTAAAAGCAAGCTGGGAAATTCGAGCATTTTAATTATTCTATCATCCTTAAAATATTCACGAATGTGCTTACTTATGGGCTTGAAGATGCTTAGCCTGCCAAGGTGCCTAATGAGGTCAAATCGAATGAATTCTGTTGGGGACAAACTAGGCTTNTAAATAAATTTGTCAACGGCTATTTCGTATTTTTTTTTCGCATCATTTAAAAATTTATCCAAAGATTCAGCTGCGCCGCTTTCGATTTGATTCAATTCTTTTTTGAGTTTTTCATAATCCTCAACAACATCAAAGTGCTCATCTTTATTGAAAAAAATTCTGTATCCTGGATCCAATCTT
The DNA here is from genome assembly GCA_002724735.1 of Fidelibacterota bacterium. Classification (GTDB taxonomy): domain Bacteria; phylum Fidelibacterota; class Marinisomatia; order Marinisomatales; family TCS55; genus TMED108. Next base: position 79,238 of record PBPT01000004.1, on the reverse strand, counting down.
TTTAATGAATAATAATCACTAGTTTTTTTATCGAAGTCTGAAAAAAAAGAATCAAAAAGGTCCGGCATCCAGTACCAGCTAGGTCCAGAATCAAAGGTATAGCCCTTTTCCGAAAAAGTTTGCAACCTACCGCCATAGGTAGAATTTTTTTCTAAAATGCGAACCCTATGGCCNTGTTTTGCAAGATAAGCCGCTGATGACATTCCTGCTAAACCAGAGCCTATTATTGTAATTGTTTTATTCATACGATGTCAATGTTTATAAGATTGAATTAAGCTGCTTTTTCACCCCAAATGCAATGCGCCTTTATTAGTCAGGAGCCGAGTTTTTGAGATATTTTGTTGTTAATATATCCATTTATCAAGAAAAAGATTAGAATGACGGTACCCCACTGGACAAGACAGGTAAAAAAGAAACTTGGGCTTTCAATCATCCACCAGCTTACAAGAGCAATGCCGATGAAAGGCGCAACAAATTTTACTGTGATTGACCACCAAACAGGGAAAGGCCAATCTCCCTCGCTTTCTGCTGTTATTTCGGAGATCATTCGGGACAAACCGTACTTTAGTGCTGCAATGGCCATAAGAACTCCTGAAATAATTAATCCAACACTCCACACAAAATCTTGATCACCTAAAATTTCAAGGCTCATTGCTGAGGGAATTCCCAAAACGAAAGACGCAGCAACAATCCAAAAGACGGCGGTCGAGCGTTGCACACCAAAATCGATCAAGTTTCGTACGGCTAATTCTAACATTGAAATTAAAGATGAGAAACCTGCAAAGCTCAAACCCAGAAAAAACAAAATGGCGAGGGGCTTCCCAAGTGCCATCTTAGCAAACAGCTGCGGCATCCAAATAAAAGTGAGTCCCGTAGCAGCTGGACCAGATGTTTTCATGATCTCTAAAATTTCAGATTGAGACATATCCATTTCATTACCTAAAATAGAAAACACGGTGCTAAAAATCATTATAGCCGCCATTAAGGATACTAAATTATTTCCAAGAGCAGTGGTGAACGCATTTTTGACAACCCCGTAACGTTTTCTGATATAAATCGCATACGTCAAGAAGAGTCCAAAACCTGCACCCGTATCGAATGCGTTTTGTGCCAATGCGTCAACCCAGATCCCTGGACGCTTCAACTGGCTCCAATCAGGAGTAAACAAGTACGTAATGCCATCCATTGATCCTGGTAAAGTCACTGCTCTTAAAACAGAAATAACTACGATTCCCAACAAAACTGGAATTAAGATTTTGTTTACTCTTTCAATGGATGAAACTCCTTTGTAAATAGCCAATCCTCCTACAGACATCGCAATTGCGTGAAAGAATATTGGAAACGAGCTATTCTGAAAAGAATTCCATAAAACCAGGGATGCTTCACTGTCTTGCGGAAGACCCCCAAAAGTAAGTGCTCCGAAATAGTATATATTCCAGCCTACAATCACAGAATAAAAAAAGGCGATAGCAGTTGATACAAATCCTACAAAGCCGCCTAAAAATGCGAAGGGTTTGCCCATAAAATTTCTGAAGGCACCAATGGTTCCCATTCGAGATTGTCTGCCCATGATATATTCAACAATAATAAGCGGAATACTCCAAAGAAATAAAAAAGTAATCCAGGCTACAAGAAATGCTCCAGCTCCGTCATCGCCCGCATTTGAAGCTACAATTCTAGGAAATCTCCATATGTTTCCAGTTCCAACAGCAATACCGAGNGCGCTTAGGAGAAAAGTAAATCTAGATGAAAATCGATTTTCTTGCNTTGCCATTTATACATTATAAAGTTTGATTAAATCGTCATATCCACCTATGGGTTCACCATCTATGACGATTTGAGGNACAGTAGTGGCTTTACCAACTTCAAGAAGTTTGGATCGATCCCAGCCCAGCTCTTCGATATTTATCTCTTTATATTTCCAACCTTTTTTATCTAAAAATCGCTTTGCGAGATCGCAATAGCTGCACCAGTTTGTACTATAGATAAGAATTTCTTTCATCGTTTTACATTTAAAATGATTGCTTCTCCTGTTTATCTGCAACTATCAGCAACTTATGGATCGCGTAAAAACCTGCAAGAGAAACCACCCATCCTACAGTGAAATAAAACAATTCCATTCAAAACTCCTTTTATTTTTTATCCTTTGCTACAAAGTCCAATGCTAATGAATTGATACAATATCGCAATCCAGTTGGACGAGGTCCATCCTCGAAAACATGACCCAGGTGAGAATCGCATTTTCCGCAAGTAACCTCAATTCGCTTCATACCAAAACTATAATCCATTTTTGTATTGACCTTAGTCTTATCAAGAGCATCGTAAAAAGCAGGCCAGCCTGAGCCAGAATCGTATTTAGTTTTTGAGCTAAATAGTTCGTTTTCGCATCCAGCACATACATATGTGCCAACCTCCTTATGCTTATAATACTTACCTGTAAAGGCTCTTTCCGTACCTTTTTCCCTCAGAATTTGGTATTCGGCTGGAGTAAGACAAGCCTGCCACTCCTTATCAGTTTTTTCAACTTTATCCATAAAAATTCCCTCCGCTGGATTTTTTTTGCCTTGAGCTAAAAGTTGGAAAGCAGAGCAAAGTGCAAAAATGACGATTTTTTTCATATACAAATATACAGAATTATAACCTTAATTAAAGGTCTTGAGATAGATACTTTTAAGGAAAGCTAATTAAAACAAGAATCGATATTGGAGTGTAAAACTTCTTCCAGTCTCAGGCATGATTGATTTTATTCTGGACAAGTGATTGTAATAGGTTTGATCAAAGATATTATCAATTTGGAAAATTAGTTTATGAGAACCATTCTTTCTATTTAGACTGTAGCTTCCGTAAAGGTCTATGCAAGTATATCCATCGGTTTGTTCTTCAAATTCACCCAATCGTTTCTGATCGAACCCTTTAACCAACTGCAATGTGTACGATAAGTTATTTTTCCCNGAAAAAGACANCCTTCCTCTTGCTTTTGATGCGGGCATATAAGGCAATGGTGTTGAGCTTGAAATATTTTCTCCAATTACCGTAGAATAATCAACGCTAAAGGTTGTGTTATTTAGTTTGTAAGAAGCATCGAACTCTAAACCAGATATGTTGGCCTCAACACCCTTCATTTTATATTTATATAGCCATCCCGTAGATCCACTTCCCCATTCAATCCAATCTGACCCTGNAACATATCCGTCACCAATTTTTGAAAATAAATGATAGTTAGGGCTATAGTTATTGAACGCGGTTAGTGTTGAAGAAAATTTATTTTTTTCGTATTTAGTGGATAGTTCAAATCCTAAAGTTGATTCTAAATCAAGATTTGGTTGACCAATTTCGTAAGAGTAACTACCAAGATGGGGTCCATCAGAAAATAAATCTTCAATACCAGGGGCGCGTTGGGTATACATNGCGCTCGTTGAAAGTGTCCAAAAATTCCAATCTTTAAGTAAGGTGATCATNGCCGAACCTAGATGAAACGTCCTATCTTTAACTAAGGATTTATCAAAGTTTGAAAAAAGAACTTCAGAAATAATAGGATGCACTGAAAGCATTTCATATCGAAACGAATTTTGTACTGAGAAATTTCTTAGATCTATTTCTCTAAACGAAAATAAGGCAAGATTGATTTCGTCAGTGTTGGGAGTCCAATAGAACCCTCCTGCGCTAAATTTTCTATATTGAAACAAAGAACCTAAAACTNTTCCAGGCCCAGAAAGCTTGCCTTGAAGAGAAAAAATTTGTTGTCTAAGTCTAACGGCTGCATAGGAATTATTTGATTCGAATTCTTTATGTTCGTAANCAACGAATCTCTGTTCAAGGTCGAAAATATTATATTTGTCAAACAACTGAATATCTCGATGCAAAAGTAGCTTCTGAGTGATTTTCTGCATTTCAAGGTCAACACCACTTATGTGACCCTCTGGACTTCCAGGTATACCATAATTCATGGATAGAAACTCAACCGAAGCACTGGCTCTACCTTTGTCTCCATAATTTGAAATTCCTGTGAAAAATTCATTATTGTTCACCGATGTATTNTTNAAAACACCNACNGGAGTCATTTGATCTCCAGCGGATCGGTTTAAAACCGAAAATCTTAATTGATTGTTTCGAAATGGTAAATGATACACCGCGTTGGTAAACGTACTTTTGTTTCCAGACTCTCCCCCAATAATTCCATGAAAATGCGAATGGTCAAACCTAACNTCGGGCATTGAATTTTTATCTATGTCAATAACACCAGCAATTGCGTTTGAACCATATATTAAAGATCTAGCACCTCGAATGATTTCAATACCTTGAGCGGTTGTCATGTCCATACTTACGGCATGGTCTGCAGAGGTTTGAGATAAATCTCCCAGCTTTAANCCGCCATCGGTNAACANAAAACGATCACCTGAATATCCTCTGAGAACAGGTCTTGCGGTAGCTTGGCCCATAGAACCGACCTCCACTCCCATTTCATCAGAAAGCGTAGCCGCCANTGTTCCTTTCATTTTTTCATGCATTTCNGATCCAGACAGAGAAATNNTCGATATGGTTTTTGAAGCTTCAAGCTCAGGATGAGCGCCAACAGATATCTCGTTGAAGTGTAAAATTTCTACATTAAGATAGGTAATGCCTAGGTCAATGTTCGTCTCATTGGAAGTTATAAAAAGTGTTGTATCTCGATATCCAATTAGTGAGAAAGATAAATCAAAAGATTCATCAGTAATATTTTGAATTTCAAAAGAGCCATCTTCTTTTGAGACAGCTCCTTGGTATTCTCCAACTACCAATATATTTACGCTTTGAAGTGGAGATTTCTGGTTGCGATCATAAACAAAACCAGTAACCGAACGGCTTTGAGCAAAAAGCATGCTCAAAGCCGAAGTTACAACAATGATCGCGCGATTGACTTTACAACCACAAGAACACTGTTTGCTAATGCGTTTACTTGACAACAACGGGGACATTGTTTGTTGAAGTGTAGTCAGCATGATCTCCGTGCATCAGTTGAAGCACAAAATCTGTTGACCCCTTAGAAACTCCAACAACTTCCAAGACTTTGTCTTCATGTTCATCGCCATGATCATGCCCTGCATGATCGTCGCCCTCTTCTTCATGCTCAACCATAGCAACTTTGGCAATAGCCGCATTGAAGCCAAGGACTCTTACGCCGTCTTCNTCNTCACCATGGTCGTCGTGACCTTCTTCTTCATGTTCAATCTCATTTCCAGCTNCATCTAGAAAATGAACCATAAAATGCAGGGTATCACCCACTGCTAGTTCAATAGATCCGGTTACGGCTCCTTTGAGCTCCCTATAAGCCTCGACACCATCTTCAGTTTCAAGAACAAAACCATCCGCATCGGTGTGGCCCTCATCATCATCATTATTATCTTCGCAACTAACTGCAAATAAAAGTACAAATCCCGCTAAAAGGGTGTACAAATAATTACGTGAAGTGCTAATATCAATATTTGACATTATAGCTCCTTTTATTTTATTTAAATTAATAATTGAGTAAGTAAGTGTGTTTTTTTATCAGCTATCAACTGCTGAAAGATTTTTATTAAAGTGGTAAGATTGGTGGGGCGCGAGTGGAGTAGNTCTCTCTCGAAAAGTNCGCACAAACATGGTGCGTTTCATGNGGAATTANAATTGANAATAAATTAAGATTGAAGTAATAACTGTTTAATTGAATTTCATCATTTGAAATGATTCTTTGTGCAATAAACCAGTCGCAAGATTCACCTTCAGTACGATGTTCTTTTTTGTTACAATCTTCATCGCACATTGATTGCTCAACAGGTAATAATTCATGTGAATGATCAACGTGTGNAGCAGAAAGAAAAACAAAGAGGCAAAGCCATGCACTTAAAAACAGTGAAATTACTTTGTGGAATTTTGATGGCATTATTGTGACTGTCTTCTCTCTAAATTAGATCTCCGCTCGGTATCGCTTCTACGATCACCACCAGATCGGCGATCTATTTCTACAGGAATGTTGTTTTGACGACGATCGGTTATCATTCGTCTTTCAGTAGATCTTCTTTCTTCTCCGCGATTATTCATTATTTCTCAATATTTATTGTTTAATCAACTTATTCAAACTTTGTATGCTAAGTCAATTCATAACTTTTTAATTACTTCAACAGGAAAGACCGCAGCATAGAGCTGCAGCCATTCCNGTTTGCTCCGGAGGAGGGACTCGAACCCCCGACCTGGTGGTTAACAGCCACTCGCTCTACCAACTGAGCTACTCCGGAAGATGAAATCTTGTTTGTTTTTATTTTAACAAGCGGCGCGAATTTAAATTATTTATTTCGCAGACGCTAATATATTTACATTTCTTTTTCCGCTTTTAATTGAAACCCCTNAACAAATTGACCATGATCTAGTTGNGATGCATTGATATAAACAACACCATGTTCTTGATGAGGCTCACCAAAAGTTGCATGCGCAGATTTTAAGCCACCGTACCACCANCNNGCATCCTGAATATAAACTAGGTCTCCAGTGTTAGCACNCATGGTGTCCATATCTTTTTTTGAAAAGCAAATAGCATTATCATTGATTTCTGATAATTTCCAATTGACAATCACTGGATCACCATCAGTCTCATTTGGTTTTGAGCCTTTGTAAATTTCTTTAAGCTTTGCTGCGTCAAAAATTGTGAGGCCTTCGAGCTTTTTATCAGCTTCAGGTTTGGTGAAAAGCGTAACAATGATCCCCACCCCAGCACAGACTGCAATGTTGTAAAGAGCTCCAATGTATGAGTATCCACGCTCAGGGCGTAATTCTATTCCATGTGCAAAAGGAGATATAAGCTCGGGATTGAACTGACCTAAGATCATTAAAAATGCTCCGCCAACAAAGGTTGCAATGATTGCAGGAGTGGTAAATCTTTTCCAAAAGATTCCCATGAATACTCCAACAGCAAGTGGGGGCGTAAATGTTGAATGAAACCATCCATTGGCTTCATAAATCGAGTCAAACGAGTTGAAAAAGGGTACCATAATTACCGCTATCACTTTTACGCCTAGCGAGGTCCATCTTGCGAACTCAAGCTGTTTGTAGTCGTCATGCTTCTTCTTTGAAAGTGGCTTATAAATGTCATTTACGATAATGGCAGACGATGCGTTTACTAGGGTATCTGAGGTAGACATAAGCGCTGCACAGAGCGCAGCAATAATAAATCCGAAAACTCCAGGAGAAGAAACAACATTTGTTACGGCAACAAATACATCGTTTGCAGCCATATCCACTGGAAAAGTTCCTGGTGCTACATTTGCAATAGCCCTTCCAATCCAGCCTGCGTTTGAAACAACGATCGCAGAAATTGGTAAAACAANTAAGGTATTAAATGCCACGGCTTTTCTGCCATCNTTCACNCTTCTTGCTGCCATAAATCGCATTATTAAGCCTTGATTTAAAAATAAAAAGCCCACTGACCCTGCAATCCCGTCCTGCCAAAAAATACCAACAAAGTTAAAATCTGGAGGTTGATTGAAATGAGCCAAAGGAAGTTTTTGCTCAGGAGTGAGATTGAGCCAGAAAGCGCGCAATCCAGGTAAGGATGTTTGATCTCCAAGAAATTGGATACCAAGATAAAAAAGCAGAAGCCCGGCAAAAATCAGAATCAGCCCCTGAAAAAGATCTGTAAATATTACTGAGGTCTGACCTCCAAAATGCATATAAATGGTTGTAGCTATTGCGATGATAATGACGGTAGCCATTAGGGGGATACCAAATATTCTGTACAGAACTGTGGCTAGAGTTAAGAACTGAATTGCAATGTAGCCAATCATAAAAATTAACGTCATGAATGTGGCAAGGTATCTTGCGCTCGAGTTAAATCTCCGTTCAAAATATTCNGGAATAGATCTTATTCGCATGTAGTAGATAATTGGAAGCCATCCGAACATAAAAAGAGGCACAAAAAACCAATCATTCATGTAGGTCATCGTTGATGAAAGACCATACTGGTAGGCTTTTGTAGAATATTTTAAAAAGCTATGCGACCCTACTCCCGTAGCCACAATAGAAATAGTAATTANCCACCAGGCAAAACGTCTTCCTCCAAAAAAATAATCAGATGTTGTTTTGCTGTATCTGCCAAAATAGGCGCCAAAGCCCATGACAATTGCGAAATATGCAATGATAATTATTCTATCTAGAAATGTGCCAACAGCAATGTCCATCATTGACTTCCAAGCGCTAATAGGATAAACGTTGCATGAAGACTAAGCCAAAAGAGGAATCCATAGAGCAACAGCCAAAGCCATTTTTTATGACGACTAAAATTTAGGCGAAGTGCTTTGGTCTTTAAAATGAGGATCATTCCTAATGTAAAAACAATACCGCCAACACCGTATAGATAGAGAAAAGGAAGCCAGGTTCTTTCAAAGTCCATTAATTATTCAAATAAATTCAGGTTTTAGTTTNTCGTANGTATCATAAAGGCCATCCATAATAACTTTAGATTGACCTATTACTGGCATGAAATTTGTGTCGCCTTCCCATCTTGGTACAACATGAAAATGGATATGCTCCGCAATTCCTGCTCCACCCGCAGCGCCAATATTTGACCCGAAGTTGTATCCTTTGGGTTTCATTACCGCGTCAATTGNTTGCATTGACTTTTTTGAAAGCAGCATTATTTCTAACATCGTTTCATCGTTTAATTTTTTAAATGTGTCAAGGTGCTTGTTCGAGCAGATTAATATATGCCCATTTGAGTAGGGATATAAATTTAAAATAACAAAAGCGTATTTCCCTCTAAACAAAACCAGATTTTTTCTGTCAAGAGAGGGATTGCTAAATGCTTCACAAAAAACACATGTTTCTTTGTCAGGTTTATTTCGTTCTACATACTCCATGCGCCAGGGCGCCCATAAATGCTCCATTTAATTAATCCTTTTTTTAAGACTTTTATTGATTCANCCACAACTTTTGACTCAAACGAATAAGACACTTTCTGGCAAAAATTGGTTCATTGAGAAAGTTGATGTAGATGAACTTGAGTTCAATATTAAAGTAATTTTTGCTGGGCATCCATTATGTATTCTCTCAAAGCTGGTTGAATAAAGATTTTTTTTAAATTCATTTTAGAGAACTCTTTAACCAAAACCCCTAAACGCTGATCAATGGGTTTTAGCTTGTTTAGCACTATATATGATTCATCGTTTAATGAGCACAAACCTCCTTGAAAGTCACCTCTACCTTGAACAATATTAATATTCATCTTTTCAGCGAGTTCTTCAAAAAGAGTTAAGAGTTTTTCGGGTTTTAATTTTGCCACTTTATTAGAGTAAATCTTTTCTTTTGATTTCCTCAAGATATTGGATTATATCTTTTACTTCTTCAACGCGATCTTTTGGAATAACTAAGGTGGCATCGTCCGTGTTAACAACAACTAGGTCGTTTTGCCCAATGACTGCAGTAAATTTGTTTTGAGACTCAATTAAATTATTTTTACCATCAATAATTAATCCATGACCTCTAACAACATTGTTTTCTTTCGTCTTAGGTGAAACATCAAAAAGAGAGTTCCATGACCCAAGATCGTTCCAATCAAATTCAGCCTTTACTACATGAATATTATTAGTTTTTTCAAGCAGTCCGTAATCAATAGATTGCGCTTCGATATTGTTCCATAGTCTTGAGAAATCCTGTTTGGTAGATATTCGCTGTTCTATTTTTTTTAGTTGTTTATTTAGCTCAGTCATGTGTGTATTAAGCTCGGTAAAAAAAGTTTCAACGCTCCAAATGAACATTCCTCCATTCCACAAAAAATCTCCACTTTTTATAAAACGCTCAGCAAGTTTTTGATGAGGTTTTTCAGCAAAAGTCTTTACTGGAAATGCATTTAAGTGTTTGTAAGGGCTTTTTGAATTGTATTGAATATAACCATATCCTGTTGCAGGGAAATGTGGATCTATACCAATCGTAATTAAAGTAGGGTTCTTGCTTGCAATTTGAATACCAGACCGTACAGTTTTAGCAAATTTTTGCGCACCAACAATTAGATGATCAGCTGGAAAAACTCCCATAACGGCATCGGGTCTTTTTTGCTTTACATGTAATGCTGCCAATCCAATGGCAGGTGCTGTATTTTTACCTTTGGGCTCAACAATTATATTTTTTGTCTTAATTCCTGAAATACTACTTTGTATACTGTTTTTTAAATGATCTCCAGTAATAATGAAAATATCCTCGACATTTTTCATCTTTCTCAACCTGTCAACCGTCATTTGTAACATGGAATGATCGCCAATGATATTTAACAGTTGTTTGGGTTTATTTTTTCTACTTGCAGGCCAAAATCTTGTGCCTCTTCCACCAGCTATAATTACGGCATACATTTAATTAATTACCCTCCATTGATATTTGACCAACATCAATGTCCCAGTTTGCCCTGACTTCAAAGGTATCAGGGTGAACGTAAAACCACTCACTTCTTTTAAAAGGTTGAATGGTTCCATAGGTGAATACATTATTTTTATCTAAATCTTCAATCATAATTAATTGATATTTTCCCTCAGGGAGGTTTTTAATGTAAAATTCATTGTTTGAATTTACGTTTGAAAAGAAGCTTTTTGCTTCATCTGAAGTTTGCTTGAGTTCAATGAGCATTGATTCCGGAAATTCATCTAACGTTCCCATCAAAGCTCCATACCCAATTTTTTTCTGAGAAGATATATCAACATAAGTAATTGAGTCTTTAAATGATTTTCCTTCGATTGGTGTCAGCTTATTGCCAAAAATATTAATCCTATAATTGGTTTTTTCTTGCCATCCATTATTTGGAATGAATGAAAATGATATAGGATTGATCCAATCAACGTTCAAATCTACAGTATCCGAATCGGCAATCAATTGAAACGCATAATCATCAGTCGAAGTTATTGGCCTTGAGAAAATAAAAGGAACTCTAGGCCCAAAGTTATTGTCCATATTGATTGTGGAGACTGGTGAAGGATCTTCTAGCAATAAATTGAGAGTGTCAGGTTTTAATGAATATCTAAAATTAATATTTGCGCTTTCATTAACAAAACTTTTTGATTTTATCACATCTATCTTGAGCTCAACTTTTCCTTCAGACAATGTATCATCTAACATTAACAGAAACTTTGCTTTGTTTTCTATGTCAGGAAAGATTTTGGGTTTTAAAATTTTTGAATAGGAATCAGTAAGAGTTGCGTTTTCAAAAACTGCGCTGGTAAGTGCTTGATTAAAATGAATCCATCCCCAACGAGCACCTTTCCATTCAACGAATGATAATTTAAGAGGTTGCGTTTCTCGTTTTGTCATGAGAGGTATGCTTTTAACAGTCCCGTTTGATTCTAAGAAATAAGTTTTTTTTGGGCTTGTTCCATAGAGCATTCTTGAAGGAACAAGGGGAAGTCCTGAGGCGCTCCTCTCAACAGCAATTATTGAATAATTCCCTTTTGAGAGGAAATTAAAGCTAAAAAATCCATTATCATCGGCCTCAGATACGTAAAGTGGTCTTGATAATAAAATAGAGTCGTTGAAGCTTTCGTTTATTTTCCACAGGTGCGCAACGTACTTTTCATCTCCGAAAATCCTTCCAGATATATTTCCTTCTTCGATTAGATCTCCAGTACTAAAGGCTATTTGAATTGTTTGCTCTAAAGCAACTTTTCTTTCATCCTTAAGATTTCTATTTATCGAAACAATATATGTCTGATCTTTTAAGAGATTGGTTGGAAATATTAAGTGGACTTCGTCATCTTCGTATTTGACTTCAACGGCTGGATTGGTTACTGGAGAAACAATAATAGATCCTGATACAGATTTCTCTTCCAAATATTCTGAAAAGAGCAACTTTACCTTACCCCCTTTAAATTGAGTGCTTCCAGATTCAGGAGATGAACTAATAAATTTTGGTGGGGTTACGTCATCTGGACCTCCGCTTGGTGGGGCAATCGCTGCACATGTAGTTAAGAATAGAACAGCGTAAATACTACAAATTAGTAAAATTGTTTTAGTTATAATTGATCTGCTCAAAGGTAAATTAAATTATTATTCTCATTAGAAATTTAACCGATTTCTTTATGAATTGTCATTATTATCATGAGGACTGCTAAATTAAAAGATAGAATATATAAAGCTCAATGCATTGGGAACGTGGAACCTATCGAATACATGGTACCTTATCCCAACTTAAGAGCTTTGATTGATGGTCAAAATATCAAATACGGTCAAAAGATGGTGTATGCTGAGCAGAAATTAACGTCTGATAAGCTTTACAGAATGGCGCAGCAAACAGCTAATTGGCTTCAATCAGAAGGAGTAGCTCCTAAAGACAGAGTAATGTTAGAGAGCCTCAGTTTTCCGTGGTCTGAAATTGCTGCTCTTGGCACTTGGACTCTTGGATGTTCACTAGTGTTTTCGGGCGATAAAGATTTTAAAGGGGCCCATCAGGCCACCTCTCCTGCTTATGTCATTTCGCAAGAGACTGATTTATTGAGCCAAATAACATCTTTTCCTGAATATTTCAATCCAAATATCAAGTCGCTTTTAAAAGATGAGGCTGTAGTATTTTGGAATCAAAAAATAGGATATCGATACAGTCACTACAATATCCTAGTGAACACAAATGGTGTTCAACATGCATTAAGTCTATATGAAGACCAATCCTTTTTTGTTAAACTCAATCCAAGCTCAATGCCTTGGATTGTATTGCAAATTGTTCTACCGCTTTACAGTGGGGCACCCATAGATGAGAAAAAAGCTGATATTACNATNGGTGAAAAAAACAGTGATTATAACCTTCAATTTGAGTGGTTAGATTTAAGTAGCTCAAAAAACAACGCTTTAAATGTTTGTTATGAAAATACCGCTTTCATCAGTATTGGTAAGGAACCAATACACCTTACCGCTGTTGACAATTTAATGAAGCCCCGTGAAATAAATGGACACTCAGTTATGATGGGATATGTTGACGATGAGAGTAATGAAAAAATGTTTACGGGCAATGCTTTGAGGATTGCTCGTTAAGTCATTTTTCTNGAAGGTTTTGATTAGCGTATTTCAACATCTTTTTTTGCATACTTAACCAACCAAGGCGCGTTTCAATATTCACATACCTTACGCCCCACTTTACCGCAGCCCACGAAAGCGATCCGTCATCTTTTTTTGGATAGCTTTCTTGTAGAACAACGTTGTAAGGAGATTTTGCAAGAATTTCAAAATCTTTTCGGTTTGTACATAGATAAAAATCTCGAGGGTTTTGATCTTTTTTGATTGAAATAGTATCGCTTTTGGGTATTTCAAGCTTAACGTTATATCCTTTAAAGTTGTTATGAAGAGCAANNACGACCTCACCGCTATCAGGAAAGACAGTGTTTAAAAAATTTTCACGATCTTTATCCATAGCATTTAAAATTGCTTTTTTCTTTGATGGAGCCCATTGAGGGTTGTATTTATGAATGTTCTTTTGAGNACCTAAAGATGAAAATATTCGGTTTGGATCGACTAATCCCCCCGAGACCAAAACCTCTCTGNTATTCGTGTTATCGATAAAAAATGCTATTCCAGGATTGCTTAACATGTGCGCCTCAAGAGCCATTTTTGCGGTTTGTTCATCTGCATGAAGCCAAATAAAGCGTCTATCAGATGATCCTTTTTTAACAACTTTAAATGATATTTCTGAAATCGACAGGTCGCTTGTAAAAAGAAATAGAGATAAAGATAAAATAATTTTGAACATATGAGTTCAATATTAAGGATACTAATTACTATAATGCATGCTTTCTAAAAAATTCATAAGGGAAATGATAAAAACATTAAGAGACCGAAAAAAGTAGCAACTACTTGAGTGGGTGCAAAACATTGCTCGGTTCTTAATTTTCGTAATTCCTTTTTATAAACTTTTGAGAATTCCTTTTTTTGATCGTTGTTCAGATTCTTATAAAATTCGCTTTTTGGCTCTTTTACATTAACATTTGTGTATATAGCAAGACCCATAACTGGTAAGGTAATTAGTACGGCGGGGTTTAAGCAAGCTCCTGTTCCCACAACCGCATTGAACACCGGGTAATTACTATTATGAGCTTCGTTCTTNGCATTTGAAACAAGTCCATTGTCATTCATTTTTAAGTCTGTTCGCGAATTTCCTTTCTTGACTTTTGGTATTGCTGTAGCACGTCTACTGGAAATTGGAATACCTTCTATAATCATTTCCTTTATGTTGCTTCTATAAAAAGAAACTTCGCCTGTAATCTGCGAATCAATGGTTATTTTTTCTATATCCTGGCTTATCAACTTACCCTGGACAGTGTCACCTGAGATAAGAATTATTTTTGCGTTTAAACCAATCTTTTTCTGATCAAGGAGCTCCCCAGTTAACGGGTCAAATTTTTCCTCAAGAATTGTTCCCGTGTTCGGGTCAAATTTTTTGTTTGGAATCCGCTCACCGGTTAAAGGGTCGTATAGATCTTGACCAATTAAANCGCTTAGAAAGATTAAGACCAGAATTTTTTTCATAAACTAAAGATATCCAAAATAGAAAACTTACTGATAGTTGAGAAATTAAAATTTCTCTCTCACTGAAAATTGCTCNTATTTTTNATTNATTTTTTCTTTGTTTTTAATGTTGTTATTGTAGGGGCAGCAGCATATTTAGTGGAGTTTGCTTTGTTTAAGAAATGGTCTGCCCCTACGCTTTCATATATTTTCGTAATATAATTTTTTGTAATAATGTATTTTGACTATGTTAAAATTCAAAAAATTCCCAATAGAAATCAATAAACGGTTGTTGAAAATGAACGCCGATTCTAAAATTTTCAGTGGGTGCATATAATAACCCAAAATCAAAGTCAAAATTGCTTTTCTTGCCTTTTATTGAATCTATAGATAGTGGAGTTGAATCATCTGTTCCAAAATAATCTTGAAATGCTGCTTGCGCATCCATGGTTCTATATCCATTATCAATCCAAGTTGAAGCAACGAATTTAAGATCTCTTCTTAAATCATAATCCAAACTTGCCCAAAATCGATACGGTATCTTATAATTATTTTTATCAAAAGTGTATGCTGACTTGAGGTGCGTTTGAATATCTTCTTGGAATGCGTTTGACACCTTACCTCCTACAGTCCAACCAACCTTTCCCCGACCCGTGGGGTTCACACGGTGAGAGGTATACACCAAATAAGCCTCTACATAAACAGGGTTTTCATCTTCATTTGGATTTATCATAACATCATCTATTGTGACATCAATCTGATTAATTGTACTGTCTCCCATACCGTTTACTTTTATTGCATGTGCGTATTTTCCAATTATTGATTTCACTGGGTAAGATCTATGAAAACCCAACCCTATAGACATGCTTCTCTCTTTCGTTGCAGTCTTGTTGTGAAATACTCTTAACCTTGGATGTAAGTTTAAATCACCATTAAAGTTTGAAGCGTACTTTGTGGTAAGCATGAACCGATCGGTAAGTCCATATCCTAACGACATACCGCTCATATAAAATGTGTTTGGCGCTAAAAGATTTGCAGTAGGATCTAGGAAAACGCTTAAAAGGTTGGCTTCACCAGTATAAAAACGTTTTCTCATCTCAGTTTTTGGGTCTTTTATGCCTCCGTGAAACCGGCTCATTTTTTCAATGTTACGTTTATGAATGGTTGCATCACCATATATTGTTCGTATTCTAAACTCTTCAGCGGACTCTTCAAGTACATGTCCTACAAACTTTTCACCTTTTTTATTTGTGATCTCAGCGGTTTCAGCCAAAAACTCGTTTTTAGGAATTCTAAATTCACCAGATTCAGTAACCAGTGTTACTAAATCTTCATTCACTGCAATAATTTCACCCTCACTTATAGATCCGTCTTTGAAGTGGAATCGTTTTTTCATTCCCACCTCAAGAATGCTTGCGGCAACGAGGTCCTGCTTTTGGGCAGGCGATTTTTCTGTGTATATCTGAGCTTTTTGGGGTTTTTGAGATACATACTGTGTTATAGAAGCTTTTGTGAGTGTACCATCTTGAAACCCCTGTATGAGATCCGCGCCTTCAGATACCGTTAACTGAAATAAGGGTCTTTGGTAGCGTTTTTTTAAATAATTATTAAGCTCCGCAGATGAAAGTCCGGCTTCGCTGGAAAGTGTATTTATAGCTTTCTGCTGGCCAAAAACTATTGTTTCAGACTGAGCTTTAATTCCATTAAGTAAAATTCCAAAAAAGATTATAAATATTAATTGGCGTTTTTTCATTTTTTACCCTTTTTCGTTATCATAATTATACCTAAAAATTAATTGTTAGACTGAAATTAAAAAGATTTTAAAAATTAAACAACATATAATTCAATTTTAATGAATTTTATAAATTTTTAATTAAATTTATTCATTATTTGATTTACTTTATATAATAANTATATCTAAATTAAGCAATGAACAACGCGCATAAAATTATTAGCAGTATAATGGCACAAAACGGATTTAGACACAAATATCAAGTNGCAGAATATTTTGGAGTCACGCCACAAGCAATAAGNTCTTGGCTTACAAAAGGCGTAATACCATCAAAACATTTTCTGAGAGTTCAATCAGAAATTGAAATCGGTAATTACCCTGAACCGCAGGAACCCTCAAGTGAAAGCAGTAAAACGGTTATTGATTACCTTATAAATGAAAACGTTAAGCTTAAAAGAGAATTAGCGCAACTTAAATTTGATTTATCAAAATCGAAAAATGATAGTGATAATGATTTGCTTTCAAAACTTAACTCGCGATCGCTTGTTTTAAAAGGCAGAGTGTCTGATGGAGTAATTACTGATATCGGTGGAGATTGGTTCAATGTAATGGGCTACCACAAATCTGATCTTGTTGGACACAGCTACGATGAAGGATTTATCCATCAAGATGACACATTTAAAATTAAACAAAATCAATCTAATATTCTCAGATCTTCAGGATTAAAAGAATCTCGTTTTAGTACAATTAGAAGGTGGAAACATAAAAACTTAGATACCTATATTATGCTGTGTATGGTATGGTATGTTGATATTGAAAATGATGAGGTTGAAATAATAGCAAAACCCATTGATCAAAGCTTGCAGAACAACATATTTGCAAATTAAAGGTCTAGAGACAATTATGAATCTAAATAAAATTAGTTTAGTTTTATTTTTTTTAAATCCATTTATTATTCTTTCACAGGAAAGAGAGGAATACACCCCGCTGTGGATCGAAAAAGGTGAGACAATTATATCNATTAAACCCGGTGCAAAAGTAGCGATCAAAGAANCGAAAAAAAGTAGCGAAAAAATTGTAAAATATATTGATGTTGATCATGGATTAAGAAAAATATTTTACTCAATTGATAATCAAAAAACAATCAATAGCCANGAGTTTGAAAAGATTGAATATTTGAAACNTCTAAAAAGAGGTGTACCATACGCTGCGAAAGTTGTTACAATTTCTGGGTTGGTTGGAGCTGGATTNGGGTATTACAGTTTGAGTTCTNATAAGTCGGCCTCAACCAATACTGAAACGATTTTTCAAACTGCATTTTCTGCGGCGATAGCCAGTGGGTTCATTGGCAGTTATTTGTTTTCGGAAAAAAGAGCCTATGTAAGCCGCTTTGTTTACATTGAAGAAANCGGTGAAGTTGTAAGAGATTTTCCAAAGGTTTTACGGTTTTCTGAAAATGAGTGGAGATTTATTGAATAACGGAACAATATTTGTTCCCAATAGGTTTAAGGTATAAAGGGTAATCAATATGAAATATTTACTATTAACTTGTTCAGCATTTTTCCTGGTTACTGGATGTGCTAGTGCTCCAAAAGAAACCTCAGAAAAGCTTACTCTCGGGTTAGTGCAATCAACAGTAACAAAAGGAGCTAATCAGTCTGAAATAACAAAAGTCCTTGGCGCTCCAAACATAATCTCNAAAGACAAACAAGGAAATGAAACTTGGACCTATGATCGGATTTCGAGACAATCGGTTTCTGGAAGTACTGCTGGTATAGGGGTGGGTGGAATTTTCGGATGGCTTTTTGGAGTAAGCAAAAGTACTTCTTCATCCAGCTCTTCCTCNAAGTCAATTACTGTCATAATAACTTTTGATGATAATAAAAGCGTGATTGATTTTGCATATCAAAGCCTGGAATTTTAAGTGCTTAGAAGAATAGTTCGCCCAGAGAGCTTTTCGGGTCAATTATTTTACCATGGATTGTTATCTTCAATAATAGTTGGCGTCNTTGGGTGCAGCACACCGCCTAGGGTAGAAAAACCTCCTNCTTCTATCGCTCGCGCTATGGAAACACGTCCCTTTCAGGGAGATCTCAGAACTGTATTAAAAGCTTCAATAAATTCTTTGCAGGATATGGATTATACCATTGAAGTATTGAATTCTGACGTTGGGTTGATAACTGCTAGCAGAACAACTGAGAACAAAAAAGCCAGTCTAGCTCGTGAAGGTGATAACAATCAAATGACAGACGCTGAAAGAGCATGTCTTGCGATTGGAGCTATTGCCATCATCGCGGTAATTGCAGCAGCAATTTTCGATGACAGTGATGAAAAGTCAAATAATGGACGTAACATCTATACCGGTGGTGGTAATGACGACGGACCTGATGGACCCATGATTTATAGATATAAAGTCACCATAAATCTAACGGAACTTAAAAATGACGAAACAAACGTTCGGGTAAGTGCTAGTGGAGAGGTTGAGCAAGATGGAAAAATATTGTCAACTGGAGGCGTTCACGAGCCCGAGTTTTTTCAAAAGTTNTTTAATGGAATGAACCAAGGTCTTTTTCTTGATCAAAACCAATAGATACTTTTGTATAAATATTTTTTTAATTGCTACTCAAGCTCTGCCAAAACATCTTGGGCATGAGTTTTGGTGCTGACCTTGGAAAAAGCTTTCTCAATCAAGCCTTTTTCATCAATGATGTAGCTATATCTGTATATACCCTCATATTCTCTGCCATACATCTTTTTAACTCCCCATGCCTTATAAGCCTTAATCACTTCTTTGTTTTCATCTGAAAGAATAGGAAAGTTAAAATTTTCTTTATCGCAAAAATTCTTTTGGCGCTGAACAGAGTCAGCACTCATACCAATGATAGCAATATTTTTTTGTTTAAATTTTGAGAATTCATCACGGAATCCTTGACCNTCAGTTGTTCATCCAGAAGTACTGGCTTTGGTAAAAAACCACAAAACAACNTTTTTTCCAGAAAAGTCATTTAAAGAAACACGGTTTCCATTTTGATCAAGAAGTGAAAATTCAGGTGCTTTTTCTCCAATGTTAAGCATAAGTCCTCCAAGCTACGGTAAGTCTATTTTTGACCATCTCATTCTCTCATCAGAATTAGTAATCATATCATATACGACTTCAAGGCCTTTTTTTTGACCGTTCCAAACTAGAGTCTGTTTGGCCTCGTGATAATCGACCCATTTAAAGTCAATATGTTCTTCAGATAATAGTACTTCTTTTGAATTGACTTCAATGCCAAAAACTGGAACAATATTTATTCTGTTGCCGGTCACTTCATAAAATGAGCTCGTATGATCTGCAACAAATATATTTGATGGATCTAATCCAGTCTCTTCCTTTAGCTCACGAATGGCAGTTTCCCATGCGGCTTCACCTTTTTCAATTTTTCCCGCTACGCCCTGCCATAAATGCTCATAAATTTTATTTTTGTTTCGTTTAAGAAGCAAAAAACTGAGGACACCCTCTGACAAGTGAAATACATAACAATCAACAACCCTGGAAACAATATTTGCCATTTTGATCCTCCTAGTTTTGAATTTTATTTTAACATTACAAACTTATGTGCGCTATCGTAATTATCTGCTCTCATGTGTAAAAAATATATTCCAGCAGGAGCCTCGAGTCCACCTGAATTTTTACCGTTCCAGGTTAGATAGNTAGACCTTAAAGCTCCATTGAANAGATGTATTACGATATTTCCATTTATATCAATAATATCTGCCTTGACAGAGCCTAATAAGTTTGTTTCAAATTTAAAATTTACTTTAGTTTGTGCTGGGTTGGGGTAGACCAATACTTCGTTANCAATAGGCTTTGCAATTGAAGAATCTGATGTTACAAAGTCATCGTTGGACACTGGTAATATTTTAAATTCGCTATAACTATAATGCACAATACCCGTTATGCTATCGAATACTTGACCCATTTTTGGACTGGGCCAGTTTCCTTGATAGAGGTAAGGATCAACAATAACCTGGTTGTTTAAAGAGTCTTGAACAAAAAATTGATCTTTATCGTTTTTTGTGGCAGAAACAGATATATTTTTGATCGTTACCAGCATCCCTTCATATACTTCTCCTTCAAAAGAGCATCCGTTTGAAAGAGCATTGCTTTTGATAGAAACGGGTTCTATAATATTATCGTAGGAAATCTCTACCGTCTTTGAAATATTTGCAAGTTCAGTTAGGCCAAAGTATTCTTTAATGTCAGCGGTAAGCTCAACCAGGGTTCCTACAGCGGGCGGCTTATAGTTGCTGGGGATATATACAAAAATTCCTGCCCACTCTTTTTTTTGAGGATCTTGAATGAAGAAGTTGGGAAATTGGTCATCAGGTCGAACGGCGGTAACTACACCAGTCACCTCCAAGTTTTGACCAACGAAGGGAGATGGATAGCAGTCGTTTCCTACTCCTTTTTGTGATGTAATTTGAATATCATATGGAGNAAATCCTGTTGTAATTGGTATGGTNATTGTTGCTTGATCCGTACTTGTTTCTCCGTCATTGTCAGTTACTTTTAATTGGATAGATAACATCGTAGTCATGTTCACATTTGGAATAATAATACTTGCAGTTCGTGATGATGAGTTGTTTATAGGGGTTTCAGGGCCGGAAATCTGTGACCATTGATATGAAACAATAGAACCATTGGGATCATAACTTTTTGAACCATCTAAATAAATGGTTTCTCCAATCGAGGCAGTTTGATCCTCACCTGCATGAGCAATTGGACTCGTAGATGATTTAGAAGTATATATGATCTTTGCGATTACGGGATAATGATCTGAAGCGTAATAGATTGACTCTATAATGTCGCTTGGTGCGTCGCTGTTTGTACCTTCGATTATCGAGCGGTTAAAGTGACTTCCATCGTTTCCAATGACTTTGTAGGATTGATCTAAAAACTTGAGATTTGGATTTGTACTGGTGAAATGGTCAGAAAATAAAATAAAGTCAAACCTATCATCAAGACCACCGGTTGAACCACCATCTCCAATTTGATCGGTTCGGGTAGACTGAGTAAAATTAAGTACATGAGAATTGTCGTCGCGAACCCATGGGCCAATAGGATCAACCAAATCAACAGATATACTGTCTAATAAAAGTTTGTAGGCTCGCTCATTGGGACTGTATAAATTTAAATCACCAGCTAGAATGTAATGGTAATCGCTGGGTTGTTGATTGATATAAAACTGCAACTGCTTTGCTTCTTCCCATCTCTGATTTTCATTGCTAGAGCCTGTGCTAGCTTTTAAATGTGCAGAAAATACGGTAAACGTAGCAACGCTTGATGCCGCATTCTTGATTGAAAATGTAAAACCACTTATGTCTCTTAAAACAGTTTTAATAGATTTACTTGATACAAGATCTAATTTTGAACTTCGATATATTATACCGTTTTGCATATCGCGATTATTTGTTAAAGGGCCCGCTGAGTATTCTTGGGAGTTTTTATTAAATGCTTCGCTTAGCAAAAGATTTATTCCACCCTGATCTTCAATTTCTTGCAAAGCTACAATATCTGGGTTTGAATATCGTATGACTTTTTCGAAATGCTGAGCTCTGGATCTATCGTTTTCCCCAAAACGTAAAGCATTATACGTCATTACAATTAACGTATCCTGAGCAAAAGATAAACTTAAAGCGATTAAAGCCGAAAAAAGCCTCAATGCGATTTTTAACATCAGTCTACAACCTGAGATAGGAATTTAAATTCGTATCCTTCTTGAAGAAGAGCTGGTATTTCTTTTTTGAGAACATCTAGTGTATTTGATTTTACGTGACCAATTCCAATAGCCATACCGTTTTTGNTTGAGGCTTGAACAAGTTTTAAAAGCTGTTTTGAAATCTGATCTGGATCAAGATCATTATCTAAAAATATGTGTCTACGAGCGGTCGGAACACCAAAAGAACGCATTGTTTTTTCGCCTATAGTTTTTGATGAGGTTCTACTGTCAAGAAAGAACTTATTATTTTTCTTTAATACTGATGCAACAACTCCCATAACTTTCCCGTCCGTAGTTGCTTTAGAGCCCTGATGATTGTTAATACCAATGGCCTCAGGAATCTCTTTCAAAGCTTCGTTCAAACGCCACTCAATNTCNTCGCTGGTCATGCCAACTTTCAGCTTAAAATCGTTTTCGCCTTTTGCCCCAAGAGAGGATTGCATTGGCATGTGCACAATAACTTCCTTTCCAAATTGAACTGCTTTTTTTGCCACAGAAGAGCTTTGAGGATGGCCAGGGAGTACAGCGCAAGTGATTGCGACAGGCAAATTAAGAAACCCATCTGAAACAGAATCATTTCTATACCCAAAATCATCAATCACGAGAACAATTGCTTTGCTCGATTGAATCGCTTGATTATCGAATTGTATATCGAAGAGTGGTTCTTCAATGTATTCAGGCTCATTAATATTTCCACGTGTTGCAATATCAAGCTTGCGTAACGCAGAATAGTTACTCATTAATAAGATGATAATTGAGAATAATAGTGCACCAATTATTCTTTTGTATTTTTTTATATTATCATTCATGGCAATCTTAGAGATATATCGATCATTTGCGGAATTCCAATTTCTTGATTTCCATATTGCAACCCATATGAAAAAGTATATTTTCCAAAATTAATTCCTATACCAGTAGACAATGAAAGCGTTTTGTCATTCTTTTTGAACGAAGCTCCAAAGAAAAAGTTGTCTTTGTACTTTACGCTTCCAAGTGANAATATAGGTTTTTTTATTAATTCGTTTAATTCAATTGATGCATAGTAATCACTTTTATTTTTGCTAAAACTCAACGAACTAATAGCTCTCTGCGGAAGGGTTGGTTNTTCCTTAAAAAACTCATTCATTTTTCCAAAATTGAGCAATGATCCGGATAACGTAATTGATTCGTTCACTAGCCAAGAAATTCCAAGATCACCAGCAATTCCTGAGCTNTCCTCTTGATAAAGTTGAATTGAAATCACCTGAAGAGCAACCCCATAACGAAATTGTCCTGACTGAAAACTTGCAAGTGCTTTTGCAGAAATTCCATATGAGCTGTAGTGTCCTAGAGGGTCAGAGGTTGGCATGTCTGGTCTCAACTCAATGTCATTTATTCCAACATATCTAAAGTTTAAACCTGTACTGGTTGATTGAATATTGCCAGTCCAATTAAGAGATATATTTTCTGAATCTGCAAACCATTTTCCATAAGCAAAATTCATTTCAGGATTTCTGTTAATAGAATTTAAAAAAGCTGGATTCAATAATGGTGTTTGGGCAAAAATAAGATCATTAGCTGATGAAGGGATTACAAGAAATTGCAACCCTNTGCTCATCCCTNTTCCTGAAAACAAAAGAATTAGTATTATTCTAAAAAGCAAACGCATATGTAAATACATGGCAGGTTCCGACCGCACCTTCAAGTGTAAATGCATAATCTAACCTACTGTCTTTGTCATCAAAAAGCGACCAATCGAGCCCAAAACCAACCCCAACCCGACGGTTGCCAAAACCTCCGCGTAAGTAGTAGTTTTCGAGATATTTATATTCAACACCTGAGCGAACAGTGTAACTAAGGAGGTTATTTCCAGAGACAATCANACCGGCATCTGCTGTAATGTATACCTTATTATAATTGAAAGCTGTTCCAAGGCGATATAATGTAGGAAACTGTTNTATATATACTTTTCCACGCTCAAAAATCTTATCTGTTTTCCACTGGTACCTTGAATTGATATCTTGAGCCATAAAAGCAATGTTTGACCCAGATTTCGTTTTAATGAAAATTCCAAAATCCATACCAACGCCTTTTCCAGTCAGATCCATGGAATTTACGGGTAATTGATGTCTTAATACTTTAACATTCAGACCCAAAGAGAGCCATGGTAACATGGATTGGGCAAAGGAAAACATATAGGCATTTTCTGATGTTGATAAATTACTTGTAGGCTGACCAGAGGAATTTCTACCATCGATGTTATCCACGCCTGCACCAATCCAAGCAAGACCAACTGCAGCTGATGGNGGAAGCGGTGCAGATACGTTAATGGTCAACAATTGGCGGTCAAGCATTAAAAAATGATTACTGAAACTTGCACGTAGATTTTTGAGATGAACTAATGAGGCAGGATTATAGTATGCTGAAAAACCTTGGTCTATTTCAGCAGTAAACGAAGCTCCCATAGCAACTGANCTTGCAGAGGTTCCCATTCTAAGAAACCCACCTGCNTGAGAGCCTGTTTTTTGACTTAATGTAATAGAAGAAATCAAAACTAGAGAGATGGTTATGTAAAGAGACTTAATCATTATTTAACTACAATAAGCTTTATCCATTCAACTTTTTCATCAAATTCTAATCGGATGAAATAAACTCCATTATCTACGACTCTTCCAGAATCATCTTTTCCATTCCATTTAAAAGACCCCGTATTTTTTTGTCTTCTGTCAAATTCTTTACTGCGTACCTTCTCCATTGCAAAGTTGAAGATATCCATTTTAACAACATATGATATTTTTACATCAAGATTGATATGAACATAGCCATCNCCATTGAATTGATTATGTTCAAAAGGAGAAAATGGATTTGGATATGCATAGACTTTCTTGGAATCGTTATCAACGCGGGCGCGGTATATTTGCCAATTGCTGGCTTGAGCGTTCATAGCACGCGCTAACCCATCCCAAGAACTTATCCATATTGTTGCATTGGATGAATAAAATGGGCGCGTATCGTAAGAAACAGCAACAACTTCGTTGCTTAGAATTTCGTCAATTTTATATGTACCTGTTGATCCAATTTCTATCAACTGTTTTGCTGACTTATATTTTGCCCATGGTATTCCTTTATCAGCTGGATCATCAATTATGGTCTTCCATAAACCACTTTTNGTCGCTACCAAAACGATAGAGTCTGATGCTGTGATATTATAGGCTCTCTCACCAATAAGAGTAGCATTCCATGTGTCTCCACCATCAATAGAATAACTGACGCCATTAGACTCTCCAGTCTCTGCNAGGACNGTAGCTGCCCAGATAATATTGTGTTTTTNATACTGCTGAAGAGCAAGATCAACTACAAATCCACCTGACAAACCATTGTTTAACGGCGTGTAATGCTTCCAATTAATACAGCCATTTGCCCCAACAAGACCCCTATTAATTCCATTTGCAGTACCTACCCAAACAGTGTCTGCATAACTTATAACAGAGAAAGCCTTGTGATTATGGTTGCCTCCGTCCTCAGGGTCTCTTGGNTTCAGATAAAAATCTCTCAGTATGCTTCCACTGGTAGTGGAAATATAACTTGACTCATCGCATGTATTTAAAATGTGATCGCCGTCTTGTGGCAATGGGATGCGTTGCCAAATTTTAGTTAAAATATTGTACCTACGCAAACCACCTGCCCAGCTAGTAATATATATATTACTACCGTTTATTGCTGCATCATACGTGACGTTTGCCTCTTTCACAGTGACTGGTAATCCTCTAAAAA
This sequence comes from Fidelibacterota bacterium, assembly GCA_002724735.1. Classification (GTDB taxonomy): domain Bacteria; phylum Fidelibacterota; class Marinisomatia; order Marinisomatales; family TCS55; genus TMED108. The sequence goes on along the minus strand of PBPT01000004.1, from coordinate 53,516 downwards.
ATCTTTTTGCAAAAGGAGTAAGAGAGTCNGCCTCNGTATCTACCAATTGATCAAAGTATGTCCAGCTAATAGTTTTGCCAGTAGAATTATCAGAATATATAAGGCCGTTACCTTTTGTTATGTTTTCGCCGCTGGTAGCAAAAGCTGCGAACAGTGCATTGCCACTTACATCCAACGCTGAAACCGCTCCCTCAGGAGTATTAGTAACTGCTCCTTGACTTAAGTTTTTACTTGTTGCTAAAGTAAAAATCGATGATGTGTCACGCAATACAGCTAATCCAGATCCTGTACCAAGCCAAAGTAATGTATCTGATTGTGGAAGAATATCTCCAACGATATTTGTGGCAAGCCCACGAGTTGCCGTGCTGTCAAAATCCATTCTATTGAATTTATAAAATTTTGGAAATACATCCTGACAAATGATAAACGATGAAAGTAAAGTTGATAGGATTGCAATTTTCATTTTACTANGATCATTTTTTTGACAGTGTCACTATAAGCATTGGAAAGATCTTGAGCTTCAAAGATCCAATGGTAGGTTCCAATGAGTGCATTTTCTGAAATGGAGATAGTTCGTGAAAATGTTCCATCTCCTTTTTGTAGATCTCCTGACCCCGCAGAACTTTCTCCATCATCAAGGAGTAATATTGGGTTTCCACCATTCATCATCGAATCAAGGCCTACATGGTAAGATCGGAAAAACACGCGTTTTATGTCCTCTATGCCATTGGCATCAGACACAGATGCGGTAACGGTAAATTTAATTGTATTTACAATGTTTGGATCAGAATTTGATGTTGGTCTATCAACACTAGATGGTAAAACTACAGTGCCAATTTTTGGGTGAATATTTCCTAATATGAATGAGTAAAGATCTGATTCCACTTTCCTATTTTTGTAGGTGCTTCGGATTATCAGAAAAACAGAATCTTTTGCACTTGCAGGAATGACATTGGTTATAGCAGAGCTTGAATTTGGTATACGTCTTGAGAAGATATTATCATTTGAAATAATGTCTCCAAAAGTTCCATCATCAAAAAGCTTCAGAGTGTCGCTTGTGTTTTCCTGATCTGTTCCTTTCCATAAAACCTCTACAGAATCTATAGATGTATTCATATAGCTTGGGCTAATCAACGCTGAAACAAAGAGTTTTTTTGAGCTTTGAAGATAATTAAAATTTATGTCAGCTATTGATTTGGGTTCTGATTCTACGATTGGTTCTTCGCAACTTAAAATCAGCATAGATTTTAAGATTAGAGTAANAAAGTATAGTCGCTTATACATTATTTTATGCTATAAATATGATTCACTAAAAGAGTTCCAACTTGGTATAGGCCTTCAGNGGAACAGTTTTCAACAACATCATTATGAGTATGGTGATAATTGACCNTCTCATTTGGGAAGTCAAAATCGATGATGTCAATAGCTGGAATCCCAGCTATTTCATATAGTGGGACATGATCATCAAATATTGAATGCCTNGCTTCTTTGCTGAATGCTTTCAAACCAAGCTTGTCAGCGAGATCCCATAATTCTGTAACTAGATTCGGATTCTGCTGATAGGATATTCTCTCGACAAAAAACTGAGGTTGCTTATCGGCAACCATATCTACGTTTATTGCGTACTCAGGAAATGCTATCGGAAGATTTTTTGCAAAATATTGGGAGCCGATAGCGTAGCTCCAAGAATCTCCTGAAGAACCGTAATCCTCAGCATCAAAAAGCACAAGACTGACCCCTATGGGTGGAGAGGTAGCTCTAAGTATATATGCAAGCTCAATTAAGACCGCGACACCGCTCGCCCCATCNTTTGCTCCCAAAATTGGTACATTACGACGCATTATACTGCCGTAGTCAGCCCAAGGTCTAGTATCCCAATGGGCTGATAACATAATTTGTTTTGAAGCTGCTGGGTTGAACTGCGCTATAACGTTACTCATCATCACCTTATTACCAGTTCGAGGCATCACATCCTCGAATGATTGAGTAAATACAGTATCTGCCAAACCCTTAAAAGTCTCCAAATAGTAATTTAAAGTATTTCTATGACCAACGGATCCAGGATCTCTTGGACCAAAACTGCATTGCTTTACTAGATGCTTAAAAGCGTTATCTCCACTAAATGTGGGTGTTTTTGACTGACACCCAACTAGAGAAATAGCTAAAATATTGATATAAATGTATAAATTTTTCATTATCCTCGTATAGCTAAGTTAACATCAAAGCCAAAATCTCTATCAACCTTTTTCCCTGTATGTTTTGAGTCATTTTCTCGATACTCCCAAACCATACTACCGCTGACAGATTTTGAAAATGAATAAGTTAACCTAAATCCTGATTTCCAACTTGACATATATGTGGTCTCAGCAAATTTTATAGCTTCTTGAGCTTTTTGCAATGTTCTGTTTTTATTCATATCAAAATTAAAAGTAAAGTTGACNTGATTATTAACCTTATAATTTTCTAAGAATGGNAATGGAATCGTAAAACCTCCTTTGTGAGAATAATTTGCAGATAACAGATATGACTGATCATTAAAAATCTTTTGACCGCCATTAGCTGTAATTTCCTTTGAGAGTGTTCTATTGTGTCTCATATTGATTGAAACTCCTTTCTTGAGNGCTACAGTCGCACCTAACAAAGGAGAGAAATTCATATTAACACGCGAAGATCTTTGATTTTCTTTATAATCATTGATAAAATCGTCAATGGAAAAAAATGATATAGCCGGTCCACTAAATTGGTCAAACTGCCAAGACCTGCTTTCCTTTCCCGAAGTAGCATGATCAAAACTTAAGGAATTGACATATCTGCTCAATAATTTATTTCGCTCTAATCCCGTTAGTCTTACTGACCAGCCGACAAATGGAAATCCATTTTCAAGGAANGAACCATAGGAAAGATAATCTCTGGAAACAGATCTCTGTTCCAAACCTGAACCNCGAAGATTGCTTGAAACATTTTGAGCATAATTAAAGGAAACATTGATCATGCGTGTTAGGCTTACTCCTGATCGAATAGAAAAATCCCTTTTTCTATCAAAGTTTCCAGTGTTTGAACCAACTTGTGCCGAGTGTTCGAGACCGTGATCGCGCTCAATTCCAAACCTGTAGCCAAAAGGAGCATCACCCAAAACCCCAAGTCCTGTCTTATTAAAATTTTCATTGTATGAAATGTTGATTGGGCTGAATTTCCTTGTCATTCCATGCATTGTCTTCATGATTCGATTGTCTTTTTTACTTTCATTCTCAACAACCTTCCCTTCATCATTCTTTTCAATTTCTTGATCAAATTCAGAATCCTTTTCAGATGCTGGTCTTCTTGCTGACCTTCCTCTGATTCTTGATGATGAGCTTCTTGTACGGGATGAAGAACTTCTAGTTCTCGCTTGAGAATTTCTACTTGACCCAACTGAAGGCTTGTAAAAGATCTCAAATAGTCTGATTGGAGATAGAGTAATTCCCGATGTTAATCTTAACTGGCTTGAGATATTTGATCCTTCAATATTTTTATCTCGAGATTTATTCCACCTATAGTTTGAAGAATAATTGAAAGAGGGTTTTAACCAGTCAGTAATTGTTGGCGAAAAGGACGAATTAAAATTTTCACTTATATCTGAAATAAATCCAACATCGCCTTTCAAAATGGAGTTAAACTGATATCCTCTAGAATCAGCCATGTTGCTATTAATGGCACGCGAATATTTTGTTGTTATTATTTCCGTTAACTTATAATCCATGACATAAGATTGACTTAAGCCAAAATTATAATCATCGGGAGATTTTTCTCCTTTTCGAGGTGTTCTCTGAGATAATTGTTCATTGTAGTTTACAGAGGCATTTATAGCTGTCGGAGTGTAATACAAATGAGTGCCTCCAATTTTTTCACCAATCAGCGGTACTGATGACATCCATTTAAAGGGCATTACATAATTGTCTCTTCCAAAAGGTAATNCATANCTTAATCCCCCAGAATACGACTCATTTAATATCTCTTTTTGAATCTCATTAGAGGCAGATCTTCGATTCATACTAAACCGTGTTTTTAGGCGATCAAGAGTATATTTCATTATTCTGTTGTCGGATTTTGATGTTTTTGAGGCTGAAATATTTACACTCATAGANTTNTTAATATTTAAAATAGAATCTGGAGGAGAAGATTGATCAACTAAAACATCTTGACCTGGTAAAAATTTTGGCTTGTTAACAGCATTTGCAAAACTTGTAGATATTGGTATTTTTATGCCCCACTCTGAAGGTAAAAATTTATCAATATTCAATCCAGCATTGAAATTTAAACTCTCGTTAGATCGATTTGAGCCTAATCTTTTTTGAAGCATGTGAAAATCCGCGTCCTGCCTTCTATAGGCAAAAGAGGTATTCACAAGGTCAGCAATATTAAAACGGCTTTGGACACGCATTGAGACGCCCTTGTCCTTTTTGACTCCACTTAATCTGAGCTCATCAATCCAAACCTCTCCGGAGATAGGTAAGTTAGATAAATTCTTTACTCCAACTACAAAAAACTGAATTCGATTGAGCGATGGCTGACCTTTTATTTTAATTTTCTTTCCAGTTTCTACCCCTAACTGATCAGTAAATAAATATTCTTTCAGATTTGTAGAGTCTTTAAATATGTCAGTGGGATTGAATTTCTTAACATTTGAAGAATCCTGAAGTTTGAGGCTAGTCAACCATTTTAGTTCAAGATTGATTGAGTTTCTATTAAGTGATTCATCCCAGCCGTCATAGACTGGCTGTGAAACCTCGTAGTAATTTTCGCCAAAGCCAAATCGCATAAACATTTCTACCTTTGAGCTTTCATTTGTAATCCAGGGACTTAGACCGTGTACATACATCTTCATTTTATCATAAGAAAGATAGCTTTGAGCGCGCTCACCACTCAAAGACATAAGTGTTTTCATTGCCGCTCCACTGGAACCTCCAGGCAATTCATTGAACTTCATCACTAGGGATTGCTCCTTGGATCGNATCTGATTGATTCTATCAAATTCCCCCTGAACTCCTTTTGGAGGTTTGTAATTAGCATTATCATCAGTGTTTACAACCGAAATTGCAAAAACTGAATCTGCATCTTCTTTCGAAAATGTTTCAGTTGAGTCAGAGGCTATACCAAGCTCTTGCCATTCGTTTCCAACGAGCTCAATTTTAGCAACATAAATTGTTGTTGGCTGGGAAGCGTCACTAACTCTGAGGCGTAGGTGATGGATATTGTCCCAGCTTTTGTCCTTTNAAGTATTTGTGCTCTCAAATTCTATTAGAGGGATTCTAAAGAGCCTCCATCCAGTAGGCTCCCCGTTTTTTTTTGTTTCTCCTGCAAGATAGGTTGAATCTGAAAGNGAAAACGATTTTGTGAAGTAATCGTTGGTTCGGTCTAAAAAACCAGTTCGGTCTAAGTCTTCTGTGTCAGGGTAGCGTCCAGCATCGAGAGCATTCTTTTCGGTACCATTTATTTTGGTATAATCGTTGCTTCCTTCATTATACTCCCAATTGTCATCATTTGGATCATTTGGGTCCACGTCACTAAATGAATTGATTATGACCTGTTCACCTTGTGCTAAATAATCATTGTAAGTTTGCCCCAATGGATCTAGACATGAGCCCCATCCATTCTCATAGAGATCTGGACATCCGTCAAGACCTACATCCTCTTCGTCATCCAAAATTCCATCTCCAATCAACCCGCCAACAGGAATATCCTCAGTGTTTAGCTTGCCATTTCCATCACGATCTTCGCTGATCTGACCAAGGTCAACNGAAATTGTTGCCCCCTCCCCTTGAAGCCAGATTTCAAAAAATTTTGTTTGGGTTTGATCATAGTCTCCAGAATGAAATGGTGTGATAATACCNCTCCATAGTGAGTCGTCAGGAACGCTCTCCTGATGCGATTTTTTATTATATCTTAATACTAAAATATCNGTTGTTTCATTTTGAGCTTGAATGGATGTTGATAAGTTGGGCCATATATCCTTGGTTCTAATCTGTGCAAAAGGGTTAAACCATCGAAGCTTAGCTCTTTGTTCCTGAGCCAGTGGTGTTCCTTTGATTAGATCTAATGGGGCGGATGACTCCCTCCAAAATCTGCGCAATATTGGTATGGAAGTCGTTCTTTTTGAGCCTTCGAAATCATCTATAAACGCAACACCATTAGGATCTCCAGTTGCTCTATTGTTTATTGGATTTGGATTTGGAAGTATTTGTGCAAATTCACCTTCAAATGAAATTCCTGATTGCTTATCAATATTGATGATTGGCAATTTATCAAGAGATCTAGTAATAAATGGCAAGTCTTGTCTAAATCTACCATTAACACCAAACATAAAATTTCTCATTGGCTCGTACCCTACTTCAACTTTTTCATTCATTATAGATTGGTTGTAGTAAAGGGCCGTACCACCAATGAACGAATTATCGCCAAAGTCCATTTGTGACCTTATACCTAAAATAGTTTTCTTATCGAAATTCACATATTGATGACGATCGTAAGTCACATTTAGCTCTGCGTTAGGGTCAATATTATCTGATAATACTATCGTGCCACTGAAGTAATCTACTTGATAGTCAATCCCCCTTTTAAGGGGGACGCCACCTCGGGTTACCTGCTCACTACCTTCAACTATCATAAATCCTAAATTTATAGTTGAGCTTTGATTGGAATAATCAACTTCGATTGTAAATCTACTATCATTGCTAATTTGTGTACGTTGAGTAGAAAAGTACATTTTACCCTCACCTAATGATCCTTTCAATGCGTTAGTTTGATTTCCGTCTGATACTGTATCTGCGGCAAAGGGGTGAAAGGCTGGGAAAAAAAGCTCTCCATCCATTAGATTAATGATATTTGGATTAGTTAAATCAATTTTTTGGTCTGCAGTTCTTATTCCGCTTTCATTGAGACTATCGAGCCCAAAAAGAGTAATATAAGGGTTTCCTTGCGTATCAAGATGACTTGGAACTGTCAATCGATCGTTAATAATTCGAAGGTCAAATCCTTCTTTATTNATGTTGTTTGTACCTAAATAGTACACATTTTTAAACATCAAAGGCCAAACAGGATGACCTGGATTGAGATTTCTAGGTTTTAACATTTTTAATTTTAAAGCTTCATTTAAAGGTGAAACACCCTCTCCAATCACACCCAGCGTATCACCAGTTATTCTGTCAGCTAAGATATAAGTACATCCAATAACCTCATCTGTGGCTTTTTGTCTAAGGCGTATGAATCCCAAATCTTCGCTTAAGGTATAATCTTGACCCTGCTCTAAACGCTTAAAATTTCCTGTCTGGTCATTGCTTTCATCAGGCCTTTCAAGATCTGCAAATGCCGTTCCCGGATTNGTTTCTGANTTTGTCGACTGGTCTAATTGATACAGTTCAAAGTTTCTTATTACAACATTTCCAATTTGATGCAAACCTTCTTTTAAGGGATAAAATGGGGGTATTTGTATTGGGTATCCATTTAATGATGTTGATGCCCCATTTCTAAACCATTCGTGAATGAAGAAATATTGATTTTTAACATAACTATGGTCTTTGATTTGCTGAGTTTGTGATTCACTTGTTCCTTGATATTGTTCCGATTTCTTTTCCGTGTTTACAACTGAAGCAATAGCGGTAACATCCATTGGGCCAAATTTTGAAGTGGTTTTTACCCCGAAAAGTCCTTGATGACTTGCCGACCCCATCAGAGATTGCGAACCTGGCAAAGATAACGATACATTTCCAGCATCAACAGATTGTATAATATCGTCTTCTTTTCCATTGTAATTTATTCTGATATTGTTTTCCCAATTAAAATCTCTTTCTGAATCATGGTCAACATTAACAGAAATTCTTTCGCCTACTTTACCCTCTACGCTAATTCGTTGCATTTGGTCAAATTTCAAGTGAGTGTTTCTTGTTTCGCTAACCTTNGATCGAATCAGTTCTTGATCTTGAAAAACAAGATTACCTTTCACGGTAACATTTCCTCTCGCTGAAAGCGATACCCTTCCAAGTTGTCCAACATTCATACCTATAACTTCAAATCCCCTTCCTCGATTATCTTGNAGAAACTGTGACTGTGCTGTTAGAGACTTTGATGTGTCATTAGCTGCTTTAATTAGAGCATTTTTTCTGTTAATTTGAATTTTTTTATTAATGTACCAATCGAGCGGAGCTATGAATGGAATTGTAAATGATNTTCCTTGAATCTTTTCAGAAAACTCTATATATGACCAGTCTTGTGCAATGCTGGTTTTTTGAATCGATACAAAAGGCATTCTCAAAAGATTTCGACTTTTATAAGAGGAAGAATCTCCCATAACAGTTAGAAGTGTTTGATGGGATTTAAAAGGAGATGAAACAAAATTTGATTTTGGATACCAATCTTCAGCAAGCTCAACATTGGACGTATCTTGTTGGCCATTTACCATAAAAGAAACGGTCATTCCTAAAAAAATGATGCTGCGCAGGATCTTTTTAAACAAAAGCCCTACCTCCTATAATTTGTAGTTAACATTGCCGTTAGGCAAATTCGCTTGTGCGATATAAATCCGTTAACGTTTTGACTATAGACAGCTCCTAATTTTAATATCTTTCATGATTTATTCGTTTTTCGAATATTTTACAGAAGTTACGTAAGGCTTTACCACGATGTGAAACATTATTCTTTTCGTCCTTGTCAAGCTCAGCAAATGTTTTTTTAAGTTTTGGATAGAAAAAGATAGGGTCGTAGCCGAATCCATAAGTGCCAATTTTATCTTCAATGATCTCACCATCAACCGACCCCTCACAATGCAGCTTTTCATTATCGCTTACAAATGCTATAACCGTCCTAAAGCGGGCAGATCTTTCGCTTGACCCTGATTGAGCTAATTTAGTCAAAACTTTATTACAATTATCTTCATAGGATGCTTTCTCCCCTGCGTACCGTGCAGAAAAAATACCTGGCTCACCGCCCAGTGCTTTAATCTCTAATCCAGTGTCATCTGCCAAAGAGGGAATGCCGGTAATCTTAAATACTGTTTCAGCTTTAATAAACGCATTTTCCAATAANGATGTACCTGTTTCAGGAATATCCTCGATTTGAGGAAAATTCTTTAAGGTAAGCACCTTAACAGGCAAATGAGATAATGCGTGCTGCATTTCNACGGTTTTACCATCATTATGGGTGGCTAAAACTAACTTCAATTAATACCTCGAAAATTGAAAAAGAAGCTAATTTATTTTAATAAAACTCTCAAATGATTAAAATTTCTTAAAATTCAACTTAAAAAGGAATCGCACCCTCCNAAAATCCATCGAAAAGNANCTGATTGAGTAGCCTGGCAGGTGTTTGATTAGGCTTGCAAACAACAGTCNCAAATCGGATCGTTATCTTTAGGGCAAACCACAACACTAGAAATTTTGCTCTCATCAACAAAGTTGGAATTAATACAATTTTTTAATCTTGAAACGTGTTGTCAAGGCGTAAAAGAGAAGCAAAAGTGAAAAGTANATTTAAGCTAGTTCTTTTGTTCTTTGTGAATTTTTGAAAGCTGAACATACTTTCTTGCCCAATTGACATTATTTTGAAATGTTTCCGGGGGAAGCGTTTTAATTATTTTACCTGGTACTCCGATAACTAAAGCAAGGTCTGGGACCTGCATATTTTCAGTAACNACAGCTCCCGCTCCAATTACAGCACCTTTTCCAATGGTTGCACCGTTCATAATTATTGATCCCATTCCAATCAAANCACCNTCTTTNATATCNCACCCATGAATGATTGCTTTATGACCAATTGTAACATCGTCTCCAATCGTGACTCCTTGATCGTTTTCCAGATGCATTACGCTGTTGTCTTGAATATTTGATCGCTCACCAATGACTATTTGATTGATATCAGCTCTAGCTACGGTGTTGTACCAAATTGAACTATCTGCTTTCATAATTACATCGCCAATGACTTTGGCGCCATCTGCAATGAAAGCGGTCGAATCAATTTTTGGAGTATGAATTTTTACGTTATNTCTTAGCTCAAACTTTTCCATCAACAATTCCTATTTTTTTGTACGAAAATCTCAAATAAAATGTCTGACAAAGCCCCGCTAAAACAAAAACATTTACTGCCCAATAAATTCCAGGAAAGCTAGCAATATATGTACCTATCCACAACCCAATTATAGCAAGGACAGCATAGATTATAACAGCCTGACTGATTCCTTGGGTATGATTTTGGTTAACCAAAAGACCGCTGTACCATGATTGGTATACTTGATATCCAGGCATTAAGATAGCAAACAGAAGGGTTGTGGCTGATAAATGGGACAATTCTTTTGAAAGTCCAGAGACACTTTCAAACCAATAATACCCTAATGGTGACAGTGCTAAAATCACTAAAAACGATACGGTTGTGACCGCTAATATTCGTGTGAATTTTAGGAGCATATATTTTCCATTCGGCTTATCAAGCAGGGCAACAACCACTTCATTGTATGCAAATCCAAGCGATCGAGTAATAAAGACAAGGCCATATACAACTGGCCAAGCAGCGAGCGAGGAAAGTGCGTCTGGCATTCGACTCATACCGGCAGATCCAGCAGGATGAATCAAAAGCGAAGCAAGTGGAGTAATGGCTAATGGAAGATAAAAAGACGTGAATTGTTTACNATTAACAACAAAAGATTTTGTTTGTAAAGCCATTTTGTTTTTTAGAATTGATCTAACAGCTAATTGAGCATATAAAGCTTCTGCGGTAACTGCTAGGGCAACCGCAGACGCTCCAACTACAATTCCAGAANAATTTGAAAGCCACCGACCATAAGATAGTANAGCAATAAGCGTTAGAAGACGTATCAAGGTACCTATTGCAACTATAGTTGAATTTCCATGCTTAATCATTACGCCTTGATTTAATCTTCGCCATGCTATCATAATTGTCCAAGGAGTCATTATTTGCAAACCAACTCGACCAGGCTCAATAATTGAGGATGGAACATTCATTAAATTCTCAGCTACAAAATAAAATATTGGAGTAAACGCTATGATAATATGTATCAAAGAAAGGGCAACGGACATGACTAGCATATACTTAAATAATTTCTTGTAAGAGGGCAGGTCTTTTGCAAGGGCAGTGCTTGCAGTCAAAAGCATAATTATTGGTCCTTCAACCACTAAAGAAATTGGATAAACTAATGATCCCCAGGCTGCAAGAGTTATTTCAGGAAAGGCCATTCGTGCAACAAAAGCAGCAAGCATCGGCGATTCTATTCCCATTAAAAGCCAACTTCCAGCCAATGGAAGCCAAAGCTGAAAAACATCTTTTAGGGAAATAGGTTTAGAATTTGTCATTTTTGTATTGAAGAGGATAAATAAATTAGTTCAATATAGTAGACAGTCATAATCATTATCTTTTGAAAAAGAAATTTATCATATTAAAATAGGCAACAAAAATAAGAATGGAGTATCTGCTATGATTGATAGAAGAAAATTTATTAAATCCTTATCTGCGTTCGGGATAACCTTGCCTTTATTAAAGAGTGAGTTGCTTGCTAAATCAAAAAGTGTCTCAAAAAACAATCCAATAATTCTTTGTAGTCGCGGAGAAAAATGGGGACGTAAAGTTCTCAGGCCAGGCTGGGAGGTTCTAAGAAAAAAAGGGTCGCTTCTTGATGCTGTTGAGGCATCAGCAAATGTTACCGAGCTTGATCCTGAAGATACTTCAGTTGGGTATGGAGGGTTACCAAATATGGAGGGCATTGTTCAACTAGATGCTTCGATCATGAACGGTCCAGATCATAATTGTGGATCGGTTGCATGTATTGAGGGTATTAAAACTCCCAGCTCTGTTGCGCGACTTGTGATGGAAAGAACCGATCATATTCACTTAGTAGGAAAAGGAGCTCAAGAATTTGCAANCATGCATGGGTTTAAAATTGAAAATCTCTTAACTGAAAAAACCCGTAAAATATGGGTTAGATGGAGAGAAAACTTATCCGATAAAGATGATTATTTCCCTCCAAAAGATGAAACAAAGCTCGATAAAAGAACCACGGGAACGATTAACGTGCTTGGGGTTGACAGCAACGGAGACATTGCGGGTATTACTACAACCAGTGGGTTGGCATGGAAAATACCTGGAAGAGTTGGAGATTCTCCTATTATTGGCGCGGGTTTGTATTTAGACAATGAGGTTGGAGCTGTAGGTGCAACGGGACGAGGTGAAGAAATGATTCGCTCCTGCGGATCCTTTCTTGGTGTTGAGTTGATGAGAAACGGTCTCAGTCCTCAAGAAGCCTGTGAAGAAGTGTGCAAAAGAATAATTGATATTAATGGAGGCATATCGAAAGTTGATTTCAATGATAAAATTGTGGCTCTTNGCAAAAACGGAGAGGTTGGATGCGCGTCAATAAGAGAAAGAAAAGATGATTATCCTGAGATAGCTACATGGTCAAAAAAAGGATTTAAGGTTACAAAGGGAACTTACCTTATTGAAAAAAAATAATTTTTAACTATGTTTTTTTTTCAATGATTGAGGAAAATAATTGATCGTATGTTGGAGCCATACTTTTCCAGTCAAATCTTTTGANATACTGAGCCAAGGAGATATTTCGAATTTTATTAATATTTTTAAGACTATTTTCAATCATCATATCTAACTCTTTTTCATCGCCATACAAGTGCATTTNATGGAATTCGNTAGGCAAAAGCTCTGGATAAGATAGCCTATTTGGAAGCAATGGAAATGCTCCACAATAGATTGCCTCTACAATACTTGCACCAAAGAAGTCTTGATTGTTTGTAACTGGAAGAATATCGGCACTGCAAAGCCATTTAGCATAATCCCAATGATTATCGCAATAACCAAAATGAATAATTTCATTTTTTAGTTTAGTTTTGGCTTCGTCAAAAATATTTGGTTTTGAAGCGAAACTTTCACCAAGCACTGCAAGACTAAAGGGAATATTTTTTTNCTTTAANTTAAACATGGATTTAAAAAACGATTNAGGATTCTTGTCGTATTCCCAGCGATGGTTCCAAAGTATTAACGGATCTTTTAAAGACAGTCTTTTAATTGAATCAAACCTTTTAAGATCAATGCCCAAGTGAAGTACTCTGCTTTTTTTCTTAATTAAGTCAATTGATTTAGTTTCGTTATTGTCTGGGAAATTTTTTAAAAACTTTTTTCCTTCAAGAAGAAAAGATTNTAAATGAAATTCAGAATTAAATAAAACCTTATCTGCAGCTAAAGCTGAAACAATGTTGATAAAACCGTAATGATGATCTCTTTTTTTTTGTACGTCTCTATCGCTTTTTGACCAAGGATAAGACAGTTGATTTTCATGAAAGTATAATGCGGTAGGTAGATTTGATGTCTTGTTTTTTGTTAGACAAAGGAACGTGGTAAGATCAAGCATATCAGAGGCCAAAATAAGGTCCGGAGCAAATTTCGTNTTCTGAAATAGATTAGCAAGCGATATGGCACCGCCATGCATTCGCCATTTCCAGAATTTCCCCTCTAATGAGATAATTTCAATTTCGTGTGAACTATTGTCTTGATAGCCAAGTGCCCACGATTTATGTGATCCAGAAAAATAAGGTTCTACGATTAAGATTTTTGCCATTGTTTAATGCTNAAAGCTATAAGCGACAAACTNGTTGGCTTCGCAGCAATANGATCTATTTTTCTTTAAAGTATAATCGTGGGGCCGATTTGGGATTAGGGTATACCCTTGATGCATCTTCTCCGCTGTAAATTACTCCATTTTTAACTACATACTCAATGGATCTGGTATTGCGAATATCTTCGAGAGGATTTTGGGTCATAATGACCATATCAGCAAGCTTTCCAGGTTCAATAGAGCCAAGAATGTGATCTAATCCGTGATGTTTAAACCCATTGATAGTTGCTATTTCAATCGCATCGTAATTAGAGAAAGTTCCATGAGTGAATAGCTCCATTTCCCAATGTGCTCCAAGACCCATCATGTTTCCATGCGCACCCATTTGCATTGGTATTCCTCTATCATACAATTTTTTCATTGTTATGCCCATCTGCGCAGAATAGTGATCATCCGGCCAGTAAAAACCTGGTCTTCGCAACTTAATTAATTCATCCTTTCTAAAGAAATTTAACAATTTGGTGTCTTCCCATAGTCTTTCTGATTGATAAAAATATGTTTCTCCACTTGGTCCATTATACACAACAATAAAGGTTGGNGTTATTCCCAATTTGGTACTCTTTAGTAGCTGAATAACGTCTTCATAAATTGGTTCAAGACCCAATGTATGNTCAAGACCTGTAAAACCATCAACAATTTGGGTTAAATTCATTTGTGGATTGGAAAATGATTCACTAACCACGTTGATACCGAGCTGTTTTGAAGCCTCAACTAGATGCTGTCTTGCCTGTCTGTTGTGATTGGAATAATCTTTTACAGCGGTAGCTCCATGATCTTTATTAAATTGTACATGCTCTAAAGCATCGTTAAGGCTTTTAATTGGACGATACATTTTGGTNCGATATTTTGTCACAAAAATTGGATCACCAACCGAAAAAATTCTTGGCCCATCAATACTGCCTTTGCGAATCATATCAGAAACCCAAAAATCTTTCTGCGTTGTACCATAAACGTCATACATTGTTGTTACTCCNTAAGCAAGGTTGGCTTTCAATCCATACAAGTTTTGCTCAATCACATTGAGCGCAGAAATTGGACTACCGTAATGTCCATGCGCATCAAACATTCCAGGCATTATCGTTCTACCCTCAAGATCGTAGACTTTTGCTGATTTTGGGATTCTTACATTATCACCCACAGAAATTATCTTGTTATTTCGAATTAAAACTGTCACTCCTTCAAGTATATCTTTATCTGTATTCATTGTCAAAACGCGAACATTTTTGAAAACGATTACGCTACCTGGATTATCAATTTCAAAAGGTATTGAAAGGTCCGTTTTGCTAACTTTTGATTTTTTGTCAAGTATGGACTGAAGAGATTTTTCATAATGGTATTTTCCTCTGGTCCACAGCAACCTTTGACTGTCTTGCGACCATCGCATAAAATCGCCATCATTTTTTCTATCAACGCGCTGACTAAATCCTAAACCATCTTCAGCGCTTACGCTGTAAGTCTTTCCTGCAAATTCAAAGGGAGTAACATAACTTCGGTGATATTCCCTATACGCAACCCATTGCATATCAGGTGACATAACTGCTCGNGTTGCGTGAGGAAACCTTATAATTTCTTTTTCATCAAGACCCTGACTGGATATAGATTTAATTGTTAACACGTNGTTAACATAGTCTGAAAAATAGATATATCCATCATCAGCAACGTGTATAGTTGGAGGGCGTTTTGCATATCGATTTCCGCTCCAGTTGATGGTTGATAATATTTTTTCTTTTCCATCCACGTTTGCAACGAGCTCGAAATCCGTTTGCCTTTCTAACTTCTGACCGTTGATTAAAGAACCTCGTCCTCGCACATAAAAAAGCGTGCCATTTTTTGAGGTTGTAATGGATCCATACTGACTTGGGACGGAAGTTATCTTCTTCTTCTTGTTACCCGTAAGATCCATTTGAAAAATTGCCCCCATGATATCATCGTTCCATGACGCGTAATAGATTTTTCTTGATTTTAAATCGTAGTAAGGGCTGGTTTCATGCTCGTCAGATCTCGTTAAATTCTTTAGTTTAGATCCATTTTTTAAATAAAGATCGCCTAATGATTCATATAGCACTCCAGCAGGAGTTTTTTGAGACCAACGATGAGAACGGGTTGACGATGTCTCTTGAGGAACTTCAACTTTAAATCGAACGGTCCCTTTTATCTCGCGTTTTACTTTAGCAGCAAAATTTATTTCTTTAGATTTTCCTGTTAGGGTATTGACAGAGTGAATACCTCCGCCATATGAAATGATGATATCTCTGCCATTGGGATGCCAACTCAGGTTTGTATAGGATCCATAAAAACTCCCGCTGTCCATACGATCAAAATCTAAATCTCTATTAACGATTTTTTCTTCATTTGTTTGAATATCCCTAATCACGAGCACCGTTTGCCTATCGTCTCGATGAACATAAGCTAAATATTTTCCATCTTTGGATAAAGTTGGATTTGACGCACCACCAGGTCTATCAATATAGGTTTTTATTTCCCCATTTTTCATGCTATAGGATTTGATTCTATCACCACTGCGATATAGTGGAGCATCGCCATGTGCAAAGTATACCAGTCCATTGCTAGGGTGCATAGCAAAGTGCGTTACAGGAGATCTGGAGCCTGCAGGGATTATTTCTTGTTTCTTTCCATACATATTAAATAGGAATACTGGATGGCGAACTTTCATGTTTAAAGCCGTACCAAAAACGTGCTTACCATCACTTGACCAAGTGCCTTGGTGTACAGGCAAATCCATATTGCTTATGTTTTTCATTTGACCAGTTTTGATGTTTTGGACCCATAAATCATCACTTCCACTTCGATCTGAAGTAAATAGAATTTTCTCTCCATCTGGGCTGAACCTAGGAAACATATTCCAAGAGGTGCCCTTTGTTATCGCTTCAGCCTTTCCCCCGTTGATTGACATGAGATAAATATGTCCCAGTAAATCAAAGGCTATAGTTCGGCCGTTTGGTGATACATCTACGCTAATTAACGTACCTTCTGTTGCTTCAAAAGTGAGAGTAGTATCGTTATCGCTACCGATTAAANAACCTAAAAAAACAACAAAAATGAAAGTCCGCTTAAACATTTTTCCTCCAAAAATATATGTAAACAACATAACTAATCGTTCATCAACTATCATTTATGGTGTTATTTTGTTGAATACTAATTAAATACTTATATATGAAATTTAAACATCTATTGATTATCAATTTATTGGTAACCTGTGCATTGAGCCAAGAATTGATTTCATTCTCAAGCGCAAACCCTTTTGGCTTTAGGGATATCATCACAGCACTTGATGATCAAGAAAATCAAGAAGTTACGGCCGTATTAAGGTTTCCAAAAGGAAGCGGTCCTTTTCCCTTAGTAATTGGCGTTGCAGGAAGTTTAGACTGGGGTACACATCATCTGGAATACCTTGAAATGCTGAGAGCAGCCGGTATAGCAACATTAGAGTTGCAAAGCTTTTCAAGTAGAGGAATTAGTTCCACTGTTGGTTCGCAAGTCGAGGTTACTACCGCTATGATGGTACTAGACTCCTACAAGGCGCTCGATGAAATTTCAAAGGACCAGCGCATATTGAACGATAAAATAGGAATTATGGGTTGGAGCCTTGGCGGCGGAGTA
The DNA here is from genome assembly GCA_002724735.1 of Fidelibacterota bacterium. GTDB lineage: Bacteria > Fidelibacterota > Marinisomatia > Marinisomatales > TCS55 > TMED108. The sequence continues at coordinate 36,232 of PBPT01000004.1, read as the reverse complement.
GCCTTATTTTCAGGCTGGCTTCCATTGATTGAAAAAATCAGCCCTGAAAACAATTTTGCAGCTCATCTATCGATTTATCCTCCGTGTATAGCCCAACCTGAAAATCCAAACTTTACTCAATCTCCAATGCATATTCTGATCGGGGAGTTGGATGATTGGGTGCCAGCACAAGCGTGCGAAGAATTTGTTCAGGACGCAGAAACCGTTGGTTCAGTGATAGGGCTTACGATCTTTAAAAACTCTNACCACTCNTTCGATAGACAAAGCTTAATTACCATAAATAGAAAAGCATATAAAACCGTTGATTGTCGATTTAAAATTCGTGATGATGGTACGGTTTTAATGGGCTTCATGAACATTCCAATGTCATCACCAATTCTCCAAAAAATTGGTTTGGGAATGTGCGCAAAAAGGGGGCCAACAATGGGGGGAAACCCTGAGGCAAGAGCAGCTTCATTTGAATTTACACGAGCATTTATGATCCAGCACTTGCATTCAAAATGATCGTAAAAATAAGTAGCTGAAATTTAGTTATAATAATGCACTTGCATCTTGCCTTAACAAACGATATTATTTTCTATATGTTTTAGATTAAAAAGGCAGGCGATTGATATATGAACAAAATAAAACGCATATTAGCTTATCAAGTTGATTTACCACTCTACGAAGAATCCTATAATTGGGCAGAGGGAAAATCTGTAAGCGTCTTTGATTCAACCGTGGTTGCAGTTGAAACTGAAGAAGGTATGATTGGCTATGGTGANTGTTGCCCTCTGGGTCCATTCTATCTACCCTCCTATGCTCAAGGCGTTCGTGCAGGCTTGCNAGAGCTTGCGCCTCACTTAATAGGCCTTGATGCGACCAACCACTCAAATTTAAATCTAGTGATGGATCAATACCTCAAAGGTCATCCTTACGTTAAATCACCCATAGATGTTGCATGCTGGGATTTAAAAGGTAAAGTTACTGGCTTACCAGTCAGCTCGCTTCTGGGAGGAGAGCATGGCAAAGATTTCGTTCTGTACAGAGCAATATCGCAACAGGGCCCAGATGCTATGGCTGAAAATGTTAAAAATTATCGCGATGAAGGCTACCGAAGATTTCAGCTAAAGGTTGGAGGAAATCCTGATGAAGATATCAATAGGATCCGTTCGGTTGCAAAAATATTGAAGAGCGGAGATAAATTAATCGCTGATGCAAATACGGGTTGGCTAGCACATGAAGCCATTCGCGTAGTTAACTCTGTTAAAGACATCGACGTTTATATTGAACAACCTTGCGCTAGCTATGAGGAATGTCTCACAATTAGAAAAAAAACTACGCACCCCTTCATTTTAGATGAAAGTATTACAGGTATTAGCGCCCTACTACAGGGGTTCAAAGATCAGGCAATGGATGTAGTAAANATNAAAATCAGTAAATTTGGTGGAATTACAAAAGCGGCGCTCGCTAGAGATCTNTGCACTGAGGTTGGAATTGCTATGACCATTGAGGATACTTGGGGTGGAGATATTGTTACNGCAGCGATAGCACATCTTGCNCAAAGTACAAAACCAAAGTTCTTATTTACCGCTACTGATTTTAACAGCTATGTCACAGTGGATATAGCAAAGGGGGCGCCAAAAAGAGAAAATGGAAGAATGAAATCTTCAGGAAAGCCTGGACTAGGGATCGACCCTAAAATGGATGTTTTGGGAAAACCAGTTATAGATATTTTTTAATTTTGTTACTAAAGTACAAAAACAGCGCTCAGCATATCATTTTTTGATTAGATGAGCGTTGTTTTTGTAAAAAGATACTAATTGTCAGTAAAAACTCCAGCAAAGTAGCCATAAACCAATGAGACTACCGCTACTCCAAGTGATAATGAAGCCGTAGTTTTTGCTCCATCGCGGCTATCAGTATGGTCTTTGATACCTGTAGTGTCATATGCAGGAAGAGCATCAATACGCTCTTGTGATTTGTTTGCACCATTTGTGTTCTTTACATATGAACTAACGCCAAGCCCTGCTACTGCAAGAACTGCTCCGCGTTGGGCCCATGGATTTTCAGCGATTTTTTCAAGGAATGACTCTTGGTTAGGTTTACGTTTTTCCGTAAGTCTNCCTGGGACTTCTTTACCCATTATTTTCCAAGCTAATATCTCAAGCTCCGTTATAAAACCNTCGGAATCTCCCTTATAGCGTATTCTATATGATTTAGATTTTCCAGGATTAGCAGAATCAACTTTATATACTTTGACTCTATATTTATCTTTTGAAAATTTTAACGTACCTGCAAGAAAAATATTGCTTGATGTTGCATCTTGAGCAGCAAAAAGACAATCCTTTTTGAAGCAATTATCAGTTTCTAGTGCTAGCGNAGANACAGCTTGATCAACACTTTCCTGTGATTGAACAGGGTCATCACTAGCTTTCTCAAGCTCTCCCTTGAAATAATTGTATAAAGTTCTGGTTTCAAGGTCTGAAAGTCCAGAGCCATCAAATTGGACTGAAGCTACAGATTGACNCTCTTGAGCAAAAACAAAAGTTGAAACTAGTAAAAAAATGCCTGTTAATTTTTTCATCGTTTTTTCCTTTAAATGATAATAATTATTATACAAGTTACAAAAGTTTTAAGAAATATAAACCTATCCTAATTNCTAGATTTATTCACTCAAACTTAACTAAAATGAAAACNCTCCAAAAGGACCTGCAGCAAAAGTCAAACCAAATTGTAGACGAACACGATCTGCAATCCATCTAGAATTTGTTGNTGTTTTACTATCTTCTTTTTCCCAACTTTGATACAGAGGAATGATAATNGGTCCCAATTGAATACCAGCAGCTTTAAGTGTTTCATAATCTTCTCCCCCAGCGATATCATAAAATAAATTGGGTAGAAAGGATATCTTTGCATCCANTTTAAGCCCCCAAACACCGGATGTTGTTCCAATATCATCTTTATATAATCCTCTAAGAGCAGGGCCCTCAACTATGTATTGAGATTGAAGTACTTGAAAATTTGAACGACCAGTACGATCGAAAATATACCTTGAAAAGTTTGGGTCAATTCCTCCGCTTAAGTAGGTTCTATAATGCTTGGGAACATTCTTAGTATTAAAATGATTTCCTACCCAAGAGCGAATGCTCAAATTAGTTTTTTTATTAATTGATATTTTTGAATTACTCTCAATCCAGCCAGAGGAAAATTGATCTCCTATTGTTAGGCCAGTCTGAAAACCTATGTTGTTAAGAATACTATCAAATGTTTTATTGTATCCAAATGTGAGTTCCTCTGTAGCAAACGTTCCAGATTGATAAAAACTNGTATCAAAAGCAGTCTCGTTGAGTATGTTGTAGNGTAATTTTAGTGAGAAGTTCATTTTTGCTTTATCTTTATTTTTAGAGCCTCTAAAAATAATATTTCCACTCCTCGTCCCATGCAAGTGCATACCTCCAAATGACAAAGATGATTTATGAAATAAATCATTTTTTTCGTAATTATGTACCTTATAAANCTTTCCTATAGGCTTACCATTCTTAAGGTCCCACATGGGCTCAGCTGCTGCGAAACCATTATAACCTGGGCCTCCTTTATATAACATAAGACCTGGAGCTAAACCATTATAATAATTGTATTTAACCCAAGGAAGGAAATTCAAATCATGATCGTAGTAAGTAGGTTGATCCCAAACCCAATGGAAGCGCAAAAAGCTTTTTGTTGAATTATTTTCACGTTTCACATCAGGCATAAATTCATCTGGATCTATCACTGCATAATACGCACTTTCAGGGCCTTTGATTTCTTGCGAGCCTTCAACATNGGTTAACCAAACTCTCTTAATTTCTTTCTTTTCTTTTCCAAAGAATNCAACCTCAACCGGGCTATTCATTGTTCCTTGATTTGACACTAGATAGTTTTTTCCTTTTTTACGTATTGAGTAATCAATGTATTTAGTTGTGTTGAAGACGCCATCGAAATACCAAGTCAAATCCTTATCGGTTCTACTATCAAATGTCATTTCAAAATCTTCTGGATATGGATGTTTGAATTTCCATTTTTCATAGTACGCTTGCATAATCTCATCCATTTTATCATCGCCTAAATAATGATGAAGAAAGCGTGTGAATACGCCCGTCTTGGAGTAGTTTAATCCGTAATTTGAGCGCGTATACTGGTCAGCTTTTAAGTTAAGGGGTTGTACATTATCATTTTTTGCTGAAAGAGCATATTGTAAATAACTAAACCAACTATATTTCATATTTTTTGCAATTCGTAATTTATCTTGGATAGGTTCTAGAACAACAAATCTTTCGTTTTGATCCTCGTATTTGTCTTCCCAGTACCTAATATTTGAATAATCATTTAATCCCTCGTCCATCCAGGTGTGATACCGCTCATTGTTTGCAAGAATACCATAAAACCAGTTATGACCTACTTCATGCATAATCACCATTTCGAGAAGATGCTTGCTTGGCATCGTTGCTATGACTGTTATGTTTGGATATTCCATGCCGCCACCTGCAGATAAATCTCCGTCTACTGCTGTGATGTGGTTATAAGGATAGTTTCCGTAATATTTGCTAAACCAATAACCCGAGTCGTGGAGATATTCAATCGAATTACGCCATAGTTCAGCATTTTTNGGAAGATANAATGACCATAACGTGATTGGTTTGTCTTTACNTGAAAGCAATAATTCTCCTTTTTGGACCAACCATTTTTTATCGGCAAACCAAGCAAAATCATGAACATTTGTTTGTCTAAAATGGAGTGTTTTTAATTCTGAAGACAATGAGCTNGTATCGGTATCTTTTATTTCTAACTTTGTCTTTTCTTTTGTCTCAACCCATTTTTTTAACTGATCTTTTGATAAGCTATTTAATGAGTCCGTNAGCGTGGTCAAGCTATCAAGCCAAAAATATTCATCTTGTCCATTAACAAGNTCACCGGTTGCCATTACTCTGTAGTCCTTCGGAAGAGTTATTTTTATATCAAATGTTCCAAATTCTGAATAAAATTCACCCTGATTCAAATAAGGCATTGGATGCCAGCCTTTGTGATCGTAAACAGCTGGCTTAGGGTACCATTGAGTAATNTCATAGTGTTTTCCTGTATGTCCTAATCTTGAAAAAACCTTTGGTATCTTTACAAAGAAAGGGGTTTCAATATCAATGGTCTTTCCAGGTTCTANTGGCTGGTTAAGTTCAATTTTTATTACATCNTTCCATTCGGGATGAAATGACCAGTCAACTTGTTTTCCGTCNACCTTAAAATCCAAACTGTCAATATATCCTCGATCCAAAGAATCTGACTTTGCAAAACTAGAATTTGGTCCAGCTTGTTTTGCAAATGCAGTNGAATTATCTTTGTAAGCGTTAGGCCAAACATGAAACCAAATAAATGTTAGCTCATCAGGAGAATTATTTTTATATGCTATTTTTTCATAAGCAGATAATGTGTGATCTTCATCATTGAGAATAACGTCAATTTCATATTTTAATTCCTGTTGAAAATAGTATTTATCTTGCGAAAAAAGGGTTGTGAGAGAAAGTAGCAGAAATGAGATTCTTATCATTAGTTGTTACCAGTTTACTAAATCATTTGATGGTGGCTCGGGACGGAATCGAACCGCCGACACAAGGATTTTCAGTCCTCTGCTCTACCAACTGAGCTACCGAGCCACAATAAGAAATTTTTGTAATAAGAAACTCGAAAAGTTAGTCGAGCTGGGCGTCAATATCCAAAGGATATTAGATTAAATGTTTTTAAAACAAATATGAAACATTGCATATAATTTCGCTTTTACGAATTTCCTCAATTACATCAGATGGCACATACGAATCGTTCGATATTTTTTTGCGAGAAGAATGGATAAATGCAATATCAAAGATGATCCTTCTTTGGATTGGTAATCCTAAGCCAAATGACGCGATTTGTTTTTCAGTTGCATCGTTTTGCTGAGCTGAGGGTATAAAAGCCATTCCAGACCGGACGGTAATACCAAAGGTTTTAGAAAAAGGTATCAACCCCTCAACCCCAACCCGTAGTTGTGATACCAATCTATATTCCTGTTCAATTAAATCATTCTCAACGCTCATAATCGTGTAATCTTCTGATTGAGCAGAAAAATCCATGAGATTAAACTGCATCTTTGACCAATCTTGAAGTCTGTAAGCAATCGAAAAGGACAGATTTAGATCAGTAACAAACGCAATACCTAAATCCATCGTAGCTGGCATTTGAACCTTATAGTCGTAGTATCCAAATTCTAAAGTGTCACTATAATCAGCGTTATCGAAAATCAGCCTTTCTTGAGTGCCATGATTTTCAACAACATTTACATTGTAAGGTAAGGCGATGCTAAATCCAAATTGAAACGGTGAATAGATATATTTAANCCCTCCTCTGAGTTTCCAGGCTTCAGTTTTTGTTTTAAGTGATTGAAACACCTCATAGCTTTGAAAATCTGCTGGGAACTGTTGATAATTATCAGCAATATCCTTTTGAAGAAACTCAAAATCATAATTCTCCAAACCTTTCATTTTTGAAACAGAAATACCACCAGCTAGATTAGGAGAAAGTGCAATTCCAAATGAAATGGTAAGTAGGTCTCGAGCTCCATTGCTCATGATCTTTTCGTAACGCTCAACATCTTTGTTAAACCCATAGTACAATAATTGACCATCAGTATTTATTGGAAACTCCATTCCATTATTGTAATTGCTGTAACCTGAAAAAGACATCAAATCATCATAATGATGAATTCTATTAAATCCAATTCCAAAAACCAGACTTCCTCTAACAGTTGCTACAGGATAAAGGATTCCAANACCATTGACTCGAGAAACATTAAAAGGGTTAGCAAACGAATTTCCCAAAAAAGATGTATTGTTTCTATAAAATAAGTTGTAGGACTCAAGATATACTTGACCGTTTTTTACATCAGCAAGTCCTGCGGGGTTCCAATACATTCCTGAAGATCCATCTCCAATAGCAGAAAATGCTCCCCCCATAGATAATGAACGAGCTCCGTAACCAATCTCTTGATCTACAATGTGAAACGCCTCCGACGCAGATTGAGCTTTGATCAAATGAAAGGTAAATACGAAAATAATAAAAGAAAGGGTTTTAATATTTNTTCGTAAGATAGGTNTTATCTTCTTCGAGTCGCTCTTCTGCCGCCAGTAGATTTTGAAGAAGAAGATCGAGCGCTTGAGGAGCTTGAGCTTGAATATGAGCTTGATGATCTAGTAGAGGAGATAGAAGTATTTGTATAGGAGGAAGAGCTGGTGCCGCTGTCATTGTTTGACCGATTTGAGCGCGTGGTTGTTAACATTGTTGTGCTTCCCTGCAAACGATCTCTTCTAAACTTTCTTTTTTCTCTTTCTCCNANAGGGATAACTGACCCGTANCCCATGGGATCTGTNGTATAGAGATATGGTGAATATCCATAACTATTATATCCATTGTATCCATATCCATACATACCTCCGTAAAAAGGGTCAAATAAGTCATTATAACCATAATAGCGATTGTAGCCAGCATATGGTGAATAAAATCTTCGCTGCATTGAAGAGTAAGAAAGCGGTGCAGCTGTTCTACTATCCTGTGCAAAGGCTTCACCTCTCACACTGGGTAGTGAACGGCTATAGGTATCATAGAACTGTTCCTCGTCTTCGGATTCGATTTCAGGATCAGGATAAAACATAGCTAATTGAGTATAACAGCCCTGAAGGCTTAGACACATCAACAGGCTAAAGCTTAGTAATACAAATTTAACCATTATATATAAACTTACACCTTAGATGGTTTAATTACAAAATAATTGGCTATCTTTTTTCTGCTGCTAAATCAATTAAAAAAGCATATTCTAACGCATATTCCCGATATCTACGAAACCTTCCAGATTTTCCACTATGACCAGCTTCCATGTTCATATTAAGATAGAGCTTATTTGAACCTTTCCAATGATCTCTCAACTTAGCGACGTATTTCAATGGCTCCCAATACTGAACTTGAGAATCGAAATACCCAGATGTAACGAGTAAGTTTGGATAATATTTATCATCTATTTGATCGTANGGTGAATACGAAAGAATGTAGTCATAATACTTTTTGATTCTTGGGTCTCCCCACTCATTCCACTCACCTGTTGTAAGTGGTATTGACGGGTCTGCCATTGTTGTTACCACATCAACAAAAGGNACAGCAGNAATCGCTCCTTTCCACATGGAGGGTTCCATATTTAAGACAGCTCCGATTAGCAGTCCTCCTGCGCTACCACCTTCAGCAAACAGTTTATTTCTAATAGTTACTTTTTGATCAATTAAGTATTTACCTGCATCAATGAAATCATAAAACGTATTTTTTTTGTTCAACATTTTTCCATCGTCATAGGATTGTCTTCCATACACTTGACCGCCACGAACGTGCGCGATAGCATAGATAAACCCTCTATCAAGNAAGCTTAATCTTGAGGAGCTAAAGAACGGATCTCGAGTGGAGCCGTAAGCACCATAACCATAGAGCAAAAGATTTTGCGGTTCTTTCTGNTTTAAATTCTTACGATATACCATTGAAATNGGAATTATGTTGCCATCTCTAGCAGNTGCATACATTCTTTTTGAAGTATAGTCGTTCGAGTTATACCCACCCACAACCTCATCTTGCTTTAACAACGTTCGCTCTTTAGTCTTCATATTATAATCATAGGTAGAAGTAGGAGTTATCAATGACGAGAAAGAGAAACGTAAAACATTTGTATTAAACTCTTCATTCACAGAAATCCAAGACGTATAAGCATCTTCATCGAATTTTAAATACTCTTCCTTTTGTGTTCGCTGATCAATTATTCGTATCTGACGTAGGCCATCCATGCGTTCGCTGATTACAAGATGATTTTTAAAAAGCTCAATGTTAAGAAGGTGTACTTTTTGGCGATGAGGTAATACTTCTTCCCAATTGGAAATATCGGTTTTAGAATCTGAGGTTTGCATTAAGCGATTGTTTTTGGCTTTCCAATTTGTGACGATATAAAACTTATCATTATAGTGGTCAATACTATATTCGTGATCAAAAGATCTTGATGTAAATCGTTTAAAACTTCCATTTGGGTCATCTGCATTGAGAATCTGGTAATCGTTTAGTAGCGTACTAGAATGATAAATAATAATGAATTTTCCTGATTTNGATCGATAAACACCATTATAAAAAGTCTCATCGGTTTCGTGATACATCATTACATCNGTATCTTTTGAACCTATCTTATGCTTCCAAATTTTTTCTCCNAGAAGCGTTACTTCATTTTTACTTGTATAAAATACCGTTTGGTTGTCATTTGCCCATGCAACGCTACCCGTGCTGTTTTTGATTGATGTTGTCAACGTTTCGCCTGTATTTAAATTTTTAAAGAATATTTCGTAAATACGCCTACTTACTGTATCTACACCGTATGCCAACCATGAGTTATTGGGGCTAATTGATAAACCACCGATCGCAAAATATTCATGCCCTTTTGCCAAATTGTTTTGATCAAGCAGAATTTCCTCATCTGCATCAAGCGATTCTTTTTTTCTGCAGTAAATTGGATATTCTTGATCTTTTTCAAATCGTGAATAGTAATAGTAACCATTCTTTAAATACGGGACCGACTCATCATCTTTTTTTATTCGAGAGACCATTTCCTCAAATATAGTGTCTTGCAGTTTTTTTGTATGAGAAAGACTTGAAAGAGTATACTTATTCTCTTTCGCTATATAATCAACCACTTCTTGAGTTTGCGAATCGAGGTCTCTAGCGTTTTTTTGTTCATCTGTTAATCGCATCCAATAATAGTTATCAATACGTGTGCTTCCATGCAACGTCAAATCATGGGGTTTTTTTAACGCTTTTGGTGGAGATTTAATTTGTGACATACATGCAAAAAACAAAAGTAGAACAATACAAAGGTTAATTTTCATCCAAAATTCTTGAAGCTGAATTAATATTTACACTAGCGCGATCAAGTGCTTTAGAAACTTCTTTAATGTATTTTCGAACTTCATCCCACTGCCTTTCTTCAAGACCTTCACGAATCCCTGGAAGCGTTTTAACACCGTATCCTGTGTAGTAACCTGGAGCATACATCATGTTCTTGAACCAATCTCTTCGCGGTAAACCCTCTATATTGATAAACGCTTGGTCGACACCTTTGAGCAAAGCATTTATCTCTGACTTCTTTTCAGCAGACAAGGAACCTTTTTTAAAATTGAATAGAGCATCCTCGTATTTCCAAGCATTGGATGTGAGCCTTGCAAAGGCATCATCCAGTGGTTTGAAGTCAAATCCGGGAACCTGGGGTAATCTTTCAGGAGGCAAATACGTTTTTTTTGGATTGCGTGAAATTGTAAAATCCTCATTATCCAATAAGCGATTTCGTTCTTCAGTGCTTTGCTGAACAACCTGATAAAGTTTTTTATTATCTTTAATAAATTGTCCAATATTATCTACCATATTTACAAATCGAAATGGTAAGATATCAGCTTCAGATAAACGAAGAACCAATCTACCATTAACTTTGGAGAGTGTTGTACCATAAACAAAGTTTCCATCGCTAAATTTCTTGTAATATTCATACGTGTCGTATAAAGAATGGTACGCACCACCACCGCTCTCACCCCCAAATGCCATATTTAAAGCGGGCACACCAGCATGATGAAGAAAAGCTGTATAATCAGACCCAGCGCCCATTGCATACATTCTCAAATCTGCGCGTTCAGACTCTTTAATTCCTTCATAGTTTCCAGAGTTATATTCGCGTACTCTCATACGAGATCTTAGCCTCGTATCTAGAGAAACATCGTGAACTGGATCCTGGACATCTCGAATGACTTCATTAACAAATTTTTCCAGTGAGTGCGATCCACCCATGCTCAAGTAACCCACACCGGTCCCATCAGTGTTGATATAAACAATCATTTTTTTTCTTATATCTGCAAGATTATATTCGACCCATTCAGTAGACCCTAGCAATCCAGGCTCTTCTGCATCCCATCCAGCATAGATTAAGGTTCTTTTAGGTCTCCATCCTGTTTTGGTTAGCTCGCCTATTGCTCGTGCTTCTTCCATAAGTGAAACCATTCCGCTAATTGGATCTGATGCACCGTGCCCCCAACCATCATGATGATTGCCTCGCATAATCCATTCGTCAGGATATACTGATCCGATCATTCTACCAACGGGGTTGTATGCCGTACGCAAGCCCCAATCAAACTCTAAATGAAGATTGACTTTTGCAGGTCCTGGTCCAATATGATATGTAATTGGCAATCCGCCTTTCCAGCTATCTGGTGCGACTGGGCCTTTGATAGCTTTTAAAAGAGGAAGTGCATCAGCATATGAAATTGGCATAACTGGAATTTTCATAATGGTGGGTGCTTCATCAATTGAAAGACGCTCTGCGTCTTTAGTTGCAGCATAACCTGGGGTAAGGGCATCGCCGGGACGCGCTGGCATATCTAGAACGGATCCTCTCTGAATGCCAAATTCGTTTCGGTACGGACCAATCGGATAGACATCGCCAACAACATAACCATCATCTTTTGGATCGGAATACATTATACACCCAATCGCTCCTTGCTCATAAGCAATTTTAGGTTTGATCCCTCTAAAAGAACGACCATATTTAGCTATAACGATCTTACCTTTTACATTGATACCCATACGTTTTAATTCTTCATAATCCTCATTTAGACCATAATTAACAAAAACTAGATCACCAGTAACATTGCCATCAGCTGAAAACGCGTTGTACCCTGGAAGTACATCTTTAGTCATCTCGGAGGATCGATCTCCTTCAACAGCGGGCTCATACAATTTCAGCTCAACCTTTTCAGGTTCAACCATTGAGAGTTTTCTAATTTTTGGAAAGGGCACCAATACCTCAAATGTTTCAACTGCAGATTCATAGCCCCATTCTTTAAATTTGTTTGCAGCATACTCCGCATTCTGCTTACTCCATGGAGAACCAACATGGTGTGGCTTCGATGACATGTGCTTCATCCATGTATCCAGATTTTTTGGATTTAAATAATTATCAAATTCTGACTCAAGCTGTTTTTGAGATTTCATATCTAAAGCTACATCAAATGTAGAGACCATCTTAATATTTGGGTTTTGGGTGGTTTTTACGGGTTGCTGGGTGCATGCAGCTATAATTAAAAACATGACTACTAAATGTTTTTTCATGAAGTTATCTCTTTCAATTTTGGTTTAACTCGACTTGAATATCTAGATAGAGAAACAACCCGATTGGGATCTTTTCGCAATTTTTTTTGTTCTTCAATGGGAAGACTTGCAAAATTTTTACATTCTTTAGAACAACACCCATTGTAAATCTTAAAGCAGCGATCGCATTGAATAAAGAGAATATGACATGCATCATTAGCACAATCAATGTGGCTATCAGCCGATCTTTCACATTGGTGACATACTCCAATAACATCATCGGTAATCGACTCACCCATCCTATTATCAAAGACAAAGTTTTTACCTAAAAATTTTGATTCAATACCTTGAGTTTTGATGTCATGTGCGTATTGTATAATACCACCGCTCAGCTGGCTTACCTTATTAAAACCCTGCTTAATCAGGTAAGCGCTTGCTTTCTCGCAGCGCACACCGCCCGTACAATAAAGCAGGATCTCATTATCCTCGCAACCGCTTAACATCTCTTTAACAGCGGGGAGCAGCTCTCGAGATGTATCCACATCTGGAGTTAACGCATTTTCAAACCTTCCAACTTCGCTTTCGTAATAATTTCTCATATCAACCGTAATTGCTTCACCTTGTTCAATTTTCTTGTTGAAAGCCTTAGCGCTTAAATGAGTCCCAACAGTCTTCATATCGTACTCATTAGAGGTCAAACCGTAAGCCACGATTTCTTTTTTTACTTTGATGGTGAGTTTATAAAAAGATTCTCCTTGTTTTATGGCGCGCTTAATAGGGACATCTTTCAAATACCTATGAATTTCTATCGAATTAATAAACTCGTTCCAATTGAAATCAGGGCAGCTAATTTGAGCATTTATACCTTCTTTCGCGACATAGACCCTTCCCAGAATTTTAAACTTATTCCACGATCTGTAGAGAAAATCTCTAAATTGGGCTGGCTTTTCAATATCTACATATCGATAGAATGAACATGTGATTCTATCAAACGTTTCAGCGCGAAGCTCTTTTTTGAGCTGTTCTTTGCTTTTTTTATTATATAGTGCTTCTGCTTTCATTTTAAAGAAATTCAATTCCACTATAACCTGGCAATTTTTCAACAAGGGATTTGCCCATTAAAATGCTTGGAGTATAATAGCCTTTTTTATTGTGATCTTTCAGGAGATATTCAGCAACCACAACGGTACCAACTGCAGTTACATCGTATCCATCTGCGGTAGTAAATTGCGCCTGGACCTTGTTACCATTTTGATTAATTACCTCACCCCAAAAATAAGATTTGGCATTCTTTCTCAATTCATTTGTTGGCTGTTTCCAGTTGCGCTCGATTCTATTTTGGATCATTTTAATAATCCATCTCCTATCAAAAAGTGGTAGAAAACTGCGAAACCGTTTTAATCTTTTAACAGATTTTCTTGGGCGCGAAAAATAAAATTCAATATTTGGAATTCCCGTGCTATGATACGCAGTAAACACATCACCCCAGGGGATGGTCATAGCATTTTTTTTGCCAATCTCAAAATTTATCAAACGTTCTTTGTATGCGAGTGGGACCTTAATAATTTTTCCGTTTTTGCGAACTTTACCCCCTTTAAACATTCCCTCTACTGATGTTTTTGCTGTTCCTTTGCTTGCACGAGAACCCTCAACGTGCCATGCCATTGTTAAATGCGTAGCATCAGGACAACTGTCTTTAAGATATACAGCAAGACAGTCAGTAGGAATAACATCTGAACCAACCCCAGGACAAAGAACAACGCCAGCTGCTAGAGCTTGATTGTCGCACTGATTTGCATAATCATAGACAGCAATTTCTCCAGTAATATCAATATAATGAACGTTAGATTTAATGCAGGCTTGAATCATTGTTTCCGCTGTTTTTGAGAATGGGCCTGCACAGTTCGCTACTACAGTAAACCCAGCTATTTTTTCAGAGACATTATCTATACTCTCAAGGCGAAAAATTTTACAATCCAGTTCAGACTCTTGAGCAATTTTTTTGACTTCATCGGATCTCCCTGCTAAAACTGGCTTCAATCCTCTCCTTAAAGCTTCCTCTACAGCAAGCTTACCAGAATATCCATTAGCTCCATATATTAACCATTTTTTCTCATTCATGATGAACGAGTATAATTGGATATGTGATTAAAAAAAAGGGAAAGCTAAAAAAATAATTAGTCGATTTCGTAGTTTTCATTGTCGCGATCCATTCCGCCTTGTCTGCGCTGCCTACTAAATCTGCTTTTATCTTCCATCTTTCCAAATCGATATTCGAGTGTTAATCGAATGGTTCTCGATGAAAAATTTCTTCTGGATTCTTGCTGCCAAGAATCGTTCTGCAAATAAAATCCAAAACCGGACATTGCGAATGGATCGGAAATGTTTAAAGTAAGATTCAATCGTTCGTCCATAAGCTTTTGTTTTACAGACATGTTTGACCAGGTCATAGCATTGAAAGTTCCAATGGCTATTTCTTTTTTAGGTTGATGAAACATAAAAAAGGAAAGTTCAGTTTTCGGAAGCAAATTATACGTTGATGTGATTCTAAAATTATTGGTTTTTGATGTTTTATCGTAAACATCACCGTAAATGTCGGTGTTGATAACGTCCCAATAAGTGTTTCCTCCAAATATGAGACGAATTTTCTTACCAAGTGAACCTACAACATTATACTCAAAACCCTTAGTTTCTTTTGATCCAATATTTTCATATGATGCAAGAGACGTACCGTCTGGATTTACCTTTTTATGGCGAGTTATTTCATCAGTTGTTTTGCGATAATAAGTCCCAAAACTCAGTGAAAGACCTCGTTTAAAGCGAGAAAAATTAATCTCGTAGGAATCGGTATACTCGGGATCTAAAAATGGATTTCCTGAGCGATAATTTCTTTCATCCTGCCTAGAGATAAATGGATTTAGCTGCCTGCTTCGAGGTCTTCGAACGCGCTTAGAATAGCTTGCTTGCAACTGAACAAATTGTGGCGCACCCAATGTAAATGATAAACTTGGATATAAACTGTTATAATCTTTCTTGAACACTTCTGGATTGCTTTTCAAATCAGAAAGCATGTTTACCATTTCAAAGCGTAAACCAGCATTATACCCAATGAACCAGTAAGATCCACCATATTGGACATAAGCTGCATTGACCGTTTCGTTAAAATTAAAATCATTAGTGAATTCGTTATCATTCACAAATTGATTTAATGTATAATCAAATATTTCTGCTCTTTGATAATCATTTCGGTCATTATTTTTGCTTGAAAAACCAAGCTCTATCTTGCTTCCGCTTTCGAAAGGTCTTACATAATCTACTTGTAAGTCAAACCCAGCATTTTTGCCATTTTGTCCATTACGAGCCTCATCAGCATTTTCAAAAAGTTCTTTATAGGGTTCCCATTCCGTATTCTTGTATTCATTATCACCATCATTATTGCCATTTGAAAGTCTGAGGTAGGAGGTGAGTTTGTGCTTAGGGTTTTTAAATTTTTTATCATAATTCAAGTTAAAATCATAGCCTCCTCGGTCGCTGTCGGAATCGCTGATTCTTATATATCGAGATTCTCCTGGACCTTTATCAAGGGTATAGTTTTCATTATCGCGATACCGTTTGCCATCGCTAATTGTGAAAGAAAGTCCCAGAGATTGAGTTGGATCAATAAAATATTCTCCTCCTGTTTTCACAAAGAGATTTGGACCATTTGATTTAGAATCGTAAGACTGTTCTAAAATATTTTTAAATTCTTGAAATTCCATTTGTCTCAAACTGGTTCCATCGGAATTCCAAACTTTATTATTCATTCCAAGATTTATAAAAGAATTGAATTTTGTATTTCTAAAGTTGACCTGACCGGAAAAGTTCGTGCCACCCTGAGTGTCGCCACCTGAATTCACATTCCCATTAAGCCCAGCAAACCTATTTTCTTTCAGCACAATGTTGATGATTCCTGCCATCCCTTCAGGATCATACTTAGCTCCAGGATTCGTCATTACCTCAATATCAGCAATATTTGAAGCAGGTACACTTTGAAGAAGTGATTTAATGTCACCTCCAGCTATGCTAGAAGGTTTACCATCAATCATAAGATTAACTTGTGTATTGCCACGTAAACTTATATTATCATCAGGATCGACCTCAACCCCAGGAACCTGACGTAATGCATCGATTGCTGAACCTCCTTTGGTTAACGAATTACGCTCAACATTAAAGACACGTTTTTCAGCTGTTTGAATAAACATGGGGCGTTCGCCTTGGACATCGACTCCTGCCATTTGAAGTGTGGTTTGATTCATAGATATTTTATCAAGGTTGTATTCGGTTTGGTTTTTTCCAAAAGGCAAAAAATTATACGGTCCAAGTTCCTTTTTTTCATAGCCAATGTACTCGATAACAATCTTATGTCTTCCAAGAGCAATTTCTTTTACATGAAACATACCTTTGTCATCTGTGATCCCCCCTGTTAATATTGTGTTGCTCCGACTGTTGATAACAGAAACCGATGCATACGGAATAGGATTTTCTGAGACAGAGTCAATAACCGTTCCATAAACTTGACCAATTTTAGGTGCTTTTGCTGGATCCATTTGACTCCCTTTACCCATACCACCAAACCTTCCTCCACCTCGCTGCGCAAAGATAGATGAAGCGGAGAGCAATACTGAAAGGATGAATATTTTTTTCATATTAAATAAACCTCTTCTGAAGTTAGACTAATTAAAAATTATAAAGTTAAATGGCGGGCAAATTTACACATTTGCATATAGGATTAGTAATACTTATTAATTTTGAGTTTTTTGTCCATTTAATGTGAGCACTAATGTTCTTTTTGGCGCATGGTTTCTGTGTTCGCACAAATAAATATCTTGCCAGGTACCGAGGTTCATCCTTCCATCTTTTATTGGAACAGACAATGCTGAGCCTAAAAGAGCTGATTTAATATGGGCCGGCATATCATCAGGCCCTTCAGCACTGTGAATGAAATCAGGAGAATTTTCAGGTACAAGCTTATTAAAATGTGTTTCAAAATCAATTCGAACTGATGGATCAGCGCCCTCATTGATTGCTATTGAAGCTGAAGTATGTTTGATAAAAATATTTAGAATTCCAACTGAGATGAGATCAAGGCTTTGAAGAGAATCATCAATATCTTTTGTGATGATATGAAACCCACGTTGAGCTTCAGATAAAGTAATTTCAGTTTGAAGCCAAATGTGATTATTAATCATTTCAACAGGACTATTTTTTTGTTTATTTGGTTTTTACCAGCTTTTACTTTTACAAAATAAACACCCGGTGCGGAAGGGTTGTTTGATGAATCTCTACCATTCCAAGCTATTTGATGAACCCCCTTTGATTTGTTGAAAGAGGCCAGGTCAATGACTTTTCTTCCAAGAACGTCAAACACACTGATCGAAACAAAAGTTTTTTCTGATAAAGAATAATTAATTACAAAGGTTGAGTTTGAGGGATTAGGGTAAATTTTAAATTGAAAATTATCTAAGCTTGGCCCTTCATCTTGAAGAGATAGTAATGTAATGTCTTTTTTTGATCTTGGAGTTTCAAAATCTGTTAACAAAATAAACCTTCCCGCAGGAAGGTTGATGGAAATATCTAAAGTATCAAAATCAACTGAATCGTTTAAAAAGGGGTTATACCACATATCGCCATGAGGCAATGTTATTTTTGTTCGAGCCTCTTTTGTGTCAAAGTTAGCAATTAAAATAGCATTTTCATTTTCACGGTTGAAGTAGATTTTTTTTACAGCCGTATTCAGCCAGGTTTGGATTTTAGATTCAGGGTCTGAGAAAATCGGAAATGACTTGCGAAGTTTCATAAAATATGACCAGGTATCATAGACATCCCTTCTTTGTTTGACATCGTAATAATTCCATAATATTGGTTTTCTACCGAGTCGACCATTTTGGTTGATTGATATATCATAACCTAACTCTCCAAATTGCCAAATCATTTTAGGNCCAGGAAGTAAAAAATATATAGACCCTAANGTTTTTAAACGCTCTAGGGAGATTTCAAGATTTTTAATGTTGTAGGTTCCATCTGTAGCGCCAAAGTTGGATGCTTTATAAACGATTCGTTCTTCATCATGACTTTCCATATATACTAAAGAATTTGGAACGCTCCATCCTCTGTTTTTAAAATAGGTCCACGATAGTGAGCTTTTGGAACCTGAAGTGTAGCCCATTAGGTTTTCAGAATAATTGTGGTTACCATTTGACCACATNAATACTCCATGTTCTGCAAGCTCTTTTTCCTCTTTATCTTCGCTTAAGTGTTCAAAAATTACTATTCCGTCTTCATTTATATCCCAAACGTTTTTTGCAATTTCTTTTAATAGATTGACTCGCTGAGTGTCGTACCTGCTTCCCCATGGATCACTTAATGNTTTGTAATTATTTCCTATGCCCTTTGTAAAATCAAACCTGAATCCATCCACTTTAAATTCGTTCATCCAAAAAGCTATTGCACGTTTAAACAGTTTTTTAGTGTAAATGCTTTCGTGATTCCAATCATATCCCCAGTGTGCATCTGTATTTGCAAAATTATGATCTCTATTAAACCAAGGATTTTCATCAAGTGGTTTCCCATCGTTATACAACCTGTAAAAGGGGGAATTTCCATATGAGTGGTTGATAACCAAATCTATAATTACCGCAATGTTCCTTGCATGACATGAATCGATTAAGGACTTAAGTTCATTTTTGGATCCATAGTATTTATCTACCGCAAACAAAAATGAAGGGTTGTATCCCCAGCTATCATTTCCTTGAAATTCATTTATTGGCATAAGCTGAAGTGCGTTAATCCCTAGTCTTTGCAGGTAATCCAAGGAATCAATGATTGATTTAAATCGGTGTTCAAAACTAAAGTCTCTAACTAATGCTTCGTAGATATTTAATTCGCTTGGTTTAGCTATTTGATAGGATTTTGTATTCCAATTATATGTGTTATCTCTTTTGTCAAGCACAGAAACGTCAAATGTAGTAAAATGTTTTGGATATTGTATTTGATCTGGGTAAACATTTTTAGGAAGTGCATCAGTGTATTCAGGTTCTAGTATAAACTCTGAATAGGGATCTGCAATTCTAAGATTTCCATCAACTATATATTGAAACCTATAAACCTTATCGCTTTCAAAATTGCTATAAGTTATCCACCATTTTTCATCCTCACTTCCACCGGTTCGCTTCAAAAGAAAATCATTATCTACCTTCCAATCATTAAAGTCACCAATAAGGAAAACGCTTTTTTTATAAGGTGCGTGCAATACAAATGTTGCAGAGCCATCATGGTTAAGAGTAATTCCATCCTCTGTACCATCNGGAACTTGCGCTGTTTCTGGTGGTTTTAGATACACCAATCTTAATTCTAAGCTATCAGAATCTTCACCAGAGCTTTCTGCAAGAAATTTAACATCCCAATGATTCGGCAAAGACATATTAAGCTTATGCTTAATGGTATCGCTTGTCGCGGTCTGAATCAGCGTATTATTTATCCANAATTGAAACGTGTTAATTGTTTCACTTGACGCATTGGCTATCGCTTTTAATGTTACCGTAGTATCTTTTGTAACAAGGAGTGGGTTGGGAGCTGAGATCAATGGCTCAATTAAAACAATTTTTAAACCTTCAGAACCTAAATCAACGAATATGTCTTTTCCGCCATAATCTTTGCCTTCTCTTNACGTATCTGAGCTACGAAAAACAAAAGCAAGTCTCAAAACCTCTTCGGNAGCCCCTAATCCGTAATAGGATCGGATATTTTCTATTTTCAATTCATAAACGTTGTTGGAAGTACGAGTTAATTTAGTCTCGTTGGTATTTTGGCCCCAGTTTGTCTTTACATATCGCCAATCAGATGGGGTGGAGCTTTTGCTTGTGATTACACCAGTATGAGCATAAACGTCTCCCGAAAAGTTCATCAATCCTTTTGTGCCTCTGTCAGCGTAAAAGATAATTCGTATAGGCTTATCGATGCTTGGAAACAATGGCTCATGCTCAATAACGCTTTGCGAAAAAGAAAAAGCAATCAAGAAAAAGTAGGAAAGGCTGCTTTTATAAAATTTTCTTTTCATATAATGTTAAATACTAATTATGCTCAAAGATGTTTTTTAATTAATTTATCTTATCCATTTATTCTACAAATATAATATCTAAAAACACATTGGATTTGGTCATTTTTACCAAGCAAGGAATTAACATGAAAAAAATATTTTTTGTTGCATTACTAGTTTTCCAAAATGCATGCACTGTAAAATTGTCTGATACTTATGTAGTATCGTCGCCGGATGGTTCAATAGACATGACCATCAAATTAAAAAATGGAAATCTTTTTTATTCCATTCAAAAAAATAAATCCCAGATACTTGATTTTTCAAAGCTTGGTTTGATTGCAAATACNTTTTCATTCGATTCAAGTATTGTTTTAAAAAGTGTTAGGAAAAAACAGCGGCGAACATCGTGGAATCAAGTGTGGGGCGAAGAAAAAGTTATAAAAGATTACCACAACGAAATATTTTTACAATTTTCAGCAAACAATAACATTATAGGAGTTCGTTTCAGGGNTTTTGATGATGGAGTTGGTTTTAGATATGAAATACCCAAAANTAAATTATCTGATTACGAAATTTTAGATGAATTGACCCAATTTAATTTGTCAGAAGACTCACCATCATGGTGGATACCAGCTTATGCATATAGAAGATATGAATTCCTTTATGCCAATACGACTGTAAGTGAAATTTCTAGAGACAAGTATTCAGAAATAGTTGAAAATCTGAGCGGTCCACGCCTNGGCCCAGAAGCGGTTCAAACACCCTTTACTTTACAACGAAACGATGGAATAGCGTTGTCTATCCATGAAGCAAATCTTACTAACTACTCAAGCATGACTCTGAAGGTAAATGGAACCACGAATCTGGAATGTGATCTTGTCCCATGGTCAAATGGTACGAAGGTTTATGTTGATTCAGATTTAAACACGCCATGGAGAACTATCATGATAGCAGATAAGGCTTCAGACCTTCCAATGTCGACATTGACCTTAAACCTAAACGAGCCCAATACGATCAAAAATACTTCATGGATTAAACCAGGAAAATACATTGGTCTTTGGTGGGAAATGATAGGAACTAATCAATCTACTTGGGGTTCGGGACCTAATCACGGTGCTAAAACTGAAAGAGTTAAGGAATATATTGATTTTGGCTCAAAATACGGCTTTGATGGNCTGCTAGTTGAGGGATGGAATCTTGGATGGGATGAAAACTGGTGTTGTACTGGTGATGGTGAAAAATTTAGTTTTTACCAACCGCATCCTGAATTCAACAGCGATGAAGTAAACGCTTATGCTAAGAAAAAAAACATNCGGTTAGTTGGTCATCATGAAACTGGGACACAAATATCTAATTATGAAAGTCAATTGGATAGAGCATTTCAATACTGCCAGTCAAACGGAATTCGAGTCGTCAAAACAGGATACGTTAACGATGGAAGTCAAAATATNAAACGGCTTGGAGGTGATGGCAAAGTGTACAGAGAATGGCATCATGGTCAATTTATGGTTGAGCATTTCAGAAAAGTGTTAGAAACTGCTGCAAAGTACCAAGTAGGATTGGTGGTACATGAACCCATCAAGGATACTGGTTTAAGAAGAACGTTTCCAAATATGCTTTCGCGCGAAGGTGCTAAGGGTCAAGAGTTCAATGGATTTATGTCAACAAGTGACAACAACAAACCGAATCACACAACNATCCTTCCTTATACTCGACTACTTTCAAGCCCTATGGATTACACTCCGGGGATTTTTAAATTGACAAACTNCCGTTATTACGCTCCTGANGACAGANCCATAAATCCAAATCATCGAATTCCNAGCACTATAGCAAAGGAGCTTGCTCTTTATGTCGTGATATACGCACCAGTGCAGATGGCTGCTGATCTTCCAGNGCATTATGAAGGTCATCCAGGGTTTCAGTTTATCTTGGATGTACCAACAGATTGGTCAAAAACAAAAGTTCTTAATGGTGAGATTGGCAAATTCATTACTACAGCTCGAAAAGATCGTTTTAGCTCAGACTGGTTTGTTGGAAGCATCACGAATGAGGAACAGCGAAATCTTAAAGTTTCGCTGTCTTTTCTTGATAAAAATAGAAGCTACGAAGCAATTATTTATAAAGATCCTGATGGCGGTGGTTGGCTTAAAAAACCAGAAGAACTCGTTATAAGTAAAGTTAAAGTTACTTATAAAGATCAGCTTCAGCTTGGGCTCCAACCAGGAGGAGGTCAAGCTATTCATTTCAAAGCATTAGATTAATANATCGTGTTAAAAAACATCTTAACACTACTACTTTTTTTCAGCAGTTCGATTTTATATGCTGGCATAACAGGCACGCTCAAAGGAAANGTAGTTGATAAAAAAACCGGAGATCCTTTGATCGGCTGCAATATAATTATTGTTGGGACTGATCTTGGGGCGGCTACAGATATTGATGGAAACTATAAAATAATAAAAGTTCCACCTGGGAATTACAAGATTCAAGTTATAATGATTGGATACGCCAAAACTAACATTTCAAACGTATTGGTTCAATCTGACCTTACAACCACTATTAATGCTTCTTTAATTCAAGATGTGATTTCCTCTGAAGAGGTCAACGTTATTGCAACTAGACCGCTTATTACAAAAGATCTTACTGCATCAACTTCAATTATTAATTCCGATATGATTTCTAGCCTTCCAGTTACTGAAGTCTCAGAAATTCTTGAGCTTCAAGCTGGTTTTGTTCAGGGACATTTGAGAGGTGGNCGATCAGGTGAAGTGGCTTATTGGGTNGACGGGATACCAATGACCGATGTTTTTGATGGCGGTGCCATTGTAGATGTCAACACCAATGCAATTGCAGAAATGCAAGTGATATCAGGAGCTTTCAACGCAGAATACGGTCAAGCAATGAGTGGCATAGTAAATATTGTGACCAAGGATGGGTCAAAAACTTTTAAGGGAAATGCTACTTTATATGGAGGTGATTTTCTATCAAATAGAAAAAACACCTTTTTAAACATAAATGAGTTTAGCCCAACCACCACAAAGAACTTAGAGTTGAATCTTGAAGGCCCTATTGTGGACAATAAACTTTTTTATAATCTTACTTTTAGAAATATATATTATCAAGGTGTCTTCGAAGGGTTAAGGCGTTTCAATCCAGACAATATTTCTTACTTTGATCAAAACGATAATTTCAATCTACATAGACTTAATATTTCAAATGGCGACACATTAAACCCTGGAAAAGGAGACAACACTTTTGTTCCAATGGATTGGAATCGCAAAGGGTATATGCAAGGCAAGATTATCTATAATGTCTCACCAGTGACAAAATTAAAATATACTATAATTAATGATAANGTAGACTATCAAAGCTATGATAGAATGTTTAGATACAACCCTGATGGTAATTTGAACAGATATAGAAATGGGATAACACACCTTCTCCAATTGAATCATAGTTTCTCTAACAACAGTTTCATTACGTTTGGAATTACAAGTTTCAAAAAATCATACAATCATAGAACATATAATGAAGATGAGCTGGAAAAATACGTTCATCCAAAACTTTTGAATTCTCAACCTTACAGTTTTTTAACAGGAGGAACAAATTTATCTGTGTTCTCGCGATCAACTGGTACTACCACCATAAAATCTGATCTCACCTCACAATGGAACAAGCAAAATAAAATTAAAACNGGTTTTGAGTTTAGATTTCATAGTCTATCCTATGATGACTATACTTTAAGACCTCCGGATGAAAAAGCAAGTTTCAATGAACTAATAGATGATCCTTTTTTAATAAACCCACAACGCTTTGCAGATTCAACGATCTTCTCAAGTGCATATTCATTTAAACCATTTGAGATGAGTGCTTACCTTCAGGATAAAATTGAATTAGATGAACTTATTATTAATGTTGGTTTTAGAGTTGATTACTTTGATCCAAAAGGCCATATCCTAACCGATCCGTCTGATCCTTCAATTTATAATCCAATCAAACCTCAAAATATCTATTCAGATATTAATGAAAATGGTGTATGGGATATTGGNGAGCCATCTATTTCCTATTTAGAGCGATCAAAATATTGGTTTAAAAAAACAGNTTNAAAATGGCAAATTAGTCCAAGATTTGGTGCATCTTTTCCTTTCTCACCCACTGGTGTAATACATTTTTCTTATGGCCATTTTTTTCAAGTACCTCGATTTGAAATGCTTTATATGAATCCAGATTTTGATTTGGGTCAAGGAACAGGAAATATTGGTGTAGTTGGAAATGCTGATCTAAAGCCAGAAAAAACAATTCAAGGTGAGTTGGGTTTGCAACAACAAATCTCTGAAAATATGGCTATTGATGTTACAGCTTATTTTAGAGATATTCGCGATTTGGCAGGCACGCGCTCTGAAGAAATCTCCCTTTTTGGTGGATCCGCATCATATAACAAGCTTGAAAATTCTGATTTTGCATATGTAAGAGGAATAGTCTTTTCATTGCAAATGCGAGAAACAAAAGGCTTATCTGGGAATCTAGACTACACGTTTCAAATCGCCAAAGGATCTGCGTCTGATCCACAGCAAGCAAGAAACGCGATTGCCGGGGGATCTCTTCCTGAAATTCAATTGATTCCTCTAGATTGGGACCAGAGGAATACAGTTAATTTGTCTTTGGCATACGATAAAAAACGCTGGGGTATATCTGGCGTATATCAATTAGGCTCAGGGCTTCCTTACACCCCATTAAGCACAGAAGATATTTCCTCTTTTGTTCAAAATTCTGGTAAGAAACCCCTTACTTGGAACGTTGATCTCAAAGGCTACTATTTGATTAGAGATGAGATGACGCTTTTCATNCGTGCAAATAANGTGTTTGATGTGTTAAACCAATACACCGTTTATGATGATTCAGGCAATGCTGATTATACGCGCTGGCAAAAAATTGCGGAAATACAAAATACNGGTGAGCCGGTTAATTCTATTTCTGATTGGTTCCGCAATGAGACCTTCTTTTCGAACCCAAGAAGAATTGAAATTGGATTGACTTATGTTTTTTAAATTTAAATATCTAATTATGCTTCTTATAATAGGTTCAGCTGTTGCTCAAGAACCATCTGGCCGGCAGTTTAGAAGAACAGGGATTCATAATGGAAATCTTGTGCGAACGGTTTTTGGAAATTGGGGTGTCGTTGGCCAACCCTCCAACAAAGGCCCGAGAGGTGCATGGCTCAATGATAACAATGGTTATATTGGAGATGTATCTCCAATGGTTGGTGCTGAGATAACCACCTTGGACACCTCAGGAAACCCAGTCAAGTTTAGATCGGTGGTCATTGCTCCTGCTAATAGACCTACGTCAACAGGTTTTGAGGAGTCACCTGGAGGTAAATCTTGGGGGTTTGAACCTCAATCGGGATATTTTAATCAAAACCAGGAAAGCGTTGCAATCAGTACAAATTCTACAACTTGGCCTTCATTCTGGCCTAACAAAATGGGCGATGGAAATGACCCGGGCTGGAGAGGTTCGTGGAACGGTTATTTTGGCAAGGACATACAAAATATTCAGCAAGAAAGTTTTTTCGTTATGGATGATAACAACGATGAAGAATTTAATTATCCACAATANAATAAGTGGAATGTTGCTTTCAAACCAGACTCAACAAACCCAACACGAAATGGTCTTGGGCTCGAAGTGAAAGTAAGAGGAATGCAGTGGCAACAATTTCTTGCACAAGATGTACTGTTTTGGGTTTATGAAGTTACCAACACCAGTACGGTTGACTACACAAATGTTGTATTTGGAATGCTTGTTGGTACTTATGTTGGAGTAACAGGAAGTGATGATAGGCCACAAGAGTACGATGACGACTGGTCATTTTTTGATGTTCAAAATGATATTACNTATACNGGTGATTATGGAAACAACGTTGATAGAAATCCGCGTTGGGTAGGGGACGTTGGTATGGTTGGATATGCGTTTCTTGAAAGCCCAGGAAATGGATACGATGGCATTGATAATGATGGAGACTACCAATCTGCTGGCAATGCATCAGCCCCTTTATTTCAAAAATCAAATTTTGACTCCTCTCTCATTGAGCCTGGAGATCAAATTGTGCTAATCGACGAAAACTTCAATCGATCAAAATACATAATNCCCGATCTTGATAGCATTACTGTAACAACCAGAGGATTAACCAAAACAATTTTCCCTGGAAAAACACATTTGGTTGAAGGAAATATCGTTTTGGACGAAAACGGAAAAGAGCTTACCAACGAGAATGCTTTTGATGGTGTAGACAACGATTTTGANGGTCTCATTGATGAGAACTATTTCCTTCATTATAATCAGCGTCGTATTGAACCAGATGGAACCGTTTTATTTGATACAATAAATCCCAAAGCATACATTGACTATATTACTGAATTTGGCATTTCAAATGAACTGATCGACGAAAAGAGAGACGATGGTATTGATAATGATAATGATTGGAATCCTTTGTACGACGATCTTGGTGCCGATGGTGTCGCAGAAACTGGCGACTATGGAGAGCTTGATGGAAGGCCTACTCTTGGAGAGCCGAATTTTGACCGAACAGATGTTGATGAATCNGACCAAATTGGGTTGACAAGCTTTAACTATTTTTCCCCTGCAAATCTTTATCCAGCTAGAGAAGATGAAGAGCTTTGGGAGCAATTAAAGCCTGGATATTTTGATGTACCATCCTCGATTTCAAATGGAGAGCCTATCGCAGGTGAAGATGGAGATTTTATTTATGGGGCAGGGTATTTCCCCTTGCGAGCNGGGCAAACCGAACGATTTTCTGTGGCGCTTGTTTATGGAAATGATCTAAAAGACTTGATTAATAATAAAAAAACTGTTCAAGATATTTATAATAGCAATTACCGCTTTCCACCTCCTCCAAAAAAACCTACACTCACTGCTATTTCTGGTAACAATCAGGTTACTTTATACTGGGATAGAGTTGCAGAGGAAAGTTTAGATCCAGTGACAAAAGAAAAGGATTTCCAGGGCTATAAGATTTATCGAGCTACAGATCCTAATTTTAACGATGTAAGGAATATCACTGATGCTAATGGCCTAATTCAGGGCTACTCAACATTGCAGCAGTTTGATAAGGATGATGATATAAATGGATATTTTTACCCNTCAAAAAATTTATTTCAAGATACAAAAGGTTACACGTTTTTCCTTGGGGATGATACGGGCTTAGTGCACTCCTATATTGATAGAGATGTTCAAAATGGCAGAACATATTATTATGCTTTAGTAGCTTACGACCACGGTAATGAGGAAAAAGATATTTTTCCATCTGAAAACTCCAAGTTTATATCCGTACTTCCTTCAGGAGAGATAGTCACTGACCAAAATACGGCCTTTGTGATTCCATCATCAGCCTCTGCGGGTTATAGTTTAAACGATACTATCCCATTGATTCATACTGGACCAGGAACAGGTACGATAAAGATTAATATTGTTGATCAAAAAGCACTCACTGGTCATCGCTATCAAATAGAGTTTTTTGATACATCTACAGATGGTATTGACAATGATAAAGATTGGAACATTCAAACTGACGATATTGGAAGCGATGGAATGGCAGGTACGAATGATGAAGATGGAACAGAAAACAACGGTAAACCCGACCAAGGCGAACCAAACCTAGATTGGTTTGATAATGATGAGTATATGCCAATCACGACACTTTACAACGTAAGAGATCTTAATAGAATTTCAGAAATCTTCATACCAAATGATACTTTTTCAGTTCAACTAAATTACAAGAATATTATCAAAGGTTCAGTTGAGGTCAAAAACAGTATTGGTAACACTATCTCAGATTCGGACTATATCATAAATCACGAATTAGGCCGAATTAAAGCAAGATCTGCGGGATCTATGAGTTCAGATAATCATACGATTACTTTTAACTATTTCCCAATCTATAGAAATCCCTATATGCAACTGTCCGTTTGGAACGATCCGAAAAAACTACCATTCGTTACGGAGCGAGAGGATTCGGATGTCTTTGATGGTCTCTCAATTGATTTTAATAATGACTGGTTAATAACATCAGATGATATCAATACATATTGGTGGACTACAAACGATGGAACCAAATGGACTAAAAACGATGGAGAGAATACTCATTTTTTTATTGTAAGCGCAACCGATCTTGATGTTGATTTTGATGGCAAAATTGATCTAAAAGCTATTCGAGTTCCAAATAAGTATGGTGTGATATTTTCAGATCAAAAAGATTTTGGTCAATCTTATACCTCGCTAAATAATTTCAGCCCTGGAACAAAAACCAATTTTAAAGTAATGAATTTTACTGATGATATTGAGGTTCCATTCTTCCTGTTTGATTACCCATTGGGTCCCGCTGGAAAAATTAATGCTGGTGACTATATTTATTTTTATGATCGGGACTCTTTAGAGGTTAGTCGATATACCTGGAACGTGACCTTTACAAATCGGCAATCTCAGGGATCTTTAACAGAGGTAGAATATGGTGATGGGGATACACTTTTTATTGATTTTTCAAAACCGTTTAGATCGAACGATACCTATACTTTCACATCACCACTTCCAGTGGTTGATGCGCCTAAGGCAACATCTGAGATGAGCAAAATAAAAGTTGTTCCCAATCCATATATTGTCGGTCATCGTTTTGAATCTCCTCTCCCGCCAGGTATTACTAGCGGAAGAGGTAATCGTAAAATTGAATTCCAAAATCTGCCCTCCGATGGAAAAATTCATATTTTCTCTTCCAGAGGTCAGCACATAAGAACGTTGCATCATACTGGAAACATATTTAGTGGGACAATTTCCTGGGATTTAAAAACAAAAGAAAATCTAGATATTGCGTTTGGGGTGTATTACTATATTGTTGAATCAAAAATAGGTGGCAAAACTTCGGGCAAACTTGCGGTGATAAAATGAAAAAGGTTGTTATAATTGCATTGGCTGTTTGCAGCATTTGCTTTTGTCAAAGTAAAGTTGGAAGCTCTGCAGCCTCTTTTTTAGGCGCTGGAGTTGGCTCAAGAGCCATTGGTATGGGCGGCGCTTTTTCTGCTATGGGAGGTGATGCTTCTGTTTTATACTGGAATCCAGGAGCTATGGCTGAACTAAAGCAATCAGAATTATTAATCTCAAAAGCAAATTGGTTGGTTGGAAGCGATCTCAACTATCTTGCTTCAATATTTAAACTTGCAAAAGGTAAAAGCGTTGGACTTTACTTATTGCAACTAGATTATGGCAAAGAGGAGATTACCACGCTGAATGAACAGAATGGTACCGGTCAATTTTGGAGCGCAATGGATTATGTTCTTGGTTTTTCTTATGGAAGCAAGCTTTCCAATCGATTTTCTTTTGGGGGTACTGGTAAATTTATATCTCAACGCATTCATCACACCTCAGCTAACTCTTTCGCGACCGACCTTGGGTTAATTTATAAAACTCCATCAGATAAGATTCGTATTGGAATGTCAATTTCTAATTTTGGGTCAGACATGACAATGGATGGAAAAGATCTTTATAAAAAGATTGATATAGATCCCAATAATTCTGGCCACAATGAGTCCCTAGTGGCAAGGCTGAAAACAGATCCTTGGCCTCTGCCCCTTTTCTTTCGAGCAGGAGCATCTTTTCAAATAATGAATTTTGAAAGTATGATCGGAACTCTAGCTTTTGATACTTTCATTCCAAGTGATGATGTAGAAATAATAAATGTAGGTTATGAAATGGTGTTGTTTGATAAATCCCACATCCAGATTGGGTACAGTGGAATTGGAAATCAAAGCAGCGAGGAAGGCTTTACGATGGGAGGTGGAACATCATTTTACGCAGGTGGATTTGATCTGAGGCTTGATTATTCTTTTAGATCCTTTGGTCTCTTTGGAGATATTCACTATTTCTCAATCGCATTTTTATACAAATGATAATTTGAGACATTTTATTTTTATTTTGGACTATTCTTTGATACTTTCCACCTGATTTTTTATTAAATCAATATTTTTTACAACTAAGGAGAGAACAAATGAAAAAATCGATATTGCTATTTTCATTCTTTTTAATATCAACGGTTTCTTCTCAAACCTATAAGGGTAACGTATTAAAAAATTCAGGTTTTGATTGCGTAACCGATGAATGTAAAGCAGAATGGGAAGTATATCCTGGTGACTACACCAGTTTTGACTATGAAGAAGAGGGAGCCACGATGTATGGCTCTTCGAGAAAATACCCGTCCTACTGGGGCAGTCACGGCTTTAAGCTTTGGGGTAAATATAATGGTCAAGAAAACGAAAATAGTGTTTTTCAAACCTTCACAGATGTCCCTGCCGGAAAGGAAATTATTGTCCACGGTATGGCAATGACATACAATGAGGACAGGATACGTGGGGAAAACAAAGCATTTCTGTTCATCAAAACATTTGATGAAAATTGGGGTAGCTATAATGGGTTCTTTTCTGATTCTATGGATGTGAATTCCCCTGCTGATGTGTGGACTACGCTGTATACTTCAGCTCGTGTACCTGCTGGAACTAAATACGTTCAAATTGGTATCGGATATTATCAAAAGAGCAACAACGATCACGGCGGTCTCTATTTTGATGATCTTCAAGCCTACATTGGTGATGTGATAGTAGATATTTCGGTTAACACTTCGCATATCAAAGACCTGACCCAAAGAAAACGCAAAATGATGGTTGACCTTCGCGGAGGGTCTGTGGGTGAAGGTACCGGTGTTATCGCAGAACCTTCTTGGGGTCCTGGAACTAATTTGAGACCAGCCTCTTCTTTTCATTGGACTGCTGAAGACTCAGCAGATGAATCTTATAGTAAACATTTAGAGCATGATCAATGGTATACAGCAATAGTGCTAGATAAAGGATTATCTTATGATTATAAGTTTGGCGGGCACATTGCAAACCTCGATGGAACCGTATCCGGTTACTGGGAAAACGATCTACCCGGTGCTAACTACAAAGGTAATAATAGAAACCTTACCATCAGTGCAGATGGAAACTCATCAACAGCTAGTGGAGCATTCTTTCATGAACACGAAAGCGGCGGCGATGACCATATAGTATTAGATCATTTCCTTGGTAGAGGAACAGATAATGACGCCCCACCCTATACGGATAATCCTGATTCAGTGGACGTATACTTTGTGGTAAATATGTCAAATAATCTTGATTTTGATCCCAAAACGCAAAAAGTCTATATGGCGGGAGATCTAGAATCAGAGGTAACCGGTGGCAACGATTGGTCTCATGGTATCGTAATGACTGATATCGGAGATGGGTATTGGAGCTACCACTGGAGAGGTGCCGCAGCAAGCGACACACCACTCACTCTGAATTATAAATTTACATTAGGAGACTGGAGCGGTACGCATGAGGATGGATTAACTGGTGAAGGTATCTCTGGTGGAAACAGACAGATTGTAATTGAAGAAGATATGATCAGTGATGAAGGAGATGTAACAGTCCCATGGGTTTGGTACAATAACAATGCACCATCGCCATTTACTGCATCTTCAAAAGTTCCCTCCCTTACGTTTAGAACAAATGTTGGTCAAGCNATTGCCAACAACGGCTGGAAAGATGGGGATTTATTATTGGTAAAATGGGGCTATGGAAGAACTGCTGACAAAGTCTATGTTGATACTCTGATTGCTGGTGTTGGTGGTGATTATCAAAAAACGATTGCACCAACCGATAGTCTTCCTGTTGATGCAGCACTAGGAATGTTTTATCAGTACTATCGTTCTAGCGGTGGCTCTGAGTCACGGGAAACTTTCTTTAATTTCGACACCACTTGGGCCGATGTTTCGCTTCAAGAGCGCAGATGGACAACAATTGTTGCGGGAGCAGCATCCACAGTAACGGACTATCTTCCATCAAAAACCAGTGGTCGTAGGTTGCCCATCTTCAGAAATTCAAATAAACTTGATGCTTCTGCAGCAGACAGCGATAGTCTACTTGTAACATGGACTGCTGATCTCAGACCAATTTATTATCAATTGCTTTCGTTTGGAAGCGATGATGCTGATTCACTGGCTGGTATTCAGGGCGCAAGAACCCTATACTATAGTGATAGAGATAGCATATTTGACTGGGGGGTATGGATGAATGGCCCAGCAATTGGTGGATGGAATGCTCGTGGAGCATGGGGTGCTGGATTACGGGCAGATAGCCTTGCGAAAATGCATGACGATGGAACTCATGGTGATGCAACNGCGGGTGACTCCATATATACCGTTCAGTTCAAATATCAAAAGAACTCAACAGATGTTGGTATGGAATTTAAGTTTGGTGTTAATGCAGAAGATAACGAGTCAGGGTTTGGACTAAACCATATTGAAAATATAGATGTCAACAGCCCTACAGTTGCTTCACAATTTGGATCCATTAACCCTAATCGCTATAATGCATGGAACTTTGACACTGGAAGACCAGGATTGTTATCAGTTGAAGAGTTAGCGGGAATTCCAGATGAATTTAAGCTATCAAATAATTATCCAAATCCGTTCAACCCAACAACAAGCATTGAGTTTAATATACCAATTGCATCTCAAGTAACACTGACCATTTATAATATAACTGGACAGGAGATTGCTAAGATTCATAACGATTTTGCTGAGGTTGGAAAATACAAGGCAACATGGAATGGTATGGATAATAATGGTATTAAAGCTCCTAGTGGAGTTTATTTCTATGAACTAAGAGCAGAGAACCATTTTCAAAAAGTAAAGAAAATGACTCTTTTGAAGTAAGTTCGTAANTACAGTCATTAAAATAAAAAAGGCCTGAAAATCAGGCCTTTTTTATTTTAATAAGATCATCTTTTTTGTTTCTTCAAGNTCGCCAAGCGTTGCCTTATAGAAATAAACTCCTGGCGCGACCTTGTCGCCAGCTTGATTCTTACCATCCCATACGATTTTTTTGTATCCATAATGCTGCTGCTGGTTTACAAGCTTTATAATCTCAGAGCCAAGGATATCGTAAATTGAAATCACAACATTGCTTGGTTCGGGAAGGTCGTAATGTAATGTTGTTGAGGAGTTAAAGGGATTTGGGTAATTTTGAAACAAAGCAAACCTTGTGGGTTGAAAACCATACATTATATATAATGATATTTCTGAGCGAAGCTGAGGNAGCTTAGACCAAACATTATTTCCTGGACAAGATGTTGTTCCAAAATAATCTCTGTGTCCTTTTAAAATTTTTGGCTCCATTCCATAAGTATCTGATATCCATGCATATAGCTGAATTAGAGATTGTTCTGAATTATACGTCATTTCATCGTAGCATGGAATGCTCGATTCTGGCGGATGATAACATCCCAGAATACATACACCAATATTACCAGTATTAGCACCTCCTACGTGCGCACCTAAAACCGTTTCTGGTCGACCCTGGTAAATATTACCACCCATATCTACAAGAAAATGATATCCGATATCACTCCAACCTCTTCCATCTTGGTGAAACCTTTGAATAGATTTTACTGCAGCTTTTCCTTCTTCTAAAGTGGTTGCCGCCCAGCCAGCAGAATGGTGCAGGGTCATCTTATTGAAATAAGGGTGATTGGAATAATCATATTTTGGATTTCTAGCTCCCCACTCAGCGCGTGAAATTATTTTTGGCTTTTCTACGTCTAGCTTTTTAGGCATCATTAAATCTGTATTATNATCGAAAACCTCGGTAGTTTTTTCAGGAAGGAACAAGCCACCGTTTAAAAATGAAATAGACGATGATGATTTAACATAATACCGAATGCTCACAACAGTTTCTATAGACTCTTTTAAAACTGAGGCTAAAAATCGACTGCTACCAGGCTCAACAAAGATATTTGCATTCATTTTTTCTGATACTGCACCAGAGGGAAACACATACTGAATCTTTACTGATGAGGCACTATCACCATCGAAACGCAGAACCGCTCCGTCAATTTTAATAATTTCTGTAATTTTTTTGGAGGATCCCGTTAAAGTAAATACTGAATTAGCTTTCGATAACTTTCCTAGATCCTCAAATTCAATCGGTGATGCTGAGTCTAAAAATTGAGCATAGATTTGAGGGAGAAGAAAAATAGCAATTAAAATATTCTTCATGATTGGTCAAATTTAGCTAATTCAAAACCTAAGCAACCAGTGACTTTCACATAAAAAAAAAGGCTCTCAAAATGAGAGCCTTTTTTTAAGAAGTTATGAATTACTTCAAGAATGTCATGCGCATAGTTTTTTGCATATGCGGTGATCTCATGGAATAAAAATACATTCCACTTGAAACTTGTGCACCATTCTTATCTAATCCATTCCAAGTAAGCTGATANGTACCAGCTGGTTTTTCTTCATTATCCATCAAACGGATAACTTCTTGTCCCAACATATTGTAAACTGTTACAGTAATTTGATCTCTCATTGGGAGAGTATACTGTATAGTAGTGGTTGGATTGAATGGGTTAGGATAGTTTTGACTAAGCTTATAGTCTTCAGGGGTAATAATTGTAAGCTCTCTTTCAACAGATAGCTTAACTGATGATTCGCTGTATTCCATAATCTGGATGTAAATACCGCCATCATTTACGCCTTGAAAAGCTAAAACTACTTCACCTTGTCCGTCGCGATCAAAGTCAACACCTGCAACAGGCTTATTATTGAATCCACCGCCAGCACTTGTGTTGTACTTAACGACATCCCATGCAGACTCTCCGCCAAGAACACTTGAGTCAGCTCTTAGAGTAATTTTTGCAAGCTCTGAACCAGAATTACCACCTGCAAACAGCGTTGGAACACCGTAAGGGCTCATATTGAAATAGCCCGCACCATGATCTTTGACAGAGTTAACCGCTGTAAGACCAAAACGATGACCTCTTGCAACCAGAGAAACCTCATCTGCACCAATTTTCATAGCATCGCCATCTTTATCAGCATAGACATAAAGATTCTGTGTATAGTAACCGGTCGCATAGATTTCATCTTTACCATCACCGTCCATATCAATTGAAGTGGGATTGAATGAAAAATCATCTCTGCCAGCAGTATTGCCAGGGAAAGAGGACGATCCAAATCGTACATACTCACCACTGTCAGGCGCAGCATAAGTATCAGGTCCTGTAGCTTCCGCAATAAACATGTTACCTGAGTTCCAAGAGAAGAAAGCAATTTCATGCTTGCCATCTCCATCAGTATCGGCGACAGTCATACTCATTGCACTACCGCCACCATGCTCATTTCCTCTCACGCCGTCTTTATTACCATCACGAGGAGCAATAACAAATTCCTCTACAGCTTTTGGAAGAACGCCGATGTCACCCTGAACACCTACAACAAAGAAGCGGTCTTCTGAGTAAGTGCTATATCCAGATGTTGGGTTGGTTCCACCATTAAAAGCAAATATAACTTCATCTAAACCGTCACCGTCTACGTCTTCCACTACAAGGTTCTCAGTGTAACCACCGTAAACACTATCTGTAGCAAATGCATTGATGTTAACATGCCAAGGTTCAGAGAAACCGTTATCGGTACCGTCAGCTTCATATACCCATAAGCCTGCTTGAGGATCATCAGTATAGCGCCCTTTCATNAATATTACCTCACCTTTACCATCTCCATCTAAGTCGCCAGTAGCAACGTTTCTTGTACCCAAGCCATAATTTGACTTTGGACCAACAACCATACTGAGATCCATATCGTCCCAATACACTGCTCCTCCAGAATAACCTTTTTGACTGTGAACAATAACCGCTTGTACCTTAGCAGCTCCTGCGGGTGCGGTAGCAGCGGTTCTTAGGAAATGCCATTTGTTTGGCTCGGAAGTAGCGCTCATGGTATCTGAAGTTCCACCAGCGAGCTCACCCCAGCTGGAATCAAAGAATTTGATTTGAAGCCAAGCCTGCGAACCATCTTTTAACGTATCAGGTGACATGGTATTTCCATACCCTCCGAAC